>JBMOIP010000001.1:0-315243 GCA_049317265.1 Bacteroidales bacterium
AGAGCGCTGCGTTCGCAATGCAGAGGTCACCGGTTCGACTCCGGTATACTCCACCATGGCAATGAACAATGAACAATGAACAATAATTGCTAATTGACATTTGTTCATTGCTCATTTATTACAATTGCCAATTCTTCATTTTTCATTGCTCATTTCACTTCATCCTGGTAGTCTTCAAAATTGCCCATAAAATCTTCATGATCTCTTCCAAATCCTGATAAAGGGAATCAAATTCCCTGGTTGAGATTGAAGCGGTATCTTTCAGCATTCTCAGCCAGCCTCCTGTTTCCTTTGCTTCCTTATACGAAATAGATAATTTCATCGAAAACTCCGCTTTCGATATCCCAGCAACGGCTTCTTCAACATTCGCCGCAATTGATGTCCCGCTTTTAAGCAGTTGATTGATCAAAACTGCTTCAACTTTCCTTTTTCTCAGTTCCCGGGTCAGATTGATAACCCTGACCGCAAAAGCATAGGATTTTTCCTTTATAACATTACTTTTCATAACTACTCTTTTTATTGTTCATTGCTCATTGTTCATTGTTCATTGCTCATTGCTCATTGTTCATTGCTCATTTACCCCACTGCTTAATCGCCATTTCTTAAAAAGGTAATATCAATTATTAAAAAAAAATGAGGAATGAAGAATGGAGAATTGTCAATTGGGAAGGTCGGTGAAAAACCGGAGAACGAAGGGACTTTAAATCATCTCCGCGTAGCCCCAATCGTACTCGGAGAAACTCCAATAAAAGAGATCAGCAAAGCCACCTATCCCGGCAATAAAGCCAATGATTATACACATTGAGATAATTAACCCAACATCCCGTGCAGATTTTAATTACATGACCATGTTATTCATATCAGGGGATTTAAAATTTCACCACTTTTGCAGTATCATTTTAAATCATTTCAGATCATCATTCAGAGACACGAACTTATCAACCCCGAAAACCATGTTAACCCTTTTTAAAAATGCAGCAATCTATTCCCCCATGTACGAGGGCAAAAAGGATGTCCTCACCGGCGGGAACACTATTCTTTCCATTGCAGATCAAATTGAATTTCCGGCAGGACTTGAGGTTACAATCGTGGATTGCACCGGGCTCAGTCTTGTTCCAGGGTTGATCGATTCGCATGTACATATCACCGGGGGTGGCGGCGAAGGCGGCCCGGCCAGTCGCATGCCTGAGCTTTTACTGAGCATGATGCTGGAGGGTGGCGTTACAACCGTGATAGGGTGCCTGGGTACCGACGGCATCACCCGGAGCGTTGAAAGCGTGCTGATGAAAGTGAAGTCACTCAGGGCGCAAGGTGTGTCGGCCTGGATGTATACCGGGGCATACCAGGTTCCGCCACCAACCATCACCGGGGATGTTGCCAAAGACATCGCCCTGTTTGAAGAGATCATCGGGGTGGGGGAGGTGGCCATCTCCGACCACAGATCATCCTTCCCCGACATGAAGGAACTCGCACGCATTGCAGCCCAGGCTCGTGTGGCAGGTATGATTGGCGGCAAGGCGGGAATTGTGAACGTCCATATGGGTGACGCAGTTGACCCTTTCAAACCAATTCACGAAGTGGTTACCGGTACTGAGTTGGGTTATAAACAGTTCGTCCCCACCCATTGCAACCGCAACAGCTATATCTTTGAGGATGCAAAAGAGTATGGAAAGAAGGGTTATATCGACATCACCACCAGTTCATACCCTTATTATACCGATGAAGAGATCAAGCCCTCCATTGCGTTAAAAGAGCTGCTTGCAGCCGGTGTTCCGCTGGCACATATTACATTTACCTCCGATGGTTGCGGCTCGCTGCCGGGATTCGATCCGGAAACAGGGAAACTGATAAAAATTGAAATGGGGTTGCCTTCCTCCATCCTCAGGGAATTGAAAGAAGCTGTTTTAGTAGACGGTATTCCACTTGAACAGGCGCTGCATGTTGCTACTGCAAACCCGGCAAATATTCTCAGGTTATCAGGAAAGGGCTTTATCAGTGAAGGAAAGGATGCCGATATCCTGGTGCTTGATGCTGAATTCAATATCGTTCATCTAATGGCAATGGGGAAGTTGATGAACGTGTAAGATCATGCAAAGAAACAGCCTCCTCCTTTGTGCCCTGTTTTTATCATCGGTCATGCTATCGGGCCAGACCAGGGTGCAGCCCCCATCATCCCCTGCAGAAAAAGATTTTGCAGGAACCCTGCGCTTCCTCTCCTCCGACTGGATGGAGGGACGTGAAGCAGGGTCACGGGGCGGCTTTATGGCCGCCGATTATATCGCGTCCATGATGCAGCTATATGGTTTGTCACCCTATGGCGATCAGGAAAAATCAAATCCCGGGCATTCGAAAAATCATGAAGGAATGCCGGTGATGCAACAAAGCTATTTTCAGAATTTCGAGGTATTGCGGGTTAAGCCGGAAAAAGCAACCCTTGCGTTGGTGAGGCGAACATCAGATACTGAGTCTGAGATTCAACTCTCCCCGGGCATTGACTTTGATCTGAAATCAGTATTCAATGGGATAGAGGCCGAAGCGCCACTTGTATTTGCAGGTTATGGCATATCTGCGGGAGACCAGGGTTATGATGATTATAATGGACTGATTGTGAAAGATCGGATTGTTGTCGTACTGGAGGGATTTCCGGGCCATGCCGATACCACATCACCGGCATGGAGAAAATTGGGAAAATACTTTAGTGACGGGCGCGCTTCATGGGAGAAAAAACTTCAAACCGCGGCCAGGAAAGGTGCAATGGCATTGGTTGTTGTTTCTGCAGATGGGCGTCATAATCCCTACAGCCATTCACAGCACAACCTGGACATCATGCAATCCTCAATGAATTCAGCCATAACAGGCGAACCGCGATATGATGATCCTGAATATTTCCTGCCCTGTGATACAACCATTGACAAAGCGCCGGTTGTCATTCTTGGCGACAATGCCATGAACCAACTGTTCTCAGGGACGGGCATTGTTGTGCCTGATTTTGAAAAGAGGGTTGCCGGCAACATTTCACCCGCCTCTATGCTTCTTAAAGAAAAACGGTTGAAGATTTCGGTTGAAGTTAAAACTGAATCACTGGTTGTACACAATGTACTGGGGATCATTCGTGGGAAGGATACCACAAAAAGCGTTGTGATTGGCGCACACTACGACCATCTGGGGATGCGCAACGGACTTATTTACCACGGCGCTGATGACAATGCCTCTGGCACTTCCGGCATGCTTGCGTTGGCCAGGAAATGGAGTGAGCATGGTGAAATGCCAGCCTGTAATATCATTTTTTCCGCATGGACTGCCGAAGAAAAGGGGCTTTTAGGCAGCAGTTATTTCGTGCAGCATGCCCCCGG
Organism: Bacteroidales bacterium; assembly: GCA_049317265.1. GTDB lineage: Bacteria > Bacteroidota > Bacteroidia > Bacteroidales > FEN-979 > CAIVAT01. Next base: position 3,354 of record JBMOIP010000001.1, read on the forward strand.
TAATTCTCATCATATTGTGCTCGCTTTCAACATGGACATGATTTCACGTAGCGCTCCTGAAGATACGGCTCACCGGGTACTCAGCATCGGTACCTTGCCTTCAGATGACCGGCTGAGGAAAATGGCCGGTGACATCAATCAGCGGCTTTCACGTCCGTTTGTGCTTGACCTATGGGATGTGACAGGGCATACGGGGAGCGATTATGGCTCCTTCATTGCGGTTAAAATTCCTGTGATGACCTTCTTCTCAGGTTTTCATGACGACTATCATACCCCCCGGGATGTTTCATCAAAAGCGGATCTTGAAAAAATGCAGGACATTTTGAAAGTTGTCAATGATTGTGTTCAGGAATTTACAGGCAATCCCTTGTCAGAATAACAAATCATCCCTTGTAACGCTCACTTCTCACAGTAACCTTCTCCAGGTTTTTCATGTTTACTTCCACCCCGATCCCGGGCTTCGTGGGGACATCCATGGTGCCATCCGGATTAACAAGAAATTCAGGTTCTACAATGTCCTCTGTATAATAACGCTTGCTGGCAGAAATATCACCGGGTAAGGTAAAGTTGGACAACGAAGCCAACGCTACATTTCCGGCTCTGCCGATTCCTGATTCAAGCATTCCCCCGCACCATACCGGGATGTTCATGGAGGCACAGTAATCGTGGATCAGTTTTGATTCTGTAAAGCCACCTACCCGGCCTGGTTTGATGTTGATGATCCGGCAACTGTCTAATTCAATGGCAGCCCGTGTGTCGTCGAGGGAATGGATGCTTTCATCCAGGCAAATCGGTGTTTTAAGTTCACGCTGAAGTTTTGAATGGTCAAAGATATCCTCATATCCCAGGGGTTGCTCAATCAACAAGAGGTTATAGTCATCCATCTTTTTAAAAATGCCGATGTCATCCAGTGTATAGGCTGAGTTTGCATCAACCTGGAAAAGAATTCCGGGGAACTCCTTTCTGACAGACTCTACAAATTGTAGATCAAATCCAGGGGCGATCTTGATTTTAATTCGTTTATACCCCTCTGCAAGATACCCTTCAATCTTTTTCAGGAGTCCATCAACTGAATTCTGGATGCCGATGCTCACTCCAACATCAATTTTTTTACGCGTTCCGCCAAGCATCTGCGAGAGCGAAATGCCCTTTGTTTTCGCAAAGGCATCCCACAAAGCGGCTTCCAGTCCGGCTTTGGCCATCATGTGACCCCGAACTTTGGTATAACTTGCGATTGCTTCATCCACCGTGGAAATATCTTTTCCAAGGATGGAGGGAATCAGAAAATCCTGCAGGATATGCCAGGCAGTGGGCACTGTTTCATAAGAGTAGAAGGGAGTGCCTTCTGCGACGCTTTCACCCCAGCCGGTAACTCCGTCTGCATCAACCCGTACAATGATGTGCTCTTCATCGTATTCGGTCCCCATGGAGGTAACAAACGGACTCACCAGAACCAGTTTCACATGGCGAAGTTCAATTCTTTCGATTTTCATAGCATATAAGTTTTAAATTGAAACCGTACTAAGGGTGGTTATGTTTATTTTTCAACGACACGAAGAACCGGGAACGATTCCCAACTATTTAATAGACCAGCATATTTTGCATAGGTTGCCAGGCCAAGCATCGACTTTGGTTCCAATGCCAGAACAATCAGGTTGCCTTTTAATTGAGCTGTGGACAGGAAATAATAATCATGACCTGTCATGGTGATCGAAAATTCCCGGATGGCAACATCGGGATTTGCGACAATATCACCTTCAAAGTCGATCGAGTCAATGCGGTTGATCATGTACACTTCGATTTTATACTCCCCTGTGTTTTTAAACATAGTCCATTTTATGGATTGCATGCCTGCCCATTGAATAAGGGGTTGCCAATCCACCGGAATCAGATATCCAACCGGTTTTTTAATGTCATACAAGGATTTCACTACCGGGCGGTAATCGTTGACAGTTACTACAGAATCGTTTCCTGAGTAATACGAAAGAAGCGGTATTTGAAGTTTCTGCCCGTTGCTGACATGTTCCGACTGAACTGAAATTTTTTCACCAGACCTTCCGGAGATCAGTTTTTCCCTTTCAGCAGAAACGAGACTTTTTATTTCATCCTTATTTGAAAAGGCAAACTCAAGCAATCCGCGCATGCCGGTCATCTGCCCTTCGGCCCTGTGCTGAAGATTTTCAATGGAGTCATCTTTCCCGTTCATGCCTTCCTGGATGAATGAAAGTGTGTTTTGGATGCCAAAGCTCTGGCGGCCATCATTGATGTCGAACGTACTATGCCTGATATATTCCTTATCCGGCGGTCCTCCCGGACAATATTCGAAGGATGAGAATTTGCGGTCGTCCAGGTATTTTAATATATAGGGAAGATAATTTTCATTTGATAATTTCCTTATCTTTTTTGAAATATTCAGATTGGTTGTGGCGCCAACCGTGATGTCTGAATTTTTCCGGTACCCGTATTTCTTCCATTCCTCACTGTAGGGCGAATACTCATGCAAATCCATGGTGACTTCAAAAAGATATTTGTCAAAAAATGCATGCAAAGCAAAAGTTTCGGGTTCGGTAAGGATCAAATGATTGCGGTTCAGATCCATGTTGTTGGCATTCCTTCTTTTATTTGCTTCTGCACCGTCGGGATTCACCTGGGGGACCAGTGCAAAATCGATCCTGTCAAAGAGATACCTGTTTTCAGGATTCAGCAGTTCCTTTGCAAGAAGCAGTGCCCCCTCCTTTCCTGATTGCTCATTTCCATGCTGTTGTGCGAAGATGAGCACTTTTATTTTTGACGGATCTTTCCCGAACTCTGTCGTTGAGAAGGTGAGTGCATAAAGATCCCTCCATTTTACCGAATGTCCGATTTTTTCAACTTTCAGCAAATCCGATTTTGCGTCAAGCTGATGAATATAGGTGGTGAGTTCTTCGTAGGAAGTAACTGAATGATAGTTTTTTTTAACAAGCGGAGGTGTTGTTTCCTGGGAAAGAACAAACCGGGGGAATAGAAGGATGATCAGAAGGGTCAATACTGTTTTCATTCCGGATGATTTAACCTTTCTTTTATAGTTTCGATTGCAAGTAACAGCAAATATAATGGTTTCGCCCATTTTTTCACCTGCGATTTTTGAAAAATATAAGTCATCTTACTTTTTTATTAACTTCGCCCTGTTATATATAAAACATATGTATGGATCGGCAAAGATTTCTTCTGTTCGTTCTACTTATCAGCTCTTTCAATATTCTTGCGCAGCCCGGGCGATTATTGCTTGTTGGTGGCGGAGCTGAAAAAAACGGGGCATCAAGCTGGAGCACGCCGGCATACAAGTGGGCGGGTGAAGGGAAGAAAGTGGCCATTGTCGGAATCTCAACCGGAACCTTGGCTCCATATTTCAAACAACAATGCGGCGCAGCCCGGGCAAAGGAATTTGCCATTGCGACCCACGACAGCGCCAACAGCCAGGCAACTTATGATACGCTTGTCAGTTACGATGTGATCTTCTTCAGGGGAGGCGATCAATATGATTATTATAATTTATACCGAAACACAAAACTTCAGGACGCAGTTGCCTTTTTGTTCAGCCATGGCGGCACCATCTGCGGCACCTCAGCAGGGTTACACATCCTCTCTTCTATTGTTTACACGGCGAAAAACGGTTCAGCCTATTCGGATGAGTGTATCGAAAACCCCAACAATAATTATGTGACCCTTGCCAACGATTTTATGAATCTTGTTCCTGGTTTTGTTTTTGACACTCATTTTGCTGAACGCGGCCGGTTTGGCAGGCTGGTTGGATTCCTTGCCAATTACAAGTTGAACCAGGGTCAATACATTACGGGTCTGGGCATGGATGACATGACCTGCATGACCGTCGATGAGAATGGCCTGGGAACAGTTTACGGAACCGGCTGTGCCAATATTTACAAGGCCGGTGCTGCCTATTCGCTGAATGGCACCAAACTGCTGGCAGATACCGTTCATATTATTCAACTTTTACATGGCTGTACCTGGGATTTTGCAACCGGGCAGGCCGGATTTACAAGTCTCAATCGCCTGATCAACACCTCCGGCGCAGAAGAAACCGGTAACTTTACGGTTCTGGCAAGCGGCGGCAATGCACTGGTCAACAACCAGGCCATGCTGGGCGACCTGGTGAATAGCTCCGGGACACCTTCCGCTTCCATCCTGCTATTATCAGGAGACCTTACCCTGGCTGCCACTTATAAAACCAGGTTGCTTGAATTGGGCGCACCCAAGGTAGATATCTTCACCGCGAACATACAATCCGGAACAGATACTGTATTGGGCAATCGCATCAACATGGCAACCAAGATCCTGTTTCTGAAGAACAGTTTCCCAACATTTTCTCCATTTCTCGCAACGACCAACGGAGTACTGCTCCTTCAAAGGATAAAGCAGGAAGGCATGATCACTGCCTTTGTTGGTGACGATGCCCGGCTCGCCGGGAAGACAGTCATTGAAAATTACCTCACAGCCCTGTCATCGTACTATGCTGAACTCACTTTTGGCAATGGACTTGCGTTGCTCCCTCACACCGTGCTGATGCCCGATACCTACCTTAACAGCGATGTTTATGAGAATACCGTAACCGCCATCCCCTATGCGATGGCCAGGGACACCCTGAAGTTTGGGATTTGGCTCACTGACCACAACTACATGAAGTTTACCCCGGTTGCAGGTAAAACAACCTTAACTGGTTATGGAACCGCCCCTGTGATGGTCATAGCCAACGCGGGAACACTGGCCGGATTTTCAAGCCATTCAGCTTCGGGGAGCACCAGCACCAAGCCCCGCATGATTGCCGGGTTTGAACATCTTAAACTCTCCCTGATCGATTACACTACCCCGTATGTGATGGGGAGTGTTCATTCCTCGGGGCTTTTAGAGAATAACAGCGCTGAACCATTGATTATTTCTCCAAACCCGGCTCATAAGGTATTGACGTTGAAATGGAATTCAAACGAATATTCCTGGGAGATCATCAACCTCCATGGAATCCGGATATTCAATGGTAAATCTGGCCTGGAGCCAGAATCGGTCGACGTTTCAACATTCACCCCGGGTGTTTACATTGTTAAGATGAAGAACAATATAAACCATCAGACCAGGACGATAAAATTCATTAAAGAATAACATACCTCACCCCCCGGCCCCCGATCCACAGGGAGAGGGGGAGGACGGGCAAACATCATAAACAACGATGAACAAGGTTAAAATAATATTTATTTCAGCCTTACTGCTGATTTCAACCATCTCGAGAAGCCAGACTCAGTCGAAGGGAAACCTGGTCATCGTTGGAGGCGGACTTGAAGCCAACAACAAGAGTGTTTTCAACCAGATGATCGCCCTGGCGGGGGGAGCCGATAAGGCTGTGTTTGCCGTAATCCCGTCGGCTGGTGGGGCGCCCATGCAATCGTTTGTCTATTTCAGGAGCGAACTCATCGCCTATGGTGTTAAACCCGGGAACATCCACCTTATCCCGGTGGCCATGATCGATGATGACAGCACGAAGGATGTAAATGAATCTGAATGGAAAAACAACGGGAATGACCCCGGCCTGGCCAGGCAGGTCAGGAAATGTTCGGCTGTTTGGTTTACCGGTGGCGATCAGCTTCGCATTATGAAAACGCTGCTCAAACCTGATGGCAGTAAAACGCCGGTACTTGAAGCCGTTTGGGAAGTTTTCGATAAAGGTGGCATCGTAGGCGGAACGAGCGCCGGCGCTGCCATCATGAGTGAAGCCATGCTCTGTGGAGGCAACAGCATCGGTGCTTTGACCCATGGTGTTATCCCGGATTTCGCAGGTGATGATTTTCCGGAAGCAAACGGTGTGCTGATGTCAAGGGGTTTGGGCTTCTTCCCGCTGGGGATTGTGGATCAGCATTTCAATAAAAGAGCAAGGATCGGTAGGCTGGTAGTTGCAGTCATGAGTGAAAAACCCAGGTTTAATGTTGGCTTTGGCATAGATGAAAACACCTCCCTCATCTTTCTTGGTAGTCAGAACCTGGTGAAAGTTGCAGGCGCTGCAGGTGTTACGATCATCAACGCCAGCGAAGCGAAAATTTCCTACTTACAGAATTTGCCCAAAATTGAAAACCTCCAGGTAAGTTACCTTGACGAGGGTGACACCTATAGTGTATCAACCGGTATTGTAACCCCTGCTGCTGATAAGAAACCGACCCGGGGCCGGGAATACTACAAGGTACAAAATCCCGGTCAGGCTGGGATATTATCCGGGTATTCAAACAGTTTCCTTGATCTGATCACCGTCAACCTGATGGACAACAAAAACAGCGATACCATACGCAATCTCAGTTTTTACGACCTGCATGCCGGATTTCAGGTTATATTATGCAAAACACCTTTAAGTACCGGTTATTATTGTGACCGGTCTTCAGAAGGAGACAAATATACCGTTACCGGCATCCGGATGGATATCATCCCGGTTCAGATCGATGTAACACCTTTGAACAATAAAAATTAACCAAACTTTACCTCTATGAAAAAACATTACTATTTACTGCTATTTTTCGGTTTGCTTCTCGGGCAGGTTGCTGCCCAGGACATTTCCGTAAGCGGAACAATCCTTGGCTCTGATGATAATTCGCCCATCCCGGGCGTTACCATCCTGCTAAAAGGAACCACGCATGGAACCACTTCCAACCTCAACGGGAAATATTCGCTTATGGCATCTGCCAAAGGGGTGCTGGTTTTTTCCTTTGTCGGCATGCAGACCCAGGAAATTCCAATTAACGGTCACAAAGTGATCAATGTCAAGATGACCGATCAGAACATCCCGCTCGGCGAACTGGTGGTTGTGGGTTACAGCACCACCAGTAAGAAACTCCTGTCGGGTGCACTCGAAGTGGTGGATGATGAGAAGATAAGAAATATGCCCATCCGCACCCTGGATGGTGTATTGCAGGGGCAAACAGCGGGGCTCACGATCAACATGCAATCGGGAACCCCGGGAGGTCAGAATGCAATGAAACTCAGGGGCGGTAGCTCCATCAATGCAAGCAATGCACCCCTGATCGTCATCGACGGGATCCCCGCCATTACAGGGAGTTATTCCCAGGTAGGAATGAGTGGTCAGGAGATCAATGCCATGAGCGATATCAACCCCAATGATGTTGAGTCGATGACCGTTTTAAAAGATGCCTCTGCCACCTCTGTCTATGGTGCAAGGGCGTCGAACGGAGTAATCCTGATCACAACGAAAAAGGGAAGCCGCGACAAAACGGATGTTTCACTGAACCTAAGTTACGGATGGCAAACCCTTCCCAATAACCGGCTCATCCCGATGATGACTGCTGATGAGTGGAATGCCTACAAGGGCACCAATGTAAAAGGAATCAACACCAACTGGATGGATGAAATCCTGGTAACTGCACCCACCGCGAACACGGAACTCTCTGTCAGCAGCGGAAATGATAAATACAGGCTCTTCCTCTCGGGGAACTACTATGACCAGGGAGGAGTTGTAATGGGGTCGTCGTATCAGCGGTACAACGGACGATTGAATTCGGATTACAAGATCCTTCCGAACCTGACCTTTGGAGGCGGTGTTGCCATTACCTACTCAAAAAATGCCAGGGTAGAGGGCGACGCAACGCTGAACGGACCATTGCCGAACGCGATGTCGATACCTGCAATCTACCCGGTTTATGATTCTACCGGTGCCTATGATGAATCCGCCTTTTATTCAAACCCTGTCGCCATTGCCAAGAATTCCATTAACAATGCATATACCAACCGTACCGCCGGAAATGCTTACCTCGAATACAAATTTCTGGATGGTTTCACCTTCACTTCGAAATTCGGAGTCGACATTTATAACCTCAGGGAGCACAGCTACGATCCCACATCCACCCGGCAGGGCAAAAAGTACAATGGACTTGGCATCGAAGGAACCAGTTATACCAGCAATCTCACCACCAACAATGTGCTGCAATACATTCACGCGATTAAAGAAAAACACAATATTGACATCCTGATCGGTCATAGTTTTGAGAAATATGCCAACCGGACCACCTATATTGAAGGGATAAAATTCCCGAGTGATGATTTTCAATACATGGTTTCTGCAGGAACCATCCGTTACGCCAATGCAAGGGCCCTTGACCGGGTGTTGAATTCGTATTTCGGACAAGCCAAATACAACTACAGATATAAATACATCTTCACTTTCACGATGCGGGCCGACGGTTCCTCGAAATTCGGAACAAACAACCAGTACGGGTTTTTCCCTTCAGGTTCCTTTGCCTGGCGCATGTCGGAAGAACCATTCCTGAAAAAAGTCAAGTGGATTGACGAACTGAAAATCAGGGCTATCTGCGGGGCCACCGGAAATGACGATATCGGTGATTTCAGGTACCAGGGTCTTTACAATGCCGGTTACAACTATGGAGGGAGTTCCGGAATCGCTCCTTTCCAGTTACCCAATCCTGACCTGAAATGGGAATCAACGATCCAAACCGGTGTTGGGTTTGATTTGTCTATGTTCAAAAACAGGGTTGCCCTGAATTTCGATCTCTATTACAACCACACCAACGACTTACTGCTCGACCGGCCAATCCCTTCTTCTTCCGGGTTCTACATCATTGCAGCGAACATCGGGCAACTCGAAAACAAAGGTCTTGAAGTTGTGCTGAATACAGTGAATATCGACAAGTCATTCACCTGGACCTCCTCCCTCAATTTTGCCATGAACCGCAACAAAGTATTAAGCCTTTATAATGGTCAGCCGATTGACGACCAGGGTCGTGGCGGCAACCGTGTTGAGGTAGGTCAGCCTATTGGGATCTTTTATGGCTACCACTGCATGGGTGTTGACCCGGCGACTGGTAACCTGGTTTATGAAGACATCAATCATGATGGCGCCATTACTTCTGCCGACCGCATGAAAATCGGTGATCCGAATCCTGATTTCACGGCAGGACTCACCAATGTGTTTGGCTTTCAAAACTTCGAACTCTCAGTCTTCCTTCAGGGTGTTTACGGAAACGATATATTCAACGCAACATTGATCTACCTCGAATCAGGAACCGGTGAAGACAATCAGACAGCCCGCATGAACGGCCGGTGGATGAAACCGGGCGATATTACACAATTTCCAAGGGTTGGTGATTCCTATAAATCATCACGGTTTATTGAAGATGGCTCTTTCCTCAGAGTGAAAAATATTACTTTGAGTTATAACTTCAGGAAAGACTGGATAAAAAAAATCGGGATGAAATCGGCCAAAATTTATGGCACAGTTCAGAACCTGTTTACTTTCACCAATTATACCGGAATGGACCCGGAGGTAAACTACTATGGTGGGTCGAGCAACATCATCCAGGGGACCGACTTCTTCACCTACCCGCAATCGCGCACCATCCTGGTTGGTTTAAGTTTTATTTTTTAACCATTAATTTTGAACAAGATGAAAAAAATAACCTATATACTGTTTGGCCTCAGCCTTGCTGCGATGTCGTGCTCCAAGATGCTGGACGTTCAGCCTACAGCATACATTTCGGCTGATGTGGCTATCAAGGATAAATCGGGTGTTGATAAGGCCATCACAGGAGCCTATAATTCCCTTCATGATGTTGGCAACTACGGACGCAACCAGGTGATTGTTGAAGACCTTGCTGCCGACAATCTTGCCTGGACCGGAACGACCCGTGAATACCAGCAGATTGGAAACAAACTTATCGCTGCCGATAACGCCGTCATTGACGGGATCTGGACATCCAATTATGACTGCATCAACCGGGTCAACAATGTGCTCACACGCATCGATGGCATTGAAATGACTGCGGTTGAGCGGAACATGTACAAGGGAGACGGGCTTTTTCTCCGCGCCTTGTCACATTATAACCTCTTGAGCTATTTTGGAGGGATTCCAATTAAAACCAAGCCTACGCTCGACCTCAGTTCGATCAACCAGGCGCGCAATACCGAGGTAGAAGTGTATGTTCAGATTATTAATGATCTGTTGATTGCTGAACAAATTCTTCCAAAAACCAGGTCCCTTGGCCGGGCCAGCGCTTATAGTGCCGCTGCTCTGTTAGCAAGGGTTTACCTGTCGGCATTTCAATACAGCAATGATCCTGCCATGGCAGACCGTGCCATATTTAAAGCTGACGATGTAATCTCCAATGGCGGGTACACGCTTGCTCCGAAGTTTATCGACCTGTACAACGGGAACATCACCGAATCAATTTTCGAAGTCGTATTTGATGCCCAGAATTTCAACCGCCTGGCACAGTATTTCTTCCCTGTGAGCCTTACCGGCCGGTATGAGGTTTCTCCACCAGCAGCATTTGTCGAAAGCTTCCGGGCAACCGATACCATCCGGTTCGGAGCCTCCGTGCAATTTGACAAGAACAATCTGCCCTACGGGTATAAATACAAAGACTTCACTTTGGGTACCGACCGGGTGTATGTACTTCGCCTCGCTGAAATGTACATGATCCGGGCCGAGGCAAGGGCGTACTCAAACGGAAATATTGACGATATCCGGAATGATATCAACATCCTCCGGGTTCGCGCCGGTTTGCCGGCCACCACCGCCACCACATATGATGAACTGAAACTGGCCATTGAGGCCGAGCGCCGGCATGAGTTTGCTTTTGAATGCCAGAGATGGTCTGATCTTGTAAGGACCAAAAGAGCCACCACTTTGCTGGGTATTGATGCGCAACACACCCTCTTCCCGATCCCCCTAAGCGAAATGCAAACCAACACCCTGATGAAACAGAATCCCGGTTATTGATCATTTTTCAAATTATAATTCAGAAACCTATGAAAAGAAAACTTTTATATCTCATATCGGTCCTGTTCATGCTCATGATGTCTGCAGGATGCAAAGAAAAAGACATGGGCACACCTGCTGCCAGCACCGTTGCCGCTTTCAGTTATATTATCAATAACCAGGGATACGCGCCATGCGAAGTTGTGTTTACCAATTTGTCGTTAAATGCAACAGGATATTCCTGGGATTTCGGAAACGGTCAGACCTCTACCGAAAAGAACCCGACAACCAGCTATGCAACGCCGGGTTTGTATAATGTAAAACTAACCTGTACCCCTTTAAATGCTGTTTATTATAACCAGGCAGTGAAAATCATGGTCGTGAATGTCAAGGATCTGAATGCCGGCCTGACCCAGGTTTTATACTATACCTCAAGGGGCACCGTAGGGAATGGGCACATGGTCATCCTGAATGATAGCACGCCTCATCCACTTGATTTTGTGGAGGCCGACCTGGCAAGGCCTTACGGAATTGCCGTTGACACGGCTAACAGGAAAGTGTACATCACCGATTATTCAAACAAGGCAATCTACCGCTACGAACGGGATGGAACCCTGCCCCGGAAAATCCTGGATGCCGGTGTTGCCGGGCAGGAACTCGTTGGCGACCCCGAAGCCATCTTCGTGTTAGGGAATAAAATTTACTGGGGCCGCACCGGTGGAATTTACAAGGCCAACCTGGATGGTTCCAATCCTGAAGTACATATTGATTTTGGGACAGGCCCGCCGGAATACCCGATCGACATGCAATACGACCCTGCAACCAATAAAATTTACTTCGTCAACGACAAAACAGATTACAGCGGCGGATTCTGGTCGGTAAATTTCGATGGGACTGGCATGACTAAAATTATCCCGGATGTTGACGGAACCGCGATCGAGATGGATTTTCGGAACGGCAAGGCCTACCTGGTCCTTTATGGTTCGGCGGGAACAGTTGCCCCGGAAAACGGTGTTTTCATGTGTAATATTGACGGCACCAGCCTCACCAAGATCGGTGACTTTGGCGCCAAAGCCACCTGGGGAATTACCCTCGACGAAAAGCGGAACAAATTGATCTGGGGATATAAAATTTCAAACTCTTTACCCGACGGAAAGATCATCAGGGCTAACCTGGATGGATCCAGCCCTGAAGATTGGATCACCGGAGTTAGTCCGCACGCCATGTCGGTGGTTTGGATTAAGCTTTAACAAGGTAGTGCTGTCACTTGACAACTATAAAAAAAGCCGTCCTTTTGGGCGGCTTTTTTTATAGATTAAATCAATGCCTACTTAACTAATAACATTTTATTCGATCTGACCTGATTACCAAATCTGAGGGTATAGGAATAGACACCGCTAGGTAACCCATTTGCATTAAAAGGAATGGTGTACGACCCTTTTGTTTGATTTGAATTCACCAGGCTGGCCACTTCATTTCCTAAAACATTATAAATCTTTATACTTACAAACCCATCATCAGGCAGCTGGTAACTTATGGATGTTGATTGTTTAAATGGATTGGGATGATTTTGCCCGAGGTTGAATCCGTTGACGGAAGATTCAAGATCGTTCACGGAGACGATCATTGACTGATACTTAAGCACTGCTGCCGAAATATTGGCTAACATCTCGGCTTCATTCGCACCAAGCGCCATCGCATAATAGACGTTGAATGTTTGACTATTGGCCAGGGCAACCGGACTCTGGGAGGTAATTGTAACCGGTCCGTCAGCCGTATTTGAGGCATACTGTGGCTGCAAAGAACCATGATTCATCCACTTCCATAGAGAGGTATCAGCAGTATAGCCATCATACCATTCAAAGGAATAGAGTGATGACAATGATGCAGAGAGAAGCTTCATTCCCATGTTAACCTGCGCTCCTCTGTGGAACCGGATAACTCCTGCAGAAGTGTTGTAGGTAACACTATCAAATCCATAGGTCTGATTGATCTCAGGAATGATTTCCAAACCTATGGATGCATTTATGGAGCTTGCTTCATCGCTCTTCACATTGAATTTGACAATGGTATAACCAGCGTTGGTCCATCCATAGGCATTCAATTTTACAACAACGGCAGGTGGCAAGGAGGAAAACCCATTGTCAAAGGAGCCATAGATTTCAAAATCGCTCATAGCAGGACTGGCAACCAATACCGTTGGGTCAAGTCCGTCTGAATCATTTGTGTAGTCAAACACTGTGGTTGGCGAAGTGCCGACCAGGATTGAAGCGCGCTGAAGTTGCCTGACACCCGCAGGAGTAAACAGACGGATTCTTCCATATTGGTTGACGTCAACCCTCAATGCACCTGTATTGAATGTAGCCTGGGAATAACCATCCAGGATAAGAAGCAGAGATACTGCCGTAAATAGTAAAAGTTTTTTCATGGGTTTGGTTTTAATAGTTTTGTATTACAATTATAATACATTTATGGCTACTTTGAACTGAAAAAATAATATTTAAGAAATAAAATAAAATAAATTTGCACTTTCTCAAGTCACTTAAAACAAGCCAGGTAATGCAAAAGATTAAACTCCCACACACGTTAATCATTGTTTCAATCATCCTGATCCTGTTTCTGATTCTTACCTGGATCATCCCGGCAGGTCAGTTTGACCGTCACGAGTATAACGGCCGCCTGGTCGTGGTTCCCGGAACATATCATGCAGTTGACCCGAAGCCACAGGGATTCATGGAGTTATTCACTGCCCCCATCAAGGGAATGATGTCTGCATCGCAGATTATAGCTCTTGTATTGCTGATAGGCGGCGCTTTTGGGATCGTCAGCAAGACCGGGGCAATCAATGCCGGGCTGGCCGGGGTTGTTGAAGCAACGCGTAAAAATCCGGCAATAAAAAGATACATTATTCCCATCATTATGGTCCTTTTTTCAATTGCCGGCGCCTCATTTGGCATGGCCGAAGAGGTGATGGTCTTTATCCTTATTACCGTACCGTTGTTTATTGCCATGGGGTATGATTCACTTACCGGGGTGGCAGTTCCCTTTATCGGGGCTGCATCAGGTTTTGCAGGTGCATTCAGTAACCCGTTCACTATTGGTATCGCCCAGGGCATCTCGGAGATCCCTATATTCAGTGGCTGGGAATACCGTATAGCCGTCTGGTTGGTGCTTATGACTGCCGCCATCATCTTTGTCATGATTTATGCCAGGAGGGTCGAAAAGAACCCGGAACGCAGCCTTGTATATGAGATCGACCGCAACAGAGATTATTCAGGCTATCACTCTTCGGAGGATCTTACCTTAACCCTGAAAAGAAAACTGGTATTGGCAATCTTCTTCTCGTCCATTGTGATGCTCATCGTCGGAGTCAATATATGGGACTGGTATATTAATGAAATTGCTGGATTGTTTGTCTTCATGGGGCTGCTCACGGCAATTGTTTTCCGGCTGAACTCCAATACGGCTGTTGGGGCTTTTTTAGATGGCGCCCGCGACATGATGACTGCAGCGTTCGTCATCGGGCTTACCCGGGGGATGCTGATCATCGCCTCCGACGGGAAGATCATAGATACGATCCTTGCCGGAATTGCCGGAACCATGGGACATTTTCCCAAGGTGTTGTCAGTCCAGATGATGTTTTTATTCCAGGGATTTCTGAATTTCTTTGTTCCATCAGGTTCAGGACAGGCCGCACTCACCATGCCCCTGATGGCGCCCCTGGCTGATCTGATTGGGATCACCCGTCAAACAGCAGTATTGGCTTTCCAATTAGGGGATGGGTTGTTTACCAACATTTTTCCAACCAGCGGCGTAACCATGGGAGTTCTGGCCATCGCGAAAATACCCTATGAAAAATGGGTGAGGTTCATGCTGCCCTTATCTGTTATTTTCCTGATACTTGGTTGCCTGCTGCTCATCCCGCCGGTCCTGCTTTTTGTATATCATTAAAAGCGCCGGAAATCATGCCCGGAGATTGTATCAAACGATGTGTTTTACTGCAATAAAGTAAATTGTAAATGAACTGTGATCAATGATTAATTCAGGCCGTGATACGGTCCCGTTGTTTTTCGGTTTATTTTAAATATCTCAGTAAAGTCTGTTTCGAAAAGGGTTTAATTGCCACAAAGGCACAAAGGCACAAAGTTTCACGAAGTAAACTACAGATATTGAGTACTTTGTGCGTCCTGGTGACCTGGTGTCCTTGTGGCATCTTCCTGTTTTATCGTTAACTGATAATTGCAACTGTATCCACAGCCTGGAAAAAATGGGCCATCTTTCCGTTTTTGATGGTCCAAACATGGGTTGCATTTGCTTTAAACTGATGGCCGGTGGCTTTGTTTGTTCCCTGGTAATAGCCAACCATCACCACCTTATCATCAGTTCCGAATATTTCAGTTACTGCAATATTGAATCCATTAAAATAGACAGGCAGGTTCATGAAAACGTTTGTTACCACCGCTTCATGGCCTTTGTAAATACCGTCGCCATTCACAAATGGCATTCCTTTGCATTCGTGCCATTCAATTACGGGATCAAAAAGGTCCAATACAGCAGGAACATTGCCTGCGGCAAAATTGGAGTATGCCAGCTTAACTATATCTACGTTTGTCATTATGGTATATTTAGTGATTAAGGTTAATGATTACTTTATTTCTTTCCCGTCCGCATCCAGGAATTTTACCGGTCCGATGTTCAGTTCCTTTATGCCTTTTTCAATCTTTGCCCGGTCACCAATAATGAGCCAGGTAAGATTGTCCGGCTTTACAACTTTTGCTGCAGCTTTTTTCATATCACCTGGTGTGAAATTTTGCAGACGCGATGAATACTTGCCGGGATAATCAAGTCCCCGGTTATAACTGATGGTGTTCAATAAAAAATCTTTTACGGCATCGTTTGTTTCCCACCTGCCTGCCAGCGAGAGCAATTGGCTAAGCTGCTCATTTTTAAATTCCGTTTCTCCGATGGGTTTGGTTGAAATTACCTGTGCCAATTCCTTTTGGAATTCTATGATGCTCTCTTTGGTTTTATCTGTTTGCACTGCCGCAGAAGCATAAAAAATACTCTGCCCTGTTGCGTTCACAAACTGCGATCTGGCACCGTAGCACCAGTGTTTATCTTCACGTAAATTCATATTGAGTCGTGACAGAAAGGTGCCACCTAACATGGCGTTCATGAGTTCAATGGCATCCTGATCGGGGTTGCATGCGGAAGGTGATAACTCGGCCGCATAAATGGAAGATTGTTCGACGCCGGGTTTATCAATGATATACACAGCAGGATGTGCAGGCATGGCAACATCACTCAGGTTCATTTTAGGTACCTCCTGCGCCTTCCATCCTGCAAAATATTTTTCCAGGGCAGGTTTTAATTCCGCTTCGGTAATATCTCCGGCTACCACAAGTGAAGCATTGTTTGGCACAAACCATGTTTGATGAAATTTCACCAGGTCCTCCCGGGTTATCTTGTTTACACCGGCCTCGGTACCCATTCCCGAAAGCGGATTGCTATATGCATGACCGCTTCCGTAGATTAAGCCAGGTAGAACTCTTCTTCCCAATGCTCCGGGATTTGCCTTTTCCTGTTCGATGCCAAGCATTTGCTCTTTTTGAACCCGCTCAAACTCTTTTTGGGGAAAAGACGGATTCAATAAAATGTCAGCAAATAAACTGAACGATGTGTCGAAATAAAGTTTCAAGGTTTTCAGATTCAGAAACGAGTTATCGAGCCTGGAATTGGTATTAATGTCGGATCCCAGATCATACAACAGGTCACTGATCTGAGTTGCAGTTTTGGTCCTGGTGCCTTCCATGAACATGGTCCCACTGAGTTTAGCAAGTCCGGGTGAACCAAACTGGTCAGCTGCATATCCGGCGTTCACCATCAGGCTTGCAGAAACTGAGGGTATTCCATGTCGTTCTGCGAGATAAACTTTCAATCCGTTACTCAGTGTAAACTGTTTAATTTGAGGAAAGGTAACTGCGCCTGTTGTTTCCACCGCAGGCATTTCGTTCCTGTTCAAACCTGAATTGGTATTCGTAAAATCTCCGTAAGGTAAAATCTGTAATTGATATTCACCGTCACTCAGCCACTGTATGGCTACTTTTTTTATGTCGGCGGCAGTTGCCTCCTTCATCCATGTTTGTTTTGTTTTATAATAGTCGGGACTTCCTCCAAACGTCTCATTTTCTGCAAGCAAATCGCTCTTACTGTTGATGCTTTCCATGCTGTTAATAAAATTGGCAAAGTAATTTGTCTTTACACGTTCGAGTTCAACCGCAGTTACCTCTTCCGTAAATATTTTCTGCAGTTCTTCTTGTATCACTGCATCAATTTTTGCTAATTCTACACCGGGCTTTGCATCTGCCTGAATGAAAAAATTTCCGCCAATTTCGTTACTCCATAGATAGGCATAAGCGTTTGTGGTCAATTGCTCATCAAGTACCAGGCGCTTGTACAACCGTGATGATTTACCTGAAGAGAGTATTTCGCCAAGTATATTCAGGTAAACGATATCCTTTGTGTTCCATTCCGGTACATTCCATGTTTTGTGCAAACGCGCCTGTGGCACCCTGTCCTGTGCCACCTGATATTTAGTGCCTGTCATCTTTGCCGTCCATGCGCCGTATTTTGCAATGGGAGGACCCGCAGGGATATCGCCAAAATATTTTTTCACTTTGTTGAATACTTCATCGGACTTAACATCCCCACTTATACATATCACTGCATTATTTGGCCCGTAATATGTTTTAAACCATGCTTTTACATCATCAATTGATGCAGCATTCAGATCGTCCATCGAACCAATCACAGTCCATGAATACGGATGACCGACAGGATACATTCCCTTTGCCATTAATTCTTCTGTAATGCCATAAGGTTGATTTTCCCTTGTGCGTTTTTCGTTTTGCACCACGCCACGCTGCACGTTCACTTTAACGCTATCCAAACCGTTCAGCAGGAAACCCATTCGGTCAGCTTCGAGCCACAACACACGGTCTAAGCCTCCGTTTGAAAAAGTCTCGTAATAGTTTGTACGGTCGTTGTTAGTCGTGCCGTTGTTAGAGCCACCGCCAACGGTTTGCATCACATCATCAAAATTTTTCCAATGCTCAGTACTGGTGAACATGATGTGTTCAAACAAATGAGCGAATCCCGTTTTGCCCGGCTTTTCATTTTTACTTCCTACATGGTACCAAATGTTGAAGGAAGCGATGGGAGCTTTGTGGTCTTCGCTTACAATTAACGTAAGCCCATTGTCCAAAACATATTTTTTGAAAATAATGTCAACTTCGGGATATTGTTTTTTTTGTGCGAACAATCCGATGGCTGAAGCGCAAATGAGAAAGAGTAAGATATTTTTTTTCATAGGTGTTTTTTGATGAACTTACATGATTTGTTTTCAAAATGGTCTGCCATTTAATTGTTTTATCACAAGGGTCAAATTCTCCGGGTTTTCGCCAGAAAGATATACAACTAATTTCTGGTTAAAGCATCCTCGCGTTTATCTTTTATCCGGTGAAAATTTCCCGGTTTCCACATCTTTCAAAAACCCTATCAGGTTGGTGAAATAATTTTGCTGGTCGTCATACATACTCATGTGACTTCCGCCGGGGCAGAGATAAGTGCGGCTGAGCGGAATTAGCCTGCCCTCTTTTTTCATGTCCTCCGGATTCATTTCATCATTCATGCCGCCGATGACCAACGTTGGTACTTTTATATTTGGCAGTTTGTCCCACATTTCCCAGTTTTTAAAGTTTCCTGTTATGTGAAATTCATCTACTCCCTGCATCTGGATGTATATTGATAGATTTGCTTTTTTAAAAGCACGCATGATTGGTTCGGGCCAGTTTATTACCGGAAAACGGCAAATCGTGCGGGTATACAATTTGCTCATCAGCAGGTTTTGATATTCGGGAGCGTCGTAAAGCTTAAGTTTATCAAGTGAATCATAGGTGGCAAGCTCGCTGGCAGTTAAAAACTTCTTTTTAAGGGACTCTGCATAGGGCACATAGCTTTTCATACCTGCCGTCATATTGGATAATATTGCTCCTTTCACGTGGCTTTGATATTTATCCAGATATTCCATTGCAAGCATGCTGCCCCATGAATGTCCCAGTAAATAAAAATTATCAAGCCCCAGTCCCTTTCGAACCTGCTCCACTTCTTCCACGTAACGCGGAATATTCCATAGAGAGGTGTCGGTTGGCTGGTCAGAATTGCCGCAGCCCAACTGGTCGTAGTAATAAAATTCAATTCCCTCTTTTGGTAAAAAATCTTCAAAGCACTCAAAGTAGTCGTGAGAAAAACCCGGTCCGCCATGCAGCAGTAATACTTTGATCTTTCCTTCGCCAACTTTCTTTGTCCAAACATGATACTTGCCGTCAACCAGGATCATTTTAACGCCACCCGTTTTCACTTCATATGGAGTGTCTTTTGAGGATGAATTAGCATCAGGTGCAGATAGGGTTGGGGAGTGGTTGCATGAGATCATGCAGCTCGCCATGAGTAATAAAAGGAGTGTTTCTTTCATATTGACTGGTCTGGATTCATCAAAGGCGATTATTTTAAGGGGAGTGTATCTGTATTCCAAATACCGTGAGTAGATTTCCATTTGCCATCTGTGTCACGTTTAAGCAACTCAATGTACTTTCCTCTTTCTGTTGTAACTTTTCCGGTTGAATCTTTCATGCTCATTTCAAAGCGTCCGATTTCGTACCCAAGGTCGCCATTACTACCTGTCGATGTGGTGGCAACGCCAACATTAAATGCTCCTGCAGCGATGGCGCCTTCCCAGTATTTTTGAATATTAACCCGTCCGGTAACAGGCGCTTCGTTTGGAGGAAGGACCGTTGCATCTTCAAAATAGCAATTGGCAGCTGCGACTGCATCCTTGTTGTTAAGGGCGGTTGCAAAATCCCTGTTCATTTGTGACAGTTCTTCAGCAGTGGCTGTTTTACGCGTTTCACGTTGATTGTTGCAGCCAATAATAGCGAAGCAAAACACAATGGTACTGACGATTAAACCGGGATACTTATAAATTGCTTTCATATGTTTAACATTTTTTTATAAGGTCAATATAAAATTAATACAGTCTAAATAAACACAAAGATAAATCTAATTATTCATAATCCGGTAATTATCATTCAGTAAGAAATTAATTTTGAAAAGATGGGTTTCCCTTTACAGAACAGGAAGTTCATTTTTTACCAGTGCATACTCTTCCATGATCTCTCTGACAAAATCTCCTGCCGGCATGATCCTGTTGATCAAAGCGGCAACCTGCCCGGCTTCGAGTTCGCCCTCATCGGTCCGGCTGTCGAACAGCCCCAGTTTTGCCCGGCCTTTGCCGAGGAAATTTTTAAGCTCATCCGCATCAACGCCTGAATTTTCCATCTCCTGGAATTTTACAAAGAATGGATCCCACCCTGAGTCATTCTTCATCAACAGGGGCATTAGCCTGATGCTTAAAATGGCCATCTGGATTGTTCATCTTGTCCAATACATTTTTCAACGACTTCTTCCAATTTTCATATAGCAAATATTGTGACGTGGACAGGTTCATGCCTGAGTTTTCTTTTATTGGGTAAATGAGGTTTAGATGCGGTGCCGCTGTTGTCTTTATAACTGTACTGGTGATTTGTCCCATCCACGCAGGCGATCAGGCCAACTTCATTAAATCTTTCATGTAATTTCAATGGAAAATTGTCGAAGAAAACAGCAAAGAAGCTTGTCTTTGTCATACCGACCCTGATATCATTTGCCAAACTGATTTCAGGATCAAAAAGTTCCCCTTTGACGATACAGGATGAAACAGGGCCTCCGAATTGTCATCAAGAAACAAAAACAACTTGCTCGAGTTAAATTCCAACTTTTGAAACTCGTAACCGCTAGCCTCTTTTTTCTTCGATATTTTACAAAGATTCAATGGGCTGTTCTTAAGTTCAACCTTGTGTTTAATATTTCCGAAAGGGTAATAAACAAATTCTGAACATGTTACGATGTTCAGGGTGTCATTGCTGATTTTTTGAATTGAATTAAAGCCAAGACAGGGTTTTGGTACCGTTAATATGGTGTCAATCAAGAGGAAATTTGAAGTGTCAAGGCTTATGGTTATTGACTTTTCCTGGCATTTCACCTCGTATGAAATAAGCAGGGAAAAAAGAACAAACATGATTTGTCTCGTCATTCCCATTTAATTTTTAATAAATTTTCCTGTAAAATCTGAGAAGGTCGATTTAACTTTTACAAGGTATAATCCGGGGGGATAATTTTCAACATCCAGGTCTATTTTCCGCTCTTTTGCACTTGTTTTAAACACTCTTGATCCTTTCAGATCATAGATTACAATATGATTTGGATAAGGGAGATTCCGTAATTCAATTGTCAGGGTTTTCGATATCGGATTTGGATAAAGGTTCAATCCATGTTCTCTTTTTTCACTGATCCCGACATATACAGAATCATATTTCATGACCATTGCTTTTGAAGAATCCCCGGTAAAAGCCACAAAAGGCTGACAGGATGCGTTAAAAGCAAGGCTTGTACGATATCCTCCCGGGGAGTAAACACCATTACCGATATTAATCCAATTGGTGCCATCATATTTTTTAACCATTACTCCTGAACCGATATCATGATAAGCAACATACGGATGACCAGCAGTGTCGAAAGCAAGGCTTGTGCCAGTGGATACACTGTCTGAAACAGTTTCCTCGCCAACATTTACCCAGTCGGATCCGTCAAACGTCTTAACACTGGCCTTATAAGAGAGTGCCTGGTCCTGGTAGGCCATATAAAGTTTACCCGAAGGAGTAAATTTAAGGCTGATGTATTCGGCAAATCCCACGGAGAAACCAGGGCTACCCTCCGTCACCCAGCTGTTCCCGTCAAATTTCATGACGGTTGCTTTATCGCCCCTTGCGCCATCCTCAAATGCAACATATGGCTGACCTGAGGCACTGATGGCGAGACATGTAAAAGCAGATTGATTTAACGAAAACCCCGGATTTCCTAAGTAGACCCAGTTTGACCCGTCAAACCTCATAACCGATGCTTCCAGGCCATGTCCCCCATCCATAAAAGCCACGTATGGTTCATTATTTACAGGGTTGAAAGCAAGGCTCTCATAAAGAGGCATTCCTGATGCAAAACGCGGGTTTCCAACAACTTCCCAGTTTCCGCCATTAAATTGCATGACCGTTAATTTAAGTGAAGAGACATCTTCAAAAGCAACACAGGGTTTGCCGGATGAATCAAATGCCAGGCTTATATAATCTGCCCAGGTTCCGGAGAACCCGGGAGTGCCGACATAGATCCAGTCGGTTCCGTTAAATTTCATCACGGATGCCTTACCCATGGGTCCGTCCTGGTATGCCACATAAGGATCCCCGGAAGGACTGAATGCAAGGGTCAGATAATCAGCCTGGCCTGTTGAAAATCCCGGATTCCCTACATTCTTCCACATATAGTCCACCGGGGAAGAATTATTCCGGGGTATTTGAGCATCAGTAAAGAAAGGTATTGAAAACAAAAAAATGTATAGGAATTTTTTCATTTTGCAGGAGGTATATGCATTGTTTTTTCCCTTTCAATTATCAAGGGAACTGAGGATTTGCAGAATGACATGCCGGCATCAGTTTTTCAGGCTGTTTTTATTTTATCTCTTTTATCAAATTAATCAATATTATTAGTGCGAAAAACAGGATCAGGATTCCGGAAATCAAATCGATCTTTTGCAGCACATTTTTGCTTAATCTTGTTTTTAATTTATTTGTTAATCCACTAAGGAATAACCACCAAAGACAGGATCCAAGAAATACACCGATCATCAACTGAATTACCGGTTGAACCCCATTTATTGTATCAGCGATTCCAAGGCCGGCAAATACTGCAATAAAAAACAATATGGTTACTGGATTTGTAATGGTCAGAAATAGTGTTGAAAAATAATCCTTTAGCAAACCTTTATCTGCTGCCGGTTTAAATTCGATATCATTTTCCTTTTTAAGTATCGTTTTAATCCCGGTAAAAATCAGGAAGGCTAATCCAATTATCTGAATCCATGTCTTTTGGTTAACCAGGAATGTCGAAATCACGGTCAATCCTAATCCGGCAACCAAGCCATAAATTAAATCAGCTGTTGCTGCTCCTAATCCGCTTATAAATCCTGCGGCAAAGTTTTTATTAATGGTCCTGTTTATACAAAGTACTCCGATGGGGCCGACAGGCGCTGCCACGGAGAAACCAAGTAACAATCCTTTGTATAAAAACTCTAAACTCATTTGTTGATATTATCTTTGTTTTTTGAAGCCACAATTTAATATTTGAACTTCAGGTTTCCTTTATTGATACAAATTGACATTCTCGATTTAATTATGCCAGAAGTTCAATCCGGTTTCCATCGACATCCAGGATGACGCTTTCAAAATATCCGTCTCCGGTGGTCCGGGGTTCTGCAACTATTTGATAACCATCTGCACGAAGTGTTTCAGTGAGAGTAAGGACAGCTTCCTTTGATCCTGTTTTGAAAGCAATATGAGTTAAACCTAAGCGTTCTTCATTATCCAGGGGTTTGCATGTTGATTGTCTGCGCATTAGTTCCAATTTTGCACCACCTTCAAAATTAATGAAATATGATTCAAATTGTTTTATTGGATTGATGTATTTTTCATTGCATTCTCCCTTGAAATATCGGATATAAAATTCCCTCATTGCTTCTAAATTCATTGTCCAAATTGCAATATGGTCGATATTCATAATCGTTAATTTTAGCAGTTGCGGGTCAGTTGGTTCTTTCCTGAAACAATTATATAAGTTCAGCAGCGTTCCGTTATTCTTGTTAAAACTTCTTTGAAATGCTTGATGTATCTTCGTTTGGATAGGATTTTATCGATTCGGGATTAGAATCTGGTTCAAACGATTTTTTGACCACCTTAATGCTGGTGTTCCTTTCTGAATTCAAACAGTTGGATCCATAAATGAACGAGACAATAATCACTACAGTCATATTTATCGATTACCTGGTTGATAAACAGATTGCGATTCTGCCGGATGGAATCCTGTTCCATGAAATCTGCCACTGCTTGTTTTGCAAAATTACAAGTAGTGAAACTTGGCAAAATGCACCCTTCCGTTAGTACCCGCAGGCTTTTCGGGAGGCCGGTCCTGGCAAGTTTTAATTCGTATTGCGAAGTAAAATCAACCATGGTGCCTTTAAACCTGATACTGAGAAAGACCACATCCTGACCGTATTCAACCTTGCTCAGCTGCGGAATCATCTCATGGTTAGGATGGGCATAGGCAGCCACGAGGGCAATTCCTTCGGACTCAAAAAAGTCATGTTGTGCGCAACAAGTTGTTGTTCCGAAGTAGAGTGTAAAGATGACAAAGGAAGTTACAATAATTCTTAACTTTCTCATAATAGTTTAAAGAACAGGAAGTTCGTTTTTGGCCTGTGCATATTCCAGCATGATCTCCCTGACAATTTCTCCTGCCGGGATGATCCTGTCGATCAGTGCGGCAACCTGCCCGGCTTCAAGTTCGCCCTCATCGGTTTGTCCGTCGAACATTCCCAGTTTTGCCCGGCCTTTGCCAAGGAAATTTTTCAGTTCGTCCATGGTCGCGCCGGAATTTTCCATCTCCTGCAATTTTTCAAAGAATGGATTCCTGATAAGCCTTACGGGAACAACTTTTTTGAGGGAGAGAAAGGTTCCGCCATCACCTGTTTCAATTACCTTTTGCTTAAAGGCAGGGTGTGCCGATGATTCTATGGAAGCGATGAACCGGCTGCCGATCTGGACACCGTCGGCGCCAAGGGCCATCGCCGCAAGCATGCCCTGTCCGGTTGCAATGCCTCCTGCAGCGATGAGGGGCAAAGTGGTGTGTTTTCTGATCAACGGGATGAGGGTAAAGGTAGTGGTCTCCTCCTTCCCGTTGTGGCCTCCTGCTTCAAATCCTTCGGCAACAATGGCATCCACCCCCGATTGTTCACATTTTACAGCCGATTTCACATTGGCCACTACATGAACCACCGTAATACCGTGCTTTTTCAGCAGTGGTGTCCAGGTTGCCGGGTTTCCCGCTGAGGTAAAGACAATTTTAACCCCTTCGCGGATAACCACATCAAACTGTTTTTCAACTTGGGAAAAGAGAAGCGGTATGTTAACTCCGAAAGGCTTGCTGGTAGCAGCTTTGCATTTTCTGATCTGCTCTTCGAGAATGTCGGGTGGCATTGACCCTGCTCCCAATAGCCCCAGGCCGCCGGCGTTGCTTACAGCAGCGGCAAGCCGCCGGCCGCTGCACCAGATCATACCGGCCTGGATGATGGGAAAGTCAATTGTGAAGAGAGAGGTGATGCGGTTGTTCATCGGCAGTTGCAGCTCATTGTTTCAGAAACTTTTTTACGGCGCTTGATCTGCCCGATGTAACACGGATAAAGTAAATGCCGGTCGGAATGGTGCCAACATCCATTTGCGATGTGGAATCTTTCAAAGGTTCCTGATGCAGCAGATTTCCGGATGCATCATAAAGCGCTATCAGACCTGGTTCTGAAGGGTTCATAAGCCCCGGTTTTACCGTGATTTTATCGGCGGCGGGATTGGGATATAAAGTAAATAATCCGGCCGTGGGTGCTACATCTGTTAATCCGTCGCTAAAGGCTCTGAATGTTGCATCATAGCGGTATATATAATCGAAATACAACATCTCCTTCTCCCTGGAGTAAAGCACCAGCGGGCCCAGGTCGGGGATCCATCGGTTGTTGTACCATATCTCACACTTTCCGTCAAGAGAATTGCCATGTTCATCATAAATGTAAGTCTGTTTTGCGCTGTTCACCCATGTGTTGGAGATTCCCAGTTCTGTCAGATAACCCAGGATATTTCCAGCTGCGTCATAGGTCCAGGTTCTTCTCCCTGATTTATCCCACCCGTTGTTTGCCCAATCCTCATCAGTAACAGTCAATCGCTTACCTGATAAATCATAGGTATTTGTTGTTCTCCACGAGGTGACCCACGTATTCGATTCACGTTGTTCGTGTGTTTGGGTCAGGATCCCGCCGTTTGAATCGGTGGTGTAATCCTCCCTCCATGCAGGTACCCAGGCAGAATCCCATAATTCATACAAAGCATGCTGAATGTGATTGTTAACGTCAAATGTGTTTGTTATCCTTGATGAGTATTCCCAAAGGTTGCTGGCCCAGACAAGACCTGAGGATACCTGCAGTTGACCATCAGGCGTATACGTTCTGACAGTCTGACGTACATTGACCCAATCATCAAGTTTCCAGGTCTGGAAAAGCATGGTAAGCGTGTTCCCGCTGCTATCGTAGGAGTAACTCCAAACCTGCACCTTTAACCAATCATTGGCGACCCATTTTTCGTACATGTCGGTTAAAACACGACCGGCGGAATCATAAGAGTAGGTGAGTTTGTCGGTATACAACCATGCGCTGTCCTTCCACACTTCATGGATTTGGGTCAATGCATGCCCGTGTTCATCGCGGGTAGAGGTTATTCGCCGGCTATTTTCCCAGTAGTTTGTTTTCCAGACCTCTGTCAGCCCAATAAGTATGTTCCCATTGCCATCGCGGGTGTAACCATTTCTCAGGTAGTTCGTCCAGGCGTTGTTCTGGTATTTTTCGGAATACCGGACGATTTCATTCCCCTGGTCATCATAGTTGCTGATCAGCCTGCTGATGACTCCTGATGTGTCGTACATGCGGATCGTGTCCCATTGCCAAACGGTTGACCGGGTGCCTTTTCCAAAGGTTTCATCTTGAAATTCCCCCGGCCCAGTCATTACCTGGGCTGAAAGGCTGATTGAAGACACTATCAGGGCAAGAACCAGGAAAGCGCTATACTTTCCCTGGGTCTTAGCTCCGAAATACTTGGGCCGGTAAGGATATTTTGTCAGTTCCCTCGTTTATAAACAATCGAAACAAGCGATTTGTCATCGCCTCCCATGTTCACCGTAAGTCCATAAGGACGATCGGCGGGGATCTCAACCTGTGCTTCGCCGGCATTCCCGGTAAGTTGTTCAAGGATCGTCACAGCCTGGTGAACGCCTGTCCCTCCCGTGGGATGGCCCCAGCCGATCAATCCGCCGGTGGTGTTGACGGGCACACAGCCACTCCTTGCGGTATTTCCTTCGAGGATATAGTCGGCGCCTTTCCCTTTTTCGGCGAAGCCGATGGCTTCCATGCACATCAGTCCGGCGATGGTAAAGCAGTCATGGATTTCGACGGTACCAACCTGGTCGCGTGTGATCCCTGCGGAGGCCAGCGCCTGTTTGACCGCATGTTTGGTAGTGGTCAATTCGGTAGGATCGACGGGAGGTTTGGTGATGTCCTCTTCCATTTGTCCCCAACCCATCACTTCAATGGCCTCGCTGGCGGGAATACCGCAGCGTTTCAGTCCCTCTTCGGATACGATGGCAATGGCAGAGGCGCCATCGGAGACTTTAGAGCAGTCGAATACATTGAGATTATCAATAAAAGATTTTCCATTGGGTTCCATCATGGCCAACCCGTCGAGGTCCTTCACCGTATTATGATGTTCCTGGGCGGTGGGACATAATCTTGCATTCTCAATGGCATTGCGAAACCAGCGGGCAAGGGCCTGGCGGGTTTTGTCGCGGCCATATTTTTCGAAATAGGAACCGGCACGGTCGCTGAACTGACCGGGGAAGAAATAGGCGTGTCCATCCTTCCGGTTCTTGAACCAGCCTGCTCCTGCGAGGTAGTCGGCACAGTAGATGGCCTTCACGGTGTTCTGAACTTCGACACCGATTACCAGGACCACCTCCGCGGTTTCTGCCAATACGCTCTTGATACCGCTCATGAGGGCCAGACCGCCTGTTGCGCAGGCGCCTTCGACCCGGATGGCCGGTTTGTAACGCAACCCTTCATCCACAAATGGGAAAAAGGCGGCAAGGTTCGCCTGGCGGTTGAAGCGGGAGGCCATGAAGTTGCCGATTACGCATTCATCCACATTTTTTGCTCCTCCGATTTGCTGAAGAGTGCCCTGGCCGGCTTCTTTGATATACTCTTCCAGACC
Source organism: Bacteroidales bacterium (assembly GCA_049317265.1). Lineage (GTDB taxonomy): Bacteria > Bacteroidota > Bacteroidia > Bacteroidales > FEN-979 > CAIVAT01. The sequence continues at coordinate 31,170 of JBMOIP010000001.1, forward strand.
CGGACGTTCCTTTTTAGGGTTGAACTCCTTGCGGCCGGTTCCCATGGAGAGGGTGTTGTACCCGGCGATCATATATACTTTTCTTCTCATAAATAGTTGTTTATTGGTCCGTACGCGTGGAAAAAGCCGGTCAGCAGGACCGTATTTACATCGTTTTCGTTGATCGCAACCCCTGATTTTATCAGCTGAAGACCGATTTCGCAGGAGCGGATGGCATAGGATTTTGCCAGCTGTGCGCCAAGGCTCGACGCATTGGCCAACTGGCCAAAGTAGTTGCGGAGGATCTCGTCTTTCGACTTATTTCCAACGACAGCTTTCCAGGCCGGGGGAACCGGCATGGTTCCCAGCTTGACATCTACAATGGCTTGCAGTTCGCTGATGGCCGCATACGACTTTGTTTCCGGGTTGTAAATGGCCACAGGCCTGCCTTTTTCGTATTTCAGGATGCCATCCTTTTGTGATCCGTCGGAAAATTGACCACCCTTTATCCCTAGTAGAAGGAGACGGTCGAGGAGCGGGCTGTGGATCGTCTCTTCCTTCAGGTGGTGGTTCATCACCGACATGATAAAGCTGCAGACATCAACCCCGACATAATCGATCAGCTGGAAGATGCCCATCGGGCGGACCAGGTAGTCCTGGCTGATCTTGTTAAGGGCGTAAACAGCCTCCACGAAGGAAAACTCTTTGCTGATCCGGTCAACTTCGGCGGTGGCATAAAGGATATCGCGCATGAAGTGCCCGTTGCCAATAAATCCGGCAACATCATGAGAAGGAACGACAACCTTCCTCAGGCTTTTCGCATACTGGAGTGCAAACGTTTCCACTTCGGGCAGGGTTTTAGCTGCCTTGATGATCTCCACCAGTTTCTGAATAGCTGGCGGGTTGTAAAAGTGGAACCCGATGATACGGCCACCGAGGGAGGCACCTTCATCCAGTTTGGTGATCGGGATGGAAGAGGTATTGGTAAAGAACCACGGTTGGTGAGGATTGTTGGCGGAAATTTTCGAGAAGATGCTGATTTTCAGATTCTGATCCTCCTTGATGGCTTCAAAGACCAGGTGGGAGTCGTAGGCGGATTCGATCCGTGTGGTTGTTCTGACCAGGGTGATCACATCGAAAATGTACTGTTGGATAATTTCGTCATTGTCGATCAGGTCGGCACGGCTGGCATAGACTTTTCGCAGGGCCACCACTTTTTTCTCGGCCAGTTTGAGGACCTGTGCCTTGAGGTATTTCAATACACCAGCAAGGGCTTCGTCGGAGACATCAATGGCATTGAGGACAAAGGATTTGCCTTTGTTTTCAGGCTTCATGCTGATATCGGCCATCTCTACCGCGGTAAGCAGCAAAATGCCGCTTCCCATTTTTCCGGCAGCGCCCAGCACTGAAACATGCTGTAATCGTTCTTCGTAGGACATATTGTTGTTATTTTAGGTCGTTTCTTTTGGGTTTCTAAGACGTTACCAATCCGGTTTGCGTTTTTCAAGGAATGCTTTCATCCCTTCTTTGGTGGCCTGGCTGTTGAACTGTTTGCCGAATTCGATGGCTTCTAGTTCTGAGGCCTCCCGGAAATTCATGGCGATTCCTGAACGGATCACTCTTTTCGAAGTTGGAACTGCCTGTGAGCCGTTCCCGGCCATTTTCCGGGCAAGTTTCATTACCTCTTCCATCAGCATCTCCGGTTCGGTAACTTTTTGAACCAGCCCGATCCGAAGGGCGTCATCTGCAGTGATGGTGTCGGCGGTTAAGATCAGGTAGAGGGCGTTTCCAATGCCTGTAAGGCGCGACAATCGTTGTGTTGCGGCATATCCAGGGATCATCCCGAGATTCATTTCAGGCTGACCGAATTTTGCGAGTTTGCTGGCAATGCGGAAGTCGCAGGCCATGGCCAGTTCGCAGCCACCGCCTAGGGCAAAGCCGTTTACTGCAGCGATGACCGGGATTGAAAGCTGTTCGAGCCTGTCGAAGGTACGCTGGCCAAATGTTGAAAAAGCATACCCCTCTTCAGAATTCATGTGAACCATCTCCGCGATATCGGCACCGGCTACGAAAGCCTTACCCTCCCCGGTGATGACCAGCACTTTGATGTCTTCGCGCGGTTCGATATCATCCAGGAAATGGTTGAACTCTTTGAAAAAGTTTGTATTTAATGCATTCAAGGCAGCCGGGCGGCTGATGGTTACCGTGGCGATGCGATCGGCCACCTCTATTTTAAGAATCTGATAGTCCATTGTTATAATGTTAACAAATTATGGTTTTTCACGTTATAAATTTAATAATAAATCCCGAAGAGAAAAATTTAGGTTCAAAAATTCGCCTATTTTTGCAAAAAATTCACTAACCGATGAAAAAACTACTTGTATCTCTGCTGATTACCTTGCCGGTAATGGCGATGTTCTTTACAACTTCATGCAACCATAACCAAAAAATGATGAATGCTGAAAACAAGGTGCCCGCTTTTGACATTTCCACCATTGATTCTGCCATTCAGCCCTGCAAGGATTTTGACGGTTATGCCAATGGCAACTGGAAAAAACACAACCCGATCCCTTCCACGGAGGGTTCATGGGGATCTTTTGATATCCTGGACAAAGAGACCAGGGAGGTGAAGATCAAAGGAATTATCGAAGAATTGTTAAAACAGGAGAACCCGGAAAAGGGGAGTGAAGCCCAGCTAATCACAGGGTTTTACCGCTCTTATCTCGATACGGTCACCATTGCAAAGCGGGGGGTCAGCCCTATTGTTCCCATGTCGGACAAAATTATGGCCGCCAGGGATCAGAACCAGCTGGTCGCAGTTGCCGGTGAACTGGCAAAGTACAGCATCGATGGACCATTTGGAGTTTATATTGGAGCCGATGACCGCAGAAGTACCATGAATGCCGTATTTATGGGACAAAGCGGGTTGTCGCTGAGCGACCGCAACTACTATGAAAACAAAGATTCGGCGATGGTGGCTATCAGGGCTGAGTTCGTGAAGCATATCGATAAGATGTTCTCCCTGGCAGGCTGGAAAGAGGCTGGCCCGGGCAAGACCATTCTTGATTTCGAGACCAAACTGGCGCTGATCCAGCTGAAGAATTTCGAGATGCGTGATCCGGTCAAGATCTACAATAAGATTCCGTTTTCAGAATTAAAGAAACTTGCTCCCGGCATCAATTGGGCGGATTACTATAAAAATTATGGAATTTCAACCGATACGCTTATCGTTCAGGATAAAAACTATTTGAAAAACCTGGATGTTCTGCTAAAATCAACTCCTGTGGAGACCCTGAAAACCTATTATCGCTGGCAACTTCTTGCCACCTATGCCAATCTGCTTCCAACGGAGTTTAACAAGGAGACCTTTCATTTTTTCAGCACGGTGATGTATGGTGTGAAGGAGCAGCGCCCGCGTCAGGAGCGTGCCATCATGAGCGTGAACCGCCGCCTGGGGATGCCTCTTGGAAAGTTGTTTGCTGCAAAGTATTTCCCCGAATCCTCCAAGAAGAAGGTGACCGAGATGATAGAGAATGTAAGGAATGTGTATCGTGAGCGGATCGACAAACTGACCTGGATGAGCGCGCCTACCAAAGAAAAAGCCAAAAAGAAACTGGCCGCCTTCACCTGGAAGATCGGATATCCTGACAAGTGGAAGGATTATTCAAGCATCGACATCCAGCCTGACAAGCTGATTGAAAACAGTATGAACATCAATCTTTGGGAACACAACGACATGGTTGCCAGGAACGGCAAACCGGTGGATAAATCGGAATGGGGGATGTCGCCGCAAACCATCAATGCCTATAACAATCCCACCAACAATGAGATCGTTTTTCCTGCTGCCATTCTTCAGCCACCCTTCTTTAACCCCGATGCGGATGATGCCATCAATTACGGCGCCATCATCGGGGTGATCGGACATGAGATGACCCACGGGTTTGACGACCAGGGCGCTCAATATGACGGGAACGGAAACCTCAGCAACTGGTGGACACCGGAAGATACCAAAAACTTTACCGCACTCGGAAAGAAGATGGAGGATTATTTCAGCGCAATTGAAGTTGCAAAAGGCTTCAAGATCAACGGGAAACTCACCCTGGGAGAAAATATCGCTGACCTTGGCGGGTTAACCCTTGGTTACTATGCCCTGGAAAAATCGCTTGAAGGAAAAGAGAAGCCGGAACCCATCGATGGGTTTACCTATCAGCAGCGTTTTTTCCTTGGATGGGCGCAGGTTTGGCGTGACAACATGACCAACGAAAGTCTGATCAACCAGGTTCAGACCAACGAGCATACACCCGCCCGCTGGAGAATCAACGCCACACTTCCCCTCATGAAGGAGTTTACGGATGCGTTCGGATGTAAAGGCACGGTTGCCGATTCACTCCAGATCGTGATCTGGTAACTACACAAGAATTAAACTGTTGGATTACCTGACGATGAACCTTGTAACAGAGGTTCTTCCGTCTGCCTGCAGTTTTACCATGTACATGCCTTTCGGGTAGGAACTTACATCAACCTGTTTCACAGCCTCCTGTTTCCCGGCCGGATCTATGGTTCCGCTGAACACCTTGCGGCCTTCCATCCCTGTGATGGTAAATTCAGCTGCCTGCAGCAACCCGGTTACGGTGAGCACTACCTTGTCGTGGGCCGGATTGGGCTGAACGACGATGGTTGGCCCGCCAGAACCACTTTCCCTTATGCCGGTGCATGGATCAAGGGTGAAGTGTCTCATGCTTGAAGCTTTATTCAGACAGGGTGCGAGCGGCCAGACGATGAGTTTGATGTCGGCCCCTCCTGAGGTTTTATCCCTGATTCCCGGGATATAAGCAGTGGTGAGCGATGAAGGATCGGTGAAGGTACCATCTCCGGTGCTGCCCCAGAGAAACCGGAGGTAGTTGGTTGCGGTGGCATTGATTGGGATGGGTGACACATACCAGCATACAATGGTATCATTCCCTGCAAAGGCGGTAGGCGCTTGTACGATCCGCATCTCAGTGGTGTCATGTCGGGTAACGGATCCGTCGGTTGTAGCCACAACGTATTTTGTGGTCTGCGCAACCTTGATCTTTGGGTTCTGCAATGTGGAGGTGAATCCAGAAGGGATGGAGCTCCATGAATAGGAGTAGGTTCCGCTTCCGCCGTAGCCATAGGACCTGAGCTGGGAGGAGTCGGACGTTGTGCTGCAGATGATGGCCGGTGTTACCGAGGCAGCGGACGAAAATACATTGGAATAGGTGTAAGAAGCGATCCTCGTTTGCCATCCACTCGAGGAGGTGGTGGCATAATATTCTGTTGTGAACCAGAAGGTTGTAGGGTCGGAGGGGTCAATGCTGAGGGCGCTGTAGTCTCCCCAGCGGCTTCGGCCGCTCCAGCTGCCAGTTTGGGAGCCGCCGCCATTTACGATCGTTTTTTCCATAATGGTCATCTGGTTCAGCGGATCGGTTTTCAACCTGCCGGTATAGCGGATTCCGGGATATATGGTTGAACTTGAGACAGAGTAGGCCATCGAGATGGTTCCGGCGGTATCCTGGGCGATGCTGCCCATCCAGCGGGAGTGGATGTCGGGGGCATAGGTCGACTGCTGGTAGATGGTCCAGCCTGACCCGGTATTCCTTAATTCGTACCACCTGACCCCGCCTTTGCCAGATCCTGCATCCACAGAATGGTTCAGCACCATGGAGCCATAGCCGTTGAACTTCCGGTATTGCAGCCGGTACATCAGCCGGTCGCCCAAGGTTTCAAGCAGTTGGGGTGAGCCTTTCTGCGGAATGCCGCCACCCCACCCAAGTGGGCTAAACGGAGTGACATTCAGGAACTTCAGGTTTCCAAAAGTCGAATTGGCAGGTGTTGCCCAGTCGGCATGAAATTCATAAATCCCAAGGCGCTGCGTGCCACCTGTGCGGATATAGGTGAAGTAATCGGGTGTTCCGGCCGCAGGAAATGCCCCGTCGCAGTCGGAAGGTAAAAGGGAGATAAACCCGTCGCCGCCGGGGGAGAGCGTAAAGGAGACCCTTTGAGCATCCGGATCACCGGCCAGCATGGCGGTGCGGTCGTAAGCATAGGCACCGTTTCCAACCCAGCCGGCATTCCCAGAACCAAAGTTGTTGGTCGACATGTAATATCCATCCCTCCATACACCGAATTTGGGATAGTCAGGCATGGAGCTGAACTCATACACCCAACGGTACCAGCTTCCGGTTGGATCGGGGGTTTGCGACACGGCGATCATTTGGTAAAATGGTGCCGTGGAGGAGCCGTTTGGCAGGGAAAACTGGGAGAATATCCAGCGGTTGGCCAGTTCATCAAATAACACAATGGCATCCCCGTCATTGGAGTTGTGGGGCATCCCCGACCAGACAGTACTATTCCCTGCAGGACCGAAAATTCTTGCGCCGCTTTTGTTGTAAATGGAATAGGAGCAGTTGATTACCTGGAAATAGTGGTTGAAACCAACGTCGCCATGGGTATCCGGGGGAATGTATCCCCCAATGTTGGCCATCCCGTCAAAGTTCTGGATTGTGGTATCGGCGGGCAGGTTGCCAAAATAGTCCTGTAACCTGCCATCACCAGGAAGTTGCAGGTTGGGTGGGTTGCCTGCATCACCCTGATTATCAACATAGTTGTTAACCACACCATCTTTCCAGCTCCCATCGGTTTTGGTCAATGCGGATTTCGGCAGATCTTTCAGCGGAGGGGATACATCAAAATATACAGCATGGTCAACGGCAGGAATCAACCGGGTCTCCTGGGCTGTTACCAGGTTAAGCGTCAGGAGCCATATGATCAGCAGGCAGAAGGTCTTTTTCATAATCAGGGGTTTATTCGACAAAAATAGGGTTATTCTTTCATTGAACAGATACCATGATAAACAATTGATCAAATTGTTGATATTTGTATATTTGTTCATATTTAAATCTTTAACCTGATAATTTGGTTAATTATGGTACTCAAAACATTCCAGACTGACACGGTGAACGGTTTCAGGCAAACCTGGCAGGATAACACCTCCGATGGATTTCAACCCAATGCGGCCATATTGTTCTCCTCAGTCGAACTTGACCTCCGGGAAATAATCACCTTTCTGAAAACTGCCCGGGTGAGTGTATTTGGTCGCAGTTCCTGTGGCGAATTCCTGTATGACAAGGAAAAACAGGTGATCAGTGAAGGAGGCCTGGTTTGCATGATGATGGACCTGACCCCCGGAACATTCGGCATCAAACTTTTCGGCGGGAAGGATCTGTCCTCATTTACCCTGGGAACCCAGATAGGGAAATGGGCCGGTGAGGTCTTTGAGGACCCTGCCGTCCTTATCCTTGGAAGTGGCCTGGATACCGATGGAGAGCAACTCGTGCGGGGTATCCAGAAAGTTGCCGGGGAAGGCATCACCATGTTTGGCGGACTGGCAGGCGATGATGCCCGGTTTAAAGAGACCTTTGTCTTTTCTGAAGAGCGTTTGGAAAACAATGGAGCCATTGCGTTGGTCTTCAACCTGGAGAAGTATGAAATTCATGGAATTGCGACCAGTGGCTGGGTGGGTATCGGCGCCGACAAGGTCATCACCCATTCAGAAGGGAACGTTGTGTATACCATTGATGGTCAGCCGGCTCTTGATGTATATAAAAACTACCTGAATGTCAGCGATACCGACTTGCCAGAAATCGGGGTGGAATACCCGCTGCTGATTAAAAAACCTGGTTCACAGGATGTGCTCAGGGCTGTTATCAATGTGGACAGGGTGAAGAAATCGCTGATTTTTGCCGGGACGGTTCCCAATGGCGCCGTTGTGACATTTTCCAGTTCTCCCGGTTTTGAGATCATTGAATATACACGCAACAAGGTCAATGAATTTTACGATGGAAACAGGGAAACCGATGCCCTGATCCTCTTTTCTTGCATGGCGCGGCATAATGCCCTCGGACCGACCATTTCTGAAGAGATTGATGAGGTATGGAACAGGTGGTCGAAGCCGCTGATCGGGTTCTTTACCTATGGGGAAATCGGGAATAATTACAATGCTGCATGCGACTTTTTCAATGAGACCTTTACCATGGTTTCGCTAAAACAAAAAACCGATGTCTCCTAAAATTCTTTCGCTCATTGAGGAGTTATCCCGAATAGAGAACCATGAGGATTTTGCCCGGCAAAAAGGATTGATCATTGACGAATTGCGAAAAGTCAATTCGGAGCAGGAAAAACTGATCTTCAAATCGGAACGGTCAAGCAAGGAAAAAAACATTCTATCCTCCCTGCTTACCAGGACCTCGGCCGACCTGATGAAGGTTTCCGACCATTTGAAGATCCGTGCCGAGGAGCTTTCAACCCTGCTTACCACCATCCCGGCATTCGTCTACTTTAAAGACACCCAGCTTAATTACATGATTGTTAATCAGTCTTTTGCTGAGTTGGCTGGTGTTGATGCCGCCCAGGTGACCGGGAAGAAGATTCATGATATTTTCCCGGGTTACAGGAATACCGACTACCTGAAAAAGGAGAAGGAGGTAATTGAAACCGGGAATGCCCTCTATGATATTGAGGAGGAGCTGGAGCATCTGCAAAAGAGACGCTGGGTCAACAGCAACATTGCACCCATCCGCAATGCCGATGATCAGATCATAGGGTTGATAGGTATTTCATGGGATATTACCGACCGGAAAAACCACGAAGCCGAGCTCCAGAAGTCGAAAGAGCTGGCCGAAGCAGGCACCATCGCCAAGAATGAGTTTATTGCCAGCATTTCGCATGAATTCCGGACCCCGATGGCCGGAATACTTGGCTTGTCGGAGATTTTACGGAATTCAGCGCTGAATCCAGAGCAGACCGACCTGCTAAGAGGCATCATCTCCTCTGCAGAGAATTTGCTGGTACTGCTGAATGATGTGCTTGATTTCTCCGCCATTGAGGCCGGGAAACTGGAGTTGAATGATCAGCCGTTCATGCTTGACCGGGTGATGGAAGATATCTCCCTGCTGCTGAAGATGAAAGCAACCGAAAAATCATTGGAGTTTCGCATCGGAATTGATGCAAATGTGCCGAACCTCCTTGTCGGGGATTCTCACAGGCTGCGCCAGATTATCATCAACCTTACCAACAATGCCGTAAAATTTACGGAAAGAGGGAAGATAGAGATCCATGTGACCCAGGTGGAGCAAACAGGCAACAAGGCAGTTTTAAAATTTGTAGTTGTTGACACTGGAATTGGTATCCCCGCCGGGGCAATGGATTCACTGTTCAGGGTGTTTTCAAGAGTGCGGCAGGATAAATCGAAACTTATTGCAGGGACAGGTTTAGGTCTTTCCATCTGTAAAAAACTTACCGACCTGATGGGGGGGGCGATTGGTGTTGAGAGCAAGCCGGGAAAAGGCTCTGCCTTTTGGTTCACATTGCCGTTCCCGTTGTCGAGTTTGCAGAAAAACAAAATCCAGGATGTAGTACCCGAAGTTCCGGCAGAGTTCCGTACAAGGGTGGTGCTGGTTGCTGAAGACAATGCCATCAACCAGCGAATTGTGAGTTTTCAGCTTAAGAAGATGGGATTCGAGGTTGACATGGTTGGCGATGGACAGCAAGCCTGGGACAAGTATCATACCCGTCCATATGATCTGATCATTCTCGATATCCAGATGCCGTTCATGGATGGTTACCAGGTGGCCAAAGCCATTCGTGAGGAGGAGAAAGGGACAACCCGTCATTCGGCCATCATTGCATTAACCGCCAATGCCATGAAAGGCGATCGTGAAATGTACCTTGACGCCGGGATGGATGAATATGTGAGTAAACCTTTTACTTACGAGATTTTACAGAAGGCCATCATCAGCTTGATTGGTTAAACCTTTTCTAACAATAATTTTACCATGGAAAACCAGATTAATCTCAGGGCACTGGGAAAATCAACCCTTCACATTTCTCCAATCGGTCTTGGCTGCTGGCAGTTCAGCAAACAGCGCAACCTTGCCGGAAAGTTCTGGCCCACGCTGGAGGACGGACTAATCCGAGAAGTTGTGCAGTTAAGCCTTGAAGGCGGGATCAACTGGTTTGATACTGCCGAAATATATGGCAACGGGGCCTCTGAGAAGGCACTTGCAAAATCACTCCTTTCGCTCGGGAAAAAGCCCGGAGATGTGGTGATTGCAACCAAATGGTGGCCCATGTTCCGTACGGCAGCGAATATGTTAACGACCATCGATGACCGGCTAAAGGCATTGAATCCCTTTCCGATCGATCTTTTCCAGGTGCATCAGCCATGGGGATTCTCCTCCGAAGTGAGCGAGATGAACGCGATGGCTGAGTTGGTGCGTTCAAAGAAAATCAAGCATGTGGGGGTGAGTAATTTTTCGGCAAAAAAGATGCGAAGTGCCTGGGAAACGCTCCAAAAATCGGGCATCAGCCTGGTTTCGAACCAGGTTCAATACAACCTGCTTCAACGAAAGATCGAATCCAATGGTGTCCTTGAGACCGCAAAAGAGCTGGGAATCACCATTATTGCTTACTCCCCGCTGGCACAGGGGCTGGTAACAGGGAAATTTCATGACAACCCGGAGTTGTTGAATAACATAGGCTTCCGTAAGTACTCATCCCAGTTTAAACCTGCCGGACTTGAGAAAAGCCGCCCGGTGACCGAACTTGTGAAGAAACTGGCGCTGAAATACGAAGCAACCCCTTCACAGGTCGCATTAAACTGGCTGATCAACTTCAGCGGGGAGACCGTTGTTGCCATCCCGGGGGCCACCAAAGCCAAACATGCCATGGAAAATTGCGGTGCGATGAAATTCAGGCTTTCCACTGACGACCTTCACCTGCTCGATGAGATGAGCAAAGAGTACAAATAACCTGGTTCCATGAGAAAATTCCTTCTGTCAGTATTATTGGCTATTTTAGGTTCCGGGGAGGCATTTCCGCAAACCAGCACCCTGTTTGATGATTCAAGATTATCTTCGGTGTATATAACCATACCGCCTGATTCCCTTCAAAGGATCTACGATTCGGTGCTGAGTGACCACTATTTTATGGCGAGGTTTATCTTCGATGACAACAGCCATCGCGACACCCTCGAGAACATCGGTTTCCGCCTCAGGGGAAACACTTCGCGCTACTCAGAGAAAAAATCGTTCAAGATCAGTTTCAACGAGTATGTCTCCGGACGTAAATACCAGGGGGTCAAAAAAATAAATCTCAACGGAGAGCACAACGACCCGACCATGATCAGGGAGAAGCTGTTTTACGATATATGGAAGAGGTGCGGAATGGTCGAACGCCGGACCTCCTTTGTAAGAGTCTTCATCAACAATACCTATTACGGCCTCTATACCAACCTGGAGGAGATGGAGAAGGAGTGGATTGCCCTCCACTATCCTGCAACCGGTGGAAACCTTTTTAAATGCACCTATCCTGCCGATCTCGTTTACCATGGAGTTGTCGAGCAGACTTATAAAGATCTTGAAAATGAAACCGCTACAGGCGGAAGGGTGTATGAACTCCAGACCAACAAATCGCAGGATGACTATGCCCGCCTGGTTCAGATGATCACCATACTTAACCAGCCTGTTGGTGGGACTTTTCCCCAGGATATCGCTGCAATACTCGATGTCGACCATTTCCTGAAAGCGCTGGCAATCGATGTAGCCACCGGCAACTGGGACGATTACGGTTACAACAAAAACAACTATTATCTTTACGAAAACCCTGCCAGCGGGAAGTATGACTTTATCACCTACGACCCCGATAATACCTTTGGGGTAGACTGGTTCGGCATCGACTGGGGCGTTCGTGACTGCCGAAACTGGATCAATAAAAAAATATCCCTCCCGATGGCCCAGAAACTGCTGGCCACCCCTGAATATTTCGAGAAATACAAACGTTACCTCGATACGATTGCCAAAACCATCATTGACACCGCTGTTATCTTCCCACGAATTGATTCCCTGAAACAGTTGATTCAGCAGGCTGCCATTGAAGACACCTACCGCACCCTGGATTATGGTTACTCGGTAGCTGATTTCAACAATTCCTTTACCATGGCGATGGATGACCACACGCCATATGGACTTAAACCCTTTTTTACGACACGCCGGCAGAAAATCCTGGAGCAGTTGCATCCGGCAGGAATTTACGCAAATGAACATGCCGGGAAGGGAATTTCCGTTTTCCCGAATCCCGCCGGGGCAACATTGTCCTTTACTGGTGAAGATCCCTCAAACCCACCAGTTTTTGCGGAAATTTCAGACCTTTGCGGGAAACTGATCATGACATTTGAACTTAAAGAGAGCCCGGGACCACTCGCCATCGGTTCACTGAAACCAGGGATCTATCTCCTACAGGTTCGTACCACAAGTTCGGCCTTTCAAACAAAATTCATTAAAAAGCAGCCATGAAAAGGTTCATCTTTTTAACCTGTCTCCTTTTCCCGTTTTACCTGCAATCACAGGTGAGTTTCCATCCGGGTGATCTCGAAACAATTGCCAGGGCCGAGCAGGATGCTCATGCCGGGAAGCTGGTAAAGGCGGCAACCGGGATGACCGACACTTACGATGTGAAATGGTACAAGTGCAACTGGAACATCGATCCAGCCATCAAGGCAATTTCAGGAAGCATCACCACGCTGTTTGCCCCGACCATTGCAGGACTGGACTCCCTTACATTTGATATGCACCGCGATTTGATCGTCGATTCAGTATGGTACCATAGTATATCCGTGCCATCGAACCACCTTGCTGACCTGGTGACCATCCAACTTCCCCTCACCATTCCCCTGCAGGTGACAGATTCCGTAACCGTTTTTTACCATGGAGTTCCTCCAGACAATGGATTCGGAGCCTTCGTTGCCAGCAGTCATGCCGGAGTCCCGGTGATATGGACCCTCTCCGAACCCTATGGCTCGAGCGACTGGTGGCCATGCAAAAACAGTTTGACTGATAAAGCCGATTCTGTCGATATTTTCATACGCACCCCATCCGCCTTTAAGTCGGCGAGCAATGGCGTCCTTCTTTCAGAAATACCTGTTGGTTCCGATATCCTATACCACTGGAAACATAAATACCCTATCGCAACATACCTCATTTGCCTCGCGGTGACCAATTACACCACCTATACTTACATGGTTTTCTTTGGGGGCAGTTCGTTGCCGGTTGTCAACTATGTCTATCCCGAAGATCAGGCATCTGCTGCAGCACAAACAGGAGTCATCGTTCAAATGATAGAACTGTTCGGATTTTTCTTTGACATTTATCCATTTCAAAATGAGAAATATGGCCATGCCCAGTTTGGCTGGGGGGGAGGAATGGAACACCAGACAATGACTTTTGTCTCCTCTTTCGGTTTTGAACTGCTCGCCCATGAGCTTGCCCACCAGTGGTTTGGCAATAAGGTCACCTGCGGAACCTGGTCCGATATCTGGCTCAACGAAGGGTTTGCCACCTACCTCTCCGGACTCTGCTATGAACACCTCGCCCCGATCTACTGGGAAAGGTTCAGGGAGGTCCGCATTAAAAGTATCGTCTCCTCTCCCGGGGGATCGGTATATTGTACCGATACAACCAGCGTCAACCGTATTTTCGACAGCCGGCTCTCGTATGCAAAAGGAGCCATGATCCTGCATCAGCTGAGATGGATCATGGGCGACCAGGATTTTTTTAACGCACTGAATCATTATATGAGCGATCCGGAGCTTGTGTATGGATTTGCCCGGACTGCACAGCTGAAGGCACATCTCGAGAGCGAAAGCGGCCTCGACCTTACAGGGTATTTTAACGACTGGTTTACCGGTGAAGGCTATCCCGCCTATCACCTCACCTGGACACAGCGAAATGACTCGGTTTTGCTCACCGTCAGCCAAACGCAATCGCATCCATCCGTCTCCTTTTTTGAAATGCCCATCCCGGTTCAGTTCAAAGGAGAATCCCACGACACGATTGTGCGCCTGGAAAACAATTTTTCGGGACAATCCTATACACTGGTCCTTCCGTTTAAGGTTGACTCGGTTTTATTCGACCCCCACTACCAGCTTATTTCCGGCAACAATACCATTGGCGCTATTCCTGAAAAGGAGTGGCTGAATGGAATACAGGTATTTCCAAACCCGGCAACCAGCCAGGTTACATTTCTTTTTGGCAACACCCTGGCAAACATGGAGGGCGAACTGAAAATTTATGACCATACCGGCAAACTGAAAGATGAGATTTCAATCATCCGGGGTGAAATAACCAAAACACTGAATACCGGCAATTATCTTCCGGGTATCTATCTATATACTCTCACGATTAACCATCAGAAAATTAATGGAAAATTCACTGTACAGCGATAGATGAAACATGTTCGATAGATGAAAAGTATGCGTTTTCTTTTTCAATCGTCAATCGTAAATCGTCCAATCGTAAATTCCTCCATTCCCCCCCCCTGGCCTTTCTATTCCCAAAATATTCTATCTTTATCGAAAAATTCCAGTGTCCAATCCCCACCTTTTCCGAAAGAAATCGATCAGTCACATACTGAAAGATGCCCATGCACGGGAGGAAGAGCATTCGGGACTGAAGAAAAACCTTACGGTATTTGATCTTACGGCACTGGGGATTGCCGCCGTAATTGGTGCCGGAATATTCAGCACCATCGGAACGGCTGCATCCAGCGGTGGTCCTGCCGTTTCGCTCCTTTTCCTTTTCACGGCCATGGCGTGTGCTTTTTCGGCCCTTTGTTACGCGCAGTTTGCTTCGCTCATACCGATCAGCGGAAGCGCTTACACATACGCATATGCCAGTTTTGGCGAACTCATCGCCTGGATCATCGGCTGGGACCTCATCATGGAGTACGCCATTGGCAACATCGCTGTTGCGATCTCATGGTCCGACTATTTTACCGGTTTTCTTGGCGGGATTGGACTGCATGTGCCTGCTTATCTTGGCATCGACTATCTCTCTGCCGCCAGGGGATATCACCAGGCTACCCTCGAGCTGATGCGCGGGGTTCCGTTGTCGGAAATGACCGGCATGGTACGGGAGGCTTACACAGCATGGCAATCAGCGCCAGTGATCGGGGGGATCCACATCATAGCAGACATTCCGGCATTTTCTATCGTGGTCTTTATCTCTGTGCTGGTATACATCGGCATTTACGAAACAAAAGTAGCCAGCAACATCATGGTGCTGCTCAAAGTTGGCATACTCTTCCTGATCATCGCCGTCGGATCTTTTTATGTGGATCCGGAAAACTGGCATCCTTTTGCCCCCAATGGGGTGGCAGGTGTGTTAAAGGGTGTATCGGGGGTGTTTTTCGCTTACATCGGGTTTGATGCCATCTCCACCACGGCAGAAGAGTGCCGAAATCCCCGTCGGGACCTGCCCAGGGCGATCATCCTGGCTTTGATCATCACCACGGTGTTATACATCATGATAAGCCTCGTGCTGACAGGGATGGTTCACTACTCAGAACTCGGGGTGGGCGATCCGCTCGCTTTTGCGTTCGAGAAACTGCACCTCACCCGGCTTTCGGGCGTGATTGCCATCAGTGCCGTGATTGCGATGGCCAGCGTGCTCCTGGTGTTCCAGGTTGGGCAGCCACGCATCTGGATGAGCATGAGCCGCGACGGATTGCTCCCCAGGTCGTTTTCGAAGATTCACAAACGCTATAAAACACCGTACTTTGCCACGATCATTGCGGGGATTCTGGTGGCTGTGCCATCTTTGTTCATGAACCTGACCGAAGTCACCGACCTTACCAGTATCGGTACGCTCTTCGCCTTTATACTGGTTTCGGGGGGTGTGCTGGTGATACAGGCAGGCTGGAAAAAAGTTGACATCCCAAAGAGTGAGAAAGGGTTCCAGGTGCCCTACTTCAACAGCCGCTATTTTTTGCCCGCCATCTGGCTGACGGTTTTCGGGTTGCTGTTTTACTGGAACCACGCCGAAATTAACACGTTCCTGGCCGAAATTGCCGATTCATCGCACTTACATGGCCTCATTTCCGGCATACCCAGCTTGATTATCCACGATTTCCCAATCCTGCTGTTTGTTATCGGAGCCGTGGTACTTACCTGGTATGGAATCCGGAAACAACTATCACTGATCCCCGTGCTTGGGTTGCTCACCAATTTGTACCTGATGGCGCAGCTCGGTGTCACGAACTGGATGAGGTTCCTGGTGTGGCTGGCGATCGGACTGGTAATCTATTTCAGTTACGGGAGGAGGCATAGTAAGTTGCAGGTGGACGAGAGGACAAGCGGACGGGCGGACGGGCGGACGGGCGGACGACCATAAACTTTGAGGTTTTCAACTATGGGGGTTACGGAGATTGTCGTTATTGTTTTAGCCGGGGTAGTTGTTGGGTTTATCAACACCTTGTCGGGCGGGGGATCGGTGATCAGCCTCTCGTTATTGCTGATACTTGGTTTGCCTGCCAGCGTTGCCAATGGCACCAACAGGATCAGCATATTTTTCCAGACCCTCTCTTCCGTTGGTAGTTTCACCCGGCAGAAGATGTTCAACAACCTCCGCCCGGTCTGGCTTGCCATTCCGGCTACCATCGGCGCCATCCTTGGGGCCTATCTTGCGGTGGACGTAAATACCCGGGTCATAGAGATTGCGATGATGGTTGCCATGGTGGTAATGGTCTTTTTTCTCTTCTACAAACCCGACCGGTGGCTTAAGGAGAAACCGGAAATGTTATCTGAACCGCTGAAATGGTGGCAGTTCTGCATCTTTTTTGTTGTGGGATTTTATGGCGGTTTTATCCAGGTAGGAGTGGGGTATTTCCTTTTAATGGCGCTGGTCCTCGGTATCGGGTATGACCTTGTGAAAGCCAACGCGGTAAAGAATCTCATCGTCTTTTTTTATGCTATCTTTGCCTTGCTGGTTTTTATCATCGATGGCAAGGTCAATTATCTCTACGGGATCATCCTCTCTGCCGGAAGCATGATCGGCGCCCTGATCGCATCGCACCTGGCAGTCAAGAAAGGATCGGGATTTATCAGGGGGGTCATTTTATTGTCGGTGGTGCTGACAGCCTTGCAACTAACAGGTTTGGTTAATTTTACGGAGTTGTTGAGGGAGGTGTTGAGGTGACGGGCGGACAAGCGGACGGGCGGACAGGCGGACGGGGGATTGGCAGACGACATGGTAAACAGGTAATATATAGAATGGTAGTTATGAAAAGAGTTATGAAGAATTTTAAGATGTCAGACGGGCAACTTAGGGTAGTTGCCGGGATGTTATTGATGGTCGTTTTTTTCTCGCTGCAGGTGAAAGCGCAGGAGAGTGCAATTTCAATATCGGTGCCGCAGGGCAAGACAGATGTTTCCGGCCGGAATTGGGCGCTTGTTGTCCATGGCGGAGCGGGTGGTCCTGCCCGCGGGACCATGTCGGAGACTGCAGAAAAGGCTTACCTGGATAAGTTGGAAGAGGCGCTTCGGCTGGGTTCCAAAATACTTGAGGGTGGAGGAAGAAGCGTGGATGCTGTTGAAGCCGTGGTGAAATTTTTGGAAGATTGTCCCCTTTTCAATGCAGGGAGAGGAGCTGTTCTCAACGAAAAGGGCAGGGTGGAGCTTGATGCCGCTATCATGGATGGTTCTACAGGGATGGCAGGCGCCGTTGCTTGTGTTTCTAACATTAAA
The DNA here is from genome assembly GCA_049317265.1 of Bacteroidales bacterium. Taxonomy (GTDB): domain Bacteria; phylum Bacteroidota; class Bacteroidia; order Bacteroidales; family FEN-979; genus CAIVAT01. The sequence goes on from JBMOIP010000001.1 coordinate 48,745, forward strand.
AACCCTGTATCAGCCGCCAGGCTTGTGATGGATAAAACTAAACATGTCATGCTGGTTGGGAAAGGTGCCGAGGTTTTTGCCGGTAAAATGGGACTGAAACCGGTCGACTCCACATGGTTTATAACGCCTGAACGACTCGACGCATGGAAAAAATGGAAGAGCGATGCCCCTTCAAGAGACAAGGAGAAGCAGGGTGAACTCGAAAAACACGGAACCGTTGGGGCCGTTGCCCTCGATATGAAAGGTAACCTGGCAGCAGCTACCTCAACCGGTGGGCTTTTAGGCAAAATGACCGGAAGGGTTGGCGATTCCCCGGTCATAGGAGCGGGAACCTATGCGAACAATAACACCTGTGCGGTTTCCGCCACCGGGCAGGGGGAGTTCTTCATGCGGAATGTGGTGGCCTATGATCTTGCTGCCATGATGGAATATCGCAATGCATCCATCGAAGAGGCCGGAAACCTCCTGATCATGAAAAAACTGGAAAATCAAAAGGCATCGGGTGGATTGATCGCCGTTGACAAAAACGGCAACATAACCATGCCCTTCAACACCAATTTGATGTTCAGGGGTTATATGAAATCAACCGGCGAACGCGAAGTCGCCATTTATTAAGTTGCACTTACTGTTTTTCGTACTGCTGGATTTCGTCGTGAACATACACGAGGACAACCCCGGCCTGTGAGAACATCTCTTCCGACTCTTTTCCGTCGTGGTACTTTCGCTCGCAAACCACCCGTTCGATGCCGCAGTTGATGATCAGCATCGCACAGGTACGGCAGGGCGTCATCCGGCAATAGAGGGTTGCTTTTTCCAGTGGAATTCCCAACCGGGCAGCCTGGCAGATGGCGTTTTGTTCGGCGTGAACCGTTCTCATGCAGTGCTGGGTGATGCGCTCATCTTCATGCAACACCTTTTTCATCAGGTGCCCTACCTCGTCGCAATGCGGCAGCCCGCGAGGGGAACCTACATAGCCTGTTACGAGGATCTGCCGGTCACGGGCGATCACGCATCCGCTGCGTCCGCGGTCGCAGGTTGCACGCTCCGACACGGTATGCGCAATCTGCATAAAGTACTCATCCCATGAGGGACGGATATAAGGGGTTGTTTCCATGGTCTTTTACATTAACATGGTAAAGGTACTAAATCATTAAATAATATACCTTTGTAATCCATTAAACGCTACACTATGAAACTGAAATCCGCTCTTTTATTAATCGTGTTGATATTCAACGTTTTTATTGCAGGGGCAGCCAACTTCAGGTTCTTGTCCTATACCGTGAAACAACCTGATGGGAACACGCTTAATTGTTTTGTGTCGGGAGACGAGTACTTTAACTGGCTGCACGACAAGGACGGGTATACCATCATCCAGGCAAGTGACGGATATTTCTATTATGGCATCACCAGCGGAGATGAGGTGGTTCCCACAGGCTGGATAGCAGGGAGCACTGACCCGTCGCGGGTTGGTTTGGCAAAATGGGCAAAGATATCCCTTGCGAAATACAATGAACGAAAGGCGTTTTATGAAGAAAAAACGGATCATTCGGTAAAAGCCCCGCACACAGGAATCATGAACAATGTGGCCATCTATATCCGGTTTAATGATGATGTTGAATTTGCCACCACACGGCAGGTGTATGACAATAAATTCAACTTTCCAACCGGGAATTCACTGAAAGCCTTTTATAATGAGGTCTCTTATACCACATTTACCATCAGCACGTCACACTATCCTGAATGTGCATTGACCACCAATTTATCGTACCAGGACACCCATAACCGCAACTACTTCGAACCCTATAATGCAACCACCAATCCCGGAGGTTACAATGGCAACTCAGAGCGGACGGAGAGAGAACATACGCTGCTGGCTGATGCCGTAACCTGGATCAACGCCAATTCACCTGTCCCGGCCGGATTGAATATCGATGGCGACAATGATGGCAGGGTTGACAATGTCTGTTTCATCATCCGTGGTGGAAACGGCGCGTGGGCGGAGCTGCTCTGGGCCCATCGCTGGTCGCTCTTTTCCTATGATGTGAAAATTAACGGGAAACGGGTCTATGACTATACCTTCCAGCCTGAATCGCAGGTGGATGTCACCACCTTGTGCCATGAGATGTTCCACGCGCTCGGATCACCGGATTTGTATCACTATTCCAGCGATGGGCTCGAGCCTGTCGGTTCGTGGGATTTAATGGAGAGTGGCAGCGCCCACATGGGAGCCTATATGAAGTGGAAGTATACGGAGAATTCATGGATTCCCACGATCCCGGCCATCACCGTATCGGGAACCTATACTTTGCATCCGCTGACCTCCTCTGAAAACAACTGCTACAGGATCGCTTCCCCCACCTCTGCCGACCAGTTTTTCGTTGTGGAGTACCGGAAAAAATCAGGTATTTTTGAAGGCTCCCTTCCCGGTTCCGGATTGCTGGTATACCGGATCGATCCCTCCCTGGGAGGAAATGCAAGCGGTCCGCCCGATGAGGTTTATATCTACCGGCCAGGGGGAACACCCACTGTGAACGGAACCTCCACCAACGCCTATTTTTCTGCCGGAACCCACCGTACCAAAATAAACGACCATACAAACCCCTCCTCGTTCCTCCAGGATGGCTCACCCGGTGGACTGGATATCTCCAATGTTACGGAAGCAGATTCAACCATCTCCTTTACGGTCAATGTGATAGACCTGAATGATCCTGCCTTTTTTCAAGCCAACGCCACGAGCATCTCCAACATCATGCTGAATTTCAGCATCAACCCGGCAGGGAGTGGCGTGGTGATTGCTTTTGACACGGTAAATCAGTTTGGTACACCCGTCAATGGCCTTGCCTATGCGCCGGGTGAAGCGATAACAGGGGGAGGGCATGTAATCTATAACGGGCACGATACTATCTTCAACCACTCCGGTCTGCTGGCCAACAAAAAATATTATTACAAAGCGTGGTCAGTTCTGCCGGGAATTTCCTACTCTACCGGGCTGCTTCGCAGTGCTGTTACCCTTTGTGGCAGTATTACTTCGCTGCCGTTTACCGAGGGTTTTGAAAACACTTCCGACAGGCCCGGTTGCTGGTTTGAAACCAATACAGATCCTGCCTGGCAATTTACTGCCGGCAACGGACTGGGAAGTCCATACGGGTATCCTGCTGCAGCACATTCAGGTACCCGCAACGCCTGTTTTGTGGATGCAACCATTGCTCCCGATCTTAACACCCTGGTCACTCCCGTCATCGATTTGTCGGGCTATACCGATGTTCAGCTTAAATTTTGGTTGTTTATGCAAAAATGGGGATCAAGGCAGGACGAACTCATGGTCTATTATCGCACCAACCCTGGTTTGCCATGGGTTTTGCTGAAAAGTTACACGCAGTCGATCAATGCCTGGACGGAGCAGACGATCCCGTTACCTTCAGGATCTGGCGAGATCCAGGTTGGTTTTTCCGGGAATGCCAGGTGGGCGCTTGGAATTTGCATTGATGATATTGAGATTTCCGGTACACCAGCGGCCTCGCTCTCCATCTCCCCGGGAAACCGTGTAGTTGCCAGTGAACAGGGCACCACCACTTTTACAGTGGTATGTCCCCTGGGCTGGGAGGCGGTCACTGACAGTCCTTCGTGGTGCAATGTTACACCTTCAGGTACCGGCAATGGTTCGATTACGGCAACCATTACCGAGAACCTGCTCTACAGCAAACGGATTGCCACCATTACCGTTTCGGTGGCCGGCATTCCATCTCAAACAGTAACGGTAACCCAGGATGCATCCAACATTTCGGTCGGGGAGATATCTTCGGAAGGAATCAGGATATACCCGAACCCTGCAAGACACTATTGTAAAATTGTTGATGACCAGGGGAAAAACCATATTACGCTGGTCACCTTGATCGATAACCTTGGAAGAACCGTTCTATCGGAGAAGAAATCGGGAGAAGCGGCATTCAATATAGAACTGTCATCCCTTGATCCGGGTGCCTATACCATCAAACTGAAGGGAGAAAAGGGTGTGGCCATCAGAAAACTGACCATTATCAGATAAGTTCTTCAAGGACTTTTTCAACGGCACGGTAAAGTTCCTCTTTCGATCCATCGTTATTGAATACAAAATCTGCCTGCCGGATACAGGCTTTCAGGTTTTGTTTGTTCGGGTCGGTGGCATTCATTTCGCGGGCCTCATTTTCAAGGAAGGTAATATAGGAAATATGGTCGGTTTCGGATGACCGTTCTACAATCCTTTGATATCGGGTGCCAGCTGCCGCATCCACGGCAAACAACGAGAAGCCTCCCTTTTTCCGCAGGGATTCGATCTCGCCCGGTGTGCGGATGCTTTCGATAATGCAGTTTTTCCCGATCAGTGCCGCTTCCGAATACAACTGGTCGGTTACGTATGACGGGCCATATTTGCTGCGCAGTTCATTGGCTACGACGACCATGCTGTCACGGTTCCCGGGCATCCCTCTCCGGTTGATCTCTTTGAGCAGCAACGACCGGACAGAATAGTGGGTAAACCCCTTTTTTTCGACAAGATACTCCACCACCGTGCCTTTGCCGGCTCCCAGGGTGCCTGTTATTCCGATTATCAGCATGATATCAGATTTTGCCCATTTTCAGGCGTTCGATCCATTTTTCTGCGGTGACAGGCTGGAAAGTTTCAAGGCGCCGGATGACCTCCCGAAAATCAACCCCTGTAATCACCAGTCCACGGTGCTCGGGACGAAGGAACCTCTCCGTCACCGCGTGATCCAGCAGTTTCAGCAACGGGTCGAAATACCCGTCGATATTGAGCAAACCGATCGGCTTGTTAACAATCCCCAGCTGGTTCCAGGTAAGCACCTCAAACAGTTCATCCAGGGTTCCGAATGCCCCGGGAAGGGTAATGAATGCATCACAAAGATCGGCCATTTTCGCTTTTCGCTCCTGCATCCCTTCAACGATATACATTTCGGTAAGGCCGGCATGGGCAACTTCACGGTCGACCAGTGATTTTGGCATCACACCGATTGCTTTTCCGCCACCGGCCAGCATCGTATCCGCCAGTACCCCCATCAACCCGATGTTTGCACCGCCATAGACAAGCGTGATGTTTTCGGCGAGGAGATATTCGGCAAGTTTAGCGGCCTGTTCGGCATACAACGGCTGCCTGCCCATGCTCGACCCGCAGAAAACACAAAGCGCTTTAATCATATATTTAGTAGTTTTGTCGGTAAATCGTGGGCCAAAGGTAACAAGAATTGATTATAATATTTTCACAGAGAACCGCAGAGTTTTCAATGAGAATCACAGAGAGTAATTTTATAGAAATAGTTGATGTAAATAATCTGTATTATGTTGTATCCGTTAAAGTTCAAACCCGTTTTATTAGAAAAGATATGGGGTGGTCAAAAGATCAGAACCAACCTGGGGCTCGACTTTTCTCCGCTCCCGAATTGCGGAGAAGCCTGGGCTTTGTCGGGTGTTTCTGGCTGCCAGACCATCATCTCCAATGGATTCCTTGCAGGGAATGAACTCAACGAAATTCTTGAAATCTATATGGACGAACTGGTGGGAGAGAAGGTTTATTCACGCTTTCCCGGCGAGTTTCCGATCCTGGTGAAATTCATCGATGCCAACGATTGGCTCTCCATCCAGGTTCATCCCGACGATGCCCTGGCAGCACGCCGCAACATAGGGAGCGGTAAAACCGAAATGTGGTATGTCCTTGATGCCGAACCCGGTGCTGAACTGATCTCCGGTTTCAGCAGGAAGATGAATTCAGCCAGCTACCTCGAATCCATGAAGGAAAACCGGCTGAAAGAGACCCTTAATTTCGAGAAAGTTCACAAAGGCGATGCCTTCTTCATCCCGGCTGGCAGGGTTCATGCCCTCGGTCCCGGCCTCCTCCTGGCTGAAATCCAGCAAACTTCCGATACCACCTACCGCATCTATGATTGGGACCGGGTTGACAGCGAAGGAAAACCCAGAGATCTGCACACCGATCTTGCCCTGGAGGCGATCGATTTCACCCCTGTCGATTCATACAAGACTGAGTATAAAGACCAAACTAATAAGCCATCAACCCTGGTTGATTGTCCCTATTTCACCACCAACCTGCTTCACTTCAACCAGGAAACTACGAAGGATTATAGTTGGCTTGACTCTTTTGTCATCCATGTTTGCGTCGAGGGAAGATCTGAAATTAAGGCAAATGACGACACGGTTTCCCTCTCGGCCGGAGAGGTGATCCTGTTGCCGGCCACCCTAACAGATGTGATGATAACTCCCTCACCGGATGTTAAAATTCTGGAGGTCTATATCACATAATTTTCCTACTTTTGTGAATCGAAAAACAGTCCAAAGATGAAAAAACTCACCATTCTTTTACTCCTCGTTTTGATCGCCTCCTGCACCTTTGCCCAGGAGAGTGTCTTCAACTACAAAAAACTTCCTTCTGTCAAACTCAAGACTGTCAAAGGGTTGCCTTTCACCTCCGACAGCATCGTCAACAACGGTAAGCCTGTCATCATCAGTTTCTGGGCCACCTGGTGTAAACCCTGCGTTCGTGAACTCACCACCATTGCCGATGTATATGATGACTGGGTCAAGGAGACAGGTGTAAAACTTTATGCCATCTCCGTGGATGATTCGCGGTCGATGACACTGGTAGCGCCGATGGTGAATGGCAAAGGCTGGGAATACACGGTTCTGCTCGACCCCAACAGCGATTTCAAACGTGCCATGAATGTCGGCCCGATCCCGCACACTTTCCTGCTCAACGGAAAAGGCCAGGTTGTATTTCAACATACCTCTTTTGCCGAAGGTGATGAGCTCAACCTTATTGATATGGTTCGCAAACTCAACCGGGGCGAAGAGATTAAATAGGCATGAAATCAATGCGTTCACTTTAATATTTGTATACCTTGAATAGACGAATCTGCTATTTTCTGGGAGCAATCAGTTTGTTCCTTGTCCCTGTGATGGTGAAATCGCAGGATGTGCTGAAAGGGAGTGAAGTCCACGGCAGCATGCAGGCCGATGCCTCCTATTATCTTACCGACACCAAAACAGGGATCACCGACTCCACCCTTGCCGGTAAACTGATCAGGATGAATGCATTCACGGAGGTGAATTATTCCCTGGGAAATTTCACCGCCGGGATGCGTTTCGAAGCCTACCTGCCGCCGCTTACAGGTTACGATGCCCAGTACAACGGGGTGGGTGTGCCCTATTGGTATGCCAACTATAAAAACGATTTCATCGATGTTACCGCGGGTAATTTCTATGAACAGTTTGGCTATGGAATGATGCTGAGAACTTACCAGGAGTGGACCCTCGGATTCGATAACTCCCTCCGTGGTCTCCGCGTGAAATTGATGCCCGTCAAGGGAGTCACCCTGAAAGGGGTGTACGGTGTACAGCGCTATTATTGGGAGCCCTATAAAGACTACAACCGTGGCATTGTCAAGGGCTTCGATGCAGATCTCTACCTGAACGATATCTTTTCAAGTCTCAATGATGCAAAGGTAAAACTGACCCTTGGAGGCTCGTTTGTAAGTGATTACCAGCAAGGAGCTACCAAGGACATCCCCTCCGGCGGCTCGATCCTTGCGCTGAAACTGCCCGAAAATGTATCCAACTATGGTGGCCGCTTCAACCTTAACATCGGCGATTTCAACTGGTTTACCGAATATGCCCACAAGATCAACGACCCCAACGCGCTCAATAACTATATCTACAAAAATGGCGATGGATTATTCACGAACCTCTCATTCTCCAAGCCGGGACTGGGTATCTCCGTGATGTCGAAATGGATCGATAACATGGCCTATAAATCTGACAGGTCAGTGACAAACAACATGGTCAGCATCAACTATTTGCCAACAATCACAAAGGAACACACCTACGCACTTGCCAGCATGTATCCCTACTCAACCCAGCCAAACGGTGAAGTTGGAGTTTCAGGAACGGTGACAGTTCACTTTCCGAAAAATTCCGCACTTGGCGGAAAGACGGGTTTGTCCCTTGCCGGTAACTTTTCCCAGGTCAATGGACTGAAGAAGACAGAGGTCAATGATACCACATTCATTGGCCAGATCGGAACACTTGGATACTCCTCCTCATTTTATGGGATCGGAAAAACCGTCTATTACCAGGATGCCAACATCGAGGTGACCAAGAAGTTCAATAAGAAATGGAAGGGGATCTTTACCTATCTCTACCAGACTTACAACAAGGATGTTGTTGAATCGCACGCCCCTGGCGACTACGGAACGATCTATTCGCAGATCGGTATTGCCGACATCTCATGGAACATCACAAAAAAACACACCCTGCGATGGGAACTCCAGGGACTCTGGACCAAGCAGGACAAGGGTAGCTGGGCTGGTGCACTGGTTGAGTTTACCGTATCACCGGCATGGTTTATCTCCGTGATGGACCAGTACAACTACGGCAATACCGATGCGTCGATGCGCCTGAATTACTATACCCTCAGCGCAGGATATACCCACAATTCAACCCGGGTTGCTTTCTCCTATGGACGGCAGCGTGAAGGGATCATTTGTGTGGGCGGAGTTTGCAGGTATGTTCCTGCCACGAACGGTTTGACGCTGACCATTACAAGCAGCTTCTAAAAGCGATATTGAGGAGCAGACTTAACAATTAATCAGAACACCATATGAAATCAATTTTCCAGATATCCATTGCCTTACTTTTCGGAGCCTTTCTGCTGCAGTCATGCACGAAGATCAGTGATCCCTATTATACCGTCAAATCAGTTACGGTTGACACCAACTACCGGTCGGTCCTGCTGGAGGACTATACCGGGCATCTCTGTGTCAACTGTGCCCCTGCGGCAACCATTGCAGCCACCATCCAGGAGTTAGACAAAGGAGAGGTGTTTGTCATTGCGGTTCATGCCGGATCGTTTGCAAGGCCCAATCCTTCGAGCTATCCGCCGTATCTTATTGCCGATTATCGTTGTACGGCTGGCAACGACTGGTATGGCTACAGCGGGTTTAACATCGACGGGAATCCAAAGGGAATGGTCAACAGGCGACCTTACTTTGAGAAGATATCATTTGGCACCTCCGACTGGAACCAGGCCGTACAGGTAGCAGTAAAACTGCCCAAGATTGCCATAATGAAGGTTAACAATACCTTCAGTGAGGGAACCGGTTCCTTAACCACAAAGGTTGATGTGAAATTCCTGGAAGACTACAGTGCTAAAATCAACCTTACGGTTTGTATCCTTGAAGACAGCATTTATGGAGGACAGTTGAATATAATTCCTCCTGACTCAACACCCATCATCAAGAACTACAGGTTCATGCATTTGCTGAGGAGTTCCCTCACCGGAAGTTTCGGTGATGAGATAGTGGTCAATCCTTCTGCCAGCCAGGTTATTTCCAAATCCTATACCTTTGATTTTACACCTACAGGATGGATTCCAAAGCACTGCAGCGTGATCGCCTTCATCACGGATGCTGATTCAAAAGAGGTGCTGCATGTGGCTAAATCAGAGGATATTACTCCCTGATTATTGTTGGTTACCTTTTAATCACCAGCTTCCGGGTAATGGTACCCTCATTACCTGCGATTTTCATGAAGTAGATCCCTTCCGGTAAGGAGGTCAGGTTGACACCCTTGCTGAGTTGGCCGGTCACGGAAATTTTCTTATCAGAATATACGCTGCTTCCGATCATGTTATAAACGTTGATCTCCAGCATATCAGAACCTGAAGTTTTAATGTTCAGTGTAAAGTTTCCGTTTCCCGGGTTGGGGAGAACCGTGCAGGCAAACACATCGGCGTTGGTTCCGGTACCGGTTGGGAAATCTGATACGATATAGCTGGCGATTAAAATACTGTCGGTCGAAAAACCATTGCCCACCACCAGTTTTACATCATAGATTCCCACATTGTCGTAAGTGATTACCGGGTTCTTTTCCGTGGAAAAAGCAGGTGTCCCGCCCGGGAATTGCCAGTGCCATGTGGTGGTATTTCCGGTGGAGGTATCTGAAAAAGCGACGGAATGTCCCGGAATCACCCTTGTGGGTAAACCAGTGAAACCAGCCATTACCGGACCTGGTATGGCCCGTATGATCATCTCATCACGGAAGGGAAGCATGTTGTAGGCGGTAACCACCAGGTGAATCGTGTCGAAGGGAATAGTCAGCGCCGGGAAGGTGAGCATCACGGAGTCGTTTGCCACAATGCCTGTTGCCAGGATGGTGTCGGCAACTGTTGCGGTAACCCTGGCCCCGTTCATGCTGCAATAGACCGGTAAACTGGTTGCGTTAACATACATCATGGAGTCATACTGAACTGTCATGGGCTGCGGAGTGGCCGTACGAACCATGATGGTCGGATCGCCGAAAACCGTCCAGGTGTCGGCCATGTTGGCACCATCGGTGCCGTAAGCGTCGATCATCTTCATGCATCCGTTGATAGACAATCCGGCGAAGGTGCGCTTGATGTTGTTGGTATCCGATTCGATAAGGATGTTGGTCATCGCGTCCTGACCTTCCATGGGTGAGTTCCAGCTCTGGTTGATGGTCGATCCGAGGAACGCAATGGCTCCTGTAGGCTGACCACCCTGCGAGGCGCGCAGCCACGCTTCGGCAAAGCAGGTACCTGCCGTAAAGTTGCCGTTCACGCAGGCCACCGACCAGATAAAGGGCAGTTTGCCGACATTGGTAAGCTGGTTCACATTGTTGTTGCTGAAGTTTGACGTTCCCCAGGAGGTATTACTCCCGTGACCGGTATAAAGGAGCAGGCTGGCGCCGTTGTTCACCTCAGTGGCCACCATCGGCGGAGTGGGGTTACCGGGAGCGTCATTGCCTCCCTGCGATCCGTCGAAAAGTTCAGGATGCATGGTGTAATTATATCCCAGGAGCAGTGTCTGCTGATTCCGGATGTGCTGATAATCCATTTCGTTGTCGTCGCCCGGTCCCTGGTCCGAACCAATGCCGATTACCGTTGAATACCAGTCGTCGGTGAGGAACTGCGGATTCTGCTCATACTCGAGGGTGCGCTGCACCTGTGTCTGCACCTGTGCAACGGTTTCGGCTGAGAACCTGCCGACAAACACTTCCGGATAATGGTCCATCCCGATGATGTAGCCATAGGCATTGTCGGAAGGGCCTCCAAGGCTGCCCCCTGTGTTGGTGGGAACCTGGGTGCCATCGCCCACAAGAAGCACGTGGGTAAGACCCTTTGTGCTGTAATAGTTCACTATAAACGACTTGATTTGCGCTGCCGTTGTCCCTACTGAGTCTTTGCTGATCATCTCGGTCTGGTAGCCTTCTGCGCGCTTCCAGTTTACATAGGGCTGCATGGCACTCATGAAAGGTCCGTAACAGATCACCAGCAGGTTGCCATATTCAGCCAGTGGCGTATAGGTCATGGCGTCGAAATTCAGGAACTGATGTTGAATAACCGACTGGAAATCCTGTGGAATCCTTTTCGTGGCCTGTACGAATGGCATCGGGTTGATCCCGGTTTCAGAGGATTTGTAAAGTTCAATGGTTAAATGATAGTAAACACGAAGGACCTTCGTCACCGGGTTATACTGGAAAGGGCAGGCCAGGAGGGTTTGACCCCGCACATCGCGGATGATGTAAGGTTCGCGGGTTTCCGCCAGTGACCCGGGATAAAATGCATCCCTGGAATAGGCTGAACCGTAGGAAAATGGTACGGTTGAAGGATCCACATCACGCAGGATAACTCCTTTGGATGGAGCAATATTGATATTCGGGTAGTCCCGGTATTCAGAAGAAACAACCCTGAAACTCATGCCTGCCTGGTCAGGGATGACCAGGGAAACGGCGAATTTAGGCAGGTCTGGTGCCCCGGCCTCCAAAATAGGGGTTGATTTCCCTACCTCGACGGTAAAAGCAGATCCTCGAGGAGTCTGCACTTCGCGCAGGTTGAAACCATCCAGAGTCAACTGAACAGTTGAATGGTCGATGGTGGAAGATACCAGCCTGATGCTGGCAGGAACAGGTTTTGAACTGTTGATATCAATCCAGTTCCCGGTAAAACCGGCGACAGTTAGGGCTAACAAGGCAAAAACCAGTAGAGAATTGCGCATATGGATCAGGGTTAATTTGTTATAAGTCAACGAACATAACAAAGTTACATTTTTATTTGCAAACATGATGGAGAATTTTTTCTTTAATTGATTATAACCATACAAGTGAAAAAGTTGATCTCTTTATCATTAGCCGTGGAACGGTTATATTTCGATTGTTTTTCAACATGAAAGCACAATTGTCCCAGTGTAATCAACAGTTGTGACGGAATGTTCCCAATAGTATAATTATCAACTATATCAATTGCCTCGGCCTTCAGGCCGGGATGGAGAAAATGTTGGTTGTAATGGGTTTTAGCCCAAAAAAAGAAGAGAAGGTTTCGGAAATTTATGTGTTTATTTCAGCTAAAGCCCATTAAAATATGTTCTGCGAAAACCGGTCCCGCAGGGACCAAATATGGGTAGGTAAAAGCATGGTGTGAAAAATTTCGTCCCGGATGGGACGAAATAGCCTAAAGCGAAATTAATTTTCTACCCACATGATGTGCCTACGGCACAGAAAAGTCTGAGTGAACATTTCAACCAACTGGCATCCAGTTTAATATATGAAATAATAAATTCAAGGAATTGTCGCTAATCAAGTTTAATCTCGCCTACGTGCACCTTTTTGATGTTGTAAACGGGGTACCAGGCCGCAAGGAATCCGATGGTGAGTACCGTCAGGAAAACGACGATGAAATCGGTTACCTGCATGCTTACAGGGTAGGCGCTCACCACAAAGCTGCTGTCGGCTGATCCAAGGCGGACAAGCCCGAACCGGATCTGCACCCAGCAAACGATGGCGCCAAGGACGAGTCCCAGCACTGCGCCGATAAAGGAGATCAGTACCCCTTCGAGGAGGAAGATACGCCTCACCAGGCCCTGACTTGCCCCCATGCTTTGGAGCACGGCAATATCCTTTTTCTTGTCGAGAATCAGCATCGACAGGGTCCCGATCACATTAAAGGTGGCAATGATCAGGATCAGCGTGAGGATCATGAAGATGTAGTTTTTCTCCGAAACCATGATCTTGAAGAGAATCTCCTGCTGCTGGTAACGGTTTTTAACAGTGTACCCGGAACCCGTTACCTGTTCAATCTTCTTCTGTACCACCTTCTGGTCGGCATCTTTTGCCAGGTCAATCTCCAGTGAAGTGCGTTCATCCCCGTAATCAAGCAACTTTTTAACAAACCGGAGCGGTAGAATGGTGTATTTAACATCATAATCCCACTGGATCTGGAAAAACCCGGAAGGGAAGATCACCTCCTGGCTGAAGGCATTTTCAAAACCACCGGCGAAGCTGGCATCCCGGCGGGGGGCAAAGACGGAAATCGGGTTGATGTAATCCTGGAAATTGGCATTCAGTGCACCGGCTACACCATAACCCAGCACGGCATAGTCCTTCTCCCCATCCTGGAGGATAAACCTCCCCTCGGCCATCATCGTGTCGAGTCCGCTCATTTCTGAAAATACCTCGCTTACTCCTTTGATGGTGACGATCGCCTGGTTGTCTTTGTATTTCATCAGGGCATCCTCTTCAATGACCTCTGTGATATGCAGCACCCCAGGTATTTTACGCACCCTTTCGAGGGGGAAATTTACCATATTGAAGGTTTTTCCGTGACTTGGGATGATCTGGATGCTGGCATTGAAGGAGCTGAACAGGGAAACTACCAGCCGGTCGAACCCGTTAAATACTGACAGTACAATAACAAGCGCCATGGCGCCAATGGCCACACCAATAATCGAGATCCCGGAAATAATATTGATGATGTTATGAGATTTCCTTGAAACCAGGTACCGTCGGGCGATATAGAATGGGAAGTTCAAAGAATATCCGATTTACGATTTTTAATTACCTGTTACCCTGTCACCCTGTCACCCTGTTACCTAAAATCACTTCCACGCCTTCACGATCAACCCCGTCCCGGTTTCATGCTTCATCGCAGTATCCAGCCAGTTGCAGAAAAATGCGATGGGGTAGGTAACCAGGTAGTAAAAGGGCAGGAGAATAAAAAACAGTTTGGTCGTGTTGAGCATCAGGATCGGGTATTTCATCGAGAGCCGCCAGGCGATCTTCCCCGGCGTTCCGTAAGTGAAGCGGGCTTCCGTTTTCGTGAATCCTGCGCGTTTTAGTTTCTCCCTGATATCTTGAATGTTATATCCGTCACGCACATGTTCGTCAATAAAAGATTCACCTTCCTCATGATCGTGCACATCTGAACCGCCCTGGTCGGATGGGGTCGAGATCAGCAACATCCCTTTCTGGGTCAGTGAATCGTAAAAATTGCGGAATACAGCTTCATCATCGCCGATGTGTTCCATCACGTCCACGGAGAGGATGAGATCAAACCTGTCGGGGTTCGAAAATTGGGTCAGATCAGCTTTTTCAAATAGAACATTTTTCCGGCCGATCCGTTCGAAGAAGGCATTGCAGTCAGCAATCTGTTCATCCTTCACATCCACCGCATCCACAAACCAGTTGGGGTGGAGCCCTGAAAGAAAATAGGAGTATTGCCCGAACCCGGAGCCCGCATCCAGGATGAACCGTTTTGATTTTTGATCGGAAGGCGACGACTGAGCCGCCCACTGCCTGATCTCCTTACGCACATGCCATGCACGCAACAGCAACAGGTCGAGTAGCTTATAGAATAATATTCTTAGAAAAGGAGTTTTGTTAAAAACCTTTCCCAGCGATTTTTTTATCGGATCGTACTGCATAAAAAAACATCAATTAATAACCAACTATAGTCCGCTTGTCCGCTCGTCCGCCCGTCCGCCCGTCCGCTTGTCCACCCGTCCGCCCGTTCACTTCAACAAGCTATCAATATTCTCAATATAATCCAGCGAATCATCCAGAAAGAACTGGAGCTCGGGCATGATCCTCAGCTGGTTATGCACCCGAAGCGCAAGATGGTGCCTGATCTCGCGGCCATGGTGCCGGATGTTGTCGAGCAGCACCTGTTTATCGGTAGTGATAAAGAGGCTAAGATGTACTTTGGCGATGGCGAGGTCTTTGCTTACCTGCACTTTGGTGACCGTGATGAGGGCTC
This sequence comes from Bacteroidales bacterium, assembly GCA_049317265.1. Classification (GTDB taxonomy): domain Bacteria; phylum Bacteroidota; class Bacteroidia; order Bacteroidales; family FEN-979; genus CAIVAT01. Next base: position 63,851 of record JBMOIP010000001.1, read on the forward strand.
CACCAAACAAGTTCCGGCTCTCCTGCTGGAAAATGACGCCCAGGTCCTTCTGGATCAGGCGCGAAATTTTTTGTTGACGGGTTGATTCCATGAGGCAAAGGTAGTAATTATTTTGGTGGACGGGTGGACGGGTGGACAAGTGGACAAGTGGACAAGTGGACAAGTGGACAGGCGGACGGGCGGACGGGCGGACGAGTGGACAGGCGGACGAGTGGACGGAGGGACAATCGTCAATCGTCAATCAAACAATTCAATCGTCAATCGTAAATCATCCAATCGTAAATTTTAATAGGGTAGCATCAGGGAATTCTAACGGTGAATTGCGTGTTTCACTTATACAGGTAAGTATTTCTTGCATGGTTAATAAATTAACAATAATTTTGGCGCCACATAACCGGGTCATTGACCAAAAACATAACATGATGCGACTACAAAAGAACTTTAAAAATGCTGCCATGCTGGTTTTACTGGCAGGACTGCCACTACTTTCAACTGCAGCGGAGGAGGCCTCCAACACCCTTGCTTCGGGGATCATTGATGACCAGCAGTACAACCGGGCCATCCATATCATGGCGATGCTGCTTATCGGATTCGGATTTTTAATGGTGTTTGTCAGGAAATACGGACGGTCAGCGCTTACGGCTACGTTTTTATTGGTAAGTACATCACTGCCGTTATACATGCTGATCAACCGGGTGGGTTTGGATGATACCGACGGTGAGATCAGGCGGCTGATCCTGGCTGAATTTGGCGCAGCCAGTCTGCTGATTGCCGCGGGAGCCGTGCTGGGTCGTCTTAAGATGCAGCAATATGTGCTCCTGGGATTACTTTTTGTACCCTTTTATGCGCTGAATGAATGGATCGTGCTGAACGGTGGACTGGGTCTTATCAAGGCCGGCGGAGTGGTGGATACCGGCGGATCCATCGTAATACATGCTTTTGGAGCGATTTTCGGATTGGGTGTTGCCCTTACCATGACTACCAAACAGGAGTTCGAGACCACCATCGAGACAGACTCCACCAGCGACCGTTATTCCATGCTGGGAAGTATGATGCTCTGGATCTTCTGGCCAAGTTTCTGTGCAGCGCTGGTAACGCCTGCCCAGATGCCTCATACCGTAGTAAATGTGATCCTTGCGCTGTGCGGATCAACCCTCACTACCTACCTTGTCTCCGTATCCATCCGTAAAAAGATCAGCATTGCCGACATAGCCAACGCAGCCCTTGCGGGAGGTGTTGCCATCGGTTCAACGTGTGCCGATGCAAGCCATACCATGGCAGTGTTCATCGGGATCATGGCAGGGGGACTCTCCACCTTCGGATTTGCCGTCATCCAGTCAAAACAGCAGAAACTCATGAAGATCATCGATACCTGCGGGGTGACGAACCTTCATGGACTTCCAGGCCTGATGGGCGGCTTGGTGGCCCTGCCGGTCATCAAAGGGTTACACATGGAGAGCCAGCTGATGGGAATCCTGGTCACCATTATAGTGGCATTTGTAACAGGAATGTTAACAGGAAAGGTGCTGCCGGTGCTTGGCCGAAAGGTTGAAGCTTACGATGATGCCGATGAGTTCCTCGATGCTGAAAATTAGCGGAACAGACCTTCCAGGTTTTCAAAACCTGGAAGGTTTTTCATAGTAAGCCTATTTAATGGTTTCCGGCTGAATGACAGGCTGTTTCTTTCCGAGGTTAAAATCACGGGTGAGGCTGACCGCAAAGGAGTAAGCCGGGGTCATTTGCTTTCCTTTGTAATACTTATAAACCGGGATGTCATAACTTGCAGTAAGGTTCCACTTCCCGACGATGCTGTAGCTTACCTGAGGAGAGACGGTGAAAAGGTAAAATCCTGAATTAATCACCTTACTTCCCCCGTTTTCGTTCGGATTTTCCCCATCCCTGTCATTCGATTTCCATTCACTGCGAAGTTGGATGATACCAAAACAATACTTAAAGACTTTTTTGGAAACAAAGACCGAATTCAGGAGAATGTTGCCATATTTATAATTCTGCTTGTCTGCCAGGTTATAATCATACCTGTTGATCGAAAAAAGTCTCAGGGTGATTCCCGGGAATCCTTTGTTGAAAAAGATCATTTCTGAAAACCCAAAAGCGTTGGTTGAAGGCTGAACATCCCGGTTTAGCTGCACACCCTCAACAACTTGCGGATTTGCTGAAAATGGAAACCTGATGCCAAAACCGGTTGTGAGTTCTATCTGCGGAACTGGCCGGATGATACTGCCATACTTAAAAGTCAGGGTAGCATTGGAGAGACCCTGTCCCTGGGTTTGAAAGTCTATATTCTTAAAATCCTGTGTTTTATCAAAATAATAACCGGCATCCAACTCGATGGTTAAGCGTTTGGTAACACCATAAGCCACGGCAAGACCGGCAAAATTGAAACTGGAGTGGGCAAGCTGAACATTCTCCTGCGAAATATGGTCTTTTTCGTAATAGGTATCAGAATAACTGTGCCTGTAATAGGAGATGGCCCGCAAGTAATTCTTCCCAAGAACACCAACATAAACCGATGCTCCCACCGGACTTCCCGTGGAGCAGCACTGTGCCTGGCATGAAGGGGAATAGAAAAAGAAAACTCCGCAAATCAGCAGGAGAAATGCTGCTTTAGTTGTGCGACCTGACAATGATAGTCTTTGTTTCGGAGTGGCTGTACTGGTCAGTTACCACGCAGGTAATGTTGAATTTGGAGGAGTGGCAAACCGTCCACTGAACGGTGGAACCACTGCCAACAAACGTACCGTAGGAGGCCGTCCACTTATAGGTGAGCCCGTCGCCAATGGCGCTGGCAGTCACCGTAGTAATGCCGTTCACCTTGATCACCGTATCTGCGGCAACCAGGCTGTTGAATTTGAAATTTGAACCGGCTACCGGGTCAGGAGTTACTGTTTTGCTTTTGGAGCAGGCTGCAAGGATCACGATGGAAACCAGGCAAATTATGGTAACTATTTTTCTCATTTTGCGCAGATTTTTAGACTCCAAATATACATATATAATTAATTGACTTCAACGATTTTTTTCAAACTTGAAATATTTCATCCTAAACCGTTATCTTTGCTGCAATGAAAAGTTTTTTCAAAATTCTGCGTTATGCCGGGCCATACTGGGTGTATGCCATGCTTAATGTGATCTTCAATATCCTTTCCGTCCTCTTTTCCCTGGTCTCTTTTGCCCTCTTCATCCCGGTTTTGCAGATGCTTTTTCACAGCATGGCCATCCCGCAGTCTGCCCCGCCCCTGAAGCTTGAGATCGATGCCATCAAGGATAACTTCTATTATTTTTGCGGCCAGCAGATCGAAAAGTTCGGGAATGAGAAGATGCTGGTCTATATCGGGGTCATCATCATCGTATTGTATTTCCTGAAAAACCTCTTCCGGTACCTGGCGATGTATTTTCTTGCAGTGGTGCGCAACGGCGTGGTGAAGGACCTCCGTAATGATCTGTACCTTAAGATATTAATCCTGCCTTTATCTTACTTCAATGAAAAGCGGAAGGGAGATATCATGGCCCGCATGACCACCGATGTCCAGGAGGTGGAATGGTCCATCATGAGCTCACTGGAGATGGCCTTCCGCGATCCGATCACCATGATATCCTACCTGGTCACCCTGTTTGTGATCAGCCCGTCGCTGACGGTTTTTGTACTGGTTCTTCTCCCCGTGAGCGGATTTATCATCGGCAGGATCGGGAAAAGCCTGAAGCGTACCTCCGACAAAGGCCAGGCCAAGATGGGAGTGTTACTGTCGATGATAGAGGAGACCATCTCCGGTTTACGGATTATTAAGGCGTTCAACGCCATCGGGTTTGCCGATAAACGGTTCCGCCATACCAATGACGAATACAACCGGTTGATGATCAGGTTGTACCGTAAACGAGACCTGGCTTCACCTCTCAGCGAGTTCCTCAGCGCTTGTGTAGTCACAATTGTATTATGGTATGGAGGAAAATTGGTATTTACCCCCGGGAATTTCCTCGATGCAGCTGCTTTCCTGGTTTACCTGGGAATATTCTCCCAGCTGATGCCACCGGCCAAGGCGATCACCCAGGCCTTTTATAACATTCAGAAAGGCGCTGCCTCCGTTGAACGTATCGAACAAGTGCTTCACGAACCTGAAGTGATTGAAGAGAAAGCAGAAGCCATCTCAAAAAAGGATTTCAACTCCACCATTGAATACAGGGATGTCAACTTTTCCTATATTCAGGAGCCCGTATTGAAGAAGATCAACCTGAGCATCTCCAAAGGTCGCACCATTGCCGTTGTGGGACCTTCCGGAGGAGGGAAGTCAACGCTGGTTGACTTATTGCCGCGCTTTTATGACTGCCTTGGAGGAGGGATATTTATCGACGGGATCGATATCCGTGACCTGGTGATCCGTGACCTTCGCGGGTTGATGGGAATCGTCTCGCAGGAGACGATCCTGTTTAACGATACCGTTTTCAGCAACATCGCCTTTGGCATGGAAAACGTGAGCGAAGAGGAGGTGATTGCCGCTGCAAAGGTTGCCAACGCCCATGAATTTATTGTCAGAATGCCCCACGGATATGCCACCAACATCGGCGACCGCGGAACGAAACTCTCAGGCGGTCAGCGACAGCGCCTGAGCATCGCCAGGGCCGTCCTGAAAAACCCACCCATCCTGATCCTCGACGAAGCTACCTCAGCCCTCGATACCGAGTCGGAGCGGCTGGTACAGCAGGCATTGGAGAACCTCATGCGCCACCGCACCTCCATTGTCATCGCCCACAGGCTCTCCACCATCCAGTTTGCCGATGAAATCATTGTCCTGCACAGCGGAGAGTTGGTCGAACGCGGCAACCACAACGAACTGCTGGAGAAAAACGGGGTTTATAAGAAATTGTACGAACTGCAGTCGTTTGTCTGATCCAAAATGCCATCTGAAATGAGTGAAAAAGGAAAAGGAAGAACTATATTATTTTGTGTTTACGTCATCGCCATAAGTCTGGGCGTCTGGCTGAGTTTTATGACGGGTTACCCCATCCTGCTGAAGTCGGCCATTGCTGTTTGCGTTTGTGTTGCCGTGATTTTTGCCGGAAGCCGGATATTCAACAATTCCAGCGTGTTCGATCCTTACTGGAGTATTGCCCCACCGCTGATGGTTTTATATTATGTTGCCGTTATTCTGCGGTCTGAGCTCGTCATCAGGGATGGAGTGCACACGATATTAAACATTTTGGGGTCTTCACCGCGGTTGGTAGTGCTGTTCCTGCTTACCCTGGCCTATGCGCTGCGCCTCACCTGGAATTTTCTGCGAAGCTGGCCGGGCCTGGGCCATGAAGACTGGCGCTATGCCGATTTTCGTGCAAATACCGGGAAAGCCTATTGGTTTGTAAGCCTGTCGGGCATTCACATCTTTCCCGCCCTGATGGTTTTTGGGGGTACATTGTCGATATGGGTTGTGGTGGTCCAGGGCTACAGGGAGGTAAATATCCTCGACCTCCTTGCCATCCTGGTAACAGGATATGCCATCCTCCTGGAGGCCTTGGCCGACAAGCAACTCAGGAGTTTTCTGTCAGAAAACAGGGAAACAGGTAAAACAATGGACCGGGGATTATGGTCTGTTTCACGACATCCCAACTACCTGGGCGAGATCCTCTTCTGGTGGGGGCTCTACCTCTTTGCCCTTGCAGCCAACCCTGCTTTCTGGTGGGTCATCATTGGCCCGGTGGCCATCACGCTGATGTTTGTCTTTGCCAGCATCCCGATGATCGAAAAGCGCATGCTGAAACGCAGAAAAGATTATGCAGCCTACCGGGAGAAGGTGAGTATGCTGGTGCCCTGGTTTAAACTTCGGCCATCTTGATCATAACCGATTCCAGCTTCTTTTTCATCAGTTTTACCCGGCAGTCGAAGTTGTTGACGATCAGGGAGAAGATGAGTTTGTGACCGTTAACAGTGGTGACATAGCCTGCAAAGCTTTTCACTTTCCCGATGGTACCTGTTTTTGCATGAATCCTCCCAACGGCGGCGCTGCCTTTCATGGCTTTGTGCAAGGTTCCGGTGAGACCGGCAAGCGGAAGTGATTCATAAAAAACCTGGAAATAGGGGGAGGTCCGCATGGCATATAGGGCATCTACCAGCTGTTTAGGCGATATCTGGTTATTCCTCGACAACCCGTTGCCATCGTAAAAATACATCCCTTCTGTATCCACGCCTTTGGTAGTCCAGAAATCCAGGATTGCCCTTACCCCGGCTTCTGTGGTGGACGAATTGTAGACTTTACCTCCAATTTTCCGAAGTAATTTCGACGACCTCCAGTTAACACTCATCTGGTTGGTAATGATGACCTCCGGGATGATCGGCTTCCCGAAAAATTCAAGTGCTGCGGCAGTAACAAATATTTTCAGGGTGGAAGCGGGCATCATGAGGTCTTTTGCATGATAATCGGCAACGATCACAGGGTCCTTTGCCGTCACATCCACCACAAGGTAACCCAATGTGGCATTCTGGAGCAAAGGATCCTGTTGAAGCAGGGTGAACGCCCGGAGCATCTCCTTAAAACCCGGATGTATCTCTTTTTTTTCAGCCACCGGCAAACCCTTGTGGGTTGATGTTGTTGAAGTGTCGTTCTGACAGGAGAACAACAACTGCAGCAGGATCAGCAACGAAAGAATTGTTTGTCTGGAGGGCATGGAAAATCACATAATTATTTTCCAAAGATCGGAAAAAAACCGGCAGGTCGGGATTAATTTAACATTTAAATGCCTCTCCGTTGATATCCGCCTGGAAGGACAATCCCGAAATTGCCAGTTGTTCCCTGACAAAAATTTCTGCCTGGTGCGCTGTCGCGAACAGGTTCCCCGTGACCAGTGCTTTGGCGAAATCGCCTGGTTCACTTTTACCATTCAGGAGGTTCATCGCCTCTCCCGAACTGCAGAATTCTTCCTGGAATTCCCTTCTGAGCTCGTTATCATTGACGATCGATTCAAGGATTGACCGGATTTCGCTTAACAGGGTTGCCATCTCTGTTAAAACCTTCATGTTGGATTCTTTTGTTTCCATGACTTTAGTTTTTAGGGTTCAATACTGCTTAATCGGAGAAACCATGAAAAGGTAATACGGTGAAAGTGTTAAATTTTCAATATTTTAACATTTTTTAACATTTCCGGCCCCGCCTTACCCTTTGCTTACCTTCAACGTACCATTACTGTGAGGGCCGCGCCATGGCGCGGCCCTACGAAATAATCAACGGTTGCCTGTAGGGACATGCCATGGCATGTCCCTACACCATGGCATGTCCCTACACCACGGCATGTCCCTACACCACGGCATGTCCCTACACCACGAAATGTCCCTGCACCACGAAATGTCCCTGTACCATGGCATATCCCTCCATAAAGGAACGTCATGCACAATTTGTTCTCTGGTTTGATTTTTTTCCATGAGATAATGGTACGGTTGCATTCAATTAAAAAATATCCGATTGATCACAATCATACCAATGAACGTTTTTTGCTGTCCTCCGGGATGGTGCATGGTCTGAGCCCTGAATGGGCTCAATGTGAATAACCACGGGTGAAACCCGTGGCAAGGATGTCTCCCTGGACCCCAGCCTTGCAAGGGCTGAACTTTTTTGATATTCAGCTCCTTTAGAGCTGAGAGTACCGGGTTGGTCTATCCACGGGTTTCACCCGTGGTTATTGAGATTTAGCCGCTTCGCGGCTGGTACGATTGTGATTAATCAAAAAAATAATATATTTGTATATAAACCTCCGCCATCATGAAGCATTTCATCCTTATCCCAGCATTCATCCTGATGTTCCTTGCCGGCTCCTCCCAGGTTCATACCAGCTACCTCTGGCACCTTGAACAGCCCATCTACTGGCCGGATGCCAGCGTTTGGAATACGAACGAACACCAGAGTGCATGGGAGTCGCAATACCTCAAATGGAACAATGGCAACTGGTACTCCGACGGGTTACAGCACCCGCTCAACAACCTGCAGGAGATCTTTGGGAATGATGACCGGAAAGCGGTCTACCAGTATCGTACCAAGGATGCCGTTCAATCCCTGCAGCACCTCGCCGAAGGGGGCGCCCAGGTGAACTATTCCGGTTGTTTGATGGAGAACGTGAACAGCCTGGCCGGGGCGGGTCAGTGGGGATACAGTTCCGGCTGGCAGGGCAGTTTCATCACCGCCCGCGGATGGACAACTTCAGAAGGAAAACCCCGCATGGACGTGGTCGGCTTTACCAAGGACCATGCCCTGTCGACCCTGCTCAGCGACAAGATGCTGCGTCGGCAGATCCAGGCCCACAGGTACCTTTACAATGAAAATTTTGGCACTGCACCGCTTTACTCAAAAGGCTACTGGCCGGCCGAATGCTCCTTCAGCGAACGGAACATTAAGGCGCTGGTGGAGGAGGGTTTTGAATGGGTAGTGATTGCCAACAGCCATCTTGCGAGAACCCTCAGTGATTACCCGCTTCAGTACGGCACCTCCGGCTGCAACATCGATCCGCCGAATAAGGCCGACAGGGTGACAACCAACGGGGTGAACTGGTGGAGCGGACAGATCGACGGGCGCGGCGGCACCTTTGCGGCACCTTTTTGCTACCAGGCCCACAAGGCAAAGTATGTTGATCCCAACACCGGGACGGAGTACAAGATCAACGTCGTTCCCATGGATGACCTGCTGAGTTACCAGAACGGTTACTCGATGATGGGCACCGGCGATATTGATCAGCACATCGCACCCTTCAACAATCCTTCTCAGCCCTCCATGGTCCTGCTGGCCCACGACGGCGACAACGCCTGGGGCGGGGGATATACCTACTACAGCCAGAGTGTGCCTCAATTTGCCGACGAGGCTGCATCCAAGGGATATGTACCCACCACCATCGGTCAGTTCCTTATGCAGCATCCCGTTCCGGCGAACGATGTGGTGCATGTGGAGGATGGATCGTGGGTCAATGCCGCCAACGACTGGGGCCATCCGCAGTGCATCAACTGGCTCTGGCCGATGTACACCTCAACCTACCAGTTCGATCCGAATGGCTGGACCGAAGATGCCCGCAACTGGGCCGTTCTGGTGGCTGGTGAAAACAGGGTTCAGATGGCAGAAGACCTGCAGGGGAGCGTGAATATCGCCAACATCGTCCATCCCGGGGCATCAGCCAACCCCGCCGAAAGGGCATGGCATTACCTGCTGCCGGCCTATAACAGCGGGTACATGTACTACGGAACCTCGCTCGACATGGAGGTGAAGCAGTCGCTAGCCTGCAACAAGGCCTGTGGCTTTGCCAACCAGGTGATCAATGCCCACCCGGGAACCGACAACACCCCGCCAACCGTCTTCATTCCGCAGCGCTACCCCTACAACCCGGGAGGCATCGGCTTCGGACCCAACTACGGCTACCAGCAGCACCAGAACAGCTCCGACTTTCATGTGTGGACCTTCGCCTATGATGTCTCCGGAATTCAGACCATCACCCTGAAATACCGGTTGGTCGACTCCGGCGTCTATCCCGGCGGCCAGACCTATGACGGAGGAAGCGGGATCGGCGCATGGCAAAACATCCCCATGACCTACCGCAACTTCCCCACCGGCAATGTGACCAACAACCCGGAGATCAGCTTCTTCATCCTGCCCGACTATATTGCAGGAGAATACTACGCCCAGGTTGTGGGTATCGCAGAAAAACTGGTCGATTATTATGTGGAGGCCACTGACCAGAAGGGGAATGTTGCGAAAACCCCCATCCAGCATGTCTATGTCGGGCCCACCAACACCGGGGGAACCAGCGGCGTAAGTTGGACACCTGCCTATCCGACCTGCAACGATGTGATCACCATAACCGAGACCAGCGTTACCCAGGGAGCCAAACTTCACTGGGGGGTAAATGCCATCGGAAACGCCTGGCTTTCGCCGATTGCCGCTTACTGGCCGGCCGGTTCCTCCCTGTTCAACGGAACAGGTCCCGCTGTGGAGTCGCCCATGACCGGTCCAGTACAGGGGAAAATCTCCATCCAGGTGGGACCGTTCAACAACCCCGCCATGCAGGTCAATACCGTCGATTTTGTGATCCACTACAACAACAACACCTGGAATAACAACAACAACGGCGACTTTCACATAACCATCAACAACAACCCGATCGGGAACGTTGAACTGAGGCAGCAGGACCTTATCAGCATCTGGCCCGTTCCGGCAACTGAAGTCATCCATGTAGGGGTTCCTGTTGAATTTTCGAAAGGGCACATAGCTACTATCCGGAATATCACAGGACAGGCGTTGTTTTCGCAGGAAATTACCGGGGAGAATTTTTTCATCGACATAAGCACTCTACCCGGAGGCTTTTATACACTTTGTGTCGGTTCTGGTGACAATCCGGTTGAATCTGCAAGGAAGTTTATAAAACGTTAGAATGGAAGACTCTTAATAAGTGTTTTTCAATCCCTTTGGGGATTTAATATGGGTAGAAACACGTACACAAACGTATTATTTCGTCCCGTACGGGACGAAACAGCTTTGTAAAACCTCGGCTTCTACCCCCATATTGTGCCTACGGCACAGGATTTAAATTTGAAATACAACCAATTATGAAATTTAAACAAAGTCAGAGGATTTGATGAATTATCGAACTATTTGTCTTTTAAATGACTGAATTTAGCTAAATCTTGACTTTGTATTGACAAAATTACGGCGGACAGGCGGACAGGGTTGGTGGATAATTGCAGAATTTTTTATCAACAGATGATACCTTCTGGTGGTTTTTCCGATCAAGCAGGAAAAACCATGAAAACACAAAGAAATATTGAAACGCTCCATATCATCGCCGCCGACCTGGAATACCTGACTCCGGAAAATTTCCAATCCCTGTTCAGCAAAATCAAACTTCTTACCGTCCAACTCACCAACCTCATCAAATCCCTCGACAAAAAATCCAGAACCACACTAGCCTCGACTAGTCCATCCGTCCGCCTGTCCGCCTGTCCGCTCGTCCACGCGTCCGCTTGTCTACTTGTCCACTTGTCCACTTGTCCACTTGTCCACTTGTCCACTTGTCCACCCGCCCGAATTTAAAGCAGAAATCTGATTTCAGCCAACTCCTTCCCTATTTGTTGAACACCTTTAAGAATTCGCTGTGTTTGGATCGGGGAGGGTTTTTTTATCCCGCTAATATATTGAGCCAGCAAACTTTGATTCATTCCTATTCGCTCTGAAAACGCTTTAGCATTGATTACCTTGTAGAAGGTGAAAAATTGAGCAATATCCAATGTCACTTTCAGGTCTTCTTCACAAACAAGTTGTCCTTGATCCTCAAAATACAAATTGATTGCCTCAACCATATTTGATTTTAGTTCAATCAAATCATTTCCCGTGGTTGCAACGGGATAGCTTTGAGCATAGGCCGAATACCCCGTATTTGTTCGCTCTACCATTATTTCTATCTTTTTCATAAACCAGTTGTTATTTTAATCCTGCATCTTTTAAAATTTTGTTTTGCAGCCCTGCACCAACTTCACTTGCCCCATGATTCGGAACAACAAGCTGACCATCTTTTTCAGGATGTCGCATGATCATGTGGCTTCCCGACTGTCGGAAAACATACCAGCCATCCCTCGTCAGGAGTCAGATCAACTCTTTACATTTCATTTAACAAAAGTAATAAATATATTACCCGAACTGCTCATTACCTGAATAATTATTTTATGACGAAATCTTGAACCGCCCGTCCGCCCGTCCGCCCGTCCGCCCGTCCGCTTGTCCGCTTGTCCGCTTGTCCGCCCGTCCGCCCGTCCGCCCGTTTTACGGCTTTCCCCACCCCCATAATTTATTTTCAAAATCCCGTAAATTCAACCTTCAAATGTGTTAACTTTACTAACAATTTCCGGGAGTATAGGTTTGTAACGACCTGATTGTCAGTAGTTAATATTGATGGTTGGGTTCGTGTTATTGTATTTTATACAAGTTGAAGATGATTTTGAGAGATAATGTCATGAATTTATTGCACGCCAAAATGAGGGGTAAAAGAGATTGGTTTGGTACAGGAAATAGGCAGTATCACGCTTTACAATTAATTCATTTGTAGTAATTTAAATAGTTAGATGAGATTAAAAACATACATATCCAAGAGTGTTGGCAGTGGGGTGAGGCTCAGGGTGGTGGCGGCATTGTCATTGGTGTTGTTTTTACAGGTCGTAATTGTCGCTCAACCCGTATACAAACTAGGTACGGATTGTGGTGGTGGAGCGATAAATTTTTACTCAGAACACGTAATGAATGATCGTGGAACGTTTCGGCAAACACGGATTCTTGAAGACTATACAACCATTGCAGGTACAAGAAGATGGGAGTTTGAAGACAATTTTTATTGGAACACTTGGAGGGCTCCAAGCAACACTGCAATAAACATTGTTGGTCATGACAAGGTAATTCCACCTGATATAGCGACTGCAAGCGCTTATTGGAGGGATAATTACGGTGGAGGGAACGGTGCCAGGTTACTAGGGACAACAAATGGATACTACTATACTTTTAATATTCAGGAAAAACCAGATTATAGTAGTTGTTACATGTCAGTTTTAGAAACTTCATTTAATCCTAAAACCATGGTGTTAACAGATGCTCCCGCCCCTTATGGTGACAGAATCGCTACAGTTACTTTGAGTACCGCACCCAGTTCAGGTGAATACGTTTACATACGATACACTACCGACGACTATGTAAATTCCACCATTATCCCGGTTAGTTTTGTTGGGAATGTTGGTACAGTTATGGTTCCGGTGCCAATTGTAAATGGTGTTATTCAAAAGTATTATGCCTATTCAAGTAACAGGACAAAAGCACAAATTGATGCAGAAGTTGTTTTGTACAGTTCACAAGTACCACATGATATGTTGACATTGGAATTGTCAAATGGAGTATCGAATACGTTTACAAATCAGGTAGTTGTAACTTCAACAGGAGGAGTTACGTTGATGAATACATATTCCACCCTGAAAGATGCCTTTGCCGCGATTAATCTTGGGGTAAATCACACTGGAACTATTACCATTTCCTTAATTGGTAACACTGATGAATCTGTTGGAGGAACTGCTGTATTAAATGCGGGTAACGTTGCACCATCCTCTTACACTTCGATTGAGATACGCCCTGCAGGTGGGATCGCAAGAACTATATCGGGAAACCTTCCGTTACCACTTGTTAGTTTTAATGGTGCTGATAATGTTACGATTAATGGTTTGAATACTGAAGGTAACTCATTGACAATTTCTAACACAAGTGTGTCCGCAGTGGCTGGCACTTCAACCGTTAAATTTAATAATGATGCCAGCAATAATAACATTATCAATTGTTCATTATTTGGTTCCGCAACTATACCACTAGTTACCAATGGTGGCACTTTGTTTATTGGTTCGACAAGTGGTATAACCGGTAATGATAATATTACAATTTCAAATTGCAAAATTGGTCCCGCAGGGAGCAATTTACCATCGAAGGGAATTTTTGGATCTGGGAATACCACAACTGCAACTCTTGCCAACAGCAACATTACAATTAGTAACTGTGAAATTTATGACTTTTTCCTGGCTGGAGGTTGCGCTGGCATCTATGTGTCAAATGGTAATACTGACTGGAATATTAACAATAACAAGGTCTATGAAACAAGCTCACGTGCAATGACCAGCACATTGAACGGGATTTACTTTGTCAGTCCTACCTATGGAAACAATATTCAGATTATAGGGAACACGATTGGCTATTCTTCCAATGCAGGCACAGGAACCCTTACTCTGACAGGAAGTGGAGTGGCTGATTCATTCCAAGGAATTTATTTGTCAGTGGGAACAGCAACCGCTAGTTCAGTCCAGGGAAATACCATCCAGAGTATTAGTATTTCCAGTACGACCACCGGTTCGTTGTTTTATGGAGTCAAGGTAAATGCAGGTTTAGTAAACATTGGTACTGCCTCCGGTAATGTGATAGGTCATCCTAATCTTGCAAATAGTATCTCGATTTCAGGGTCAAATAGTGTTGCCAGTTCTGTCCTGATCGACGCATCTCTTTCATATACAGGAAGTAATATTGAAAATAACATCCTGGCTAATTTTACATATACAGGAACAGGAACAGCTTCTCTATACGGAATCAAACTGAATGGCAATGCCCGTAAAAATAAAATTTATAACATTGGTTCGACAACAGCGGGTGCAACTCCAGTCATTATTGGTGTTTACATTACAGGAACCAGTGGGGGAGAGTGCTCAAATAATTTTATTGCATTATCAGGCGGAAATGCAACTGAACCAACTGTTTATGGGATTTACGGGAATGCATCAACTGCTGCAACGAACAACCTCTATTATAATTCAATTAATATTTTCGGTAGCGCTACCACAACCTCCTCCACCTATGCATTTCGAAGGGGAAGCAATTCACCGTTTGTACTGAAAAACAACATCCTTACAAATAATAGGACAATTGGTGGAAGTGGAACTCATTTAGCTCTTTATGTTAGTCCTGTCGGTTCTTGGACATCAGATTATAATGATTTATTCACTAACTTCCCTAATGATTTAGTATATTGGGGTGGAAGCTATTACAATTTTGCTAATTGGCAAGCTCAAAATCCCCCTGGACAGGATTCACATTCAATAAGTGTTGTTCCCGTATTTACAAGCAATACAGATCTACATTTATTAACTGCCTCAAACGACGGGATAGATAAAAAAGCGACAATTTTGGGGACCGTAACGACTGACATTGATGGCGCTGCCAGGGATGCCTCCACCCCTGACATCGGCGCCGATGAGTTCCTCTCCACCTCCTGTTCACCGGTAACCGGCGGCACTGCCAGCGGGTCAACCTCCTTCTGCGGCTCCGGAACACCAACCATTACCGCTTCAGGATATTCCGTTATCACAGGTACCACCTATCAGTGGCAATATTCCAACAACAATTTCACAAGCGCGAACGATATTGCCGGCCAGGTAAATCCGGCTGCGCTGACCATCGGTCCGGTTTCGGCCACCACCTGGTTCCGGTTGAGGGTTACCTGCCCGGCCGCTTTTGATACCGGCTATTCGACGGTAGTTTTGGTAAGCATCAAGAGTGTGCCGGCTGCGATAACAGTGACCCCTGCCTCCGCCACACTCTGCAACGGAAATGTTCAGCAGCTGGTCGCCAGCGGAGGAGCCTTGGCCGCCGCCATTTTCAGCGAGAATTTTAATGCAGGATCCAATAATTGGGCAAAAATCAACAACTCTACCTTTGGCACTCCGGCCAATGCTGCATGGACCCTGCGACCTGATGGCTACAGCTATTCAGGAGCCTGGCACAGCAACGACAAAACCCAGTTTTTCCTCTCCAACAGCGATGCCCAGGGGGTTGGAGGTGTTACGGCAACAATCCTGGAGTCACCGGCCTTCAGCACAATGGGGTATTCCGCTGCAACCCTTGACTTTTATCACTATTTCGAGCATGGTTTTACAGATCCTGCTCGGGTCGACATCTCCTCCGACGGCACGAGCTGGACCAACCTGGATACCTATTCCGCCGACCAGGGTGCCATTGGCGCGTTTGCACACGCAACCTATGCAGTACCCGCCCCGTTCCTGAACCAACCTACGGTATTTATCCGCTTCACCTACAATGCAAACCATCAGTATTACTGGGGCATCGACAATGTGACCGTTACCGGGACGCCACCATCAACTTCCATCACCTGGTCGCCCACCACCGCACTCTATACCGATGCAGGGGCCACTATTGCCTACACCGGGACAAACCTTGCAACGGTTTATGCCAAACCTGCCGTCACCTATACCTATACAGCCACGTCAACCTCCCCAGAAAGCTGTACAAGTTCCAAAACGGTTACCGTTACAATACCCACACCGACGGCAACAATAACCGCGGGAGGGCCAACTACGTTTTGTTCAGGAGGGTCGGTTGTGTTGACTGCCTCTGGAGGAGCCAGTTACCTATGGAGTAACGCCGCAGCCACCCAGGCGATCACCGTCACTACTTCAGGTTCCTATACAGTCACAGTGACTGATATCAACGGGTGCACAGCTGTTTCGGCTCCGGTCACGGTCACGGTAAATCCGCCATGTAGCGGTGCCGTTACACTATTCCCTGACCTTACGGGGAAATGCCCTGGAGATATATTCAACGTCCATGTCATTGTTTCAGGAGCGGATGTTAATTCATTGGACCTTTTATTTACTTATAATAAGGCAGTTCTGGGATTTACTGCTCCTGGTTATGCCAATGAAGATCCCAGATATACTGCAACTATTTATAATTACAATTACCCAGGTTATCCAAACACCTCCTACATTGGAATTCTCAGTAATGATCCAATGCAAGGTTACAATTTGACAAATGAAAAGGTAATCGACTTACAGTTTGTTTATTTAGGGGGTAATACTGCTGTCCATTTAAACAGTTCACCAGACCCGACTCCACCCCCATGGTGCACTGTGGTAAACTCCATTGCTGAATACCTTACAATTAGCTATACTGATTGCAGCATATCTGCCCCTTTGAATGTCGGAATTCCAACTTTTACGGCTGGGGCAACTATCGTCTGTCAGGATTCCCCGGATGAAACTTATACGGCTACAGCGGCAAACAGTTTTGGTGTCACTTATTCGGTATTGCCAATTGGTGCAGGTGTCATTGACATCATTACAGGTGTTATGAACTGGAATGCTGCATTCTTTGGGACGGCAACAATCACAGCAACAGCCACTGGTTGCGGAGGACCAACATCCGCCAATCGAATTGTAACAGTTAATCCATTACCCACTTCTCTGATTACCCCCAGTGGTCCAACGACGATCTGTGCCGGTGGTTCAGTGGTCCTCTCAGCAACACCAAATGCCGGTTATTTATGGAGTACGGGAGCAATAACCCAAAATATAACTGTCACCACTGCGGGTACATATACGGTTACAGTTACAGATGGAAATGGATGTACAGCAATTTCGGCGCCCATTACTGTTTCGGTGACACCATGTGCAACTGTTGTATTGCAGCCTGACCTTGCAGGTCTTTGTGTGGGGGACACTTTTACAGTACATGTTAATGTGACAGGAACTGATGTTTTTCATCTTCAACTTTTTCTTAATTTTAATTCGGCAGTCTTAACGCAGACCGGATATGGTAGTGAATATCCCGGTTTTGTCAGCACTATTTCTCAACTCGGTCCTGGTATTTTATCTGTGGATATTCTTGGCTCGGGCAATACAATTTTCACTGGTGCGACAATAGTTGATCTCTATTTTACCTACATCGGAGGAACAACTGATATTCAATTCATGAGTGTCTCTCCTTTTGACAGTAAGGTGTTAAATGATAATGAAAATTTGATTTCAACAACCTTTATCGGGACAGGTAATATCACAGGGTCCCCAATCAACACGGTCACATTAACCTCGGCCGTTGGAACCGACAACCAAACGAAGTGTCTCAATACCGCGATTACCAATATCACCTACGCAACAACAGGAGCCACCGGTGCGACAGTCACCGGGCTTCCCACGGGCGTGACAGGAGCCTGGGCGTTGAATGTGGTGACAATCAGCGGCACTCCGACGGCATCGGGAATATTCAACTACACCGTCACCCTCACCGGTGGATGCGGTAACATCACCGCCACCGGTACCATCACTGTCACTGCCAATAACACCGTCACCCTCACCTCGGCACTTGGAACCGACAACCAAACGAAGTGTATCAATACCGCGATTACCAATATCACCTACGCAACAACCGGAGCCACCGGTGCGACTGTCACCGGGCTTCCCACGGGCGTGACAGGAGCCTGGGCGTCGAATGTGATGACAATCAGCGGCACTCCCACTGCCTCCGGGACGTTCAACTATACCGTGACGCTCACTGGAGGATGCGGTAACATCACCGCCACCGGCACCATCACCGTCACTGCCAATAACACCGTCACCCTCACCTCGGCAGTTGGAACCGACAACCAAACGAAGTGTATCAATACCGCGATTACCAATATCACCTACGCAACAACCGGAGCCACCGGTGCGACTGTCACCGGGCTTCCCACGGGCGTGACAGGAGCCTGGGCGTCGAATGTGATGACAATCAGCGGCACTCCCACTGCCTCCGGGACGTTCAACTATACCGTGACGCTCACTGGAGGATGCGGTAACATCACCGCCACCGGCACCATCACCGTCACTGCCAATAACACCGTCACCCTCACCTCGGCAGTTGGAACCGACAACCAAACGAAGTGTATCAATACCGCGATTACCAATATCACCTATGCAACAACCGGAGCCACCAGTGCGACTGTCACCGGGCTTCCCACGGGCGTGTCAGGAGCCTGGGCTTCGAATGTGGTGACAATCAGCGGCACTCCGACGGCATCGGGGACATTCAACTACACCGTCACCCTCACCGGAGGATGTGGTAATGTCACCGCCATCGGCACCATCACCGTCATGCCCAACAACACCGTCACCCTCACCTCGGCCCTTGGAACCGATAACCAAACGAAGTGTATCAATACTGCGATTACCAACATTACCTACGCCACAGCCGGAGCCACCGGTGCGACCGTCACCGGGCTTCCCACAGGCGTCACAGGCATCTGGGCGTCGAATGTGGTGACGATCAGTGGGGCCCCCACTGCCTCCGGGACGTTCAACTATTCGGTGACGCTCACTGGTGGATGCGGTAATGTCACCGCCACCGGCACCATCACCGTCGCCCCCAACAACACCGTCAACCTGACCTCGGCCGTTGGGACCGACAACCAGACGAAGTGCATCAACACTGCGATTACCAATATTACCTACGCCACAGCCGGAGCCACCGGTGCGACCGTCACCGGGCTTCCCACAGGCGTGACGGGAGCCTGGGCGTTGAATGTGGAGACGATCAGCGGGACCCCAACAGCCTCGGGCACCTTTCCTTACACTGTTACACTGACAGGTGGATGTAGTTTGGTTACAACAACTGGAACAATTACGGTGAACCCTATTCCCGCCTGTTCCATCACTGGTGCCGTCACCTTATGTCCGGGCGCAGCCGGGAATGTATACACGGGTCCGGCAGGGATGACGACTTATGCCTGGAGCATCTCGGGCAATGGCACCATCCCGGGAGCGACAAATGGCCAGACGGTAACCGTTACATCAGGGGCTAACTGCAACAGTACCTTTACCTTGTCGCTCACAGTGACCGACGCCGGTGGTTGCAACTCGACCTGCACAGATGTTGTCATGGTGCAGGATATCACCAATCCGGTCGTCAGCAGCTGCCCTGCCAATGTTGTTACGCTGGCAGACCTGGGACTTGGTTATGCAACCCTTTCTCTTGCCTTACCTGTCTTTTCCGATAATTGCACTCCCAATGGCCTTTTAACCATATCCTATGTGCTTGCCGGTGCAACCACCGGAACCGGTTCCGGGTTCGTTCCTGCCCCAACTCAGTTCAACATTGGCACCACGACGGTCACCTATACCATCACCGATGCCTGTGGAAATTCGGCAAACTGTGTCTTTGATGTAACGGTCTCCCCGAATTATCCGCCCGATATCACCTGTTTGGCCGCCATCAGCCAGAATGCAGGTCCAGGACTATGCACAGCGCTCATCGATCCTGGTTTTCCGCCAACCCTCGTGTCGGGAACGCCACCGATAACATATTCCTGGGTCATGACAGGGGCCAATACAGGTTCGGGTACAGGTGCCATCGGTCCGTTTGCGTTTAATGTCGGGATTACCACGATCACCTGGAGGGCAACCAATTTTGCAGGATATGATGAATGTACGCAAACCATCACGGTGATTGATAACCAACCCCCCACCTTCTTCGCCCCCGTCCCTTCCAGTTTCTGCGTAAACAATATCATTTCTGCGGTTTACAATCCAACCCCAACCCCGGGTATTACGCCGGAATATGATGATATAACCACCCCGCGTCCTGAGTACTACCAATTCACCCTTGGTAGTACGGTGCTTAACCTGGATCCAAATGGAAATAATTTTAACGACAATTGTTGTGCAGATAACCAACTTGTTATTCACTGGAGAATAGATTTCTCTCCTACGCCGGATCCGTCAACCGCTGCCCATCTACCCATTACAAAACCTGCCATTTCTGGTCAGACAGGACAACCCTCATTATATGGCAACATTGAGTTCCCGGGGGATGGTGTAAATTTTACCAACATTAATCACTTTCTGTATTACTGGCTGGTTGATTGCCATGGCAATGCATCAGCTGAACAAATGGTGACAATCACTATAAAACCAAGACCTGATGTGCAAAAACAATAATTTGTCTATAAGTAAAATACATGTTAACTAAATATTTATAAATGAATCCACAAACTCAAAAACACCGATCCCGACCGCCTCCGGGCGATGACCCTTAAAAAAGGGTACCCTTCAAATGGCCTGTATAGTCAAAAACCATTAGGCTTATCCGATTAACAACCGTTCAAATTATTTTTTAACAACATGATTACAAATAAATTACAACTAATTATCATCTGTTTATTATTCACAATTAAAAAATGAAAACAATGAAAAAGCAACTATTACTTCTTGTCGTGGCGATTTTCGCCATTGGATTTACTTCTGTTTATGGGCAGACGGCATTTGATCCACCAACATGTAGTGCAACTCCTTTGAGTCCGGCAGCAGGTGAGCAATATAATTACGCTGCTACTATTACCAATGTAGCTGGAAGCTATGATGGGCTTGGGCTCTTTAAATGGTATGTCACAAAGGATGTAAACCTTCTTACAGGAGCTGTCGTAGCAAATGGTGGCGGCGAAATCATTGCATCAGGGCACTATAATACAAATACAAATCCTCCTACCGGAGATGATATTAATATCACATGGACATCTGCTGCTCTTGCAACTGGAGTTCCTTATTATTTGGTTGTAAGGTATGAAGAGCCTAACGAATCAGGTGGATCAACTTGTACAGCAATGAATATGAAGGTTTACCGGATTGTACCTCAAAACACATTCTGGCTTAGAATGGAAAGTGTTGCGGATGCAGCAGGTGCAGCGGGTGGGGTTTATCAATGTGCTGCTGATATCTCCGGCGCGACTGTTACCGAACCAGCCGGTACAGTTGAATACACTTATGGCCAAAATGTGCTGTATGTGAAAATTTCAGCCAGTGGTTACACTGGAGACTGGACACCAACATTAAGAATTTCAGGTGCCATGGATGACCAATCCATTGGGGCTGCTGGAATTACCTGGACATCAGGTGTTGCTTCCGGTGTATTCACTGGAGGAGGAGCGTTTGGAAATGGAAATTACACATCCAATAATCCAATGCCATCAACTATGGGAGTTTTCCCTGGAACAGGAACAGAAATTATTGTTACCATTCCCATTAATAACAACCACCATCAAGCCTTGTTAGACCAAACAATTGCTGTAGCAATAGATGGAAGTTACCTTGGAGGGGCTATAACTTATAATGACAAGAGTGATGTTAATGGCAATTGTACGGATGCGACTCCATTTGAGGATACTGTAAACAAGATCATCAAGGCACGTCCTGGGGTAAATCCTGTTGCTCCAAATACATTTGTTCCTGATCCTCTTACCAAGCCATAAGACGGTTTAAGGATAAACATTGCTTTTTCAGCCTGAAAATTCCCACTGCCCGGAAACGTACCGGGCAGTGGGAAGACCAGGTATAAAGTAACATGTATTGGTGTTAACATATGAAACGATGTTGATGCAGCCGTTGTTTATAGAAAAGCAATGCTTTTGATATAAAATCAATTATCTGGTGAACAGAAGATTGTATCGGTTATACTTTTTCACCCTGGCTGGTTTTTTGCAACATCCGCCTGGTTCTGGATGATTTTGGAAAATCAATGATTACAACATTCCGATGAATGAATCGAATAGATAATAAACACGGGCCCGATATAGATGTCGGGATTCCGGGAAATATACGGCCACGCGATGGTACCGGAAGGAAAGCACGCGATGGAACCGACTTGTTTTCATGTGCTTCGTTGAAACAAGTGCCACGAGAGCATATATTGTTAAGAAAGGGCAGGGTTCACCTCTTTAAACGACGAATAACTGCCCATGGAAAACCGGCCTTCGGGACCGGTAATGGGAGAGGCATGTCTCAAAAGGAATATTGAATATTGAACAAGGAATTTTGAATGACGAATAAAAAAAAATAACAAAGTAAGAATACTGAATTGAAGCGTTGTAAGCACATATTCTTCCGTCTGCTGGTGGTACTCGTACCGCTGCTGATGGCTGTGGCGCCCGCCATGGCACAGAATACTGTGTATGTAAACAATACAACGGTTTTAAGTGTAATTGATGTGCCGGGCGACACCTATGTGTGGGAGTTATACAAGGATGTTGGCGGAGTCAATTTCGCCACCGACCCGGGAAATTGCCCGATCGCCGAAGCTTACTTCATCAGCGCGATCAACACCGGTCCCACGGTCACTGTGATGTGGACCACGCCGGGAACCTATTTCTTTAAAGTTACCGCCACCCGCGGAACATGCTCCTCCAACCTCAAAGTAGGCAAGATGATTGTCCTCGATGAATTGCCCACCGCTGTGTTTGAACCTCCGGAACCCATCTGTGAAGGCAGCACGGCAAACCTCAGTGTCCTGTTGACAGGCACAGCTCCATGGAGCATCACCTATACCACTGATGGGATCAATCCGGTCACCATCAACGGAATTATGACCAGCCCTTACCCCATCCCGGTAACTCCGCTGGCTACAACAACTTATCAGATTATCAGTGTAACCGATTCGCATGGAACGAATAATGTCCCGTCGCCTGCAGTAACACTGATTGTGAAGCCAAAACCGGTAACCAATCCAATCTGGCACAACTAAAACGGAACTTAAAGATATCGAACAATATAAAATATAAACCAATGAATACGAACAAAATAACAGAAAAACGGAGCGTGAATATCAGGCATATTTTCGGGAATGGCCCCCCATTCGCCCGGCGATGGCATATCTGCAGGTATGGCCTCTGGCGAATGCACGTCAAACCCGTTCCGATAGGCACCACGCCTTTCCGACGAACATGAAAAAGACTAAGGAAAAGAAAAAAAACAATACATATAAAAGACCATAAAACTTAAATCTTAAAACTTAATACTTAACACTTAATTCGTATGAAAACAAAAATGAAAATGTTCCGCCTGATCCTGATTATGGTACTGGCTATCGTAGCAGCATCATCCATGGCTCAGCAAAATCAGTTACCCACTCAAACGGTGTGCGTTGGACAACAGCCGTATCACGTTGATCCAAGTGCATTGCCCAACCCGGTCTATACCTGGTCAATCACAGGTGGTGGCGCCATTATTTCGGGACAGGGAACCAACGACATCGTTGTTGACTGGACAATAGCCGGAGGTCCTTACACCCTTTCGGTGTTCACAACATCCAATGCCTGTCCGGGCGATCCTCAATCAGTTGCGGTAACTGTTAACCCACAACCGGTTGGCCCGACATTACTCGCCATGACCCCTCCGGGACCAGACGTTTGCGACGGTACCCTGGTATCTGCCACATTTATACCCGGCACCGGCGGCGTAGGCTGTTCCGACGAATTCGAATACAGGTTCGACGGTGTTGGTCCATGGACGACCTATGCTGAGGGATCAACCCTCAACACCACCGGCCATACCCTGGTTGAGATCCAGGGCAGACGCGCCGGTTGTGCTGTTGGTGCCGGATGTACAGGTACCCCATGGGTAACGCTGGCAACCTGGAATGTTACCGCCGTTCTTCCTGTAACCGTAGACATCGTTGCCAGTGCTGATCCTGTTTGCGAGGGCACCTCGGTAACCTATACGGCAAACGTGACCAACGGAGGCACACCAACCTATGAATGGCATGTGAACGGAGGTCCGATCGTTGGAACAAACCAGACATATACCTACGTCCCTGTTGCAGGTGATGTAATTACATGTATTGCAGTTTCCAACCTGCCGTGTGCTTCTACACTGCCTGTAACCGGAACATTTACACCGACTGTGAACCCGAAACCTGTTACCTCGGGTATCTGGCATAACTAGGATGCAAAGAAAAATGAATTGTATAACCAGCATTGATACAGGCAGGGCCTCGCCCCGCTTTGGCACAGGGCCTCCCGTGCGGGGGCCTGCCTGTGCATGCCTAATACGTGAAGAAGATGTAGGATAGAACCCATATCCCGGCTGCTGCATGATGCCCGCAACCGCCTGAGCGACCCTGAAGCCGCCCGGCCCGGGCTGCCTGCTCCTACCCGGCATGAAACCTTGCAAGTCATTCTGCCAGAAGATGGTACGTATGACAGTGCGGTAAATTATTTATTTACAACATGTAAACCATCAATATAAAAACCATTCAAAAACAACTTAAAACTTAATCACTTAATCACTTAAAACTTAATCACTTAATCACTTAACACTTAATTCTTATTTCTTATGAAAACAAAAATGAACATGTTCCGCTGGCTCCTGATCCTGGTGCTGGCCGTAAGCGCTGCAGCAACAATGGCTCAGCAGAATCAGTTACCCACACAGACGGTGTGCGTCGGACAACAACCTTATCATGTTGACCCGAGCGCACTTCCCAACCCGGTTTATACCTGGTCGATTACAGGAGGTGGAGCCATTATTTCGGGACAGGGAACCACCGACATCGTGATTGACTGGACAATAGCCGGAGGTCCTTACACTCTTTCAGTGTTTACCACATCCAATGCCTGTCCGGGCGATCCTCAATCCGTTGACGTTACGGTCAACCCACAACCCGTTGGACCGACATTGCTCGTGATGACACCTCCGGGACCGAGCGTTTGCGACGGCACGCTGGTTTCTGCCACCTTTACACCCGGCAGCGGCGGCGTAGGATGCTCCGACGAATTCGAATACAGGTATGATGGTGTAGGTCCGTGGACGACCTATGCGGAGGGCTCGCCCATCAATACCACCGGCCATACCATGGTTGAGATCCAGGGAAGACGCGCTGGCTGTGCTGCCGGTGCCGGATGTACCGGAACACCATGGGTAACGCTGGCTACCTGGAACGTTACAACAGTACTTACTGTAACGGTGGATATCGTTGCCAGTGCAGATCCTGTTTGCGAGGGCACTTCGGTAACCTATACAGCTAACGTGACCAACGGTGGCACGCCAACCTATGAGTGGCATGTGAACGGAGGTCCGATCGTCGGAACAAATCAAACGTATACCTATGTCCCGGTTGCCGGAGATGTAATCACCTGTATTGCAGTTTCCAACCTGGCCTGTGCTTCAACACTGCCTGTAACCGGAACATTTACACCGACCGTGAACCCGAAACCTGTTACATCGGGCATCTGGCATAACTAGGAAATTGTGGATTATTTAACCTGCATCGGCCGCGGAAAGGCTCCGCCCGGTTTTACAGCCATACTCAAGATGGTTGCATTGCTGCGTGGCGGCCATCATCCGCCGTGGCGCGGACCGACTGATGCATAAAAAGAATTAGATGTAGGAAATAAAGTATATCTCCGCTGTTATCTCATTGCCCGGCGCCATGGAGCGAAAGGGGCGATGGGCGGGTGTATGCATCCCGGAAGAGGGGGAGGATTAAGTGTTAAGTGATTGAGTGTTAAGTGTTAGGTGATTAAGTGTTAAGTGATAAGTGATTAAGTGTTAAGTGATGGTAATTAATGAGTAATGAACAATGAACAATGAACAATGAATAATGAACAATGACAGTGAACCGGGAATTGAAATATACGGGGAGATTGGGGGAAATGGGGTTTGTGTCTCACGAGGACGTTCTAAACAGTTGTAATTAAACAATGTAACTTGAAAACTGTAAACCACATACAACGCACATCAGCAGGGAGGGGAGTAGTCCTCACCATGCTCATGGCTATGTTCATGGTGCTGTTCGGCGGCTTCAGGGCCGCGGGACAAGCCATGCCCGACGAGGTATGCCTGGGTGCAACGAAACACTACTGGGTAGATCCGAACCCGATACCGGGATCGACCTACACGTGGCAGATCAACGGGGTGACACAAATTTCCACCACCAATGAAATTTGGGTAACCTGGGATGCGCCTATCTATACCGTTGCCGGTAGTCCTTACACGATTACCGTGCAGGAGCGCTCCGTAGCCGGCTGCTACGGGGATGTGAGGACAGGCCTCGTTACGATCTTGCCGGTGCTGCCGGTGAGCGTTTCTGTGGTTGCAGGACAGAACCCCGCCTGCAGCGGCATCCCGGTTACGTTCACCGCTACGGCGATCAATGGGGGCGTATCCCCGGTTTACAACTGGACGGTGAATGGAAATCCGGTGGGGGCAAATTCAAATACCTATGCCTATCTCCCGGTTTCAGGAGATGTGGTTACCTGTGAAGTTAACTCCAGTGCAAAGTGTGTTACCAACAATCCTGCAACTTCGGCGCCTGTAACGATGCAGGTGGGAACTTCGCCGGATGTTACCTTTGTGCCTTGCTTTAACATCATTACCTCTGCAGAGGCGCAACCCTTCAAACTCCGTGGTGGTTTGCCGCTGGGAGGCACCTACTCCGGCGGAACCTGGGTAAACAACCCGTCTGCCGGTATGTTCAACCCGCAGGCAGCGCCCACAGGTTCTGTTGCGGTAACGTATAGCTATACCAACAATGCAGGCTGTACGGGAAGTGCGGTGGGTTATATCCAGAACAATCCCGCACCTGCATCCTTTACCTGCGGAACCGACGACTGGACCGACATCCGCGATGGTAAAACCTACCATACGATCCAGATCAACACCCAGTGCTGGATGGCAGAGAACCTCAATTACGGAACACAGATCGTCTCAACCCAGGTCCAGGCAGCCAACTGCGTGATGGAGAAGTATTGTTACAACAACGACCCGGTGAACTGTAACGGATCTGCCGGAAGTCAGCCGGCCTTCGGCGGTCTCTATCAATGGGATGAGCTGATGATGTACGACAACACGCCTGCCTCGCAAGGGATCTGTCCCCCGGGCTGGCACGTGCCTTCCGAGTCGGAATGGACAGTGCTGCTGAATTTTTACGGAGGGAATTCTCTTGCCGGGAAACCATTGCAGGACCTCGTCAATCCCGGGTTCCATGCACTTCCCGGCGGTGTGCTGTACATGAACAATACCTGGAGCTTCAAGGGCCTGGCCACCCTGTTCTGGACCTCAACCCCAACTGATCCTGTCAAGATCATATCCCATGGGATGAACAACATCGATCCGTCGGTATCCTATTATGAATCGGTGAAGGCGAATGCGTTCCCCGTGAGGTGTTTGAAGGACAATTAGATTTACGATTGGACGATTTGGAATTTACGATTGGACGATTTGGAATTTACAATTGGACGATTTGGAATTTACGAATAAATTGACGATTAATCGGTTGACGATTAGTGCTCATCAATCGAAAATCGTCAATCAAACAATTCAATCGTCAATCGTAAATCGTCCAATCGTCAATAATAAGCGTATTGAAGAATAGAAACGTACGCCCGTTACTTGGAAATTTCTCCTTTTCTCTCCCTCGCCCGGTATAATTTCCACGCTCCGAAACCGGCAGCCAGTGCCAATAAAACAAATATGCCGGCATCGACAGTCGCGTTGCCACCCGGGGCTTTGTTGGTAGTTGAGCCTTTCTCTGCCAGAGGAGGCGGAGGAGCCTGGGCGAGGCTGGTTTGGGTAAGGGTGATGCAACTGAGGAAAATGAGGGGAAGGAGAACCCTTTTAAAAGACTTTTTTATAAAATTTTTGATTGCCTTTATGGATGGATCAGGTTACTGCTGGTGAATGAAAACCTTGCCGGAATAAACCTTGTCGTTGGTGACCACTTTTACCAGGTAGTATCCTGTGGCTGCGTTGATGCTCATCTTTACAACATTGATGCCCGACAAAGGCTGCTGCATCATAAGTTGCCCCATCATACTATACACAGATATATTGCCTGCAAGTGCTTCACTGGTTTTATTGCTGATGCAGATAGAGTTGTTTACAGCATAAAAAGAGACCGGACGGGGAGTAGTAGTTTCGCCGATGCCTACTCCTGCAAAGTGAAGTAAGAAGCGGTTTGAAGGGTCGGATGTAGTTGCTTCAAAGTTGTAAACTGCATCGTTCCTTAACTCGGTTTTAATACCCGTAACGACGTCCTCGAGTGTGATCTGTCCAAACGCTCCGGGATTGTACCTGGCCGATATTGCGTAACTTCCATCGACTCCTGCCTTGAAATCTGCAGGAACAACCGGGTTATTCGATACCGACGAGAGGAAATTAATGGAGTACTTCATGCCGTCTTTGCTGGTATAAAGGGAAGGGGCGGTATTTACAAGGCTGAACCACTTTCCTGCGCCACCAAGGTCGGATGCGTTTCCAAAGGTGATCATGGTCTCGTCAGATCCTGCATTTTGCGGTGCAGTGATTTTTAATACCAGGGAGGAGGAGCCTTCTTCTTTCATCCATGCGTGGGTGTTGTTCACCCGGGCTGCATCTTTTAAAACCAGGCCGCCTCCAAGCGTCCCCTCCTTAGCAGTGACAAAAAAACCCTGCATCGAAGGGATGTACCGGCTTGCTAGGTTGGTGCCGTCATCTCCTGTGATGATATCATTGTATACGCCATAATTATTTGCCGACTGGTTGTATATATAGATGTTATAACCGCCTCCTGTCTCCACCTGCAAATCGGATTTAACAATGGATGCTGCTTTCCAGTCGATGGCTGAAGGGTAAGGATTACCGGCAAGATTTGTGCGGCCTGATGTCCCGGTTCCTGTGTTGGTGAGTGGAATGGTCAGATCTCCCTGGTTAAGTATACCGGTGAAAATTTTGGTTGGATTTGTTGCCTGGTAAGCAACCAGGTAGCCCCTGCCAACCTGGAAGTTTAGCCCACTGTTGACAATATCAAAATAGGGAGCAGTGCCAACCGGCAATGAAGAACTTAAGTTTTTCCGGTTGATCCAGTTGCTGGTTGGTTCATTCCTTGCAAAGAAATCGTAACCTGAACCATCGGGATAAGTTCCTGAGGGCGTAAAGCCTCCCGAGATTTCCTGGGCTGCAACAGGGGAGGATAATTGGTGCCATGATTCGGCAGAACCTGTGAAATAGCGTTCCACAGTTGCAGCAACGCCAGCGGTACTATGGTTTAGTGAGCCGGTGCCCGCAGCGTCGGATTTGATAACCAGGCCGGAGGTGCCCGCAGCGTTGGAAAGCGCGCCGCTTACAGTTAACTGCGTGTTAGCCGGAATAATAAATTTCTGACCGGAGGAGATTGTCATATTTCCAGCCAGCGTGCGATTCGCGTGCAATGAAATACCGGTTGCACTGGCTGAAGTAATATTTACAGTTTTTGGTCCGGCGGATGCAGGAAACTCAACATCCGATGTGGAAGAATAGCTTGTGCCATTGTAGGTTAAAATGCCATCTGCACCATAGCCAATCGATCCGCTCAGGGTGCCATCGGTGAGTGTCAGCGTACCATCAACCACCAGGGTGTTTCCCAGGGTTGCTGTCCCGCTGGAAGTTCTGTTAATAGTGAAGTTTTGTAGGGCGTTGGTGGTGCCTGGGGTTGCCTGGTCAAAATAAAGGGAGCCTGTTGCACCAGAACCATTCAATATGAGATTGGAGGACAAAGAGCCGACGAGACTATTGGAAGCACTCATTGCAGCAGCAATGCCTGCAATAGTTAACGTATTTGCACCAATGGCAAGTTTGCCACTTGTAAAAGTCAAGGTGCTGTTTGCTGTTACATTACTGGCTAAAACTACACCAGCTGAATTGGCTACTTCAAAATAATCAAAAGTTTCACCACCAGAGGAGGTTATTGTTTGACTGTTGGTGCCATTAAATTTCACAAGCCTTCCATTTGCAGCAAATACCCCACCTGAGGCTTTATTCCAATTGCCGCCTATATAGAGATCACCACCGTTTGTGCCGGAAAGCGCCAAAGTACTTGTTGATGGAAAAGGAGTGCTGAAATTCAAATCCCCTCTCATTAATCTGTAGGTATTTGTTCCATCGAAGTATAATGAAGTTCCTGCTGCAATTGTGACATTCTGTGGAACACCAGGACCTGTGCCGGAATTATTGGGATACCATTCCTGTCCAGCTGCAAAATTACTTCCTGTGTTATAGATTAATGTCGAAGAACTGCCATAGGTTGGCGCCTGATTAAAAAAACCTCCAGCGTTAAGCTTACATGTTCCACTTATTGTAAGGACAGAACTGTTATTTATTGAAACTCCGGCAGAAGTTTGAAATATCCCAGTAATTGTACGATTGGTTGTGTTAGTTGCACCAAGGGTTAACCCACCTTGTAATACTGTAACATTGGTTGGTCCATTCGTAGTTGGCCAAAAAACATCGGCGTTATTAACGCCATAATAGCCATCAGATTTATTAAAAATTAACGTGCCATTCGTATAGGTCCATGTGTTGCCAGCAGCATACCCACCTGTATTTATCTGAAACGAACCATTTATAGCCATTGGTCCCGCAGCGGTGAAGGTCCCTGCTCCGGTGGCGAGAGTAGCGCCTGTATTTATAGTAGTTGTAGCAGAGGTGCCCGTAAAGGTCGCAGTGCCGATTGTTACTACGTTCGAGGTGTTTAAAATAGCAACAGGTTTCGTGAAGGATGTCGGCCATTCAGGGCCTGTAGTTTGAGAGGATGATCCATTATATTCCAAAGATGAATTTGTTCCATAGGTTGCTACTCCAGAACAAGTAGCGGTGCCTTGCATAGAAAGGACACTATTTACGATTACAGCTGATGTTAATGCTTTAATACCACTTCCAGCTAAGGTTAAATTAGTGTATGTTTTATTTAATATAGTTTGAGCACCACCACAATTATACACAACGGTTGAGCCAGTGCCATTCAAAACGACGGTTACATAAGTTAGGATTCCAAAAGGTGTAGAACCACTTAAAACCAATGTGCCAGTTTGTAAACCTGTAGTCACCCCATTCATTCTTAAAGCTGCAACATTGTTTGATCCTAAAGAGGAAGTTATCTGCCCAGCTACACTTGTTGTGCCATCTTCAACCCGAAAACCAGCTTGTCCATACGGCGTAATATCCTTTGCTATCATTGTGACATTCCCGCTAATGTTAAAACTATTTAAGGTTGAGGTAATAATGGCAGACCATCCGGACGTATTAAGAGTTAGGTTAGAGCCTGCTTCCACTGAATTACAGGATAAAGTTCCATTGCCAGTAATTAAACAAGCTGTTGAATTCCCAATATTATGAAGCAAAATTACAGCTCCAGCTACTGATAAAGTAGCACCAGAATTAATAGTTAAAGTAGCAGCTGCTCCCGTAAATGTAATTGAAGCTGCAGCTGCATCTGTTGTAACCGTTACATTTTTCCCATTTTGGATATAAACCACATCTCCTGCTACAGGAACACTAACTCCTGCAGTTCCTCCTGATGTTGCAGCCCATGTACTGGTAGAATTCCAGTCTCCAATAGCCACGGAATAACGGTTAGCACCCCATGCCACCCTTCCTATGCTCATCCCAACAACCAAAAACACCACAACAATTTTCAAATATCTCATCAGCCCTGCTGATAGGTTTTGTCTGGGAGAAATTAAGTAGATTTTCATAATTGTAGTTTTTTTTAAGTGATGAATAAGGCAGGAACTAAGTGCAATTCTTATGGAAATTGTCAGGGTAAAATAGTGATGTGTACAAAAGTAACGTAATTGTACTTCACCCTGACTTCTTAGTGCCTGATCGATTGATTTTTATACATAGACCAGTTCCGAATTATACACCTTCTTTTCCCCTTTGATATCCCTCTCTGCCACCCGTCCGCCCGTCCGCCCGTCCGCCCGTCACTCCCCACTCCTTACCGTCCCATGCACCGTCAGCACACTTCCTTCCGCCACCGTCAGCGTTGTCCCTTCATGGATGCTGAGGTTCAGGCAGGCGGCAGGATTGCCGGGGCCGGAGGTTATGTGCGGCATAAATGGCGTTCCATCAGGGATGATCACATCGGTGCTGAGGGTCGGTACCCCGCTGCACCAGTTGTCGGGGTTGTGCCAGTCAGCGCTGGCTGTGCCAAGCCAGATACCGGTGGCAACTTCCAGTATGGCATTGTTCCCGGGGTCGCTGCTGCCGGCGAGGTAATCGCCATACCCTGAAAAATCGGCCCGGATGGTGTGCATGGGCAGCGTGGAGAGGCTTGGATCACAGGTGGTGGTGGCCACTCCCCCGATGAGAACGGCCGGCTCGCCCAGGACGATATCATCGAGGTAAAACTGTACCGTTCCTCCGTCGGGCTGGGGGTAGACATTGGCAGTTAAAACCACCGACATGTTGCCGATGCAGGAGGTTTGATCAGAAGGGGTTGTGGTGGTAACGATATTGGCTTCGCCCAGTGCGAAATTACTGAACGAGGTAAACCTTTCAACATTTGTATAATCGGGAGATGTCACGGTATAGGCCGTGTTGCTGATACCGTCGCCCTTGATCATCCTGGCGGTATGGGCAGGTGTGAAACCGGTTCCGTTGAGAGTTACCCTATACACACAGGCGGAACCTCCGCTTTCCGTGACGCTCCAATATCTCACTCCCCAAAGAGTTGCATTTTCAGGAGATGAACCAGGAATGGGAGATTCGAATTGCTCTGCAGAAACCACTGCGGTGCCCGAAAGGGCTGTAAAGTCGAGGTAGATGGGGCGGTAATTGCCGTTTTTCCCGACGGCAAACTCTTTGGAACCTGTCGTACTGAAGCTCCTGGCCAGCCGTCCGTTCACATATCGGGCTGGGGAGGAGTTGACGATTGTTGCCGACGGACCTGCAGTGATCACTTTGTCGCCCGTGGTCAGGATCCCTGCACTAAAGGTCAGCGATCCGTTCACGGTGGTGTTTTGTGAAAGGATGACCCCCGCGTCGTTGTTCAGGGTAAGGGAGTTGACCTCCCCCGGCATGTTGGTCCCGGTGGCCTGGGAGGTTCCGGTGCCCTGGAGGATGAAGTTGCCGTTGGTTCCCAGGTCGCGGGTGCCGCTGTTGCGGATCGAACCTTTGGTGTTGTCGCCGGATGTTCCGAATCCTTCGCCATTGCTGATAAATGATGTGGATAGGGTGCCTCCCGTAGCCAGGGTGAATGCACCTGTCCCTGAGATATAGGCGGTGCCGAAATCAAGGTTTCCTTCCACGGAGAGGGCGCCTGGCAATTGGATCATCTTGTCTTCATTCAGCATTATACCGGTGGCGCAGTTGTTTGAAACGGTGATGTTTACACTGGTTTGGGCCGGCCACTCATCCCCGGTGGTTTGGGCAGCAATGCCGTCGTATTTCAGCCGGGCCAGGGACCCATAGGCCAGCGATTTCCCGTTCAGTGAAAAGATCCCCTTCGTCATGAAAAAGGTTCCGGTAACAGTCATCGGGGCTCCTGGCATGGCGGTGCCGTCTGTGTTTATTTTAAGGTTGGTATATGTAGTTCCCAGGATGGTTTGGGCAGCGATTCCCCGGTATTCGGTTGTGGCCGAAGACCCCGTAAGGGTTGTTTTAATGGTGCCCGTTCCGGTTAGCGACCATGGCGCGCTGCCGGTGAGCGTCAGGTTACCGGTTTGAAGCTGGCCTGTTTCTGCTGTTTGAAAGGTGCAGGTGGAAAATGGTTCCGCGTGGAGTGAAATTTTCCCGCCAACCATCAGGGTTCCGCTGCGCAGGCTCACCGCCGCATTGTTGGTAATGTCATAATTCTCATTTGCATAAATTGAAACATCACCTGCGACAGAAAAGCTTATACTGCCCTGTATATAAAGGGCCGTACTCTGGGAAGAGGTATAGGGTGTCATATTGTGGCCGACTGAAACGGAATTTGCAGTAATTGTTCCCTGCCCCTCTACCAGGGCCCATTTATGCTGTGGTGTCAGTGATTTTATGATGATCGCGCCTGTGACATTCAGGATAACACCAGCATTTACATTCAAGGTGCCTGTGATGGAATTGTCTTCAAACGTGAGGGAAGCCACGGTATGGTTGCCATCTGCAGTCAGCGTGTGGCCATCGCCGATAAACACGGCATCCGTTGAGGCGGGGTAACAGCCGCATGGAACGCCACCGGCGGAGGTTGCCCACATGGTGGGGGAGGACCAGTGCCCGGATCCCCGGGTGTAATAATTTGCGCCGGATGCTGTGTGTCCATGGGTAATTGCAGTTATTGTAAATAACAGGATGATCAGTTTCGATTTAGCTAACACGGAAGCAGTGGATTTTTGTTCGTTGGGCAAGGCAGGGCTTTTAACAGGGATGAAAATATTTAACATGAGTATATCAATGAATCTTCACAACTATACATGAATATAAAAACAGGAAATTTTCCCTGCACGCACACGTGTTGTGCAAAAGGCGGGCCGGAAATTCGATTTGGCTCCACGTTGAGCTGACTTAGCCGGCTATATGGCTGTTTATGAGAACCTTTTGAAAAATAAATTTTCTCATTTAAAAATCCCCGGCGACAATTGGAGGGAACCTTGTTTAATAATTGTAAGCATTATCACGCATTTTCGCTGAAATCTCCGCATAAACGCGCAGGAGTCGTTATTATTCCGTGAAGCATGCCAGAATCCTGTTCAATATGAAAGGTGGCTTGAAAAAAGTTTTATCTTTGAAAAATACTTGTTAAGTTAATGTTGATATCCACATAAAAATTAACCTTATGAAAAGAGAATTACCCACTTCAGAAAGTATACTGAACCGGTTTTTTATCATACTGGTTCTCTTCGTTGCCGGCCTTCTCCTTATCGGAACCTCTTCCCAGGCGCAGATTTACGAGCCGGAAGGCCTGAACATGCCCGGGGTATGGAACGGCTGGACGAATCCCCCGGCCAACAACCTGGCCCTGGCAAGTTATACCCAGGTAACAGGCGGACGTGTTGTTAAATTTTCCACCGGCATCCAGCGCTGGCAAACGATCTTCAGCGTGGCTGCAACAGGCGGCGACATTGTGGGAGGTTCCTATGCATGGCTCTTTTCCAGCGGTGCCCTCTCCAATCCATGGGGTAACAAATGGGCGAATACCAATGTGATAATCAACACGTTGCAATCGTACACCTATAATAATGGACCGGATAACAACATCACCGTCACCAACGGGAAATGGTACACCATGAACTTCGAGGATGCCGGTTATGCCAGCAACCGCGCCATCTTCATGGAAACCAGCGCACAACCGGTGGATATCGCTTCAGTCTCGGTACCTGTGGTAGTTAATCCCGGTGACCCTGCTTCCATCACTGTCGTTACTTCAACTGTTCCCTGTGCAGAAGAATATTTCTATGTCAGGTATTCAACAGATGCATGGGTTACCTCCGCCGCAGTTTCTGTATCCATGACCGGAACATCCGGCACAGCCGTGATCCCCGGCCAATCAGCAGGTACTGTTGTCTCCTACTATGCTTTTTCATCCACAGTAACACCCATTACCGCTGATTATGACCTCTATACAATCAAACTGAAAACAGACGGACTCATAAATTTCACCTATACGGTCACCACTCCGATACCTGTGATCACCTTTGCCAACCTGCAGAATCCACCTTCCGGCGCAATCGACCTGGGATCTGTGTTCCAGGTATCCGGAAGGGTGGAAATTCCCGGCATCACAGGTCAGCCGGTTTCAGCCCCCGGGTTGGTAGCATGGGTTGGGTACAGCAGTTCCAACAGTAATCCGTCAACCTGGACCAACTGGATTGCTGCACCTTACCAGGGACCGGTACTGGGAAAAGATGAGTTCAGCGCCGACCTCGGATCTGCGATCACAACAACAGGTACCTGGTACTATGCCACCCGGTATAGCCTGAATGGAGGGAGCTATCTTTATGGAGGCTATTCCGCCGGTGGAGGAGGTTTCTGGAACGGTACCGACAATGGTTCGGGGGTGTTAACCATCGTAACTCCTGAGGTTCCCATGTTTTTAACGCTTGAAAATGTCACAGTGGCAGCAGAACAGAGCATGTGTTACAATGCCAAGCAGACCATTACCGTAGCCGGTAACAACACCCTCTTTACCGTGGAGAATGGCGGAAGCGCAACCCTCATTGCCGGACAAAACATCCTCTTTCTTCCCGGAACTTCTGTGGTCTCCGGCGGTTACCTGCACGGGTATATCACAAGCGTCTCAGCCTATTGCGCCTCGCTAGGCG
This sequence comes from Bacteroidales bacterium, assembly GCA_049317265.1. Taxonomy (GTDB): domain Bacteria; phylum Bacteroidota; class Bacteroidia; order Bacteroidales; family FEN-979; genus CAIVAT01. The sequence goes on from JBMOIP010000001.1 coordinate 100,025, forward strand.
CCTCGCCGGTGAAGGATGCGTTGGTGGCCGGAAATGGTGTGGGCGAAAGCAACAGCCTTTCGGTTAAGATCTACCCCAATCCTGCCTCGGAAAAGGTTGCCGTTGAACTGCACGGACTCGCTGATGGTACACCATCGCGGATAGAGTTGTTCTCGGGCCAGGGAAATCGTATTTACAACATAAACGCCACGGGTTCTGCCATTAAGGTTATTCCAGTCACAGGATTGCCTTCAGGTGTCTATTGCCTCAGGGTCACCAGCGGCGACCAGGTTCAGAGTAAAATCATTGTTAAACAATAACATAACCCAATAACCATGAAAACACTGTTACAGTTTTTGAATTTACGGACTATCCGTATCCCGGTCGTTATCGCATTGCTCGTTACCGGTTTCCTCCTTCCCGGTACATCCGGCCAGGCGCAGATTTATGAACCCGAAGGATTGAACATGCCTGGTGCATGGAACGCCTGGACCAACCCTCCCACCAACCTCGCACTTGCCAGCAGCACGCAGGTTACAGGCGGACGAGTTGTGAGAATCGCCACAGGAACTCCAAGATGGCAAACCAGTTTCAGCGTAGCGGCAACCGGCGGAGATTTAACCGGTGGCACTTACGAATGGCTCTTCACCAGCGGATCGACTTCCAACTACTACCAGAACAAATGGTCGGCAGTCACCATTGCCATGAATACCCTGCAGTCATATACCAAGGAAGGTGCAGCCAACAACAGCATCACCCTCGTCAACGGTAAGTGGTATACGATGAACTTTGAAGACCTCGGCTATGTGAATACAAGGGCCATCTTCATGGAAACCAGCGCTGCTCCCGTTAACATCACCGCCGTTTCGGTTCCGGCATCCGTGCTGCCCAATACCGCAGCACCCGTAACGGTGACTGTTTCTGCAGCCCCAAGTGCAGAGGAGATCATCTATCTGAGGTATTCGGTTGATGCATGGGCCACTTCCGTAGCTGTCCCAGTTCCGGTGATCGGTACCAGCGGAACGGTCAACATACCAGGACAGGTAACAGGCACTGTTGTCTCCTACTATTCGTTTTCTTCGACACTTGCCGCTGTCACGGCCGATTTCGACCTTGTGACCATCCAACTGAACAACAACGGAGGTACAAACTTTACCTATACCGTAGGTACTGCTGCTCCCGCCATCACCTTCGCCAACCTTCAGTATCCTGACGCGGGAAATATTACGATCGGAATGGAATACAATGTGTTCGGCCAGTTCTATATCGCCGGCCAAACCGGTATTCCCGGACCAGCCATGGGCGTAACTGCCTGGGTTGGTTTCAGCACAGCCAATACCAATCCCTCCACCTGGACCGACTGGGTTCCGGCAACCTACAACGCCCCGGCGGGGAACAATGATGAGTATAAGGCCAATATTGGTCCTGCCATCACTGGTTACGGCACTTACTACTACGCCACCCGCTATAAACTGAATTCCGACGCGTATGTTTATGGCGGATATTCATCAACGGGCGGAGGTTTCTGGGATGGAACGGCCAACGTGTCGGGAGTCCTCGCCGTGTTTACCGGCATCCCCGAAGGAGAAGCAACCAGGGTGGTGGCTTATCCCAACCCTACCTTCGGTGGGCTGAACCTTGATTTGCAATCCCCGGCTACCGTGCGTTTCAGCAATGCCATCGGAAATGTCGTGCTTGAAAAATCATTTACTGGTGGAGTTCAGCAGGTGGATATCTCAGCGTTCAGGGCAGGGGTTTACCATCTGCAGATTATGAGTGGTAATCAGACAATGCATCAGACGATCGTTAAACAATAAATGCCTTTGTTAATTAACCACAATAGGCACAGTAGAACACATTAGAAAGCACAATAGAAGACTAATGTGCTTTCCCTATTGTGCCCTAATGTGCCTATTGTGGTTATATTCCTTTAATGTACCCCAGACCTTACTCCCCAATCACTGACTTTATCCCACCTCTCCAAATGAAAAATCCGAATGTTTTTGCAGGCAATCCCCATCGACTGGTAAAGTCATCATTAATCCTGGTATTTACAGTTATCCTGCTCCTGTTCAATGGTATAAGTAACTTTGTGAATGGACAGATCTATGAACCAGATGGCCTCCGGATGCCGGGAGACTGGAACACCTGGATCAACACCCCCGGGATGGGCGGGGCGTTCGACCTGCAGAAAATTCAGTCGGGAACACCCCGCTGGCAGACGATTTTTCAATATACCGGAACGACCGGCGCACAAAACTTCAAGTTCGTCAGCACAAGTTTCAGCGATCCCTGGGGAAACCAGTGGGCGGGAAATGCCGCCATCACCGCAAATGCGCTGTCGAATGTAACCTATGGCACACCGAGCGAGCCCAACAACAAAGTGAGTGTAGTTCAGAACAAATGGTACACGGTAGTGTTTGAAGACCAGGGATATGCCAGTACCAGGGCGATCTTCATGCAGACTTCCGCGGAACCGGTCAGCTTTGTTTCCGTGATGCAGGAACCCCTGATTGTGACCAGCCAGGATGCCGTGGTGGTAACGGCTCAGCTTTCCGCTACCCCATCCCCGGAGGAGAAGTTTTACCTTCGCTACTCCAACAGCAACTGGGCAACCTCCTCCACCTTGCCACTTATCATGACCGGGTTAGAGGGTACGGCGACCATACCGGTACAACCCAACGATACCACCGTGGAGTATTACGTCTTTAGCTCAGTTGTCGTGAACCCGGCGCAGGACTGGGACCTGGTGACGATCCGCCAGGACAACAACAACGGGCAGAACTACACCTACCAGGTAGGAGAGCAGTTCAGCTGCGGGCAGGCCGTCAACCTGGTGACTACCGACCCGGCATTCCCCGTCTTTGGAACCCCGGTAACCATCTATTTCAATGCCACCCTGGGAAATGGGGGCCTATACAACTACACCGGTGATGTTTACGCCCACACCGGGGTGATCACCAACCTGAGCACGGGCAGCACCGACTGGAAATATGTCAAGACGACGTGGGGGCAAAATACTCCTGAAACCAAACTCGCCAGGATCAGTGACAACCTGTACAGCATGACCATTCCGAACATCATTCAATATTATGGGGTTCCAGCCGGAGAGACGATCCTGAAAATGGCCTTTGTCTTCAGAGGAGGGGTGGCCGGTACCGGTGGAAATTATCCAGAACATAAAAATGCCGACGGCTCCGATATCCTGATAGATGTGTCTGATGCAGCACTCAAAGTGAAGATCATGAATCCCTCCAGCCGTAACCCGCTGGCGAGCCCCAACCAGGTGCTGCCTGTATGCGTGGAGGCCTTGCGAAACCAGACCATCAGCATCTACCTCGACCAGCAGCTGCTGAAGACAGACAGCACCTCCTCCATGGCCTACCCGCTCGTTTTGCAGGGAATGGCCCCCGGAACCTACTGGATCAAAGCCGTGGCAAAAGGGGCGACGGGACAGGTGAAGGATTCGGTCAGCATCTACCTCCGCGGACCTGTGGTGGTTGAGGAGTTACCTGCTGGCATGAAGAGCGGCATCAATTACATCAACAACAGCACCGTTACCCTGGTGCTCAACGATCCTGCGGGACAGAAAAATTTCGCCTTTGCCATCGGCGAATTCAGCAACTGGCTGCCCAATGACCTCAACTATATGAAACGTACCCCTGACGGGAAAAACTACTGGGTTACGATCAACGGCATCACCAGCCAGAAGGAGTATGCCTACCAGTATTTTATCGACGGGAAGCTGAAGGTGGCCGATCCCTATAGTGATAAAGTGCTCGATCCATGGAACGACCGCTGGATTCCGAAGGACAACTACCCTTCCCTTAAATCCTACCCGTTCGATAAAACCATCGGAGTTGTCAGCGTCTTCCAGACCAACCAGACCGCCTATCCATGGGAGGTAACCTCCTTCACCCCGCCGGCCATCAACGGGACGCAACAGGACCTGATGGTGTATGAACTGCTCCTGCGCGACTTCACCGATTCGAGCAGCATCGTGAAAGCCATGGAGAAGCTTGATTACCTGAAGAACCTGGGGATCAATGCCGTTGAGCTGATGCCTGTACTCGAATTTGACGGGAACAAAAGCTGGGGTTATGCGCCCAACTTCTTTTTCGCGCCCGACAAATTCTATGGACGCAAGGTTGACTACAAAAAGTTTATCGATGAGTGCCACAAGCGGGGCATGGCTGTGGTGTTCGACATCGTGACCAACCACTGCTTCGGACAATGCCCGCTGGCGATGATGTATTTTGATCCCAATACAGGGGTCGGTCAACCCTCTGCGGCAAATCCATGGCTGAACCAGCAGGCGCCACACCCGTTGAGTGTCGGGTATGACTTCAATCATGAGAGTCCCTACACCCGTGAGTTCTTCAAGCGGGTGCTCTCATACTGGCTTACCGAATATAAGGTGGATGGCTTCCGGTTTGACCTTTCCAAGGGCCTCACCCAGAAATACTCCGGCAGCGACATGGGTGCCTGGAGCGCTTACGACCAGGGGAGGATCAACACCCTGACAGATTATTACAACCACATCAAATCGGTTAATGACAAGGCATATATGATCCTCGAGCACTTTGCCGACAACAGCGAGGAGACCGTGCTGGCCAACACCGGCATGCTGCTCTGGAGCGCCATGCAGGACCGCTACAAGCAGGTGGGCATGGGATGGCAGAACAACTCCGATATTTCCTGGGCCTATCACGGCAACCGCGGATGGAACTACCCCAACCTGGTCGATTTCATGGAGAACCACGACCAGGAGCGGATCATGTTTGAAGCCCTCTCGAATGGAAATTCTTCGGGATCATATAACATCAAAGATACCCTAACTGCATTGCATCATATGCAGATGGCAGCAGCCCTTTTCATGGGAATCCCTGGTCCGAAGATGATATGGCAGTTTGGTGAAGTGGGCTACGACTACAGCATCATGTTCAATGGCGACCGCACCGCGCCAAAGCCGGTTCGGTGGGATTACTTCAACCAGCAGGACCGCCAGAAACTCTATCGTGTATACAGCGGCATGGCCTCCCTCAGGAAAAGCGACGCATTCCGCTTTGGCAACTTTACCAGCGATCTGGGTGGACTTGGCAAGCGGATGTGGATCTCCCACAGCAGCATGAACGTGGTGATCGCCGGCAACATGGATGTGACCGGCTTCGACATGGCCCCGGGATTTGCCAATGCCGGGCAGTGGTATGACTATTTCTCAGGACAACCTGTGACCATCACCGACCCTGCAAACCAGACCTTCAACTTCGGTCCCGGCGAATTCAGGGTATTTACCAGCGTTCCCTTGCCCAAGCCATACCACGATGTTACCATCACTGTGAAAGACTCGCTTACGGGCACGGTGCTCAGCGCCGCCTCCATCACCCTGGAAGGATCGGGCACCCAGCTTACCGATCCAACAGGCAAAGCCACTTTTATGACCCCCCCGGGATCAGCCCTCATCAAAGTGAGCAAAATCAAATACAAGACCTGGACGCAATCGCGCACTGTGGCCAACAACCTCGATGTAACCGTCCTCCTGCAACTCGACCCGCACTATGGCGTTGACGATCAGGTTGCGCGGGAGTCGGTAAGGCTCTACCCGAACCCGGCCCACAATGCAGTGACCATTGAAGCCACCTTTTTATACCAGGTAACCATCTATTCACCCGATGGCCGGCCGATGATGTCGCGCCAGATGCAGTCTTCCGCCGAAACCTTCGATTTGACAGGGTTGCCCGGTGGAGTGTACATTGTTCGTTTTTCGGGAAGTGGGGCGGTTTTTGGGAGGAAGCTGGTGGTGGAATAGGGGGCAGTAGCTTATGCGTAGTTCCGAGCCCCAGGCTGAGGATTATGCTTGGTTCCGGGCCCCGGGCTAGTAGCATGAGCGGTCTCCTGACCCCAGGCTGAGGATTATGCTTGGTTCCGGGCCCCAGGCTGAAGCCTGGGGGTGGGTAGGGGAGCCGGTCTATATGCGGACTGTCGTGGGCTGAAGCCCACGATCCTTCCGGCTTGGGATGCCGGAGGTGGGGCATCAACGCTCTGTTTAACGCCGGGTTTTAACCCGGCGTTAAAAAAACCTCCCAAACTATACCACCTTTTGCCTCGCAAACCGATTAAGCATAAAAAGTATGTCCTATGTAAAAATCTGGGTACATGCCGTGTGGGGAACAAAATGGCGGTATCCGGTTGATCATTTCCACTGCCTGGTCAGGCTTGGTCCCGACCAGAGTATTGCCGATGTCATCAAGCTGATAAAAGGAGAGTTTTCGTGCTGGGTGAACAAAGCCGGATTATCGAAAAGGAAGTTTCAATGGGCGAGGGAATACTATGCTGCCTCCGTCAATGAGCGCAGTGTGCGACATGTGAAGCGCTATATCCGGAACCAGGAGGCTCACCATTTAAAGCAGACTTATTACCAGGAAGTGGCAAAGTATTTTGAAGAGCATTCTCCTGAAGTCTGAAATTCGCCGAATTGCTAATCAATAGTATAAAGTCTCGGCAGGGCTAGCACTACAGATTCGTGGACTTCAGTCCACGACCCTCGCGTCACGACCATACACCCTTCCGAACACCGGGTTTTAACCCGGTGCTGGTACCAGGCGCTCGCACCCAGCGCTCATACAGGCGATATATGCCACCATGCTATCCAATACATGCAACACCTCCATGCCCTCTCTGAGATCTCCATCAGTCCCAAGCAAGGGCAGGAGACTTTATCCCAAGCCCCAGGCTGAATAGCAGGCGTGATCCCAGGCCCCAGGCAGAATAGATGCGAGGTACCAGACCCCAGGCTGAAGCCTGGGGGTAGACAGGGGGCCCGGTCATCATACGGCCTGTCGTGGGCTGAAGCCCACGATCTTCTCAGCCTGGGAGACCAAAGTTAGGACCCCCTTGGTTTCGTGGACTTCAGCGAACGACACGGCATCCATGATCGTATATCTTCCGAACACTGGTTTATTAATAGGTTTGTGTGTCTTTCGGTTTTAAGCATGTGGGGTGGTTTTTGGTAATAAAAATGGTGGTTGGGTGATAAAGACACAACATGACATGCCCTTAATGTGCCCTTTTATGACTACACCGTATTATCAATAATACCATAACTACAAATTCTGGCTGGTTTGATCCCGTCTTGAACCAACTGCCTGTCCCTAAAATGCTTTAGATCAAATTATTTTATATAAATGATAGGGAGATGTTGACATGTGTTTGGAAATGGATTATATTTGGCGGCATAAATTATTATATAAATTTGAGGTTATGAAAAAGACGCTCCTTACTCTTGGTTTAATTGTTCTTTGCAGTGTATTTGGATTTTCACAGAAGAGCCCATTATGGAGTTGGCCACAATGCCGCAACTATAACGGCGGAGTACCTGAGCAACCTGCAACCATCTATCTAGGGGATAATGGTACTTTTGGGTGTGATTCATGGGATATGGTTGACGGTAAATGGCCAAAATGGCAAATTGTTATTCATACTGCTGCAAATATTGATGCTGGAATATATAGTAGTTGGTCAAGTTATTCTAATGTTCAGCATAAATCTGGTACTTCACCAAGGTTCACTTCGACAGGTACCTGGTACTGGGGAGTGAAGGTGGAGTATACTGATGCAGGAGGTACAACCGGATGGTATTGTAATAACAATACTGCCTGGGCAGATATGTATGGGGTTCCTACTTCAAATTTGACAATATCGGTAACGGCTTTATCTGATCCAACGACACCAGCAGCAACTGTTGCCTCCAACTCCCAAATTGATTTAACCTGGACAAAATGGAATAGTAAAAATGTCATGATCGTCCGTAGATTGACATCTGCAGGAGCCTCGACTGCACCAACCCAGGGTACGGCATATACTGTTGGTACGACACTGGGTACCGGAACTGTCGTTTATAATTCAGGTGGTACCAGTTTTAATGATACAGGCTTAACACCGGGGACAGGGTATACTTATATATTTTACTCTGAAAATTGGAGCTATTATAGTGCAGGTGCGCCCGCCTCAGCCACAACTACTGCTGTTTCTTCTGCTACAGATTACTTTCGTTCTAAAGTTACAGGAAACTGGAGTGATGCCACTACATGGGAATCTTCATCAAATAATTCCGTTTGGATAAATGCTACCCTTGCTCCTGCCTCAACAGCCACAGCGACAACCATCCTGAGTGGGCATACTGTAACGCTAACTGCTGATGCTGCAGCAAAAGCACTGACCGTGAGTTCCGGGGGAACACTTACTTGTGGAAGTCACTCCCTGTCAATTGCTGCTACGGGTACTTTCACTAACAGCAGCGGCACTTTCAATGCAGGGACCGGCAATGTTGACTTCGCAGGAACTGCTACGGTCAGTGGTATCGTCAATTTCAACAATGTTACACTGATCGATGGCGTGAATTTTGGATCCTCCACAACTGTCAATGGTATGCTGACCATTAATGCAGGCGGTTGGGTAAACACAAATGCACCAACCTATGCAATTGGTTCTACCTTAACGTATAATTCTGGAACCACCTATGGCAGAAACCTCGAATGGAGTGCCACAACAGGAAAAGGCTATCCGTATCATGTTCAGGTAAAGGGGGGAACCACCCTGGACCTGAGTGCAAATGGATTTGCAGATCGTGCACTTGCCGGAAATTTATTGTTAGGAGGGACTGGAAGCGCAGGATCACTCACAATGGGTGCGATGAATAAAAAATTAACGATTGGAGGTGATCTTGTAATCGGTGGTACTACAGGGACAAGCACCTTGACTCTTTCCAGTGCGGTAGGCGGTGATATTGAAATCAACGGTAACTGGACACGTAATACAAATGGTGCTTTTACCACCAGTGAAAGAGCTGTGTTTTTTGTGGGAACACTCCCTTCCCTTATTTCAACAAATAATACTGCCCAGTTTAATTGGGTTTTTATCAATAAAACTGGGTCCGCCGCCGTTACCTTGAATAATGCCCTTCAGGTAAATAACAATTTAACCATTAACGGCGGTGTCCTTATTGTTTCATCAGGTACTGCACTGACAGTGACAGGCACTCCGGGCACACTTATTAATAACGCCCTTGCATCCGCTCTCATCATCAAATCAGGCGGCTCCCTTATTCAAAGTTCCGCAAATGTAAGCGCCACAATTGAACGGACAATTTCTGCCTGGACCGATGCCACACATGGCTGGCACTTTCTTTCATCACCTGTAGCTTCACAGGCCATTGACCCTGCATTTACCAACGCCACGCCAGCCAACTACGACTTTTATGCATGGTGGGAACCCACCAATACCTGGGTGAATTATAAAAATACAACAACAGCTCCTACATGGGCAACCGCCAATGTTCTCGGAGGCACCAGCGGGGCAGGAAATTTCATTCCCGGGAAAGGTTACCTCGTTTCATATGCTGCGACGGATACAAAGCAATTTACTGGCACTCTCAACAAAGACAATATCGCTGTCACCAACCTGCCTATCAGCACAGGCACCAACAAAGGGTGGCACCTGCTCGGAAATCCTTTCTCTTCAGCCATCACATGGGGTACCAACTGGTCCCTCAATCATATCAGTGCAACTGCTAAAATCTGGAAGGAATCAACAGCTTCCTATATTGATATCTCCTCCGGCGGAGTCATTCCCGCCCTCAATGGGTTTATGGTCCAGGTCAACACCGGTTTCGGCGGAAACAATTCACTGAACATTCCAGCATCCGCAAGAGTTCACGATGCAACAGCCTGGTTAAAGTCAACAGAAACACCATCTGTTGTATTGGTGGCCAATGACATGGCCGGACAGACGGCTCAGGAGAGCGTTGTGCGGTTTGATAATGCTGCCACTGCAAGTTTTGATCCGGAATTCGATGCAAATTTTCTGCCGGGTTATGCCCCGCTCTTCTATTCAGTGGCGGGTGAAGATCATCTTTCAACCAACACCCTTCCCGAAAATGGTGGGATTGTTCAGATTCCGTTTGATTTCGTGAAAAATGACGGGGTGGATTTCACGATCGAGGCTAAAACCATCTCATCCATCATTGGAGCTGTCATCCTCACCGACCTGAAAACCAATGCTACACAGGACCTTACGCAGAATCCGATCTATACCTTCTCTTCTGCGGCGGGCGACACACCTGCCCGTTTTAAGCTGACATTTGGCCAGGTGGGTATCGGCGAAGCCCAAAAGGATAAGCTTTTCAATATCTATGCTGCAAATAATTCCATCATGCTGTCATGCAAAACAGGAAACGCATCAGGAAACGTATTTGTTTACAACATGGTTGGACAACTTGTAGCCCAACAGGAACTCTCGGGAAGCACCCTGACCCGCGTTAACCTGAATGCAGGAACCGGATACTACCTCGTAAAAGTTGTTACCAGCGAGCAGACTTATACAGCCAAGGTTTTTGTTAACCAGCATTAACAGGCAATCACAAAGAGGTTAAGAAGCAGGATCACGATTCAGAATTTCCGCATGCTCCTTAACCTCTTTGCGTTTATTCATAGATATCACAGGAATTTGCATAATCAAATTTTACGAAATATCATGAAAAAGTCATTGAAACCCATGCTTTTCTCAGTGATTCTCCTTGGTTGCATGGCATTTGCCCAAGCCAGCTTTGCCCAGGCGCCTCCGCCTCCCCCGGCTGAAAAGGGTTCCGGTACCAACAAAGCGCCGGGAGGCAATGCCCCGGTCGACGGAGGGGTATATGCTGTACTTGCAATTACAGCCGGGTTCGGTGCATGGAAGTTAGGGAAGAAACTAAGTGGTACTAACACTTTTTCAGCACAATAATTCCTGGATTAGTTTCGCTGCTTCAACGATATTAACCACCTCGATGCCTTTTTTCATTGGCCATCCCTTTTCAACTGGGGTGATAACCAGACAAACCAACGGCTGAATGTCTTCCAGGGCATTATAGGTGCCACTGGTCAGAGTTGGGGTAAGGCTGGCTTTACACTCTACTGCAATTCGTCTGACTCCGTTTTCGATCACGATATCTATTTCTGAGCCATGACTGGTTCGGTAAAATGAGAATTGGTATTGTGGGAATGAGGCAGCGATGTTCATGATGACCATCGACTCCCATGCAGATCCGAAAGAAGGGTGGCCGGCAAGTTGATCAAAATCCTGGATCCTTAAGAGTGCATTGGCTATACCGGTATCGGCCAGATATACTTTAGGGGATTTTATCAATCGTTTTCCCAGGTTTGAAATAAATGGAGGCAGCAATTTGACCATGAAGGTTGATGCAAGCAGCTCAACATAATTCCGGACTGTCGTATGGCTTACCCCCAGCGAGCTTCCAAGTGTGGAATAGTTGATCAACTGGCCATTCAGATTGGCCAGCATTTGCCATAATTTCCGCATGGTTACAGGGGAAAAACCTGACCAGAGCAACAAATCCCGCTCAAGAAAGGTGGCTGTAAAATCTTCCCGCCACTCATACGACTGTTTGCTGTCAGAAACAAGCAGACTTCTTGGAAACCCACCTTTTGACAAATATTCCTGAAGCGAAAAATCATCTTTTATCTCACGGTAGAGAAATGGGAAAAGCCGTTTATAAGAAATTCTGCCTGCCAGACTTTCAGAACTTTGCTTCAGCAGTTCCCTGGAGGCAGAGCCCAATATTAGGAAATGACCATTCCCACCCCATTCATCAACCAAACTGCGGAGCAATGGGAATAATTCCGGTTTGCGCTGAATTTCGTCCAGGCATATTAGCTTGCCATGCTGTGCACCTAAATACCACTCGGCATCATCCAGTTTTTGAAGATCTGACGGCCTTTCCAGGTCCAGGTAAAGGAACTCGTTTCCGCTATTTTCGGTGAGAACTCTTGCAAGGGTGGATTTCCCGCATTGCCGGGGGCCCAGGATTGCTGTCACAGGATTGTTCGCAATACTGCTTTTGATATCAGGTTCAAGTTCACGGGGATAATACATATATTTACCTAAAAACGTGTAAATATAATATTAAAAATTCAAATTACACACAATTTGATCTACTTTTTTACAATGTGTGGAGGGTGGTTGATCCGCTCCACCCAGATGATCCATAAAATCAGGATCACTACATAGAACATGCCCCGCAGAACAAGGTCATGCGCAATATGCCACCACTCCGGTTTGTAAATGGAAACCAGCGACAGGAGTACGATGCGGAAAATATTGGTGAAGTGGATGATCACCATGCCCATTGGGATGTACCATAATTTGTGTTTGAGTAACCCGGGATAAACCATCAGCAACAGGATAAACTGAAGGATCTGTTTATCGCCCGCACAACTTTCGTTGATGGTAATCCAGCTCGCATTTTCAAAGTTCATGGTGTGTCCTGAAAGCTTCATCGGAATTTGAAGAATGTGCTGATCAATCCATACACTCTGGTAAAAGACCCAGTTGGTCATGATCTTGTGTAAATCATTCATATACGCCTGGATGGGCCAGTATAACAAACCTTTTGCCCAGAAGCGGTATGTAAAATGAATCACCAGGGTGATCACGGCAAACCAGAAAACCTCACGAATCTGGCGATACCGGGGATCGGTGAAAAATTTCCTGATCCAGCTGATGATATTGTTCATGAGTGTTGATTTATTGAGAGATTTAGTAGGTTTAAAAGGCAAAAATACAGAAATATCATCACCCTGCCATACATCTCTGAAATGTTAAATATCCATAAATATCTATATATATTTTATGTAGCAATATAAATTTTTAATAGTTTTGCCTGAATTTAGAATAAGAATAAATAGTTTTAATTGTCCATTCCATGATTAAAAAAGTATTGGTGGCCAACCGTGGGGAGATCGCCGTGAGGGTCATGCGCTCCTGCCGCGAGATCGGAATAATCACGGTGGGAGTCTTTTCAGATGCCGATCGCCGGGCAATGCATGTCCGCTATGCCGATGAAGCCTATTGCATCGGACCTGCTCCTTCACGCGAGAGTTACCTGAATATTGATGCAATTATTGCCGTAGCAAAGAAATCTGGTTCCGATGCCATCCACCCCGGTTATGGATTCCTCTCTGAAAACGCTGGCTTCTCTGAACGTTGCAAAGCCGAAGGGATCAAGTTTATTGGTCCGGATGCCTATGCAATCAGGACCATGGGCGACAAAATCACCGCCCGCCAGACGATGATCGCTTCGGGAGTGCCCGTTGTGCCCGGAACAAAAGAGAAGCTGTCGGATGAGAAAAAAGCGGTGGAGGTGGTCCGCGAAATCGGCCTGCCCATCATGATCAAGGCCTCCTCGGGAGGTGGAGGCAAAGGCATGCGCCTCGTGAAAAAGATGGAAGAGCTGATCCCATCCCTGCGGATGGCCAAATCGGAGGCCATGAATGCCTTTGGCGACGACGCCGTTTACATTGAAAAGTACATTGAATCACCCCATCATATTGAATTCCAGATCCTGGCCGACCAGCATGGCAATGTGGTCCACCTCTTTGAACGTGAATGTTCCATCCAGCGGCGCCACCAGAAAGTGATAGAAGAGACACCCTCCCCGCTGATGACGCCCGAACTGCGCCGGGAAATGGGCGAAAAAGCAGTGGCAGCAGCCAAAGCCGTCAATTACGAAGGAGCCGGAACGATCGAATTCATCGTCAACGACCAGCTGGAATACTATTTCCTCGAAATGAATACCCGGTTGCAGGTGGAACATCCTGTTACCGAACGTGTGGTAGGTGTTGACCTTGTGAAGGAACAGATCAACATTGCCAACGGATTGCCATTGTCGTTCAAACAGGAAGATCTTCAGCAACACGGTCACGCCATCCAGTGCCGGATCTATGCTGAGGATCCCGACAACAACTTCATGCCAAACCCCGGAGTTATCAAGCACATCACTGTGCCGCTTGGACTTGGCGTGCGTTACGACGGTTATGTGTATGAAGGGTATGAGATCCCCATGCACTACGATCCGATGATCTGCAAACTGATCACCTGGGGAGAGACCCGGAAGGAGTCGATCGCCAGGATGCGCCGGGCCCTTTATGAATACAAGATCACCGGGGTGAAGACCTCCATCAAATTCCTCGAACGCATCATGGATGCCCCTGACTTCATTTCAGGGAAATATAACACCCACTTCATCGAAGATAATCACGACCGGCTTTTTACCACCAAACTTTGTGGCACAGAGTGCGAGGATATGGCCATCATCACTGCGTTTATCGATTACCTTGACAAGCTTACCGAAATTCAACCCCAGAAGTTTACCGAAGAACTGGGCAACAACTGGAAGGATTTTGGCCGCAAACGAAATGTTTTACGACTTTAACTGATCCAAATGGCATACGAAATTAGTATCGGACATCGTACCGCGAAGATTGAACTCCTCAACCGGGTCGGTACCAAGGCCCTGATCAAGGTGGATGATCTCAAGTACGATATCGACATTGTCGAGGTTGAAAACGGGGTCTATTCCATCCTGTTCAACGGGCACTCTTATAACGTGGAACTCATCAGGGGTGAATCGAGTAAGAAGTTCATCGTGAATACGTTTGCAAAAACGTTTACAGCAGAGGTGATCGATGCCGAATCGAAATACATCAGCAACCGCAACAAGGGGCTGGAGGTGGAAGGATCGAACCAGATCGCTTCCCCGATGCCCGGAAAAATCGTAAAGATCCCGGTGAAAGTTGGCGATATCGTTGAGCCAGGCCAAACCCTTATCGTGGTCGAAGCCATGAAGATGCAGAGCGAATTCAAAGCCACCGGGGATAAAAGAGTACAGGCCATCCTCGTCAAGGAAGGCGACACAGTGGACTCACACCAGGTGATGATCAAACTCGAAAACCTGGAAAGTGACGATAAGGCAAAATAGTCCGCCCGTCCGCCCGTCCACCTGTCCACTTGTCCACCTGTCCACTTTTAATATTTAATCCAAACCTCAACACATGCAAACCATAGAAGAGCGCTTTCAGTTTTTCGAAGATAAGAACCGCAAAGCAGAACTGGGCGGTGGCGCCGAAAAGATCGCCAAAATCCATAAAAGTGGCAGGATGACTGCCCGCGAACGTATTCTCACCCTGTTGGACGTCAATACGTTTGTGGAGATGGACAAGCTGGTCATGCACCGTTGTCACGATTTTGGCATGGGGCATAATAAGGTCCCCGGCGATGGTATGGTAACCGGATACGGTAAGATCGACGGTCGCCTGGTGTTCGTCTTCGCCCAGGATTTTACCGTTTTTGGCGGTACGATGAGTCGGGCCAATGCCGACAAGGTTGTAAAGATCATGGATAAGGCCATGGAGATGGGCGCTCCGCTCATCGGTCTCAACGACTCTGGCGGCGCCCGCATCCAGGAAGGGGTGGAGAGCCTTGCAGGTTATGCCGATATTTTCTACCGGAATGTAAGGGCCTCCGGCGTGATTCCGCAGATCTCCGCCATCATGGGGCCATGTGCCGGCGGCGCTGTCTATTCACCGGCCATGACCGATTTCATCTTCATGGTGAAAGAGTCGAGCTATATGTTCGTTACCGGCCCCGAAGTGATCAAAACGGTGACCCACGAAGAGGTCACCATGGAGGAACTTGGTGGCGCCATGTCACACAACGCAAAAAGTGGTGTTGCTCATTTCGCCGGGGAGAACGATGAACAGGTCGTCCTGATGATCCGCGAACTGATGAGCTTTCTGCCATCAAATAACATGGAAGATCCTCCCACACAACCCTGTACGGATGATGTGATGAGGCAGGATGAGAAGCTTCAGACGGTGGTTCCTGCCGATCCGAACAAGCCTTACGACATGAAAGAGATTATCACCACGGTGGTGGATAATCATAACTTCTTTGAGGTGATGCCCCACTATGCACAGAACATCCTCACCGGGTTTGCCCGGCTGGGCGGCAAACCTGTGGGAATCGTGGCCAACCAGCCGGCATTTCTTGCCGGGGTGCTTGATATCAATTCATCAATCAAAGCAGCAAGGTTTGTGAGATTCTGCGATTGTTTCAACATCCCGATCATCACCCTGGTGGATGTTCCCGGATTCCTCCCCGGAACAAACCAGGAGTTTGGTGGGATCATCAAACATGGCGCCAAGTTGCTCTATGCATTTTCGGAGGCCACCGTGCCAAAGATCACCCTGATCACGCGTAAAGCATACGGAGGAGCCTATGATGTGATGTCGAGCAAGCACATTGGCGCTGATGTGAACTATGCTTTTCCAACGGCCGAAATTGCCGTGATGGGTCCCGAAGGGGCTGTTAACATCATTCACAAGGGAAAACTCAATGAGGCGGATCGCACGGAAGCGGTTGACCACTACCGTCAAACCTTTGCCAATCCTTACAAAGCGGCAGAACTGGGTTATATCGACGAGATCATTTTACCCCGCCAAACCCGTACCAAACTGATCCAGGCGCTGGAACTTACTCAAAATAAAAGCAAGACCAACCCGCCGAAGAAGCATGGGAACATCCCTTTGTAATTGACGGTTAAGGGATTTGGGATTTTCAGTTTGGAGACCCGTTTTCGACCCAGCAGGAAAGTGTGTGAATCTGTGTATCCGTCAACATGGCTGCATCCTTGGGCATTTGCTGATATAGCGGCAGGTGCTGGATCGATCCCATAAAACTCTTTTTCTTACTGGCTTCCGAAGCGCTTGCATAGGTTGAAAGATCAAACGCTTCTCCATTGGCAGTGTGGCAGCCGCTAAGCGCACAACAACTGGTGAGGATGGGTTCAACGTTGTTGGAATAGGTGGGGGTTATCCCGGTACAATCGTATTTTACAACATGTTTGCAGCTGAGCGTGGTGGCCAGAAGGACTATGGCGACGAGGGAAATAATGATTTTCATGAAGATACGGGTTTAACCTGCATTGCTATGATCATACAAAAGTATATATAAATTCCGGATAAAGGATCAATTGAAACTTTGTAACTTTGCTTGTAAGTGAATTGTTTGACTTACAGGAAGGTTGCAGACATTCATTTTTCAAATCATTCTTCTGCCATGAAAAAAAATATGATACGGATTCTTTATCTGTTGCTTGTTTTTATATTCCCGGGATGGGCTTTTAGCCAGGGAACCCAAACCCATCATCTGACATGGTCCTCCTCCAATGCGGTCAAATCATACGATTCTGCCATGGCCATGAAAATTCCCATGCTGGAGTTCCCCGAATCATACCTTAACCGCCAGCTTCCATCATCGGTCGACAATTCCAAAAACATATTCTGGCCGGGAATCAAGGATCAGTACTCATTCATGTCGTGCCAGCAGTACTGTGGTATCGTTTATATGTTTGGGTATGAGACAAACCGGGTGAGGAACCGGCCTGGGAACCTGGATGAAAACAGCTTTCCGGCGCACTATACCTGGAATTTTCTTAACCAGGGAGAACAGTTCGGCGTCGATTTCCTCCACAGCCTCGATGTTGCCAGGCAACAGGGACAGATGAACACGACCGACTACGGCAATGACACTTCCACGGATGTCCTGGGCTGGATCAGCGGCTATGACAAGTATTACCGCGGAATGGGGAACAGGGTCAAACAGGTTTATGCCATCAATGTGAATGGTACAGGAGGTGTCCTGGCATTGAAAAACTATCTTTACGATCATCTCGACGGTTCACCAACCGGGGGAATAGCCTGTTTTACAACCAGTTCCTATCCTTTGAATTTTATGTACAGTCTGCCACCCGGTACGCCCGAGGCAGGAAAATTCATCGTGCCCGGGTTTCAGCCGGATCCGAACCATGGTTTAACCGTGGTTGGTTATAACGATTCTATCAGGTTCGATATCAACCAGGATGGCCAGTATACCAACAACATCGACATCACCGGCGATGGGATTACAGATGCCCGCGACTGGGAAATTGGCGGATTCAGGCTGGCAAATTCATATGGGACCTGGTGGGGCAATGATGGCTTTGCCTACGTCCTGTACCGGTCGTTTGCCCTTGGCTATGATATGGGTGGCATCTGGAACAACAGGGTTTATGTGATGGAGGCCGATACCGCCTACAAGCCATTGCTGACGGTCAAAGCCACTTTGACCTATAATGCCCGCAACAAATTGAAGATTCTTGCCGGGGTGAGCAGTGATACGCTGAATCAACTGCCTGAGCATGTGATTGATTTTCCGTTGTTTAATTTCCAGGGGGGCGAACATGCGATGCTTGGAAATGATACCCTTCCGGGAGACAAAACCATGGAATTCGGCCTCGACGTAACCCAGCTTCTCAACTTCATCCCATCCGGTCGCCCGGCAAGGTTTTTTCTCATGGCTGAGGAGAGGGATGCCGATCATCTTGGCACAGGAACCATCTCGGGCGCCTCTTTCATCAGTTACCAGAATTCAGCTGTTGAATATCCCGTGAAGGAGAGTGATGTTTCCATCAAGGACAACAATACCACGCTTGTTTCAGCGGTTGCAACATTGGGAAAACCCCTTGTTCAGATCACCACATCCGCACTGCCTGCTTTTTCATCATCACAACCCTCCTCCGTTCAGTTGGAGGCGACCGGGGGGAAGCCCCCTTACAAATGGTCGTTATTGGAAGATTATGTGGTAAGGCCTACAGCGACTGCAGAACCGCTCATCACAGGAACCTCCCTCCAGGTTCACAGCGAAACAAGGTCATTTGCCACAGTTGCACTGCCTTTTGGATTTCCTTTTTATGGTAAGAGGTTTGATTCAATCTATGTGAACTATTATGGTTTTATCGCCTTTGAGCCCCAGCATCTTCCGGCTCCTTACACCACGGATGAAACCGCCATGCTCAGGATGTTTCCGCTCATTATACCCTCTTTTTCGCAGCAATACAATTACCAGTTCAATAAAAATGACGGAATCTGGGTTGATGCCAGTTCCACAAGGGTCATCATCCGGTGGAAAGTCTCTGTTTATCCCTATATTACAACTTCGTCAGATGATTTTGCCGTGATCCTCTATCCTGATGGCCGGTTTGAATATTGCTATGGCGCCATGGATAACCAGGGATTCGTGCATACATTTTATAAAGGGGTGTCAAAAGGGGATGATCTGAATTATAAACTTCAGACCCAATGGAATGCGAATGATATTTCCGGGAAAAGTTTTCTTTACGAGCCTCCTGTTTTACCAGGGGGTGTAAACCTGAGCCCGGGCGGGCTGTTGTCAGTTGCCCAGCCCGATTCTTCGGTCATATACAGTCTTCATGTGCGTGTGGCCGATGCAGGAAGGATATCAGATTCCAAAGAACTGATGTGGTCGGGCGGACTCGATATAGCCCACCACCTGATCTGCGGGTTGGATACCTTACTGATAGCCGGGAGCCAGGCTTCTATGAAACTTGTCCTCACAAACAACGGGGCACAGCCACTGCAAAATCTCGCATTGAAACTCCGTCAGGCAGGCGATCTTCTCCTGGTGACCGACAGTTCGTTCGTGGTTCCATTGATCAATCCGGGGCAGACGATTACCGTTGCGACAGCATTTTCCTTCAGGCTGCAGCATCCGTTGCCGAATGGCTACCCGGTGAAACTGACGCTTTTTGCCGGGGCGGCTGCCCGTTCATGGACCAAAGTGGTTCTTTTCCCGGTTGCAGCTCCCATGTTGTCCGTTGAATCTCCCTATGTGATGGATGGCTGCAATGGCCGACTCGATCCGGGCGAAGTGGCAGATATTGTCGTGAATGTGAAGAATACCGGGGCGCTTGCAACGAAAAGGCTCGGGTTACAACTGACGGCACCAGCGCAGGTTATCTCGGTGCTGTCTGAACCATTGATCCACATTGATCAGCTTGGATTGTTCTCTTCGGAGGCTTTTCGATTCCAGGTTAAAGTGGCAAGGGATGCACAGCCGGGAAGCGAAGTCCCCATGCAACTCATGCTGAGTGATACGGCAGGAGTGCTGCAAACGCTGGATTTCAACCTGATGATTGGGGTGAAATCAGTGGTGGTGATTAATCTTGCCACAGCAAAAGCTTCGGGACTTGCCATGGTGATAGCCCTTGACAGTCTGCATGTTTTGTATGATACCATTCCTTCACTGGCCATTAACTTTGACCGCTATGCAAGCATCTTCCTGATCCTGGGAACATCCAACTCTGGTTCACATGCCCTCAGTGCTGCCGAGGGGTCGCTCCTGGCTGCCTACCTGATGCATGGGGGGAATCTTTATATGGCGGGCTACAATACATGGTATTATTTGAATAAAACCCAGCTTCATCCCATGTTCAAATATACCAGCAAGAAAATTCCCGCCTATTTCTATCCGCATGTAACCGGGATCCCGACCACCATCACTGAAGGGATGTCGTTTGACTATTCAGCTTCAACCTACTATGCAATATTCAGTTTTGAACCTGTTGCCCCGGCCTATTCCACCTTCATCAATGCTGACAGCCCGGCAAAAAATCTTGAAATCGCCTATGATGGCAATACCTATAAGACCATCGGCTCAATGCTTGATTTCAGCGCCCTGACCGATGGAACCACCCCGTCAAACCAAGTTACCCTGATGAAGCGTTACCTGGAGTTCTTCCAATTAAACCTCAGTGGTCCATGGCCATTGTTTCATGCAGCAACAACAAAGGTTTGCAGGAACCAGGCAGTTACATTTACCGATGACTCCTTCAACAACATCACCACCAGGAGCTGGGAATTTCCGGGAGGGACTCCGGCAACGAGTACCGAAGCAAACCCTTCAGTCACTTATAACACCTCAGGGAAATATGATGTAAAGCTGACCATCTCCGATGGAATTCATACCCAGACCATTCTCAAGGAAAAGTATATCCTGGTTGATCAATGTTCAGGAATATCCGGAGATCCTGACGCATCAGCCATGTTCAGGTTGTACCCAAACCCCTCCACAGACCAGGTTACGATTGAGTTACCCGTTGGTTCGCGCGGAAGCTGCAAACTCCGTTTATATGACCTGTCGGGTCGGGTGTTGATGCAGGCCAGCCCGGCAATTCCGGAGGAATGCCGCATCAGCATGAAACTTTCCGGTATTGGAAGCGGACTCTATTTTTTAAGGGTTGAGGCAGGCGGGGTGACCTCCACAATGAAGCTGGTCAAAAATTGACAGAACATTGCCTACCTTTGAACTTTATTTACCGGCGAAGACCATGACACAGTTAAAGCAGCAGATCGAAGCCTTATCGGCAACATATTTTGAAGAGGTGGTTGATATCCGCAGGCATTTTCACAAGAACCCCGAACTGT
Organism: Bacteroidales bacterium; assembly: GCA_049317265.1. Taxonomy (GTDB): domain Bacteria; phylum Bacteroidota; class Bacteroidia; order Bacteroidales; family FEN-979; genus CAIVAT01. The sequence goes on from JBMOIP010000001.1 coordinate 121,159, forward strand.
CCTGTGAAGAGTTTCAAACAGCGGAGTATATCTGCGGGAAACTTGAGGAATATGGCATTCCATACCAGCGTGGCGTAGCCGATACCGGCATTGTAGGATTGATTGAAGGGAGGAACCCGGCATCCGGGTGCATTGCACTCAGGGCCGATATGGATGCATTACCGATCACGGAAGAGAACGAAGTATCCTATAAGTCGTTGAATCCCGGTAAAATGCACGCCTGCGGCCACGATGTCCACATGGCCTGCCTTCTTGGCGCTGCAAAGATCCTGCAAACAATTAAAGATCAGTTTGATGGTTCGGTGAAGCTCTTCTTCCAGCCCTCTGAAGAGTCTTACCCGGGGGGAGCGGTTCGTATGATCGGGGAAGGTGTGATGAAAGACCCCGCACCCCGGCATGTCATCGCTCAGCATGTGATCAATAACCTGAACGCCGGCGATGTTGGCATGCGTCCCGGTGCTTACATGGCCTCCACCGATGAAATTTTCCTGACAGTGAGGGGAAAGGGCGGCCACGCCGCCACCCCCAGCCAGGTGATCGATCCCATCCTGATTGCATCGCACATCATTTTGGCCCTGCAGCAGATCGTGAGCAGAAATGCCGATCCTGTGGTCCCAACGGTGGTTTCGTTTGGCAGGATCATCGGGAACGGACGTACCAATGTCATCCCCGATGAAGTGAAAATTGAAGGCACGGTTCGTACCTATGATGAAGCCTGGCGCAAAGAGGTTCACCGGCGGATTGAACAAATTGCAACGAACCTTGCATTGGGGATGGGAGGTACATGCGAAGTCAGGATTTCTGCGGGTTATCCCTTTCTTTTCAATGACCCGGAGCTGACCGTGAAACTTTTCAACATTGCCTCAGAATACCTGGGGAGTAAACACGTTAAAGAACTGGGACAACGCATGACCGCAGAGGATTTTGCCTATTTTGCCCTCGAAGTGCCCTCATGCCTCTACCGGCTTGGGATTGCCAATGCTGAAAAGGGGATTGGGTCTAATCTTCATACGGCACAATTTGATGTGGATGAAGAGAGCCTCAGAACCGGGATGGGGGTGATGGCATGGATGGCTGTTAAGTTACTCGAGAACAAGTAACAAGTAAAAATGAATAATTTACAATGATTTATAGTCTAAATACCAGATCCGGATATCACCCTCAGTACGTTACCTGTTGCGTTTCATTTGTTACGCGGTTGCTTTCACTCGTAATTCTTACGTTCGTTCCCATCCTGACTTTTTCCCAGGACAACAAGCCCGCCACGCCGCCATTGCTTCCTTTTCAACAGGATGCTCCCAGGCCCGGAAATGAGGAGCAGCTTGCCCTGCAGTTTTACCAGAACCAAGAATTTGCGCAAGCGGCTGAGCTGTTTGAAAAACTCTATGAACAGAAACCGTCCCTCTATTACTATCAGTACCTGCTCTTTTCGTTGGTGGAGATCAAGGACTTTGGCAAAGCCGAGAAACTGATTAAAAAATGTCAGAAGGCTGAACACGATGCGATCAGGTATACGGTCGACCTTGGATATGTGAAATTCAGATCGGGCGACCCTGAAAAGGCAAAGAAATATTACGATGAAGCGCTGAAAAAGCTGGCGCCGACTCAGCAGCAGGTCTTCGAACTGGCCAATGCCTTCATCACGCGGGGAGAGAACGAATATGCCATCCGTACCTATCTCAAAGGCCGCCAGTTGATGAATAACTCCTATCCCTTTGGATTTGAACTGGCTGGTGTTTATGAGCGGATGGGCAACTTCAAAGATGCGATGGAAGAGTACCTGAATATGCTTGACCTCAACAAATCCTATTTGAATACAGTGCAGGACAGGATCCAGATGACGCTCTCCTTTGATGTGAACAACGAAAAAAACGAGATTCTCCGCAAAACGATCCTATCCAGGGCGCAGAAGAATCCGGATAATACCAACTATGCTGAACTGTTGTGGTGGTATTCAATTCAGCAGAAAGACTTTGACCTCGCATTGGTACAGGCCAAAGCGCTCGACCGGCGCAACAAGGAGAACGGGGAAAAACTGGCTTCGCTGGCAAACCTTGCTGTTTCCAACGAAAAGTACGATGTTGCGGTTGAATGCTACCAGTATATCGTTGCAAAAGGTCCGGGCGGCGTTTATTACAACCTCGGAAGACGGGAACTGGCGAATACGCGTTACCTGAAAACCATCTCGGAACCAGCTCCGCCCAGGAAGCAGCTGGAGATACTGGAGAAGGAGTTTGCCGATGAACTGACTTTAAGGGGAGATGACCCCGATAACATCTCCCTCATTAAAAACCTGGCCCACATCAGGGCCTTTTACCTTGGAAAACCGGAGGAGGCCAAAGATCTGCTGAACCATGCCATAGAAATGGCCGGAGTTCCCAATGCGGAGAAGGCAAAATGTAAAATTGAACTGGCTGATATCCTCTTGTTTACCGATGATGTGTGGGAAGCCACCCTGTTGTACCAGCAGGCCTACCAGGATTTCAAATACGATGTGCTGGGACAGGAGGCCAAATTCAAAAATGCGAAGCTCTCCTTTTACATCGGGGAGTTTGAATGGGCCAAAGCACAAGTTGATATCCTCAAAGCTGCTACATCAAAGTTCATCTCGAACGACGCCATCGCATTGTCGCTCCTGATCAGCGAAAACTATGACCCCGACAGTACGACCATTGGCCTCACTGTTTATGCAAGGGCCGATTTGCTCGATTACCGGAACGAGGAGAACCTGGCATTGCTGTCGCTTGATTCGATTCCCCGTTTGTTTGGGGACCATCCCATTTTGCAACAGGTCTTGTATAAAAAAGGGGAAATTTTGAGAAAGCAGGGACGGTACGCTGAAGCTGATTCACTGTTTCTGCAACTGGTAATTGACTACCCGGATGGGATTCTTGCTGATGAAGCGCTGATGCAAGCGGCTGCCCTTACCGAAAAGCAACTCAATAACAAGGAAAAGGCAATGACACTATACCAGGAACTTCTTGATAAATACCCGGGCAGCATCTTTGTGCCGGATGCCCGGAAAAAATTCAGAAACCTCCGGGGCGATGCTGCGCATTAATCGGTACAGCCGGGGCATGCCCTGGCTTAAATTGGATACGGGGCATGCCCCGTATCTACGAACGGCAATAACCAACCATGATACGACCTAAAAAACACCTTGGCCAGCATTTCCTCCGCGATGAAAACATCGCACAAAAAATTGTCAGCTACCTCAACCCCGATTACCCGGTGGTCCTGGAAGTTGGCCCGGGCATGGGGGTATTGACAAAATATATCCTGGATGATTCCCGATACGATCCCTGGTTCATGGAGGTGGACCGTGAGGCGGTTGAATACCTGAAAACCACGTACCCGGCAATTTCAAACCGGTTGATACAGGGGGATTTTTTGGATTATAACCTGGGGGAATTTCCGCCAAACGTGGATACGGGGCACGTAGAGCCGGGGCACGTAGAGCCGGGGCATGCCCCGGCTCTGCCAAAACCACCAAAATTCACCGTCATCGGCAATTTCCCGTACAACATTTCATCCCAGATCCTGTTTACGGCGCTGGCAAACCGGAACCGCATTCCCGAGGTAGTGGGCATGTTCCAGAAAGAGGTGGCCGAACGGATAGCGTCGCCCCCGGGCAATAGATCGTATGGCATCATCAGCGTTTTGCTGCAGGCTTTCTACGATATCGACTATTTGTTTACCGTGGATGAACACGTTTTTTATCCGCCACCCAAGGTCAAATCAGCCGTGATCAGGCTGCGCAGGAACACCACCGAAAAACTCGATTGTGATGAGGAACTCTTCACCCGGCTGGTGAAAACCGCCTTTAACCAGCGCCGTAAAACCATGCGCAACTCCATCCGCTCCCTCGTACCTCAGGCAGGTACCGCGGATACGTCAGGCGTGCCGGCACTGTCGGAGTGGATGAAACAACAACTGGACCTGCGTGCTGAGCGACTTTCGGTGAACGATTTCGTCAGGCTTGCAGCAGAAATCTCTACCTTTGCCTAAATTTTAATTTCCGGATGAAAAAAGATCAGTTTCCGAAAAAACAGGCTCCACCAGGCAAAAATTTCTCCAGTAAAAAACAAGTACCCGCAAAGCCGGAGAATTTGGTTCCAAAGGTTTCAAACAAAGCAAACCGCTATTTTATCCTCTCTTTCTTTCTTTTTGCCATCCTCCTGTATGGCAATACAATATTTAACAAATATGCTGTTGACGATAATCTTGTAACCAACAATCAGTTAGTTCGCCAGGGATTTAAAGCGCTTCCGCAGATATTTTCAAGCAGGTACTTTTCCCAGCAGGGTAATGTTGGCTCCACATCCACCGAGTACCGGCCTGTTGTAAAGGCCACCTTCGCCGTTGAATATCAGCTTTGGGGCGAAAAACCCGGGGTGAGCCACGGTCTGAACATCCTGCTTTACTGGGCATTATCGATCATCCTGTTTTTTATCCTCAAGCGATTACTCAGCAACTATAACATCCTGTTCCCTTTCCTGGTAACACTCCTGTTTATGGCACACCCTGTGCATACCGAGGTGGTTGCCAGCCTGAAGAACCGTGATGAATTACTTGCTTTCATTTGCGGCCTGGGAAGTCTGTGGTATATCCTTGAATATGCTCAAACCCGAAGGACCCTGTACCTGGTTCCGGCAATCCTGATTTTTTTCTTTGGATATCTTTGCAAATCATCGATACTTCCATTTCTTGCCCTGATCCCCCTGGTACTCTATTTCTTTACAAAGCTCCCGTTGGGAAGGATTGTCCCCATCTTTTTTGCGATGCTTGCAGTGATCCTCGTGGCACTCTTCGGACCACGGCTCTTCCTTCCTCCAATGGAACACATCAACTCCTTTATTGAGAACCCGCTTTATCTTGATAGGAATATCTGGATGCGCCTCGGGACCGGCTTCGTTTCGCTCCTTTTCTACCTGAAAATCCTTGTTTATCCATACCCTTTGCTCTATTATTACGGATTTAACATGATCCCGGTCACAAACCTGGCAAATATCTGGGCCATCCTGTCGCTGTTTATCTATAGCGGGTTGTTTGTTTATGCACTGTCGAAATTCCGTGAAAAACATTTTCTCTCCTTTGCCATCCTCTGGTACCTTATCGCCATTGCAATGTATTCCAATATTGTCGTTCCGGTGGTTGGAATCGTCGGAGAACGGTTTGTGTTCAACGCCTCGCTTGGCTTTTGTCTTGCAATTATCTATTTGATATTCAGGATATTTCGCACTGACCCCAAAAGCCTCACCATTGAGATGGATACACGGCTGAAAATCCTCGCCGTGGTCATCCTGCTGCTGATTCCATGCGCAGTATTGTCTGTGACCCGTAACCGCGACTGGCGTACACTTTTCGGGTTGTACCGGCATGATATCAAGTCGCTGAACAATTCAGCCAAGGCGAACATCGATTACGGCGGCTTCCTGATGGGAACGGTATACCAGGACCAGAACTTCCTCAGGACAGGCAACGTAAACCAGTTCAAGTACCAGGTCATCATCTCCCATTTCAGGCGTTCACTGGCGCTTTATCCGGATAACTATCTCACAACCAATGATCTCGGAACTGTATACCTCTTCATGGGGAAAAATTATGATTCGGCAGTATATTACCTGAAAAAAGCCATCGCCCTTGACTCAACGCTGCAGCCGGCCTGGGTTAACCTCGGAATGGCTTACCGCGGGCAGAAACAATACCAGCAGTCCATTGCATGTTATGAGCACATCCTGAAAGTCAACCCGAACCAGATCAAGGCGGTGTTTGCCCTGGCAAATGTTTACAACGACATGGGCGACTTTGACCGGGCTGTAAAAATGAACGAGGAGGTGATGAAGAGTTATCCCAACCTCGAAATGCCTTATGTCAACATCGGCAATTACTACATGCTTAAAAAGGATACAGCCACCGCGGTAAACTATTGGGAAAAAGCTGCTGCCATCAACCCGAGTTTCGAACTCTGTGTGCAGTTAAACACACTCTACCTGAAAAAGGGCGATCTTGAAAAGGCAGAATATTATTACAAGATAGGTGAGCAGATCGCCAAACAAAGCCAGTAAAATACCATTTGGTAAAGGTTTGGATCCTCAGAACTTTGCCGTCAGCTTGAGGTTGAAAGTCCGTGGCGTCAGGTAATTTGGAACGGCATATTCCTTCCCATTGATATCGGTGATCCAGAGATAGGAGATGGTGTTGCTGATTTGCAACAGGTTAAAGATATCGAGCGATATCCACAACGATTCAAATGCCCTGAGCGGGTTTTTCTTCGAAAATGAGGTCTGCTGGCCGATGAGTTGCTTTGATAACCCGATATCCACACGGCGGTAGGGGGGTATCCGAAGCGTTTGAGCGCTTCTTGGTGAATCGGGTGGGCCAAAGGGTAGGCCGGTGCCATAAACCAGCGTAAGGTTCATCTTCCAGGTTGGAAAACCGGGAATGAAATCCTGGAAGAAGATGGCAAGGTTCATCCGCTGGTCGGTTGGCCGTGGAATCCACGTTCCCTGGAAGTACTCCTCCGTTTTCAGGAAAGACAGACTGGCCCACGATTCGGCTCCTTTCACGAATTCACCATGAACACGGAAGTCGATGCCGGCCGCATATCCGTGGGCATCATTGGTTCCGTAGTACCTGATTTTCATGTTGTCGATCTCGTAAGGAATCAGGTTCTGTATGTTTTTGTAATAGGCTTCCGCAACAAACTTGAATGGGCGGTTCCATGCCTTGAAGTAGTAATCGCTTCCTGCCACTACCTGGAAAGACGACTGTGCTTTCAACCCGGGAACAATATTCCCCTGGAGGTCAGACATCTCCCTGAAGGTGGGAGGTTGAGAATAGTACCCTGTAGACAGCCTGAAAACAGTTTCGTTTTTCCAGTGAGGCTTAAAGGAGATGTTCGCCCTCGGATTAAACAACAATTGCCCGTTGAAATCGTAGTAAATGGCCCTGATTCCAGCTGTCAGTGAAATATCATTCGATGCGTTTTTGAAAGTCCAGGTATCCTGCAGGAACCCTGAAACACGGTTTGTGTTGACTTTGCTGTTGCTTCTGATGACGTTGTAAAGCACCAGGTCGCCATTCGGAGGATTCTGACTTCCCAGCGAATCGGGTGGCCGTGGAATGGAGTAGCCGGCAGAATCCTGCAACTCCCATTCATTCACAGTGTAGTTGAAAAACTCATGCTGGTACTTTACACCCCACACAAGGTTACTCTTATCCTTATCCCAGTAACCTCGGTGTTCAATGTTGAAAACGGTACCATCGAGGTAGTTCCGGGCATGTTGAAGGTAGGCCCCGACACCCATGATTTCGGTGATCTGTCCCTGCCCGCTTCCCTGGAAGACCTCCAGCTTGCCGAGCCAGTATTCGCCTGAGATGTCGTAAGTTTCGGCTTCATAGGTTTGGAATACGGAGGAGATCAGTTTCAACCGAAGGCTCGTGGTTGGTTTATAGGTGAGGGTGAGTGCGGTGAGCCAATTCTGGTATTGGTCAGATTCTCGTCCGTCAAAGTAAATTTTTATCCGGTATGCTTCATCGATGGTGCCAAAGCTTGTTTCACGGGTTTCGGGTACCAGTTTATAGGCGTTGTCGGTAAAAGTTCCAAAGAGGGATAACTCCCATTTTTTGGTGATCTCATAATTCAGCATTCCCTGGATGTCAAAAAACCTGGGCTTATAGTTTCCCTTGGTATCAAGTCCTTTGAGAATGTATGAGTTGGTTTTGTAACGGGTTCCGATCAGGTAGGAGACCTTTTTGGAGAAGATGCCCTCCGCATGGGCGGAAGCGCCCAGGAGACTCACATCGAACGAAGCGGCAAACTGCGTCGGTTTTTTGTATTTGATATCGAGTACCGACGACATCTTGTCTCCATATTTGGCATCGAAGCCTCCCGAGGAAAATGAGATGCCAGAAACCAGGTCGGGATTGAGAAAACTCTGGCCTTCCTGCTGCCCCGACCTGACGAGAAACGGCCGGTAAATCTCTATGTCATTGACAAACACCAGGTTTTCATCGTAATTGCCCCCGCGGACAGAGTATTGGGAGCTCAACTCATTTCGTGACGACACCCCGGGCATCGTCTTGATCAGGTCTTCCACGCTGGCATTGATGGTAGGGATGAGCGTCAGTACTTTCGGGTCGAGCCGGTTGAACGTATTGGTCTTGAGCTGCTGATCTTTCACTTCAATCGATTCAAGCTGGGTAGAACTTGGCAGCAGGGAGTGGTCCATCACCCTCCGCTCGTTTTCCCTGAGCCTGACGGTCATGGAGTCCTTCTCATACCCGATGTATGAGAAAAGGATGACCACCTCTTTGTTGGCGGGCACCGCCAATTCAAAACTGCCATTTTTGCCGGTGGTCGCTCCGGCAGTGGTGCCTTTTACCGCGATGTTGACAAACTCAAGAAGCTGGTGGTCACTGCCTCTGACTACCCCGGAGATAAATCCCTGCTGGGCAATGATTGCCTGCGTTGAGAAAAGAATGGCCAAAAATGGTATGAATAGTGCTCTTTTCAACATCAGATGTTATTTCAGTCGTTCTTCCTGTGATTTGAATTTACCATCTTTCCAGGCTTTGATAAACTTCGCCCAGGCAAAGGGGTTGAAAATATTATAGGGTTGAATCTGGCCGTAATAATACAGCTTGCTGGTTTGGTTGTCGATGTAGTTGCGGTAATTCATGGACGCATCCATCGGGTACTCCTCTGCCCGCATCCTGATATCTGCCGCCAGCAGGTTTTTCCGGGCAATTTCCAGGTCATCATCAGGTATTTTTGTTTCTACGAAAGCACGTTTGAACTCTTCAAGGGTGGGCCAGGGGAAAATGAAGGCAGCTGCCAGGGTCAGGGTATCTGCGGTCATCAGCTGGATCAGCGAATATTTTTGTTTGGTGATGGTGTCGGGAATGATGAATGAGGCCGGCTTGAATCCCAGGGCGGTAAAAACCACCGTATCCAGGCGGTGGGCCACAAACGAGAAATACCCGTTAATGTCGCTGGTGGTTCCGCGATGACTGCCAACATCAAGGATTTTGGTGTATGGAACGGGATTCAGGCTGTCGGCGGTAATGGTGATGCCTGAAAACTGGACCAACGAGGCATTGTCATCTTGAACCTGAGCCTGAATTTCAGTACCGAAAAACGGGAAAATGAGCAGTAAAAAGAGATAACACAGGCTCTTGTTCATTCGTGGTTATTGGTGTTTTATCATGGATGTGATGTATAGCAGGGGTTGCGGGTTGCGAACCAAACCAATCACCAGATAACGTAAAATTCGCCGGTTTATTTCTTCAGGGTGATGGCAAAAAAAATGCTGCTACAAAGTAACAGCATTTCTACCCATGAAAAAAAATTTTATTTGGCAAGGTATCCTTTTTCCCGAGCCTCTTTGATGCAGACATAAACGCCTTTTTTATTCATATGACGCAAACCTTCGGCAGATACCTTCAGCTTAATCTCGCGGTTTTCTTCCTCTACAAAGAAGGTCTTGCTTTGTATGTTTGGGCTGAACCAACGCTTCGATTTTTTATTGGAATGAGAGACTTTATGCCCTTTAATTGCAATCTTTCCGGTTATTTCACAAATCCTTGCCATGACGATTATGATTAGAATGGTATTTCAAAATGGAGTGCAAAGATAGAGTTTTTATTTTGAATAACCATGAATCTCTAAAAAAAATGGTGAAATAGCAATTTCTTACGCAGGAGACTCAGTGCCTGCAGCGAGGTTCTTCGGATGTTTCGTTCCCTGTTGTCGCCGAAGAGGTATTGTTCGGCAAATACTGCATCGGGCGTGGCGATGGCAATCCATGCGGTACCGACCGGTTTTTCCGGGGTTCCGCCATCAGGCCCCGATATTCCAGAAGTGGCGATGGCATAATCCACGTTGAACTTTGCCTGCAATGAGGCAGCCATCTCCAGTACCACCTGCCGGCTCACAGCACCGAAATTCTCCAGGGTTTCTGAATTCACTCCCAGGATGTTCTCCTTAATCTCGTTGGCATAGGCTACCACAGAACCTTTGTAGTAAACTGAACTTCCGGGTATGCTGGTGATCATCTGTGCTATGGTGCCGCCCGTGCAGCTTTCAGCGGTGGCAAGGGTTGCCTTTTGTTCGGTAAGGAGCCTGCCAACTACCATTTCGAGGGATTCATCATCATATCCGAAAATGTACCCGGGGATGAGCTCTTTTAATTTATCTGCTTCGGAATCAACCTGGTGATGTAATGCTGTTTCATCAGGACTTTCACCGGTGAGCCGCAACCTCACGATACCTGGCTGGGGCAGGTAGGCAAGTTTAATGTTTGGGGGAAGTGCATTTTCCCAGGTTTCGATCTGAGCGGCAAGAAAGGATTCGCCGACTCCCTGCGTCAGGATGGTCTTGTGATATATAAATGGTGTTTTGAATGCTTCTTTCAACCGCGGTATCACATAATCCGTCATCATTGCTTTCATCTCAAATGGGACTCCCGGCATGGAGACAAAAATCGTTTTTCCGCCTTCTTTCCGATCCTTCTCAAACCACATTCCCCGTGCAGTTCCCACTTTATTGGGAATTCCGGTACACAATTCAGGCAGTTCCGCCTGCTGATGGTTGAGTTCGGTGACGGGATATCCCCGGCGGGCAAAGAGCGCCTCCACATCGCGGTAGGCCTCTTCGTTGAACACCAGTTTAGTGTTGAAAAATTCGCAGAGGGTGTGCTTGGTAATGTCGTCTTTGGTGGGGCCTATTCCCCCGGAGATTAAAACCACTTCGGCACGATCTTCCGCTTCAGCCAGCGCCTGAAGAATATGCTGCCTTGAATCGCCGATCACAGTAAACTGGTATGCCCTGAACCCGGCAAGGTTTAATTGCTCCGCCATCCAGGCGGCATTCGTATTGATGACCTGCCCGATCAGCAGTTCATCACCGATGTTGATGATCTCTGTCTTCATATTTTTTCCTCTTTAAGTCGTGAATTCAGCTCACTCACAGCATGGCCACCGCTACAATGCGCCAGTCAATGATTTTTTCAATGTGCACATCGAACAATTTTCCTAAAAAGTTGAGATCGATGATCCAGCAATGTTTTCAGGTACAATAAACAAGAGGAAAAACCGGATGGAGAACTTGAATTATTGTACAATTTCATCAATAGTAATGGTGGTCTGAATTCAGCCGCAAAGTTACCAATTGAATTGGTCCCTTTGCTGACCTTTGCGCATGAATTGTAGGAACATTACCTCAAAAAGAACTTCCAATGGCGGTTTCACGCCCTGATGCGGAACCACTCACCACAAAGCGATTTTTCGTACTTTTGTAAAAAATTAGTTTATGCCACTACTTGCAGAACCCGATCTTATCGTAAATGCTGATGGCAGCGTTTACCACATTTGTATGAAACCGGAGGACCTTGCCGATACCGTTATTGTAGTCGGCGATCCACAACGTGTTCATGAGATTTCAGACCATTTCACTGCAATTGACCACCGCGCCTCCAACAGGGAATTTATCTCCCAGACCGGGTATTACAACGGCAAGCGGATCACAGCCCTTTCAACAGGCATCGGAACCGACAACTGTGATATCGTCATGCATGAACTAGATGCACTGGCGAATTTTGATCTGAAAACCAGGACACAAAAACCGTCTCTGCGCTCACTGAGCATTGTCCGAATCGGAACATCCGGCTCGATCCAGGCCGATGTCCCAGTTAACAGTTTCGGATTGTCAACCCATGCCATGGGACTTGACAACCTGCTCCATTTTTATAAAGGATCAGCCGATGTGATTGATAAGGAGATGACAGCAGCCTTTATGGAACATGCATCCTGGCCGGTGGATCTGTCAACACCCTATTTTATCAAAGGCTCCGACAGGCTTATCAACCTGTTCCGGCCATTTTCGGTTCCGGGAATCACAGCCACTGCACCGGGTTTCTACGGACCGCAGGGAAGGTTCCTTCGGCTTCCCCTTACCGATCCGGATATGATCAAAAAATTGCAGAGTTTCAGGTTCCGCGAGCACCGGATCGTAAACTTTGAAATGGAAACCTCTGCGTTGTATGGACTGGGTGCACTGATGGGCCATGAAATGGTGACCATCTGCACGTTGATAGCCAACCGGGCAACAGGCGATTACAATCCTGATCATAAAATGGTGGTGAATTCGCTCATTGCGCTTGTGCTTGACACCATTACGGCGTAATATCCGATATCGTACAGACGCCGCATAAGGCGTCTCTGCTGCAAATCCAGACGCCTTATGCGGCGTCTCTGCCATCAAATCCAGACGCCGCATGCGGCGTCTCTACGGCACGATCATTAATAATTTTATAAAACAATGCCCAACCCAACCCTGGCCGCACTGATCAACCTGATGGATGAACCGGATGAAACCGCGTTCAACCTGATCCGTGAACAGATACTGCTGCAGGGTGTTGAGGCTGTTCCTCCCCTCGAAAATTGCCTCGAAAATTCGTTCAATCCTGTCGTTCAGGAACGCCTGACGTCTGTCATCCGGCAATTAAACCTCCTGCACCTTCACGCTGAATTCAGAAGCTGGCTCCAAACAGGCTCTTCCGACTTGCTTAAAGGTTTTATGCTGGTGGCCAGGATTGAATATCCTCATCTTGATGAGAACGAGATCATTGCAACCATCGAACAGCTGAAGATGGATATCTGGATTGAGTTGAGAGATAACCTGACGGCCCTGGAAAATATCAAGGTGATGAATCACATGCTGTTTGAAATTCATCTTTTCAACATGCGCGGCAACGATTCAAGATCCCCCCATAATAATTATGTAAATACCTTGCTGGAACATAAAAAGGGGAATGCTCTTTCATTGGGAATTCTATTCATCATTCTCGCTCAAAAAGTGGGACTGCCGGTTTATGGAGTCGACCTTCCACAGCATTTTATTCTTGCATACCTTGCTGAACCCGGCATTGAGAATCCCGATGAAGGGGACGTGCTCTTTTATATCAACCCCTTTAGCAAGGGTGCAGTATTCACCCGGCGTGACATCGATCTGTTTATAGGGCAAATGAAGATCAAACCTGAAAAATCGTTCTTTGCGCCCTGTACCAACCCCGACATTATCCGCCGGCTGATCAACAACCTGATCTTTTTATACAACCAATCCGGAGAACCCGAAAAAGCGGGGGATCTTGAAAACCTTCTGAAAATCTTCGAATGAAAAAAACAGTGTTAACCATATCGCTTGTTGTGTTATCTGTTCTCCTGTCAAGCTGGGGATCAAAAGGACATAAAAAAATCAGCCAGAACTTTGCAACTTCGCTGCCGGCGGAGATGTCGTTCCTGAACCCGACCTGGACACTCTTTGTCGCCAACCACGCATCGGATGCAGATTCACGTAAAACCCAGGATCCAAACGAATCGCCACGCCATTACATCGACATCGATAACTACCCTGAATTTATTCTGAATGGAAAGATTTCACAGGAATATGACACCGTAGTGGCCCATCATGGAGCCGGATTTGTGATTGACCAGGGAACCCTGCCATGGGCGACAGTGACTGCCTTCGATTCACTCACCCGCTGTTTCATGCGTGGCGACTGGAACAGGTCAGCCTATTTTGCTGCGGACCTTGGCCATTATGTCGGCGACGGCCATATGCCGCTGCATATCACGAAGAATTATAATGGTCAGCTGTCGGGACAATTGGAAATCCATTCACGATACGAGTCAACTATGATCAGCAAGTACGAAGCTCAGCTTGTTTATACAGCCGATGCTGCACACTATATTCCGGATGTTAAAGGGTATGTGTTTGATTATCTTTATTTTGATTACAAGTATGTAGACAGTGTCCTGCTGGCCGATACCTATGCCACAACCCTTTCCGGAAGCGTGGGGAGTACGGCTTATTACCAGGCCCTTTGGGCAAAAACCGGAAATTTCACCATCATGCTGATGAAGAATGCTTCCACCTCCCTTGGCGACCTGATCTACACTGCATGGGTGAAGGCCGGCAGTCCGAGGATGTACCCTAACGCTATAGACGAATCAGGGAATTCCGGCCATACGCCATTCTTAAAGGCATATCCCAACCCTGTTTCAGAGACCCTGTGCTTTACAGTAAAGGTAACAGATTCACGAATCCCGGTTGTGCTGAAAATCTATGATAGCAGGGGAAACATGATGGAGGAAATAGTAAACCAGCTGATGACTGATGGTAGTCATACAATTACGTGCAATGTAAACGCATATCCCTCAGGGATCTACTATTGTAAAATGACTTCAGGAAAAGTGTCTTCCACCCAACAGGTTGTCGTGCTTCATTAATTAACCGGGATACCAGTCAGTAGATCACTTTGTGCCCTTTGTGTAACACTTTGTGTCTTTGTGGTTATTTAATGGAATTTAACCACGACAGAATATTATTTTCAACCCTGATCAGGATGTTATCCGACTGCGTACGGTTGAATTTTTCCCCGGTGATTCCTTCATAAAGTTCAATATACCGGTCTGAAATTTCCCCGATCCATGCATCGCTCATCTCAGGAACCTGCTGCCCTGCCTGGCCCATAAATCCGTTGGCCATAAGCCATTCACGCACAAATTCCTTTGAAAGCTGACGTTGCTGTTCACCCTTTGCCTGCCGGTCTTCATACCCGTCGAGGTAAAAATACCGGGAAGAATCGGGAGTGTGGATTTCGTCGCAGAGGTAGATCTGTCCGTCGGTCCCCTTCCCGAACTCATATTTGGTATCCACCAGGATGAGGCCTTTACTGGCAGCCATCTCTGTTCCGCGCTGGAACAACGCAAAAGTGTATTTTTTAATGAGTTCATACTCCGCGGCAGGGATTAAGCCCTCGGCAATGAGTTCAGCTTCTGTAATGTCTTCGTCGTGGCCCTCTGCCGCCTTGGTGGTGGGTGTGATGATAGGCACCGGGAACCGCTGGTGCTCTTTCATCCCGTTGGGAACAGGAACTCCGCAAATTACCCTGGAACCCTTCTGGTAGGTGCGCCATGAACTTCCGGTAAGATAACCCCTGATGATCATCTCCACCGGGTAAATCTTGCAAAACCGGCCGATGGTAACATTGGGATCAGGTGAAGCGATTTTCCAGTTGGGGCAAATGTCGGCCGTGGCATCCAGGAATTTGGCGGCAATCTGGTTCAGCACCTGTCCCTTATAAGGAATTCCCCTTGGAAGGACAACATCAAACGCCGAGATCCGGTCGCTGGCGACCATCACAAGGTATTGATCTTCGATATTATACACATCGCGAACTTTCCCTTTATAGAAACTTTTCTGCCCGGGGAATTCAAAATGGGACTTCAGAAGGACGTTGGTCATAGGGTCTCTTTTTAATGAAGCAAATATAGGCAATTTGGGATATCATACCAGACCTTGTGGATTTTTAAAACCTGGAAAAGGTATATCTGTTACTATCGTAAAATGTTAAATGGAAAAATAGTGCTGATGCCTTAACTTTTTATATTCTACTAAAAATCATTGATGCATAAAATCCCGCTCTGTGGCTCTCTGTGCGGTTTCTCGGTGGTACTCGGTGAAACAAAATTACACTGAGTGCCACGGAGAAAAATTCACTGAGAGCCACAGAGGGAAACAGGATGTATCATCGTTTGGAAATTGACCAGATGAATTATCAATGTAAGAACTAATTGCAAAATATCAAATCAGTTAGAAAGGCTAAGGAAATAACGTGTTCTGATAACACTTTAATTTAAACGCATCAGCACAATAAAAATATATTTATGAAATATAAATAGTTATTATATTTGCAATATAGAAACAAAACTATGGCAAAGAGAGTAACCTTTACAAGCACCTTGCCTGAGGAGATTATCAA
This sequence comes from Bacteroidales bacterium, assembly GCA_049317265.1. Classification (GTDB taxonomy): domain Bacteria; phylum Bacteroidota; class Bacteroidia; order Bacteroidales; family FEN-979; genus CAIVAT01. The sequence goes on from JBMOIP010000001.1 coordinate 136,986, forward strand.
TTCAGTGAATGACTATTCAGAAAAAAACAAGATTTCGAAAAACAAAGTTTTGGAAAGTGCCCTCCGGCAATTTTTCTTCAATGTGAAGCAGGAGAGTTTCAGGGAAGGGTTCAGGAGAGCTTCCATGGATCCGGAAATGAAAAGTTTGGCAGAAGAAGGCATGAAGGACTACCTGGATATTCTCAACCAGGATGAAAAGGCAGGGCGATGATGCAGCGGGATATTTATATGGCCAGCCTCGATCCTGCAACCGGCAATGAACAGCAGGGAGTGAGGCCCGTGGTTGTTATAAGTGGTGATTCGATGAATGAGATGACAGATCTTTGTATTGTTTGTCCGCTTACCTCAAAAATCAAAAATTACCCGGGGTCAGTTATTGTCGCAAAGAACAAACAAAACGGCCTTCCTGACGATTCGGAGGTGCTGGTTTTTCAGGTGAGGGTACTTTCAAAGAAAAGACTAATCCGGAAAATGGGCATTATCACTGAAAGTGAACTGGCATATATTAAATCAGGACTAATGGATGTTCTCTCCTTTTAAGAGTGAATCAACTGTTTACTTCTCGTTGCTGTATGCATCAATGATTTTACCTACCAGCTTATGCCGGATGATATCCGACCGGTCGAGGTAAACGAAGTCAATTCCCGGGATGTTTTTAAGAATTTGCTGAGAGTGCAGCAGTCCGCTTACCTGGTGTTTAGGCAGGTCGATCTGGGTGATATCTCCCGTTACAATGAACTTTGCAGAGGCGCCCATGCGGGTGAGGAACATCTTCAGCTGACTGGGGGTGGTGTTCTGCGCTTCATCGAGGATGGCAAAAGCATTGTTGAGCGTTCTTCCGCGCATAAAAGCCAGCGGTGCAATCTCGATCACCCGTTCTTCAATATACTGCAGCAACTTTTGGGTTGGGAGCATATCTCCCAGTGCATCATACAACGGTTGCATGTATGGGTCAAGCTTCTCTTTCAGGTCGCCCGGTAGGAATCCAAGGTTTTCCCCTGCTTCCACGGCAGGACGTGTCAGGATGATACGCTGGATCTCCTTGTTTTTCAATGCCCTTACAGCCATGGCCACTGCGGTATAGGTTTTCCCGGTTCCGGCCGGTCCAATGGCGAAGACAAGGTCGTTTTTCAGACTGCTTTCTACAAGCTTGCGCTGGTTGGCAGTACGCGCCCTTATCAGCAAACCGTTCTTGCCATGAACGAGAACATCATTCTGTCCTTCAGGTGCCGGCGCCGATCCATTCGGCTCAGAACTTAAAATCAAACTGATGTCCGATTTTAAGAGGCGTCCGAATTTTTCAAAATGGAGCAGGAGCAGACCGAATTTTTTCTCAAAATCAGCAAGGTCCGACTCCTCCCCGAAGGCCTTGACATAATTGTCGCGGGAGACTATTTTAACCTTCGGGAAAAAATTGCGGATTGCGTCCAGGTTTTGATCGTTGGCCCCAAAAATATCAAGCGGATGGAAGGAATCGATGTTTATTAATATTTCGCTCATGAAAAATTTATACCTTTGAATACGCAAATGTACGAATATTTCCATGGCTATTATCACACTGACAAGCGACTGGGGAGTCAAGGATCACTATACGGGCGCGGTAAAAGGCGCCATCCTGCGGCTGCTGCCGGAAGCCCAAATTGTTGACATCTCGCATCACATTCCGGCCTTCGACCTTAACCAGGCTGCCTTCATCATCAGAAATGTATACCGGAACTTTCCCGAAGGAACCATCCACATCATCGCCATCAACACCGAAGCTGCTGTGGAGACCCCGCATACCCTTGTTTTTCATCATGGACACTACTTTATCTGTGCCGATAACGGGATATTTTCGCTGTTGTTTGACGACAAACCTGACAAAGTCATTGAGCTGGACATTATCCAGGATACCGATTATTTTACTTTTTCCACCCGCGATGTCTTTGTAAAGGTGGCTCATCATATTGCTACCGGCCAGACAATTGAAGAACTGGGATTCCCCAAGGAGAATACCCTTCAAAAAATCTCTTTCCAGCCGGTCATCCAGGACGATCTCATCAAAGGAAAGGTGATCTACATCGACAATTACGAAAATGTGTTCATCAATATTACTGAATCCCTTTTCAAAACTGCCGTGAAGAACCGGAAATTCGCCATTACCTTCAGATCCATCAACTATCGTATTGAGGAGATCAGCAAATCATATAAAGATGTAAGCCAGGGCGACATGCTTGCGCTTTTTTCCACCAGCGGCTTCCTCGAAATCGCTATCCGGGAAGGGAAAGCGGGTAGTCTGCTGGGGTTGAAAATGGATCAGCTGGTAACTGTAGAACTTGAATAAACTGCCTGCAAATGGAAAAATCGAAAAATATTGCCCTGGTCGGACATGATAACCGTAAAAAAGACCTGGTAGAGTGGGTTGAATTCAATTACAAAACCCTCCTTTCTCATCACCTGATATGTACGGGTACAACCGGCAAACTGGTGGAAGATACCATCATGGCCAAGCTGGAGGAGGAGGAGAAGATCACCTTTGATATTGTTAAGCTGAAATCGGGACCGCTAGGTGGTGACCAGCAGCTTGGAGCAATGATATCCGAAGGTTTGATCGACCTGCTTATCTTTTTCTGGGACCCGATGCAGCCTCAGCCACACGATGTTGACGTAAAGGCGCTGCTCCGGATAACGGTCGTTTACAACATCCCTACCGCCTGCAACCGGTCAACAGCCGACTTCCTGATTTCCTCCCATCTGCTCAAGGAGTCCTATGAGCCCCGCCTGGTCGACTACTCCGGGTATGTTTCCCGGCAAATCCCCTGAAATGTTCATCCCAATTGCATTTTGATGGCGGAAATTTGCTAATTTTGCACGCCTTTAACCAATGCGCTGATGCTGACGCTTTTTATAAAAGAGATCAACGGTTTCCTGAATTCCCTCATTGGCTACATCGTGATGATTGTCTTCCTGCTGATGACCGGCCTTTTTCTATGGGTCTTCCCATTGGAATTCAATGTGCTTGATTTCGGATTTGCCAGTCTTGACGGACTCTTTATCATTGCCCCGTTCGTCTTCCTTTTCCTCATCCCTGCCATCACCATGCGGTCGTTTGCCGATGAGAAAAAGAGCGGAACGCTCGAACTTCTGATGACACAGCCGCTAACCGACATGCAGGTGATCCTGGCCAAATATGCCGCCGGGATCGTACTGGTCATCATCTCACTGCTGCCTACCCTGGTATACTATTTCTCGGTCTACAGCCTTGGATTGCCACCCGGCAACCTTGATTCGGGCAGCATTTGGGGATCGTATATCGGGCTGTTTTTCCTGGGAGCCAGTTTTGTAGCGATCGGGATTTTCACCTCATCCTTGACAGATAATCAAATCATTTCATTTATACTCGCCGTGTTTATCAGTTTCATCCTGTACATGGGGTTTGAGTTTGTTTACTCATTCCTACTGTCGGGCAAAACAGGACTCATCATACAGTCACTCGGGCTCAATGCGCACTATTCGTCGATGAGCCGTGGTGTGATTGATACACGCGACCTGATTTACTTTATAAGCGTAACCGCGATTTTCATCCTGCTTACCCGGCTCTCGCTGGAAAGCAGAAAGTGGTAACACGGCCTAACTGTTAACTATACGAAATTGGATTGCTCCCCGGAGCCTTGTTATGCGGGATAAAAAGAAAAATATCAAAAGAGGGAACATTACCGCACTGCTGCTCGGTATTGCCATTGTTATCCTGGTTAATATTATCGCAACGTTCCTTTTTACCAGGGTTGACCTCACTGCTGAAAAGCGCTACTCGCTGGCCCCTGCAACCAAGAAACTGCTTAAAAAGCTCGATGATGTTGTTTTCTTCAAGGTTTATCTCACCGGCGACCTGCCTCCCGGATTTCAGCGGCTGTCGAATGAAACCAGGGAGATGCTCGATGAATTCAGGGCTTACAGTGACAATATTCAGTATGAGTTTGTCAATCCTTCGGCCAATCCAAACGATAAAGACCGTAATGACGCATACCGGCTGCTTGTTGAACGCGGATTGCAGCCCACAGATTTAAGGGTTAACAAGAAGGGCGCTTCTTCCCAGCTCATTATTTTTCCCGGGGCCATGGTCTCCTACCACGGAAAGGAGATCCCTGTTCAGCTGCTCATGGCACAATTGCAACAGGATCCGAACCAGGTGCTGAACAACAGCATCCAGACCCTGGAATATAATCTTGCCAGCGCCATAAAAAACCTCACCACTGCTATCAAACCGAGAGTGGCCTTTATTGAGGGGCAGGGCGAACTTGACCAGTTGGAGACAATCGACCTGCAAAAAGGACTTTCAGAATTTTACAATGTCGACAGGGTAACGATCAACAACAAAATTACGAGCCTGGCCCTGCGGCTTAAAACCGATTCTTCGCATGATGTGCTGGTCAACAAATACCGGGCAATCATTATTGCTAAACCAACTAAGCCTTTCGACGAACGCGATAAATTCCTCATCGACCAGTTTATCATGAGGGGCGGTAAGGTTCTATGGCTGATAGATCCGGTGTTTGCAAGCATGGACAGCCTTCAGAAGTACAACTCAACCATGGGCCTCCCGAATGATATCAACCTTGAAGACATGCTCTTCAACTATGGAGTCCGCCTGAATGTGAACCTGGTGCAGGACCTCAACGCGTTGCCCATCCCGGTGAAAACGGGCATGATAGGGAACCAGCCGCAGTTCGATTACTTCAAATGGTATTTTTTCCCGGTTATTATGCCTACGGTGAAGCACCCGGTGGTGAACGGACTGAATGCCATTAAAACCGAATTCCTGAGTACCCTTGACACGGTGACTGCCCTGGGTGTGAAGAAAACCATCCTGCTTGAGACCTCGCCCTATGTGCGTACCGTCAATGTTCCGGCGCTCATCGATCTGGAGATTCTGAAAAAACAGCCAAATGAACGGATGTTCAACCAGGGACCGCTGCCGGTTGCCGTGCTGCTGGAAGGGGAGTTCCCCTCCTCTTTCCTCTATCGCATTCCACCCAGCCTTGCCGATAATCCTGCCCTGGGTTTTAAAGCAAGGAGCAAGAAAACCAAGATGATCGTCATTGCCGACGGGGATATCGTAAAAAACCAGTTTCATTACAAACAGGGGTACCCGTTACCGCTTGGATTCGATCAATATACCAAGCAAACATTCGGTAATAAAGATCTTGCCCTTAATGTGGTCAATTTTCTGTGCGATGAAACCGGGCTGATCTCTGTGCGCTCCCGCGAACTGAAACTCAGGATGCTTGATACGGCCAGGGTTGCTAAACAGCGACTGTTCTGGCAGGTTTTAAACCTGTTGCTGCCCATCATCCTGATCGCACTTTTTGGTGTGGTCAAACAGCGGATGCGTAAACGTGCCTATGCCGGTCCGGTTAGAAAAAGTCAATTATGAAAAAGAACAGATCCATCTTTATTGTCTTCATCCTGCTGGCGCTTATCGCCCTGGGATTGTGGCTGACCCAGTCGTCAACCACCTTCCGCCGGTCCCTCAGCGATTTTAAACTTCTCGACTCTTCCAACGTCACGAGGATTTTCATCGCCGATAAAAACAACAACATGGTTACACTTGCCAGGGTGTCTCCCGGAAAGTGGACGGTGAACGAAGTATTTCCAGCCCAGAACCAGAGTATCAACCTTCTTCTGAAAACAATGGTGGAGCTTGAAGTTCAGCAGCCTGTGGCCAATGCCGCACACGACAACATTGTGAAAGAACTTGCAGTAAATGCGGTCAAGGTGGAGATATACCAGCAGGTATACCGCATCGATCTGTTTGGATTCATCCGGTGGTTTTCTCATGAGAAACTTACAAAGGTCTATTATGTGGGTGGCGCCACCCAGAATAATCTCGGCAGTTTTATGCTGATGCAGGGTTCCTCGGAGCCTTTTATCGTTTTCCTTCCCGGATTCAGGGGATTTGTCTCTCCCAGGTACAGCCCCATCGAGAAGTACTGGCGTGATTACAATGTTTTCCGGAAAACCATCCCGGAAATTGCAAAAGTGAGGGTAGAGATTCCTGCCAATCCCGGGTACTCATATGAAGTGAAAAACAACGGGAACAATAAGTTTGTCATGCTGTCGCTGAAGGACAATCTGGAGGTGCCAGATTATGACACCCTTAAGCTCCTTAACTTTTTGTCCGGATTCAGGAACCTGAACTATGAAGCGCTGTTGAATGACATGGACAAGGTGCGGAAGGATTCGATCCTGAGATCGCAGCCATTTATCATCATCACCCTTACCGATACGGCCGGGGTGAGTAAGACCATCACCACCTATCATAAAAAAGGGCCTGAGGGCCAGGTTGATCCGACTGGTATACCGCTCCCATATGACCTTGACCGGCTTTATGCCTCTGTAAACGACGGGAAGGATTTCACGATCATCCAATATTTTACGTTTGACAAAGTGTTACGGCCCAAGCCATTTTTCATCAAGGATGGCGGATCTGCAAAATAGTCTTCATACAGCGATTGGCACTTCGCAGTCATGAATAAGGAGATCGTCAAATATCTTGCAGGCCGGTTTATTCCTGCCATCGTCAATGTGGCTGTGATCATTCTTGCCATACGCTTCCTTGGCCCGGTCGAATACGGGAAATATTCCCTGCTCATCTATTCAGTTGTATTGGTTATCACCCTTAGTTTTCATTGGGTGCAGGTAAGTATCCTCCGGTTTCTTTCTGGCATGCCAAAGGAGACCAACATTGTGATGAGCCGTTTTTTCGACCTCACCATTTTAAGCGCACTTTTTTCGACCCTGGTAGTTATTCTTATCGGAATCTTCTATTTTCATCTTTCGCTGATGGAGCTTGTTCTGGTTTCATTGTTTGCATTTTTAAACCACTTCTATCTGTTTCACCAGGCCATCCTGCATGCCTATCATAAGTCGGTCAGAACAGCCATCCTGGAGGGATCGGACCAGTTGCTGATGATGATAGTAGTTCTTGTTGGCCTGTTTCTTTTCCACTGGAAATCCTCCATGTTGCTGTTCAGTTCGCTGGTGATCGGGTTGGTCGGGGTGTTGATTTTGCGTTCACTGACCAAAGTAAAGGGTTTGCTTACCGTTGATCTGAAACATCTTTACTGGGATTCCCGATTTTCTGCCAAGGTGGTTGAATTTGGCTATGGCATTGCACTATGGCTTTTCATGTCGCACCTGATGATGGCCATGGATCGTTTTATCCTCATGGAATACATGGGCTACCACGAAGCCGGTATGTATTCGGCGCTGAAGGATTTTCTCTATAAGGGCATCACCTTTGCAAGTTTCCCGATCTACATTTCTTACCATGCCAAGATTCTCGACAATTGGAACTCCCGGCACCGTAAGGATGCCTGGATATCGATCAAGGAGGCGCTTAGTTTTGAGTTGCTGATTTTCATCATTGTATTCATCGGCTTCATGGTGGTGAAGCAGATGTTGTTTGAGGAGGTGCTTAGAATTCCTGAAATGGATGTTTGGCTGGTCTATTTACCTTTGCTGCTGTCGGCATTTACCTGGCAGGTGGCCTTGTTGTTTCAGCGGTTTCTTGAGCTCTTTTTCCGGCCGGTCTACCTTCTTGCGGCGATCGGGGTCAGTGTTTTACTTAACCTGGTTCTTAACCTTATTTTTGTGCCGCGCTACGGGATGATGGCTTCTTCCCTTATCCTTCTGTTCACCTCGTTGATTTATGCTGGTTTTATTGTAATCCTCTCTTTTATTGCCGGGCAAAAACTTGCCAGGGAATTGCCATAACAAAAACGGGGACCCGGTTTCCCGGGCCCCCGCCTGAATCAAAATGAACTGGTCAGTTCCTAAACAAGGCCTTGCGCCATCATGGCATCAGCTACTTTCACGAAACCACCAATGTTGGCTCCCTTAACATAGTTGATGAATCCATCAGGTTCGGTACCCCATTTCACGCAATTTTTGTGAATGGCGATCATGATGTTGTGCAAACGCATGTCAACTTCTTCACGGGTCCATGATAAACGCATGGAGTTCTGTGACATTTCGAGACCTGAGGTTGCAACACCACCGGCGTTGGCTGCTTTACCAGGACCATAGAGGATCTTCTTTTCAATATAGATCTCGATGGCTTCCGGTGTTGAAGGCATGTTGGCGCCTTCAGAAACGCAGAAACAACCATTGGCCATAAGAGCCTTGGCGTCGTTTGCGTCGATTTCGTTCTGGGTTGCACTTGGAAGGGCGATGTCGCATTTAACTTCCCATGGACGTTTGCCGGCCACGAAAGAAGCTTCTGGATACTTGTCGCAATATTCCTTGATACGTCCGCGCTTCACGTTCTTCAGATGCATTACGAATGCCAGTTTGTCGGCATCAATGCCCTTGGGATCATAAATGTAGCCTTCGGAATCGGATAAGGTAACAACTTTACCGCCAAGTAAGGTAACTTTTTCAGTAGCATACTGGGCAACATTGCCTGAACCGGAAACGGTAACGATTTTGCCTTTGAAATCAAGACCACGGGTCTTTAACATCTCTTCAGCAAAGTATACCTGGCCGTAACCGGTAGCTTCAGGACGGATGAGTGAACCACCCCATTCGAGGCCTTTACCAGTGAGAACACCGGTGAATTCATTGCGGAGACGTTTGTACTGGCCAAACATAAATCCGATTTCGCGGCCGCCAACACCGATGTCGCCGGCAGGAACGTCGGTATCTGGTCCGATGTGACGCTGCAGTTCGGTCATGAAACTCTGGCAGAAAGCCATTACTTCATTGTCGCTCTTTCCTTTGGGATCGAAATCGCTACCACCTTTTCCACCGCCCATAGGCAATGTGGTAAGGCTGTTCTTCAGAACCTGTTCAAAGGCTAAAAATTTCAGAATACCCAGATTTACAGTCGGGTGGAAACGCAATCCGCCTTTGTAAGGGCCAATGGCGCTGTTCATCTCAATCCGGAAACCGCGGTTGATCTGAATCTCACCTTTATCGTTCATCCAGGGCACGCGGAACATGATTACGCGTTCGGGTTCGGCAAGCCGTTCCAGAATCTTTGCCATTTTGTATTTCGGATTTTCTTCAATGAAAGGAATCAGTGATTCAGCAACTTCCATTACAGCCTGATGAAATTCTTTTTCACCCGGATTCTTGGCAATAACCTTGGCCATGAATTCGTCGAGCAGTTTTTTTAACATGTCGTTGTTCATAGTTGATTGATTAAAATTAATGATTGAGTGTTGTGATTTATAATGTGTGAAATAATTCACAATATTAAATAAAATTTCTGACAGCAAAGGTACGTTTCCTGACATTTTTTTCGATATTTATTTATCATTCAATCATATAAGAAAATAACGTAAAGAAAATACGTATAACACGTATTTGAGATGCGGTATACACGTATCGCCCCCCTGGCAGTTGCATTTTTTAGAAAATATTGAAAATAGTAAGGTTATTTGTATGTCGTATTGAAAATTAATCTTATATTTGAGCACACCATTTACAACTTTTGCCATGATTGGATTATTTTCAATTGATGATCATTTTCTCATTATTGAAGGCCTTGGCCGGGCATTCAATGCTGAGACCGACGATGTTGGCCTTGTTGGTTCGGCTACCAGCGTCGCAGAAGCCATTAAACAAATACCAAAGTGCCGTCCGAACATCATTCTCCTCGACCTCTTCATCGATGATGCCGATCCTGTTGCAAATTTCAAGCAACTGCACAGCGCTTTCCCTGAAATTCCGATCGTCATCCTCTCCATGGAGGATTCAATGAGATGGCAGATCAAAATGTTTAAATTGGGCGTCATGGCCTTTTTAAACAAATCCGAGAAAAAAGAGACCCTTAGAAGCGTCTTCATACAGGTTGCACAGGGAAATATGGTCATGCCCGAGAAGGTATCCCAGTCCCTGATATCGAAAACCATCTATCCTAAATAGTTTAAATCCGGAGGTTCAGAAGAGGTAAAAAAGGATTTTGAAAAGATGAAAAGATTGTGCTAATTTTGGCCCTTCATCCTATGATACCTCATGTTGCTCTCCGACGAAAACATTAGCCCCGGGAATGTGAATCCCGAAACAATCGATTTGAAGCAACTGGTTTATGAAAACCAGGAGCGCCTCAAGGAGTTGGCTGCCATTAATGATACGTCGGTAATTATCAGGGCCGGAAAACCCATCCCCGAAACACTGAATGAGATTTGCCAGATATTGCCAAATGCGTGGCAATACCCCGGACATACTGTCGCCCGGATCAGGTTTGAAGATATGGAGTTTACAACTCCCGGATTCGTGGAAACCCCATGGAAACAGGAACAACTCTTTGACACCATTGATAACCTGCACGGAACCATCACGGTTTTTTACCTCAAAGAGTTCAGGGAGTGTGATGAAGGTCCCTTTCTGAAGGAAGAACGTAACCTGGTGATTAACCTTGCCATCCTGATTGAGGGATACATCAACGGGGTAAAAGGCAGGGAAGGAAGGTACATCACCCGCGAACGGCTTAAGGAGCTGGCAGCGATCAACCAAACCACCGCGATACTTCGCACAGGTAAACCCATTGAAGAAGCGCTGCACCAGATTTGCCTCATCCTTCCCAAGGCATGGCAATACCCCGAATACACGGCATGCCGGATCCGGTATGGCAACATCGAGGTAAAAACACCGGCATACCGGGAATCTGAGTGGTCACAGAAACAGGACTTTGAAACAATTGATAACCAGCATGGTTATATCCAGATTTGCTATCTGAAAGCATTTCAAACATCCTTTGAAGGTCCGTTCCTCGAAGAAGAACGCCACCTCATCATCAACCTTGCCAACATCATCACCGGTTACCTCAACTCTGTTAAAGGACAGGCCATCCTACGCAGGACACAGCGTGAAACCAGCCAGCCCAAAGAGGACCCCTCCATCCCGGTGAAGTACAGCCGGCAACTGCTGCAAACATTCCTTAACCGTACCAACTACAACCGCGACCTCTATCACGACCTGATGCCATTCAAAGTGAAGGAGATCCTGCTGGTTGCAAATTTGTATGATGCCTACAGCATCGAAAAAGAGGGGCGGTTTTCAGAACATGTCCTCGGTGAATTCTACTCCTTGAGTCTCAGTACGATGCCACGCATCACCGGGGTTTCTACTACCACGGAGGTGATGGAACAGCTCAGCAACAAACACTACGACCTGATCATTGTAATGATCGGCTCTGACAAGCATTTCCCGCTCGATCTCAGCGAAAAGGTAAAGGAACTCTACCAGTATATCCCGGTTTTCCTGCTGCTCAACAGCAACTCCGATATTGCCGTGTATGAAGAGGAACCGGAAAAGCTGAGTTGCATCGACCGTATCTTTGTTTGGAATGGTGATTCGAAGATATTCTTTGCGATGATCAACTACCTGGAGGACAAGATCAATGTGGAGAACGATACCAACATTGGCATGGTAAGGGTGATCTTGCTGGTAGAGGATTCTTCAAAATACTATTCGCTTTACCTGCCGATGCTCTACAACATCGTTCTGGAACAAACCAAAAACATCATCGAGGATGTGACCACCGATGAGCTTTACCGCATCCTGCGGCTCAAAGCACGCCCTAAAATCCTGCTGGCATCAACCTACGAAGAGGCGATCTATATTTTCAACAAATACCGCGATAACATCCTGTGTCTCATTTCGGATGTCAAGTTTAAAAAGGATGGAAAACTGAATGATACCGCTGGATTCAGCCTGGTAAAGCAGACACGGAATGAACTGTACGACCTTCCCATTGTCCTGCAATCATCCGACGAATTCAATGCACAGAAGGCTTACGAGCTGAAAGCATCCTTTATCAATAAAAATTCGGAAACCCTCCTGGTCGACTTCAGGAGTTTTATCACGCATTACCTTGGTTTTGGGAATTTCATCTACCGTGACAAGGAGGGTGGACAAATTGCGGTGGCAAAGTCACTCAAGGAGTTTGAAGACCTGCTCAAGACCATCCCCGAGGAGTCGCTGCTATATCATGCCAGGAAGGACCATTTCTCCCTCTGGCTCATGGCCCGCGGGGAGATCCAGGTAGCCAAGATCCTCAATCCTGCTAAAGTCACCGACTTCAAAGATCCTGCGTCACTGCGTGAATACCTCTTCAATGTCATTCAGAATTTCAGGAATGAGCAGAACATCGGAAAGGTGATCCCGTTTGAAGAGTCGTGCATCATGGACGAGCACAACATCCTGGCGCTCACTGAAGGAGCGCTTGGCGGAAAGGGAAGGGGTCTTGCATTCGTTAACACGCTGATATACAACTATGATTTTGCCAAGCATGTGCCGAATATCAACATCCGCACACCCAAAACATCCATCATCGGAACCGATGAATTTGAGTATTTCCTCGACCGGAACAAACTACGGGAGAAGGCTGTTTATGAATCCGATTACGATCAGATCAAACGGTGGTTTATCGAAGGAAGGTTAACCGATACGTTGATCCGCAAGTTAAAACTAATCATCAAGCATCTTAATAAACCTCTGGCAATCAGGTCTTCCGGCCTTTTTGAGGATTCTCAGAACCAGCCATTTGCCGGAATTTTTGAGACCTACCTGATCCCCAACAACCATCCTGATCCTGCCATCCGGCTCGACCAGCTAATGGATGCCATAAAACTGGTTTATGCTTCCGTTTACTCCCCAACTGCCAAAGGTTATATCGAAGCGGTCAATTACCGCATCGAGCAGGAGAAGATGGCAGTCGTCATCCAGGAGGTAGTGGGTAACCGCTACCAGGATGTCTTTTATCCCCACATCAGCGGGGTGGCGCAATCATTTAACTACTATCCATTTGCCCACATGAAGCCTGAGGAAGGCTTTGCTGTAGCCGCGCTGGGACTTGGCCGCTATGTGGTGGAAGGAGAGAAGGCTTTCCGCTTTGCGCCGATGTATCCGAACCTGGAGATCAATTCAGCCAAAGACCAGTACAAAGGTTCGCAGGTCTATTTTTATGCCGTTGACCTTCAGAAACAGGATGTCAACCTGCTCGAAGGAGAGGATGCCGGGTTGCGGAAACTTGACATTTATGATGCCGAGATGCATGGCACCCTCAAACATCTTGCATCCGTATATTCCCAGGAGAATGACCGCATTTCGGCGGGGTTGCGCGACGCAGGGCCACGGGTGGTGAACTTTGCCGACATCCTGAAATACAACTACATCCCCATGGCGAAAACCATTGAGGTAGTGCTTGATGTAGTCAAAGAGGCCATGGGGTCGCCGGTGGAAATTGAATTTGCCATCGACCTCAACAGGGATGAAAATTATAAAGCCTCGTTTTACCTTCTCCAGATCAAACCGCTGATCGGAAATGTAGCCGACTTTGTCATCGATATGGATAAGATCGATAAAGATGAAATTCTGCTCTATTCGGAAAAGGAGATGGGAAATGGGATGATCGATACCATCGAGGAGGTGGTTTTTGTGGATCCTGACACGTTCGACAAGGGTAAAACCATAGAAATGGCCGAGGAGATCGAAAAGATCAACCGCGAGATGGGGGCAGCCGGCAAAAAGTACATCCTCATCGGCCCCGGGCGATGGGGAACGCGCGACCGGTGGATCGGGATCCCTGTCGTATGGCCGCAGATCAGCAACGCAAAGGTGATTGTTGAGACCAGCCTCGAAGGTTTCCCTCTGGACGCCTCCTCAGGCTCGCATTTTTTCCACAATGTCACCTCGATGAATGTGGGCTATTTTTGCGTTCAACCTGAACTTTCCGACAGTTTCATCCGTTACGATGTACTTAACCAGCAAAAAAATATCCGTAAAACCAACTATTTCACCATCGTAACATTCGACAAACCACTCACCGTGCGAATGGACGGAAAAAAACGCATCTCCGTCATCACCTGGCCCAACCCACTTAACACTTAATCACTTAACACTTAATCACTTATTGTAATGCGAATACCACGTATCAACACCAAACAAGAAGCCGTTAGCGGCGATGACCAGGACCTGAGCCTGCTGGATCCCATCATTGCAAAACATAAGGGAAAAAAGGGGAACCTCATCCCGTTGTTACAGGGAGCCCAGGAACTGTATGGCTTTATCTCGAAAGCCGCATTTGAAAAGCTGTCACGTGAAACCGGCATTCCATTGAGCGACATGTTTGGGGTGGCAACCTTCTATGCCCAGTTCCGCCTCAACCCGGTTGGGAAAAATATCATTAAAGTGTGTCACGGTACGGCCTGCCATGTGCAAAATGCCGTCGAAATTACCGAATCGCTCGAAGAAATGCTGAAGGTGAAGGATGGAGAGACCACCGAAGACCGGTTCTTCACCCTTGAATCTGTCGCCTGCCTTGGCTGCTGCTCCCTCGCCCCGGTGATGATGATCGGCGACCAGACCTATGGCAAACTCACAGGCAATGAAGCTGTGAAAATCGTGAAGAACATCAGGCTGGCCGAAAATAACTGAACAGCGAAATAGCGTACATCGTAAAATTAAAATCACAAAATCGTAAATTGATATGGTTACTACCGTCACTGTAGGTTTGGGAAGCTGCGGGATCGCCGCTGGTGCAAGTAAAACCTACGAAAAGATCAAAGCGCTGAAGGAATCCGACAAACTCGATTTCGAACTCAAAAAAACCAGTTGCGTGGGCATGTGCTACCGCGAACCATTGGTGGAAATTACCGATGAAACAGGTACTTACCTCTATGGTGAGGTGGATGCCGACCGTGCGGTGGAGGTGATTGAGAAACACATCAACCAGCAGGACCCCATCCGTGATTACATTGTGTATACCGACCTGTTCGATGCCCCTGAAAACGATTTTATCGGGGCCCAGGTGAAGATCGTGCTGCGCAATTGTGGTTACATGGATCCGGAATCCATCGAAGAATATGAATCAAGGGATGGCTATAAAGCCATTAAAAAAATTGCCTCCGAAAATACCGGGAGGGAAGTGGTCATAGACACCATTCTGAAATCGGGACTTCGCGGCAGGGGCGGTGGCGGTTTCCCCACCGGCCTCAAGTGGAAATTTGCCAATGCCAACAAATCTGCCGATAAATATGTGATCTGCAATGCCGATGAAGGCGACCCCGGTGCATTCATGGACCGTTCGGTACTGGAGGGCGACCCCCATTCAGTGCTCGAAGGGATGATCATCGCAGCATATGCCATCGAAGCAACCGGTGGCGTGATCTATTGTCGTGCCGAGTATCCGCTGGCCATCAAACGGCTGAATATCGCCATCAAACAGGCACACGACAGGGGATACCTTGGGAAAAACATCTTCGGAATTGAAGGATTCAACCTCGATATCTACATCAAGGAGGGCGCCGGTGCCTTCGTGTGCGGTGAAGAGACCGCCCTCATCGCATCCATCGAAGGTGAACGAGGAATGCCGCGTAAAAGACCACCTTTCCCGGCTGTTTCAGGATTGTGGAAGAAGCCGACCAACATCAACAACGTCGAAACCTTTGCCAACATTCCATGGATCATCATGAATGGCGCCGAAGCATATGCACAATACGGAACCGAGAAGAGCAAGGGAACCAAGGTGTTCGCCCTCGCAGGGAAAGTATGCCATTCCGGCCTTGTTGAAGTACCGATGGGAATGACCATCCGGGATGTGATTTTCAAACTGGGCGGCGGGATCAAGAACAATAAAAAATTTAAAGCTGTTCAGATGGGGGGGCCTTCGGGAGGATGTATCCCCGAATATCTCTCTGATACCATCGTGGATTATGATTCGGTGAACGCAACCGGCGCCATCATGGGTTCCGGCGGCATGGTGGTAATGGACGAAACTACCTGTATGGTGGATGTCGCCAAGTTCTTCCTCGATTTTACCTGCAAGGAGAGCTGTGGAAAATGTACTTTCTGCAGGATGGGCACAAAGAGAATGCTCGAAATCCTCGACCGGATCACCAATGGCCATGGAAAAGAGGGCGATCTCGAAAAGCTTGAAGAGCTGGCTTACCAGATCAAGGATAACTCTTTGTGCGGACTCGGACAAACTGCTCCAAACCCGGTGCTTACTACCATCCGCTATTTCAGGGATGAGTATGAAGCCCACATCAACCATAAAAAATGCCCTGCCAAAGTTTGCCGCCCGCTGCTGACCTACAAAGTGGATGAAGAGAAGTGCACGGGGTGCATGGTTTGTCTGAAAAACTGCCCTGTGAAAGCCATCACCGGCGAGCGCAAGCAAAAGCACCTGATCAACCAGGATCTCTGCACAAAATGCGGTGTATGCTTCTCCAAGTGCAAATTTGAATCCATCCTGCTATCATAATTTTTCACATTTCGCATTTCACATTTCAAATTTCACATTTCACATTTTTTCTATGTCAGACAATTCATTAAACATCATACTCAACGGTAATATCGTTAAAGGTTTCCAGGGTGAAACCATTCTGGAACTCGCTAACCGCCATGGAATTGAGATCCCTACTTTGTGCAATGACGAGCGCCTCGAACCATTTACCTCCTGCTACGTTTGTGTTGTGGAGGTAGAGGGGATGCGCGGGCACCAACCCTCCTGCTCTACCAAACTCACAGAAGGGATGAAGATCATCACCGATAATGAAGGGATTCGGAAGTCGAGGAAAATGGCGCTGGAGCTGATGCTCAGCAACCATTATGCCGACTGCATCGGCCCCTGCAAGCAGACCTGTCCTGCCGGTGTCGACGTACAGGGCTATATCTCCCTGATCGACAAGGGGCAGTACAGTGAAGCTGTTGCGCTGATCAAAGAGACTAATCCTTTGCCTGCCATTTGCGGTCGGGTATGCGTCCGCCCATGCGAAACCGAATGCCGCCGCAACCTTCTCGACGAAGGCGCCCCGGTTGGCATCGACTACCTGAAGCGGTTTGCATCAGACTACGACCTGGCGTCTCCGGATAAATATGTACCTAAGGTAAAACCATCGACTGGGAAAAAAGTAGCAGTGATCGGCGCCGGACCTGGCGGTTTATCTGTTGGCCATTTTATGCAGATTGAGGGTCACCAGGTGGATATCTACGAAGCCGCCCCCAAATCGGGTGGATGGCTGCGCTATGGAATTCCCGAATACCGCCTGCCAAACGACATTCTTGACCAGGAGGTAAAGAACATCACCGATCTCGGGGTCAATATCTTCTACAATAAAAAGCTGGGCGAAAATGTCAGCTATAAGGAGCTGAAATCCTCCTATGATGCGACAGTTCTGACCATCGGTTCACAAAAAGGGACCGGTGTGGGCTGTGAAGGCGACGATGCCGGCAATGTGTTTTCAGGAATCGACTTCCTGAAAAACATGGAAGTTACCGGTCAACGGTACGATTTCCGCGGGAAGACCATTGCCGTGGTGGGTGGAGGAAATACAGCCATGGACTGCTGCCGTACTTCGATCCGTTGCAAAGCTGATAAAGTATATGTGATCTATCGCCGCACCGAAAAAGAGATGCCGGCCAACCCGATCGAAATTCATGAATCGAAGCTGGAAGGTGTTGAATACCTGTTTCTTACACTACCAAAGAAGATCAATAAAAACGCTGCCGGGGAGGTGGAGTCTGTAACCTGTATCAAGATGGAACTCGGTGAACCGGATGCCTCCGGACGTCGCCGACCGGTGCCGGTTGAAGGCTCCGATTTCGAACTTCCTGTAAACTATATTCTCGCAGCCATCGGACAGAAAACCGAGGTGAATTTCATCGACGACATCAATAACCATACTGAAACCGGGGAGTTGAAAATAAATAAGTGGGGTGACATTGATGCCGACAAGGCAACCCTGCAGACAGGAATTCCTTCGATGTTCGCTGCCGGTGATGGTGTTACAGGTCCCGCCACCATCATCGAGGCCATTGCCCAGGCACGGATCGCCTCCACCAGCGCTCACCAGTACCTGATGGGATTGCCGATTCAACCGGTTAAAAAGCCCTTTACGAGTAAACGTGATAATTTCAAAAAACAACAAAAGGATGCGTACCTCGGAAATTTTGAAACCCAGGTCCGTGAGGAGATGCCAACGCTGCCCGCCGATGCCCGTTTTAACTTCAACGAAGTGGAACTGGGGTATGACGGCGCCGAAGTAGCCCACCATGAAGCCCAACGTTGCCTGGAGTGCGGCTGTGTCGCTTTTCTCGATTGCGATCTGCAGAAATATTCAAGCGAATACAACGCTCAGCAGAAATCCTTTGAAGGAGAATTCAGGGAGTACCAGGTTGATTTCCGCCATCCATACATTGAGATCGACAACAACAAATGTATCCTTTGTGCCCGCTGCGTGCGTATTTGCCGCGAAGTTGTCGGCGCCAATGCCCTTGGATTGATCAACCGTGGTTTTCATACCTATGTTGCACCAAGCATGGGAGAAGCGCTGCAGGACACCCAGTGCGAATCCTGCGGGATGTGCATCTCTACCTGTCCTACCGGTGCGATCACCGAGAATGTACTGTTCAAACCTGGTCCTGTCAAGTCCGATCCCGTTGCGACCATCTGCAACTACTGCTCAGTGGGATGTGCCATTGAATTACATCAGAAGAATGGTTTTATTCTGGGCGCTACAGGAAAAAAAGGACTGATCAACCAGGATGGCAACCTCTGCAGGTTACCGAAGTTTGGATATCAATACCTTAATGATCTCACCCGTATCACCAAACCGTTGCTGAAAGTCAACGGAAAGTTCGAAGAGATCACTTTTGAAAAGGCATTTCAGCTGATCAGGGAGAAGATCAAGGCGGTGAAACCCAATGAAAACGCATTTTTCGGCGGGGCAAGGTTATCGAATGAAGAACTCTACCTTGTTCATAAACTAGCCCGTGGCGCTGCAAAGACCAATAACATAGGCAGTTTTCATTACCTCGGAAGGGGTGAGGGTTACCGCAGCAATTGCGAACTCAATGCACCATTTGCTGAAATCGGCGGGGCCAGTGCACTTTATCTCCTGGGAACCGAGATCAACAGGGATCATGCGGTGGTGGGGTTCATGGTTCAGAATGCGCACCATATGAAGAAGACCCCGGTCATCATGGTTACGGAAAAGGCCGACAATGTCATGTCGCACAAGGTCACCAGGCAGATTGTCGTAAAATCCTACTACCATTTTGTCAAGGCGGTGAACCACTACCTCCTCTCCAAAGGATTGGAAAATGCACTGTTCCTCCGCGACCGCGTTGAAGGATTTGAAGGGTATAAAGCGATGCTGCTGAAAGAGGATTTCGATGCACTGGTTACCGCTTCCGGTATCACCTCTGCTGAAATAGCCACTTTTGCTGAAGCTTATAACAATGAAATCAACGCCATCCTGGTGTTTTCTGAAAAGGAGGCCTCTGGCAATACATCCAAGGAGTTGTTCAACCTGGCCAGGATTACCGGCAAACTTGGCAAGTCGGCCAACGGCTTGATCGCGCTGAAGGAGAAGAATAATTCACAGGGTGTATTTGATATGGGGGTTAGTCCGCATCTTGGAATCGGCGGCCAGGATATCGCCGACACTGAATACACCAACAGGCTTAAAGAGAAGTGGGGCCTTACCGAAATCGCCGGTGAAGATACCGAGTGTCTCCACGGAATCCTTTCTGAGGGCAGTGTCCGCAACCTCTTTATTTTTGGTGAAGACCCTATCGGATGTGCCATCGACCGTTCATCCATTGAGAAGGTCTTTTCCCAGGCTACATTTAAAGTTGTGCAGGATTTTTTCCTCACAGATTCAGCCAAAGCGGCCGACCTGGTGTTGCCCGCGTCTCTTCCTGTTGAAATAGGCGGCACTTTTACAAACGCCCAAAAAGTCATCCAGGATTTTGAAAAAGTACTGAACTCGCGCATTTCAAAAACTTCATTGCAGCAATTTGCCGGAATTCTAAGCGAATTTGGAATGAATACACCTGAAAATCCACGCGATATCTTTATGGAAGTGATTACATTGCTGCCCGGAAAGAAAGACCATGGCAAACTGCTGATGCGCCCTACCAGGGAAGATAATAACAAACGCCATTACAACCATGGCTGCGACATGATCACCATGCGTTTTGAAGAAGAGTTTCAATCATCCATCGTCAACCATCAATCGTAAATCAATGAAGGAGTTCAACAACATAACCGAGATCCTCGACTTTGCCATCGGGGAGGAGCAGGCGGCCGTAGATTTTTATCTGCACCTTGCCAGTCAGTCAAAAAACAAGCAGACTCAGAAAATATTTGAGGAGTATGCCGAAGAGGAGATGCGGCACAAAGCCAACCTCCTGTCCGTTAAGGAGAGTGGCAGTTTCATGCTTTCAGATGCAAAGGTCAAAGATCTCCGGATCGCTGAATACCTTGTGGATGTGAAACCTTCGGCCAATATGTCGTACCAGGATGCCCTTATCCTTGCCATGAAAAAGGAGAAGGCTGCATTCAGGATGTATTCCAAACTTGCTGAAAAGGCCGATGATCCTGATGTAAGGGAGCTATTCCTGAAGCTTGCCATGGAAGAGTCAAAACATAAACTTGCCTTTGAAGTGGAATATGATGATTTCATCCTGAAGGAAAACTAACAAGTAATATCACCACGAAGGCGCAAAGCCGCAAAACTATTTCCGATTTTTTTGCGTTCTTTGCGCCTTCATGTCATTTAGTGGTATTTACAAACGAGGGTTTTATGGCAAAGCAGCAGGCTAAAAAGATCAAACAGAAGAATCAACAGGGCGCCGGATTCTGGGACATAGTTACCAGGGTTCCCTTCATTTACCTGGTGTTTTTTCTCCTCGCCTTTATCATCTACGGACAGGTGCTCAAGTTCTATCTTGGAAAATTTGACGAGGACCTGCTGATCTTGGGAAATTTGAATATGCTGAAGGACCTGGCCAACCTGAAAATGGCCTTCCTGAGAGATGCTTTCCTGAGTCAGAAGGGTGTGTCGTTTTATAGGCCGCTTCAAACAGTTACCTATATGATAGATGCCCAGTTTTTCCATGCCAGGGGATCGGTTTTTTATGTAACCAATATACTTTTACATGCTGCTGCATGTTCAGCCCTGTTTTACCTGTTAACCTTGCTTGGAAACAACCGAAAAGCTGCCTTTATCTTTACATTGCTTTACCTGGCGAGTCCGCTCTTTGTGCACGCCATTGCATGGGCGCCGTCGCGCGGCGATCTGCTCATCGGGTTAACCGGCTTGCTTTCGATGGTCTTCTTTATTAAAATGGCTGCAACCGGTGAGTTTAAATATGGTATTTTTACGCTGCTCGCATTTTTAGCCGCCATGTTTTCCAAGGAAACGGCCATTCTCATTCCGGTGATGATCTTGTTGTACTACATATTTCTTGAAAAAGAGAGAAAGCTGCCCTTGGTTTCCCTGCTGCTGCTCGCTGCGGGATTCCTGGTAATCATTGTCCTCTATTTTTACATGCGGTCACAGGTCGTGAAATTATCAGCGCCCCCTGCTGAGTTTGGCCTGGGGCCATTGGTTCATAACCTAAGGACCCTGCCAGAGTATATTGGCAAATTTTTCATCCCGTTCAATCTGTCTCCAATGGCCGGTTTTACGGTCCTGAGTACCTTACTGGGGCTTGTTTTACTGGCAGCTCTTGTTATTTTATCGTTCCGTTTTACGCATAAACCCTATACAAAGGTACTTTTTGGTTTTACCTGGTTTCTCATATTTTTCATTCCGGGGGCCATGTACAGCCATAAACTTGGAGGAGCGGCCTACAATTATCTTGAGCATCGGGCTTATCTACCGATGGCGGGGATCATTATGATGTTGTTCTTTATTTTCGATGGTATTCCTGAAGGAAGGGTGAAAAGCCGCATGGCAGATTACACCATGGTTTTAGCGCTTATCCTCGGGATATACGCTTTCATCTATACCGGGAATTATGAGAATCCGATGGTTTTCTACAACCATGCCATCAGCTCAAATCCCGCCTCTGCCCTGGCCCTGAGTAACCGGGGACTCATAAAGGCCGATCTCAAGGATTTCAAGGGCGCCGTTGCGGATTATGAAAAAGCTGTTGCCATTAAGCCCGATTATGCACAGGCCTATGTGAATAAGGGGATTTCGCTTGCCGCCCTGAACGATTATGCCGGGGCGATCGAACAATACAATACGGCTGTTGGATTTGAACCTGGATTGTTCCAGGCACATTTCAACAAAGCCAATGCCCAGGTGGAACTTGGGTTGTTCCATGAGGCATTGAAGGAGTACGACCTATCTGTCGATCTCTTTCCAACCTTCGCACAGGCCTATACGGCAAGGGGCATGACATACTATCGTCTCCAGAACTTTCCCGAAGCAGAAAAAGATTATACCAGCGCCATCAGGCTCAACGATAAATTGGCCTCTGCCTACACGAACAGGGGGAAGATCAGGTTCAATAACCATGACAGGGATGCAGCCTGTACCGATTGGAAGGCAGCTGCCACGCTGGGTGACAACGAAGCAAACGAGCTTCTTGGGAAATACTGTAAATAGGTCTTTTAACCTTTTTTAAACTTGTGCATGAAGGCCATCAGTTAACTCTATTCTGCAGGTCCCTGATATAATTTGCAGGAACATTTATTTTCAACTCCCTTGCTTTAAAGGCGTCGTCAAGCGCATTCTTGTAGCGCTGCATTTTGAAGAATACAAACGACCGGTTCATGTAAGTTTTCCCATCATTCGGATTGATCTCTATGGCCTTGCCATAATCGGAAATGGCCGCATCGTATATGTTCCTGCCATAATAGATATTTCCCCGGTTAACGTAGGCATCGCCGTAACCCGGGTCGATCCTGATGGCCGAGGTATAGTCGGCAATGGCGCTGTCGGGAAGGTTCAGCTTATTGTAAGCAATGCCCCGGCTGTAGTAGGATCGTACATGGGAAGGATTCAGTTTGGCGATGATCAGGGTGAAATCGGCCACCGCCGAGTCGTACTTTCCCAGGACAGTATACGAAAGCCCCCTGCCGAAAATCGCATCAACATAACCGGGCCGCTGGGTGAAGGCGGACGAGAAACATTTTACGGCTTCAGCGTCTCTGCCGACCCTTGCATAGGCGCTTCCAAGATTCTGCAATGCCTGGAAATTATCAGCATAGGCAGCCTCATTCTGAACAGCCTTCTCAAGCATGGCAATGGCTGTTTGATAATCTTCTTTATCCGTATAGTATTTCCCGAGATTTGTATAGGCTACCCCATTATCCGGATCCTGCTTCAGCGCATTCTCCCAGAGCGTGACATTGTTGTGCCATGTTTGCGACTGCGAATAGGTCTTGATTGAAAATACCAATAGTACCCCAGCTGTGATGGCCATCAGGTATGGCGCATTTTTCCTGTTCCCGGTGATCATCCCGTCAAGGAGGATGGCGATGATGAAAAAGAGGCCCATATAGGGGATATAGGTGTACCTGTCGGCTATAATCGCATTGCCCACCGGCAGGATCTGGGTCACGATGGAAATCGTAAATAAAAAGAAGAGCGATCCGAACACAACCGTCCTGTTCCTTCGGTAAAGCACTGCAACCGCTGCCATGACAATAACTGCAAAAACGGCGCCTGCATATACCAGGAACATGTCGCTGGCAGCCGGGTACTTATAAAAGCAGCTCAGGTTAAACGGGTAGACCAATTTATAGAGGTAAGCTGAGATATTATAGCCGGCAATGGCCACCCGTTCCAGGAAGGAGTGCGCCAGGAGACGCCGTTCAGTGAGTGACGAGTGCTGGGCAATAATTGCGAGGATGCCCGATAAAAAAGAGATAACAAAGTAGGGAACTTTGTGCAGGATGCTCTTCACGGTAATTTTCCGGCTGTACCAGTAATCAACCAGGAACAGCGTGAGCGGCAGCACCACCGCCTGTCCCTTGCTCAGGATGGAAAGAATGAACAAACCAATGGATATCAAATAATACTGGTATTGCCGGCGCTCTTTCAGCAAAAAATAGACATAAAAAATAAGCGACAACAGGAAGAAAAAGGTGTAGAGCACATCCTTCCGTTCTGCCGCCCAAACCACCGACTCCACCCGCATCGGGTGAACGGCAAACAGGGCTGTTGCGATAATTGTGGCATAGGTTTTCCTGGTTAAAAGCCACATAAGCCGTGAGAAGAGTACAATATTGAACAGGTGAATTAACAGGTTGTCAAAATGATAAAGAAAAGGGTTCAGGCCTGCCAGCTGGTACTCAATAACGTAACTCATCATGGTTAACGGGTGGTAATTGCCCACCACAATGGTCTTGTAATTGAAAATATGGAGGATGTTGTCAAGCGAGAAAATCCTGATCATCGGGTTTTCGGTGAGATAATTGTAATCATCCCAGCTCAGGAAATCACCGGTCAGGCTGGGAGAAAACGAGATGAAAGCGACCACCACGATCACGACGTTCCAGATGACCAGGTTCCCGGAAGGAGGGTGGTGTGCTTTATCAGCAATGCGTTGGTGCGGCTGGGCTTTCTTCTGGTCAGTTATTTTTGCAGGCTTCATGGACGACTCAATGGGTTACCGTAATTGTGCTAAATCGTTTGAATTCGTTGAAAAGCAAAAATAGCTTAATTTTCACTATTTCTATATTATCTTTGTCTCCTAACAGTGTCATTACAAAATCTGACCCTATGAAAAATTTACTGCTTTTTTGTTGGTTGACAGGATTGTCATTTGTGTTAACGGCGCAAACCTACCTTCCCATAACTGATAATATGGTGATCAACAGCAACTCGGATATCAAGTTTGCCGCCGGAAATTACCTGTTCCAGGATGCCGCGGCCGATGGCGTTATCAAAGTCAATGGCGTACAGAATGTCATCCTCGATGGCGACAGTTGCCGGGTAAACGGCGTAAGCAAAGCAGGTTATATGATCAGGATTACCAATGCACACAATATCATCATTAAAAATTTTGACTCGGTATTCGGCTATAAATATGCGGTTTATATCATGAACTCCGATCATATCACCATCAACGGCAATGTGTTTTGCAGGAATAAAGTCGACTCATCAGGCTGGATCGATGTATGGGCAGATTATACCCAGGCCCTTGGCGGAGGGGTCATGATGTACCAGAGCCGCGCAGCCCACATTTTCGACAACATCATGACCATGCAGAATGACGGTGTTGCCCTGTACCATTGCGACAGCATTAAAATCCACGACAACGATCTCTCCTGGAACACCTCCTTCGGGATCCGGATGTTCTGGACCGATTCCTGCCAGATCTACCAGAACAACTGTGCCCACGTCAACCGGCCATTGACCGACCCCAGCGACTGTGCCGCACTGCTGCTGATCATCTCCAATGAGAACAATGTTCAGAATAACGATCTTTCCTATTCGGGCGACGGAATATTCCTGGGACAATACCAGCACTCCAATGTTCCCAACAACAACTATTTTGCCTATAATGAATGTTCCTATTCACCCCATAACGCCATTGAAGCGACCTTTGCCGACGGAAATGTATATGTTCACAACAAGTGCAACTTCAGTCACTACGGACTTTGGCTGGGCTACTCGTTCAATACGGTGGTCGACAGCAATGAGATCATCGGTAATTATCAGTCGGGGCTGGCAGTCGACCGCGGCTTCAGCAATGTGATCTCTAATAACCTGGTCAGGAACAACCCAATCGGCATTGAACTATGGGAAGGTTCCCCGGTAACGGGCTACACCAGTTTCCATTCACAGGATTATCCAATACACCATAACACCTTCGATGGCAACACCAAGGCGATATCATCCATCAATACGAAACATGCCCTTGTTGTCAGCAATGAATTCAATTACAGCCAGCTGGCCAGCCTTTACATGGATGGAATTTCAACAACGGATACCATCACCCAGAATACGTTCCGGATGCCTGTCGGGTATCATCTCTACAACAATTCTGCGTATTCGAAGTATGCTGCCGGCAATACCTTCCTGCCTTCAGATACAGCCCTCATCAGTGCAAAAATATTTGATAAACACGACAATCCTGCTAAGGGCGAAGTTTCCTGGATGCCTGCTATACCTGCACCACCAACTCCCATCCAGGCAACGCCTCCATGCGATATGGCCGAACCGGGTGCCCTCTGGTATGGCTATCCTGAAGTGGGATACCCGGCCAAGGTGAAAATTCCCGATACGGTGCGGTATGACTATTCGGAGAAAAAGTCCGGCGCGGCCTCCGTCAAACTGGTCACCAGCAGGGGATATGACCTTGCTCTCAATTATCGTCCGGCAGGTGACTCTTTGTCACATTGGACCCTAACTGACACTGACACGCTCTATTTTTGGGTACGCACCATCAAACAACCTCAATATGGCTTTCAGTTTTTTTCGGTCAGGATCGGAGACGACCATGGCAGTTACTTTAAGTATACCGCTTCACCTACATTGCTGAACAATGCAAACCTGGCCTGGAAACAGTATAAATTCCCGTTATCGGGAAATACCCAGTTCAGTCGCAGTACAACCGGAACCATGTCGCTGAACCAGGTTAACTACGTTGAAATACACGCAGATACATGGGATTACGGATTTACCCTGTGGGCTGATGGAGTTCAATTCCACCCATGTTCCCCGCTCACCGGGGTTGAAACGCCCGATGAACCCGGGAAGAACACGCTCATGAACTATCCCAATCCCTTCACCGGTAACACGACCATTGCCTGTCATATCGCCTCTGCCGGAGTTGCAACACTGGAAGTCTACGATTCCCGGGGCACAATGATCGAAACAGTTTTTGACCAGTTCCTGAACCCGGGTGATCATGAGGTGGTGTGGAATGCCTCCCTGGTAAACCCCAATGGGGCCGGTATCTACCTGCTAAAACTCACCACCGGGGCCGCAACTGTCATCCGGAAAATAGTGATTCTGCCCTGACCCCCGGGAGCATCTCCCTTTCGCAACATTTTTTTGGACAGCCTGTAACATTTTCATCGCGGGACCGTCTGGCATGAAACTTGTCATGATTTAGATTCATTTAAAATAATTACGATCAAATTTTCCAAAAATCATTTCAATTCATGCAAAAGCTCTTTCTGTCAGTTCTTTTTATATGCCTTGGTATTTCCTCTTTCTCGCAAACAGGCATCATCAAAGGCCGTGTTTTCAACCATAAAAACAACGAACCGGTTCCATTCGTGAACATCATCATCGACGGCAAGCCCACCCAGGGAGCCACGAGCGATATCGACGGGAACTACACGATCAGCAAAGTTTCCCCGGGATATGCGCGGCTGGTGGCAACCTCCATCGGGTTTAAGAAATTCACCTCCAACGATTTTCTCGTGACCAATTCAAAAACCACCGACCTTGACATAGGTCTTGACGAGCAGGTTACAACCCTTGCCACCGTCGAAATCAAGCCTTCGGTGGTCGAACGGAATGAAGAGGTTCCGGTCTCCCTTCAAAAACTGTCTATCCAGGAGATCGAGCGCAGTCCGGGTTCAAACCGCGACATCTCAAAGGTCATCCAGAGTTTGCCCGGGGTGGCTTCCTCACCCTCATTCCGCAATGATGTCATCGTTCGCGGGGGCGGCCCCGGCGAAAACCGCTTCTATCTTGATGGTGTGGAAATTCCATACCTGAACCACTTCTCCACCCAGGGATCATCAGGCGGCCCGGTCGGCATCATCAATGTGGACCTTATCCGCGAAGTTCAGCTCTATTCCAGCGCGTTCCCCACCACCCGGGGCAATGCGCTCAGTTCGGTGATGGACCTCAGGCAGGTGGATGGCAACAAAGAAAAATTCGGAGGGCGTGTATCGGTGGGTTCCAGTGATTTTGCACTCACCCTCAATGGCCCCATCTCCAAAAATTCATCCATGATCCTGTCGGTTCGCCGTTCATACCTTCAACTCCTCTTCAGCGCATTGAAACTGCCATTTCTCCCGACATACAGCGATTACCAGTTCAAATATAAGATTGACCTCGATAAAAAGAACCAGATTTCGGTCATCTCCATCGGGGCACTTGATAAAAACAAGCTGAATACCGGCATTGCCAACCCGGATGCATTCCAGAAATACATCCTTCAGTCGCTCCCGGTAAATGACCAGTGGAGTTACGTTTTCGGTCTTGTTTATCGCCATTTCCGCGCCAAAGGCTATGACACATGGGTATTGAGCCGGAACATGCTCAACAACGACCAGATCAAATATACCAACAACGTGGAACTCCCAGACAGCCTTCAGTTCAAATACAATTCGCAGGAGATAGAGAATAAACTGCGTTACGAAGGACTTACCGATCTCGTAAAGTGGAAAATTACCTATGGGGCCGGTCTTGAGCAGGCAAAATACACCAATAAGACCTATCAGAAAATCTATATTGCCGACTCAATATTTCCCGATTCGATTGGGATACTTGACTACAACTCCAAACTTGAGGTGTGGAAATGGAACGTTTTCGGCCAGGTAAATCGTGCATTTTTCAATGACCGGCTCAACCTGAACCTGGGAGTAAGGATGGATGCAAACAACTATTCCAATGAGATGAACAACCTGCTGAAGCAGTTCTCTCCGAGATTTTCTGCGTCGTATGCCTTTATTGCCGACAAGTTCTTTCTTAACTTCAACCTCGGACGCTACTATCAGCTTCCCGCCTATACTTCACTTGGATTCCGCAGCAACAGCGGCTTACTTGTGAATGAAAGCCTAGGCATCAAATACATCTCTGCCGACCATGTGGTGTTAGGACTTGAATACCAGCCAAAGGTCAATGCAAAGATTTCCCTCGAAGGATTTTACAAATACTATCGCAACTACCCGTTTTCCATCAAGGACAGCGTTGCCCTTGCCAGCAAGGGATCTGACTTCGGCTCGGTGGGGGATGAACCCTTGCTGCCCATCTCTAAAGGGCGTGCTTACGGATTTGAGGTGCTGGTTAGAAATGCCGACTTCTATAAATTCAATGTGATCATGACCTACACCTTTGTCCGCAGCGAGTTTACCGACTACCAGGGCAAATATATTCCATCGGCCTGGGATAACCGGCACCTGGTCAATGTAACCGTAGGGCGGAAGTTCAAACACAACTGGGAAGTTGGCGCCAAATGGCGTTTTGCCGGGGGACAACCCTATACTCCCTGGGATATGGATAAGTCGAGCCTGGTGACCGCATGGGATGCACAGGGAAAGGGTTATCTTAACTATAGCGCATTCAACACCCTGCGGCTGACTTCATTCAACCAGCTTGACATCCGGATCGATAAGGGGTTTTACTTTAAAAAATGGTCGCTGATGTTCTATCTCGATATTCAGAATGTACTGAATTTTCAGTCACAGCAACCCGACCTCCTTGTGAATACACAGGAAGACGGTTCCGTTGTGAAGTACTTCGATCAGCAGAGCCAGCAATGGCGTTATAAGCTGCGTACCATCGACAACAGTTCAGGAACCATCCTGCCGGCCATCGGCATCATGGTCGATTTTTAACGAAAGCAATGATTAATGCTGCATGTCGCGCCGGCGTGCCTTCATCTCCTCAACCTGTTTCAGGTAGGATTTGAACTGGTCGGCTGTGAGAATAGTCTTTAATTCGCCGTCCTTTTTTTATTCATGTTTTGAATTGATTTGCGCATGACTGCCGTATCAGTTAATTTCCGTACATCTTCCATCTTTTTGGCATATTTCAGGTTGATAGCGGAGACTTTTGGCTCCTGGGCAGCAGTGAGCGACAAGTTCTCCTTCATCATCTCCGTCTGGCGCTTGGCGCGTTCTTCGGGGGTTGGTTTGCCATGTCCCTGACCCTTGCCAGGCATTTGGGCAAAGATGGCTGAAGTTGTAATTGTGACGAGGACCATCAACAAAACAAGCAGGCGTAAGCTTCTTGTCACTGGAGTGATTTTTGTGTTCATTGGATTGGAGGGTTAGTGAAGTTGTGAATGATAGTGGTTATTTTTCAAGTTCTTCTTTGATCTTTTTACTGATGATGGCTGCCCCGGCGGGATTTACATGATCGGCGTTGAAAAAATACCAGGGCTTGCCATGAAATTCGTTCCTGTAATCAAATATACGGAAATCACTGCAGGTTTTACGGGTAAGGGCAACAATATCCCGGTCAAGTTTGTCAATATCTACCAGCTTTCTGGCATATTTTAAATATTCATCGGTGAGGGGCATCCGCAACAAAACGAGATGGATGTCATACTGTTTACAAACGTCAAGTATCTTAAGATAGTACGTTGTTTCCCCCAGGGTCGATTTTTTACCGTAGCTGGCAAGGTAGGCGCTTGCCACTTCATAACCCAGCGCCTCCCGGTTGGGTTCCTTTGCGAAGTTCTTGTAATTTCTCGCAGGGAAGTACCCGTGCTTTATCTTATGCATGTCGGCATTGAAGAAGAGGACCGACATGTAAATGAATTTGTAATTTCCCACATAGGAGAAAAAAGTGCCGGTGACCCAGTTTAAAAGGTAGCCAGGGTCATGGTGTTCCCTTGCAAGTTCAATGTAATCGAGGTATTTTCTCCAATATCCATCAAATGTCAGGTCATTTTCGGCGCGGGGACTGAAATTCACCGGGTCGACGGAAAGCAGGATGTACTCCGGTTTTTTATGGGCTATTTCAAGGATATATTTTAGTTTGTAATAGGTTTGTTTGTATACCTCCTTGGGCGTGATATAACAGAAGCCATGACCGAGAATTTCCGGGTTGACCCTGTTGTGAGAATTGCCGAGCATCAGGTATTTGAGGGTGTCGGAACTCGCTTTAAATTGTTCATCCTGGTTCCTGGCCAGCCGGAAGTAGTACATCCAGCGGTCATAGGCCATGTTCAGCCCTGCATTCAGCACCAGAACCAGGATGGTGAAGACGATCAATTTCTTAAAAAAGAGCCTGTTCCGGTTCATGGTTAAAATTGAAAATAGAAAAACTTCTGACTCGAATAAACGCCAAAAACAAGAATGAACATCACCATCAGCAGGTAGGCAGCATATCGTACATGGATGGGTTTGTTCATGAATTTTACGGTAAGGGATTTCATGGCAACCTGGTATTCAAACCAGAGCATAAAGATAATCAGAAGAATACCCAGGATAAAATCGTTGTTCTTTACCAGTTCCATCATGGATGAACCGGTATGGCTGAAGTCGGTGAGATTCCTGATCATCAGGAAAGAGTCGCTGACCGGATGCTGGCCAAAGAAAAATCCCGTTGATGATACCAGTAAAAAGGTGGCTGCGATATTCAGTGTCTGTAGTAATTTCGGTGAATTGGCCAGTCCGGTTATCCTGTTGAAAGATGCCAGTGCCGGCTTATAAACATTCGCCAATACCATGTAGGTGCCATGGAGAAATCCGAAGATGATGAAATTCCAGTAGGGGCCATGCCAGAAACCCACCAGCACAAACGTGATGACGAGGTTGAGGTTAAGCCGCCATTGTACTGCTTTCCCGTGGTAATTGAAGGGAAGTGAAAAGTAGACATAGTCGCGCAGCCAGGTGGTCAGCGAGATGTGCCAGCGGCTCCAGAATGCAGCCACCGACTGGGCGCTGAATGGCCGGTTGAAATTAGGGCTGAGCCTGAAACCCATGAGCCGGGCAGAACCGATGGCTATGTCGGTATACCCTGAAAAATCGGCATAAACCTGCATCATCTTCATGACGATTCCAACTCCGATTTCGATTCCATGGAAATATCCAGGCTCCGAATAGATGGCCTGGACAAATATCGACAACCGGTCGGCAATGACAATTTTTTTAAACAGGCCCCAAAGAATCAGGCGCATGCCGCTTGCGAAGAGTTGCGGATCAAAGGTATGTTCAACATGGAACTGGGGAAGCAATTTCCGGCCACGCTCAATTGGTCCGGCCAGTACCAGCGGGAAAAACGAGACAAACAGCGCGTAGATTCCGGGGTTCTTTTCCGGTTTGATTACGCCACGGTACACATCGATGGTGTAACCAATGGTTTGAAAGGTATAGAACGAGATGCCAACAGGCAACAGGATACTGTAATAGGGAATCGAATAACTTCCCCCGGTGATGCCGATGAACAGGTTGGATATCTCAGTAAAAAAGCCAAGATATTTGAAGAAAAAGAGCATGCCCAGGTTAATGACCAGTGAAAAAGCCAGGTATTTGAACCGTTGTTTCTTTCCAGGAAGTTTCCCCATTTGCAGGGCGGAATAATAGGAAACCAGGGTGGCGCTCATCAGAACCAGGACAAATTCCACCTTCCAGAGAAGGTAAAAGAAGTAGCTTGCAGCGAGAAGAAGCAACCAGCGCCAGCGGAACGGAAGGATGTAATAGAGCAGAACCGTGACAGGAAGAAAAAAGAGGTAGCCAACGGAGTTGAAAAGCATAACTTGCCTGTATATTATTTCGTGATGGGATCAGCGCCTGCAGCAATATACCATGTTCCTTCATGGGTTTCGGTCCGTTCAACAGGATGGGGGTATGTTTTCAATAGTTCCTCAAAACGCTGTGCCAGTCCCAGTTTATAATCGGCAGGTTCAAACAAAACCTTGGTGGTTTGATCATTTCCTGCAAGCGCACGCACCGCTTTTCTGATCTTTCCGGCTTTTTGTTCAAAGCGTTCACGGGTTATTTCATACTGCTGGTGATCTAAATGCTCCTGTCCTTCAGAGAGATGATATCCGAGTTGCAGGTTAAAGTTAATGGCATTCGTGTTCGACCGCATGATATGGGCATATTGCTTGTTCCATCCGAGGAAATAGAATGTGGTTTCAATACCGGCAACCGACACCAGGTAAGGCACGAAAGTGCTGTAAAATTCGGTACGGCCTAAAAAAATGCCCGATTCAGAGGATTTCGACTCCCAATCGATGTTTTTATCGTTCAGAAGCCCGATTTTTTCTCCCTGGTAGTAGATCATGAGGAAATTGGATTGCAGGTTGTTGACGCTGTCAAACCATTGCCGTTGCTGTTCTGATGAGATGATCTCCCGGTAGTTCATGTTCAGCCGCACCGGATCGGAGTTGCGCCACTGCCTCACCAGTTCAATGTCCTCCTCCTTCAGCCGCTCGAGGATGATTCCGTATTTAAAGAACTTCATCGTTCAGTACGGTTTTGATGGAAAAGGGCGGCTTCCGGTTCTGCACCATGTAAATCCTGCTCAGGTACTCGCCAATAACTCCCAGCGACAGTAAAATAATGCTGGTTGAAAACAGGATGGTCACGATCAGTGCCGTAAATCCCATGATCGGAATGCCATGAACGAGTTTCCGGTAGATAAACAGGATGCCGGTGATGAAACTCAGCAATGCAGAGACGAATCCCCCGTAAACCATCATCTTCAGCGGCATGGCGGTGTAATAGATGATCAGGTTGGAGAGCATTGAAAAAAGGGAGCGTGACGTATATGTTGACTGCTGGTAGGGCCGTTTTTGATGATCCACCAGCACAAAAACCATATGATTGGTGTACCAGTTGAAAAGTTCGTCGATGTAGATGAAGTTGAGCTGGTGGTTGAGCAGGTTTTTTCCAAGGGATGATTTCATCAGCCTGAAGGAAGAACCATTGCCTTTGGTTTTGAAAATCCGGCGCGACCAGCCTTTCAGCGCCCCGCTACCCAGGTTCCTGGCCATGGAGTGGTGTTTCTTGCCGTAGATGCCGTAAACCAGGTCGGCATCTGAATCTTGCATGGTGTCGATCAGTTTGATGATCTCTTCCGGTGGATTCTGCAGGTCGTCGTCAATGGTAATGATGAACTCCCCGGAAGCCTGGGCAATCCCGCAAATGGTGGCATTGTGCTGTCCGAAGTTCCTGGCAAGCCGGATGGCAATCACCTTCTCCGGGTTTGCCCGTTGAATGGATTCAAGGATTTTCCAGCTGGTATCAGCGCTGTCGTCATCCACAAAGATCACCTCGAAACTTTTATCAATCTTGTTCATCGTCTGCCCGATCCGCAGGAAAAGTTCCTCCAGCGATTCACAACTGTTATAAACCGGGACAACGATCGAATAATCAGGTTTTTTCATATGCATAGGTCAGCCTCCTCCCAGGATCAGGTTCGTGGCGCTCACCCATTTGGATGCATCTGCCAGGTAAAAGATGATGGTGTTGGCAACATCCACCGGATCGCCGAGGCCCAATAGCTGGCGTTCTTCAATTTTATCAACTGCCTCCCTGGAAAAATTCTCCGCGGTCTCATCCAGCATGGGGGTGCGTACAAAGGCAGGGGAGATGCAGTTCACCCGCGTACCCCGTGAGGCCAGCTCAAGGGCAAGTACGCGCGCATAGGCCTCCAAAGCCGCTTTGGCGCTGATGTACATGGCGCCTCCGACAAACGGATAACGGGTGGAAATGGAGGAGATAAACACGATGGAGCTGCTCTCCTTTGCAAGCTTTTTCTTTCTTAAAATCCCCGCAGTAAGGAGAACGGAGGCATTGAAACTGATGCGGAAGGTATTGGAAATGGTCTCTTCGGTAATAAACCGGGCAGGGGAAAGTTCTGAAATTCCGGTACTGTGAACCAATCCTTCAATAACAGGCAATCCTGCCACCAGCCGGTCTATGTCTGCCTGGATGGTCAGGTCGGCAATAACCTGGAGGTGCCCGTCCCCGTGAAGTGATTGAAATGTCTCGTCAAGCCTGACGGCATTGCGTCCAGTGATAATTACCCTCGCGCCATATTCACTGGCGGTGATGGCAGTTTGCCTGCCCAGTCCTGAAGAGGCACCGGTGACCAGGACTGTTTTACCTTTCAGATCGAATGCGTTCATTCCCGGGGAGATTGAAGTGGGACGAATTCCTGTTCAGTGAGTTCCGGAACCACCATGCCATCGGTTTCAATCAGTACCGTCCCCCATGAAAGCCCGATTCCGAAGGCTGATAGCAGCAGTTTCTGAGGTTTTTCAGCCAGGAGGTCGCCGATCTGGGTGACCATGGTCAAGGGGATGGAGGAACAACTGGTATTGCCAAAGTCGTGCAGCGAATAGGGCACCCTGGCTGCATCAACCTTTAACATCTTACGCAGGGTTTCGTTGATGAGGCGGTTGGCCTGGTGAAACAGCAGGAAATCGAACTCGTCGAGCTGGCGGTTGAAATGTTTGAGTGTTGTCTTTATATTTGGGACTACTTCACGCAGGGAAAAGTTAAACACTTCGATGCCGTTGAGTGCTATGTGCAGCCGGTTGCGGTAAATCCCGTCTCCATATTTTTTCACGGTGAACGATTTTTTGCTTGCCAGGTTGCGCACTCCTCCATCAGGGATAATGATGGCGTCATAGCCGCTGCCGTCGGTTTGCAGGTTGAACTGCATGGGGGCATGTCCCGGCTTTAATTCCAGCGCCGTAGCCGTACCGGCATCTCCAAATAACGGGAAGGTGCTTTTATCACGGTAGCTGGAAGTCACATTGGAGAGGTCTCCAACCAGCAGCAATCCTTTGCTGATCCCGGTGGTTTTTATCAGGCTGCTGATAACCGATAGGCCATACACATAGCCCGAACACCCTAAGTTGATATCGATGGCCATGCACGATTTCGGAAGTTTCAGCCTGTCCTGGAGGATCGTGGAAGTGGAAGGGATGATGTAATCTCTTGATTGAGAAACGAAAATCAGGATTTTTATTTCACCCCGATCCCAACCGAGTTTGTCTAAAAGTTGTTCTGCAGCCTGGAAGCAGAGGTCGGAGGTGGTTTGCCCGGGCTCCGCCACGTGACGCGTTTCCACTCCGATCATCTGGATCACCTGGTCCCGCTCTTTCTGCGTGATCCAGTTGTAATCATGATTGGATAGTGTTTTTTTTGGAACGCATGCCGATATTCCGGCAATCCTCACATCAGGTATCTCAAAAAGCGCCATGGATATCCCCGGTTGATCTGTTATTTAAACTGAAACTACACAAAAGTACTTTTTTTTTCGTTATCGACCCCATTTTTCTAATTTTGCCAGAGATGGAGGAGGAGGCCTCTTCCTCCTTAACCTGTTGAAAAGATGAACTTAACGAACCCCGTTCCCATTCCCGGAGACCTGCCGCTGAAACCCGGCCAGGCTACCATTGTTTCTGTTCTGAGGGAGCGGGCTCTCATACATCCTGGGAAGAGGGCATTTACCTTCCTCGCCGATGGTGAGGCGGAAGCGGGTTCCATAACCTATGGCGATCTGGATATCGCCGCACGCAATGTGGCGCATAAATTGGAAGTATTGGAACTGAAGGGAAAGACCGTGCTGATGTTCTACCCTCCCGGGATCGACTTTATCACCGCATTTTTCGGATGCCTCTATTCCGGGACGATTCCCGCTGCAGCCTATCCGCCCCGTAAAAACCGCTCGGTTCACCGTATCCATACCATCGCAGCCGATTGCGGGGCATCTGCAATCCTGACCACGGAGGTCATTGCCCGGTCGCTTGAACGAAACTTTGCGGAAGACCCTTTGCTCGCAGCACTTCCCTGGCATGCAACAGATACGTGGCCGGTTTCTGATCCATCGGTTGTGTATGATACAGAACCGGGATTCGAAGAGCTGGCATTTCTTCAATATACCTCAGGGTCCACCGGCGACCCGAAAGGGGTGATGGTCAGCCACAGGAACATCATGTACAACCTTCGTTCGCTGCAGATGATCTTTCAGATAACACCCGGGGATGTTGCATTGCACTGGGTGCCCCAGTTTCACGACCTTGGTTTGATCTTCGGGATCCTGGAGACGGTCTTCTCAGGCTCATTAACCGTGCTCATCCCTCCCTTCATCTTCATTTCAAACCCGTTTTTCCTGTTGCAGGCAATTACCCGCTATAAGGCCACGGTTAGCGGACAGCCCGATTTTGCCTTTAATTATTGTGTCGAAAAAATCGATGAAGAACACCGGAACAGGCTTGATCTCTCCTCCCTCCGGGTAATGTACAGCGGCGCTGAGCCTGTCAGAAAAACGACCCTCGACCGCTTCTATGAAACTTTTTCCGCCGTCGGACTGAAAGCGGAGTCTTTAATCCCTGCCTATGGAATGGCTGAATCAACCCTGATCCTTGTAGGCGGATCGATTACTGAACCACCGTTTTATCTCCCGGTGAGCACATCAGCGTTGGAGAGAAACCTGGTGGTTCCGGCCAGTGACCATGGGCAAGGCGCAGATATACAGTGGATTGCCAGCAATGGCAAGACAAAGATGGATACAGCCATTCTTATTGCTGATCCAGATACATGTGAAGTTTTGCAACCCGGGAAAATCGGGGAGATCTGGGCGAAAGGAAGTACGGTCACCATGGGGTATTTCGGCAAACCCGGCCTGACGGAAGCCATCTTCAAAGCTACACCTGCAGGTCAGAACGATCCGGTCTGGTTGCGTACAGGTGATCTGGGATTTCAATACAACGGGGAACTATTCATCACCGGACGGCAGAAAGACCTGATCATCATCCACGGCCGGAATT
Organism: Bacteroidales bacterium; assembly: GCA_049317265.1. GTDB lineage: Bacteria > Bacteroidota > Bacteroidia > Bacteroidales > FEN-979 > CAIVAT01. The sequence continues at coordinate 174,204 of JBMOIP010000001.1, forward strand.
TCTATCCCCAGGATATTGAGGAAGTTGCTGAAAATTGTCACTCTTCCATCAGGAACACATGTACTGCGGCCTTTTCGATCGAGCATAACGGAAAGGAGAGGCTTGCCATCGTGGCAGAATTAAAACGTTCGATTTTGCCCCATGATACAGCGTCCATCCTGGATGCCGTTGTTTCAGCAGTTTCCCGCGAATTTGAGATACAGCCCCTGCGGATTGCCCTGGTCAGAACAGGCGCTATCAGGAAGACATCCAGCGGTAAAATCATGCGTAGGGCCAACCGGGAATCGCTGCTGCAAGGCAAGTTTGAGGTGATTGCCGACCGCATGTTCGACGATCGGGAAAACCCTGCCGCTGATCCCGACGGGATGGAGTCGCTCAGCCTGGAGCAATTCCTGCTGGTATGGGTTTCACGGCACCTGAACGAAGGTTCACCGGCTGATCCGCTCAAAAGTCTGCCCGCATATGGGCTTGATTCACTGAAAGCAGTTGAACTGAGTGAGGAGACTAAAAGCCTGTTTGGATTTGAATGGCCTCCCTACCTGTTTTTCGAGGAGATATCCATACAACAGGTGGCCAAAGAAGGAATGTCATTAATGGAACAGCGATAGCTGAACGGGTTTATTGCACCCGCGATTCGATGATGTGAAACAGGTCTGCAACGGTATTGGAGGTGGCAATATCCTCGGCATTAATCGTAACATCGTATTCAACCTTGACCATCGCAATGAGGATAAGTGCATTGATGGAGTTCCATTCAAAAACTTCCCTGAAGACACTTTCGGGTGTAAGTGTACCAGGTTTCAGGTCCTCATACTCCTCTTCAAGTTTGGCGATGAAATCTTCAATCTTCATAAGACTTTGTATTAAAGGGCAAAGGTAAGAATTTTTCAGACATATGGCAGGTAGCTGACTTATTCGTTACTTTGCAGTCTGATTATACAATTAAAGATTGTCTATGCCCCAAACGAGTGAATATTACCACCCACACCTTACCCTTCCGGATTTACTATACCGGGCGGCAAAAAGCCCCAATCCGTTGTTTGTCGCCTATATGAACGAAAGCGGCAATTTAAAAACCCAAACATATAGGGAATTGCTGCATGAGGCGGAGAAAATTGCTTCGGGTTTGTCGAACCTGGGTTTGCACCAGGGCGATCATATCATCATCGCAACAAGATATAACCAGGAGACGGTGGAACTCCTGTGGGGATGTTTCCTGTTGGGAATTGTTCCAACCATTATGCAGCCGCCAATGACCTTTTCCGGGTATAACCCCTCAGTGGTGAAGATGATGAATGTCTACGACCAGTTGAAAGAGCCCTTTGTTTTTGTCAGCCCGGAAGTGATCGATTCAGGGAACCTGCCATCTGAAAAAGTACGGCACAGAGCGGATCTTGATTGTACAGGTTCCTTTCCGAAACCGGTTCTGAATACCAATGACCTTGCCTTTATCCAGTTCTCTTCGGGCAGTACAGGCGATCCGAAAGGGATTATGCTCACCCATGGAAACCTGATGGTCAATATGGATGGCATCCGCACAGGGCTTAACGTGCACTATCCTGACAGGACAGGCAACTGGATGCCGCTGTATCATGACATGGGGTTGATCGGTTATCACTTTACACCGATGTACAGCTTGTCGGACCAATACCAGGTTGAGACCATTGATTTTATTATGAAGCCGGGATTGTGGCTTGACCTGATGGGAAGGAATCAAATTGCCATTTCCGGTGGAACAAACTTTGCGCTGGCATTGGTTTTAAGGCATTTAAAACGGAGCAAGCCGTTGCTGGACCGGGATTTCTCCTCCATGAAAGCCCTGTTGAACGGTGCAGAACCGATTTCCGTGAAGATCATGCAGGAGTTTGTCGATTCGCTGGTACCCTTCGGATTCAGGCCGGAAGCCATGATGCCGGTTTATGGCATGGCCGAAGCCACCCTGGCCATTTCATTTACTCCCCTGATGCAGCCATCTGTGATAACCGCATTTGATGCTGTTCTCCTTGACCGTGAAAACCTGGCCACTCCTGTTGATCCTTCCGACCCGCAGGCACGTGTGCTCTCAGCCGTGGGCGTGGCGTTGAATGATGTTGAAGTTACTATCCTGGATGCTGAAGACCATCCGGTAGACACTGGGACGTCAGGCCAGATCCATTTGAAGGGAAGTTCCATCACGGCAGGCTATTACAATAAGCCCGGTTCAACCGCATCTGCCTTTTACGGAGAGTGGTTGCGGACAGGCGATATCGGGTTCTTTTTTAAAGGAAACCTTTATATCAGCGGCCGGCAAAAAGACATCATTTTTAAAAACGGGCGTAACTATTTTGCCAATGACCTGGAGGACATGGCTTGCACAATTGATGACATTACGTATGGAAAAGTTTGCGTTGGCGGGACCACCGACAGGGTAACTGGTCATGACAAGGTCATTGCATTCCTGGCCGGCGTGCCTGAACAAAAAGCTCCGGACGTATTTCGACGGTTAAGGGCGCTGCTGCGCAGCAACCTTGGGATCACCGTTGATGAAGTGGTCCTGATCAAATCAAACGAAATTCCAAAAACTTCCAGCGGAAAACTGCAGCGGTTCAAACTGATGCAACGATATAACAACGGGGAGTTTGACGACAGGATTATCAAGTCGTTGCAACTGGAATAGTCCATGTCATTGTTTTGGCGCCGTTTTCTTTCCAACCAGGCGCATATAGATCTTCAGAAGGATCAGTGATTTGAAAAACCACCACTGGCTTACTTTGTAGGGCAGGTAGGTGCCAAATACCATCACCGACAACAGGATATAGTTATAGGCCAGCATCGGACTTGATTTCAGAAACAGCAGGAGGTTGAATCCATTGTTCTCCCGCCTGTAACCCAGCCGGTCGGCATATTTGCCTGCAATCTGGTCGGCTGTCCTGACTTCTTCCGGTGAGAGAACACTCTGCCAGGTGTTCATCCGCCCGGTATTGATCGGTTTCATCAGGTTCTCATGGAACTTTTCATAGATGAAATTGCCGTACGTATCCACGGTCTCCTCTTTCTTCTTGTGAAAATCGAATACCGAAGGATCATAGGCAATGGCGAGAAATTCGCATAACGACCTGAAGGTAGCCTCCTGGTCTGTCACAAGATCTTCGTAGCGGAGAATGTAATACTTTTCAGGGTACCGGCGCTTCAGGTTAAGAAACAGGCGGGTAAAATAGCGCCACCTGCCTACCTGCAGACTGATTTGAGGAGCCTCGACCGCCACCTCTTTTTCTGCAAGTTTTTTGATGGAGATGAAATTATCGCGGTAATCCCTGATGATGCAGATGAACTTTGCTTCGGGAAAGATCTTCCTGAACCGGTTGGCCGACATGGAGTAGACCGGGTTCTTGTCGCCGATCCAGAGGGTCTCTTCTTTGGTGTATAATGAAAATGCGTAATAGTTGATGCATTTTAAAAAGAGCTGGATAGATCCTTTATCCTGGTATCTCAATAGTTCGCTGACGATATGTTCTTTGTCAAACTTCAGGTTTTCAACCCGCCGTACATTGAATTTTGAAAAGTAGAATACATGATCCACAAAGGACCGGATGGTGGTTTCATCCCATTTTTTAACTTTCCTGAACCGCTGGTACAAAAACAGCATGACCGGGAACTCCGGGGCGATCCTGATGTTCGGATGCGCATTGAAGAGGGTTGTGAGCAGGGTTGTGCCCGAACGCGGTCTTCCAAGGATAAAAAAAATCGGAATCTTACTTAGGTCTTCTGTTTTCATTGAAAATCTTTTTGAAATCGCGCATAAAGTAGAAATCACTTTTCCTGATTCTCAGGATTTCAGTCAATGGCATTTTGATCAGCCTGGAATAAACGATGATAAATGCGATGGAACCAATTCCATAGCTGATGTTTGTAGCCCATGCGGCGCCTATTCCGCCATACCGGGGGATGAGGAAGAGGTTGGCAATGAAATTAATGACCAGTGCTGGTAAAAAGGTATAGATGGCAATCTGCGGTTTCCCCATCCCGGTCAGGCGGCTGTTGAGAATCCGGAATCCTATCAGCAGAAGGATCCCCGGTAGCACCACCTGGATGAGCCGAGCGCTGTGTGAAAACTCCTTGCCGAAGATCAGCGGAATCAGGGGAGGGGCAACCACGAAGATTACTACCCCGGCAATAAAGCCGATGATCAGGGAAACCCTGAAGATGGAGGCTACCGTGCGGTGAACCTGCTTGTCATCATTGGAATTGGCGCTGCGGCTGAGAATGATGGTTTCGATGGCCAGTGGGACATGCCACAACTGTTCGGCAATCTGCATGGCGAGGCTGTAAAAGCCTACCTCTTCCAGGGTGGAGAGCTTTTTCAGCATCAATATATCCAGCCGGTAATTCAACTGCATGATAAACACGGCAATGGCATTCACCAGGCCCAGTTTGATCATGCTTTTCATGATCCCTTCATGATATTTCCAGGTAATGTTGTACCGGAACTGTACGATGATGATGCGGTAGGTCATGAAAAACATGATGAAATTGGCAAGGGCAATGGCCAGGAAGGCGCCAAGGACCGACATCTTCAGGCCCCAAACGAACAGGATTGTGAGTAGCAGGGTCATGATGGTTGGGCCTGCATTGAGGATGCTGGCTCGTTTAATGTCCTCTTTTCCAAGGAAAATTCCGCCGGCAAAAACATTGGTCAGCAGGAGCGGGATTGTGAGCAGAACAAGTACGATAATCAAAGGGTCAAAAGGCTGGCTTGACGAAAAGAAGTAGACAAACCCGCAGATCAGGATGCTCAGCATGCTGGTCCACAACAACAGCAGGAACAATGCCGAGACGATATGGTCCTCAGGAAGGAGTTTGTTGCCGATATGGTAGATGGTGCTCCTGCGGATCCCCAGCTGGGTAAAGCCGATCACCATGATCGGAACCACGATGATGGCCGAATAGAGACCAAACCCTGCCGCCCCAAGCCACCGTGTCAGGATCACGCCAATGGCTAGGTTGCAGAAGGTCACCGTAAGGTTACTTCCGAGCAGGCTGAGGATATCGCGCAGGTAGGTTCTTTTCGCCAAATGTCAGGAAATAGAAAAATGCATTAATTTCGCACAAAATTAGGAGATTATCCGCACTAAGCAATTTTTTGGTGAACTAGTGAACTAGTGAACTGGTAAACTGGTAAACAATTTCAATTGCCTCGGCCTTCAGGCCGAGGATGGAGAAAAATGTTGATATAATTAATATCATGCAGATCCTGTTCAACAAACCATATATCCCCTGGATTTCCCTCTGGCACCTGATCAGGGGGACATTTTCCGGTACGATTGCCGGGAATGGCACCTATACCAAAAAGTGCCACCGGTTTTTCGAAGATCGGTTCGGGTTTAACAAGGTGCTGATGACCACTTCCTGCAGCGATGCCCTGGAGATGTCGGCCCTGCTGTGCAGGATCGGGCCGGGAGATGAAGTGATCATGCCTTCGTTTACCTTCATGTCAACCGCTAATGCATTCATTATCCGCGGTGCAAAGGTGGTTTTTGCAGATACCCTGCCGGATGTTCCGAACATCGATCCCCGGGCTATTGAACCCCTGATCACTCCAAGAACAAAAGCCATTGTGGTTGTCCATTACAGCGGACTGGCCTGCGATATGGACACCATCATGGAAATTGCCGCCCGCCATAACCTGTTTGTGGTGGAAGACGCCGCCCATGCCATCGATTCCTTTTACCGTGGAAAACCACTGGGATCCATCGGACACTTCGGTACCTTCTCCTTTCATGAAACAAAAAATATCATCTCAGGCGAGGGCGGCCTGCTCATCATCAATCAACCTGAATTTGCAAAAAGGGCTGAAATTATCTGGGATAAAGGGACTAACCGCGCAGCCTTCTACCGGGGTGAGATCGATAAATATGGTTGGGTGGATATCGGCTCTTCGTACCTCCCTTCCGATTCTGTTGCCGCGTTTTTGTTTACCCAGATATCCCGGTTCGACCGAATCCAGTCAAAACGAAAAAAGGTGTGGTGGAATTACTACGAAGCACTTCATTCGCTGGAGGAGAGCGGTCGCCTTAAACGTCCTGTTGTTCCTGATTATGCAACGGTGAACGGGAATATATTCTATATAACCCTACAAACCCCGGAAACCAGGGATAAACTCATGGCATTCCTCAAAGCCAGGGGTATCAATGCCCTTTTTCACTACCTGCCACTGCATTCCAGCCCCTATTTTATCGATAAACATGATGGCCGTGAACTTCCCAATACCGACATGTTTTCTTCATGCATCCTTCGTTTGCCGTTTTATAATTCTTTGAAAAAGAGTCAGATAAACTATATCGTAAAGAGTATTGGCAAATTCTGCGAGGAACATAAATAAAAAAGCCGGACAATGCCCGGCTTTAAAATGAAAAAAGGGAGTTTTCAATTCGGTTTAGGATCAGAACGATTCCCGGCTGTCGGTATCAGAGTAGAAAGTGATAGTGTGACAAGTTTGACAAGTGTAGTAATCGGCTGAATAAGTTAAGCAGACGGAAAACCTGAAAACCCCCTATGCATTTAAAATATCTGCGCAAATGTAATTGTTAAATCAATCACAGGTTGATTTTTTAGACGACCAAGCCAAATTTGCCGACCAACAGGGGGATTTGCACGACCCATCATCTCTTCCAATCCGGTAACCGTCCCGGGGTAACAGGTGCACCAATATTTTCGAGCGCTTTTTCCAGTTGGGGAATATCAGTTTCACCAATCTGTTTTACCTTGTTGTACACCGGAGGAAACTCGGCTTCAAGGATGGCATAGGCATCTTTCTGGTTCTGTGAAGGATCGCCGGTCGTCATCCAGCTGATCCACGTTAGTTTTCCAAGACGGCTGTTCAGTGGCACCGGTGCCGGAGGATTCTCCTCTTCGCTGGGCCTGCCTATGTTCCTGTTGAATTTCACGTTGAGGACTTCATCCAGCTGCAGCTGGATTTCACGGGCTTTCTTTGCCAGGTCAGGATTAGCCGAAGGCGCACTGTTCAATGCCTGGAGGATGCTGGAAACACGTCTGTTCAACGATTCCGCATAGCTCTCTGTCCCCTGCATCACCCGGGTGATTTCGGCAACTTTTTTGTGGAATTCCACCATGGCGCTGCGGTCGGAAACTGGAAGGGTCGTATTGTTGAGGACTATTGCATTGAATTCAACGGGCCCTGCAAGCAGTTTGGCCTCTCCATTGGCTGTGAGGGTCATGCTGATCTTGTATTTGCCTGGCATGGCGAGGATTCCGCTGCCATTGTCGCCCAGCGGGTCAAACTTGTCGGTTTCGACAATACGGGTTGACTGGTATCTCAGGTCCCAGTTGAGGCGGTTAATCCCTTTCGAGGGACTTTTACGGATGATCCGCACAGGTGAACCATTGGCATCTGTAATGGTGAAGGTGATATACGGGTCAATCTCCAGTTTTTCCAGGCGCAAGTCGGCTTCAGAAGGCTGTGGAATTTTCTCTCCTTTTTTGAATAATTCACCCTCCTTTTCCTTTCTGATGTCCTTCTTTGTTTTTGGAACCTCTTTGATAAAATAGGTAAATACGGCTCCGAAATCGGGGTTTTTCGCTACAAATACGGTCGATCCCTGTGAACCTTTCGTATCTGTAGGTAGATACATTAAGGCATCTTTCACCGGGAAGAGGTACCCGCTCCGATCGAGATTCTCCTTCTTCAGGTTACGCAACGGTGTGAAGTCATCCAGGATGTAAAATCCGCGGCCGAATGTGGCAATCACAAGGTCGTTCTCGCGTTTCTGGATGGTCATATCCTTCACACATACCGAAGGAAGGCCCGCTTTGAGCTGGATCCAGTTCTTACCGCCATCGATGGTGAAGAAACAACCGAATTCAGTTCCGGCAAAGAGCAGGTCGGGATTGACGAAATCCTGCAGGATGCTGTGGACTGTTCCGTTTTCCGGTAAATTCCCTGCAATGGAGACCCATGATTTCCCCTTGTCTGCGCTTTTCAGCAGGTATGGTTTGAAATCATCACGTAATATATTGTCAAAAGAGGCAAATACAACATTTTCATCAAACCTGGAGGCGAAAACATCACTCACATAGGTATTTTCAGGAACTCCGGGAAATTTGTCAATTTTGGTCCAGGTTTTTGCGTCTTCTGATACCTGGATCAACCCGTCGTCGGTTCCGGCGTAAAGCAGGTTCTCTTTAACGGAAGACTCATCAAACGCGATGATGGTTCCGTAGAGCGAGGTTGAAATATCTTTCTGTACTGCATCAATGGACCAGTATTTACCCATAACCGGCCAGGTGTTGCGGTCGAGTTTGGCAGTAAGGTCTTCGCTGATCACCTGCCAGCTGCTTCCGCGGTCATCACTTCGGAAAACTTTATTGGCCATCGTGTAGAGGCGGGAGGGTGAGTGAGGACTGATGATGAGCGGTGTGTTCCAGTTCCATTTGTAGCTGTCTTCACCCTTGCGCGGTTCCGGCCTGATGTCAACAGCTTCCTGGCTTTTCCGGTCGTAGCGAACCATGCCGCCATATTGGGATTCTGCATAAACGATATTGGGATTAACCGGGTCGATCTGCGACCAGAAGCCGTCGCCGCCATTGGTCACAAACCAGTCGTCGGTCAGCACTCCTGCTCCGGCAGTGGTCCGCGACGGGCCTCCCATGCTGTTGTTGTCCTGGGTTCCCCCGTATACATAATAAAATGGAGTGGAATTGTCAACCTGTACACGGTAGAACTGAACCACAGGAAGGTTCGATTTGAAAATAAACTCTTTCCCTCCGTCAAAGGACTCATAAGCCCCGCCGTCACTGCCGATAAAAATGTGTTTCGTGTCGTCGGGATCGATCCACATGGCATGGTCATCCACATGGCGTTTGTTGTTGCCAACCGGCCTCCAGGTTTTTCCTCCATCCTCCGAAACCTGCGAAACGGTTTCTGTTGAATAGACTTTGTTAACATCCTTTGGATCACAATAAATCTCGTTATAATACTGGCCCTGGGCAGAATGGTCGCTCATTTTCTGCCAGGATGCACCACGATCGCTGCTGCGGTAAAACCCTTTTGCATCGGGAGTCGATTCAATGATGGCATAAACTACATCCGGATTCACTGGTGAAATGGCAAGGCCTATCCCGCCCATGTCGGCACCGGGAAGTCCGGAAGTGAGCTTATCCCACGATTCTCCGGCGTTGGTTGATTTGTAGATCGCAGTCTCCGGTCCTCCGCCGATCTTGGTAAATACATGACGACGACGCTGTTCTGAGGATGCATAAAGAATATCCGGATTCCTTGGATCAAGAAGCACATTGTTCACCCCGGTATGTTCACTGATTTCAAGGATTTTCTTCCAGGTTTTACCCCCGTCGGTGGTCTTGTAAAGTCCGCGGTCTCCGCCGGGTCCCCAGACAGATCCCTCTGCCGCCACATAAACAACATCCGAATTCCGGGGGTCGATCAGGATCTTGCCGATCTGGCGCGAATCTTTCAATCCCATGTTTTTCCAGCTCTTCCCGTTGTCGGAACTTTTGTAAACGCCATTGCCATATCCCAGCGACCGCTGATGGTTATTCTCGCCGGTTCCCACCCAAACCACATTGCTGTTGTTTGGATCGATAACAACACAGCCGATCGAATAAACTCCGTTGTTGTCGAAGACAGGTTCGAACGTGGTGCCGTTATTGACAGTTTTCCACACATGTCCAGAAGCTACAGCCACGAACCATTCACTGTGGTTCTTCGGGTTTACCGCAAAATCAGCGATTCGCCCTGAACAGAAGGCCGGCCCGATGCTGCGGAATTTCATCCCGCTCACAAGACCCGAATTATATACGGAATCCTCCTTGGGTTTCTCTTTCTCTTTTTTATCCTTCGATTTTTCCTGTGGTTTCGCCTTATCAGCATCCTTTTTCTTCTCAACCGTTGTTTTTTTTGGTGAAGAGGGCTTTTCCTTCAAATTTTCGGTGGAGGCAAGTACCCCCAGGCTGAGAAAAAATGCCCCTGCAAGGAGCCCTGAGAAAATTCTGGTCAGTTTCATATGCGTCTATTTATATTTCAAATTTCAAATTTCAGATTTCACATTTCACATTTACCATCTCCCCCGTAGCCACTTCTCAGCCCATCAACTTCCTAATCGCCTCATTCCCTGGTTGGATAATTCCTTTTTCTGTAATAATTCCCGTGATAAGTTTTGCCGGGGTAACATCAAAGGCAGGATTTATGGCGTGGGAACCGGGTGAACAAACCAGGATCCGTTCATGTCGTCCATCCGAGGTGATGCCGTCCATGTAGAGGAGTTCATCTTCGCTGCGCTCTTCGATCGGAATGTGTGCACCGTCAGGACAATGTATGTCAAAGGTGGAAGTTGGGGCTGCAACATAAAATGGCACACCATATTCTTTGGCTGCTAGTGCTTTTTCAAGTGTGCCTATTTTGTTCGCCACATCTCCATTTGCTGCAATGCGGTCGGCGCCGACAATCATCATGTCAATTTTGCCCAGCGACATCAGCCAGGCACCGGCATTATCAGGGATGATGGCATGGGGAACCCCGGCCTGTTCAAGTTCCCAGGCAGTCAGACGGGCTCCCTGGCTCCTGGGCCGGGTTTCATCGGTATAGACAAAGATTTTCTTTCCCTGCTGATGGGCGAGGTATATTGGCGACAAGGCAGTGCCATAATCTACAAAGGCCAGCCAACCGGCATTGCAATGGGTTTCAATGTTCATGCCATTGTTAATCAGCTTGTTGCCATATTCTCCGATGGATCTTGAGTCACTGGCATCCCGGTCGGCAACCTGCTGAGCGGCAATTACTGCATCCTTCCCCGAAAGGCAGGCGGCAGTGTAAACTATCTCTACTGCATGAAATAGGTTTCTGGCTGTAGGCCGGGTCGACTCTATTTCAGTCCTGGCCTTTTTAAGAAAGTGCAGGCGGTTGGACCCGGGAGCCTCCAGTGCGGCCTGGGCCATTGCAAATCCTGCGATCGCTCCGATGGCTCCTGCCCCGCGTACCATCATCGTCCGGATGGCCTGGCAGCTCTCCATATAGGATTTCGCCTCATGAATGCTGAATTGAAAGGGGAGAAGGTTCTGTTCAATAAAAAAAACCGAAGTTCCTTTCATCCATACGGTCCGGTAATCAATGTTATTGACTTTCAAAGTAATCGGGGGATTTGGCCCTTACATGATCTTGAATCCAAGGCTTACCACGAACAGGTTCGACTTGGAATTCACAGGATAGGGTGTGGTGTAGCCGTTGGCCGGAGTTGTAACATCATTGATCAGGCTGTTTAACCCGGTCTGGTAACGGAGGTCAAGGGTCATGAATAACAGATCGATTCCGGTGCCCGCCTGGATAAACCAGTTGGTGGTTCGAAGGTCGGCTTTTTCCAACGGACCGGTGAGGTTAAGATTTTCAACTTTGGAGTTTACCACGAAAGAGGCTTCAGGACCTACCATGATCCTCCATTTTACGGTCTTTGAATCAATGATGGTAAAACCAATCAAGAGCGGAATGTCAAGTGTGCCGATGGTAACCTTTTGTTTCCAGTCGGTCAGTGTATTTGTTCCGATCTGAAAGGTTCCGCCCGAGAGGGTATAATAGAACTCAGGTTGCAGATGAACTTTTTTCCCGATCCGGGCAAACGCGCCTGCATGGAAACCAGAGCTCATGTTTGATTTGATGGTGTCGATGTTCGTGCTCAGGCTGGAAGCATTGTAACCGGCTTTAAGTCCGAAAGCAAATTGGGCATTGGATTCTTTGGGATCAAGGAGCGCCGCAATGACAAATGCCAGGAGAATAATCGTCTTTCTCATCGGTTGCCTGTTTACCCGATCAAATCAAAACCGGTGTATGGAACAAGTACCTCCGGGATCCTGATTCCTTCCGGGGTCTGGTTGTTTTCAAGCAAAGCGGCCATGATCCGTGGAAGTGCCAGGGCGCTGCCATTCAGGGTATGGGCGGTTTGCATTTTCCCTGAATCATCTTTGAATCTGAGTTTGAGCCGGTTGGATTGAAATGTTTCAAAATTGGAGACAGAACTCACTTCAAGCCATCTCGCCTGGGCCGATGACCACACCTCCATGTCGTAGGTGAGGGCAGAGGTAAAGCTCATATCGCCTCCACAAAGTTTTAATACCCTGAAGGGGAGTTCAAGTTTACGTAGCAAGCCAGTTACATAATTACGCATCTCCTCGAGGATTTCGTAGGAGCGGTCGGGATGGGCTATCTGCACAATTTCGACCTTGTCGAACTGGTGCAGGCGATTCAGCCCGCGTACATCCTTGCCATAGGAACCGGCTTCACGGCGGAAGCAGGCTGAATAGGCCACATTTTTCACCGGGAGATCCTGGCTTTTCAGGATGGTGTCGCGGTAGATGTTGGTAACCGGAACCTCTGCCGTTGGAATAAGGTACAGGTCGTCAAGTCCTACATGATACATCTGCGCATCCTTGTCGGGCAGCTGTCCAGTGGCATAGGCAGATGCAGCATTTACCATATAGGGTGGCTGGATCTCCATATATCCTGCTTTAAGTGCCTCTTCGAGGAAGAAATTGATGAGCGCACGCTGTAACCTGGCTCCTTTACCCTTATATACAGGGAACCCGGCCCCGGTAATTTTGTTCCCGGTGATGAAGTCGATAATGTCGTACTGTGTCGTTAGGTCCCAGTGGGGAACTGCCGTTGCAGCGGCTTCCATTACTTCGCCCTCCTGGGATACGATCAGGTTGTCTTCGGGGGTTTTTCCCGGGGGTACCGACGAATGGGGGAGGTTTGGCACACGAACCAGGATGTCGTCCAGCTCCTTTTTTATAGTTTCAAGGGAGAGGTCCAGCTCTTTCGCCTGGATTTTCAACTCCCCGGTCTTCTCCTTTAAAATGGCTGCTTCGGCAGATTTCCCCGATTGAAAGAGAACGCCAATCTCCCTGGCAAGGTTGTTGTTTTGTGACTGCAATTCATCCAGCCTTGTCTGTGTTTCACGGCGCATGTTATCCAACTCGGAAATTTTTGCAATCGCCTCACTGCCGTTAAAATTCTTGATCGCCAGTCGGTCGATTACCTCCTGCGGATGTTCGCGGATAAAATTAAGAGAGAGCATAATAATTGTGGTTTACAGGGCAAAAATAGTGAAAATCGGGCAACCCGGAAATAAAAAAACCTTCCGGGTTTTAAAACCCGGAAGGTTTATATCTCTTGAAAGGCTGCGAAAAAAAATTAATTGGCAGCTTCTTCCATTGGAACTATCGAAACAAATGAACGGTCGCTCCGTTTTTTCTTGAATTCCACGATGCCTTCAACAAGTGCAAATAAGGTGTGATCTTTGCCGATGCCGACATTCAGTCCCGGATTGTGCACGGTACCGCGCTGGCGGAGAATAATGGAGCCCGGTTTGGCATACTGACCACCATAAATTTTTACACCCAAACGTTTGCTATGTGATTCGCGGCCGTTGCTTGAACTACCCGCCCCTTTTTTGTGTGCCATATCTTTATTAATTAATAATTTAAACGTAATAACTAAAAATCCGTGATCGCAATTTTTAATTAACTATTCTTCGACTGTTGTTGCTTCTTCTTTTGATTTTTTTGCCCTGGCGCCTTTGACACTGATGGATTCAATGAGCACTTTGCTAAAATCCTGACGGTGACCGGATTCCTTCTCATATCCTTTACGGCGTTTCTTTTTAAAGATAACCACTTTGTCGCCCCTTACATGATCCACGATCTGGCCGGAGATGCTGGTACCTTCTACAAGAGGTTTGCCAACACTGATCTTGCCGTCGTTATCAAGGAGTAAAACCTGGTCAAATTCAATTTTGGTTCCTGGATCACCTTCGAGCCGGTGAACAAAGATTTCGTCATTCTGTTCTACCTTGAACTGCTGACCGGCTATTTCAACGATTGCGTACATGTTATAATGTGTTGATGTTCGTAAATTTGGGAGTGCAAAGGTATAATTTAATTTCTGATTAACAAGCCAATTCCTTAAAAAAACAAATAAATCTTGGCGATCTGCAAGGATATTGATGGAGATCGCGGCTGAAGTGCAGGATTGGAAATAAATGCCCGTGCAAATTTACAATAAATTCCATGCCCTCCCCCGGAATAATAAATCAGCGACAGATTAGAAAAATGACCCGGATTTTGCGTAAGTTTGTAACATTATCAGCAATTTATAGTTTAAATAACAGGATGAATTTTTACAAGGACAGGTTAAGTGGAATATTCTGGAGAACACTGGCATTTTGTCTTCTGCTGCCGGGATTCTTTCTCCTGCCCTTGCATTTCTATGCCTTGACAATGCCTTTTTCCCCCGCTGTATTGCAGGGTATTGTTACAAACGGGGCAAATGGATTGCCGGTGGTGGGTGCAAAAATCTCCGTCAACGGAACTTTCACCTGGTCCACCTCGGGAGGAATATACACCATTGCCATCAATCCGGCCGGGACCTTCCAAGTTTCCTGTGTAAAGCCGGGGTTCGAAAACTATCTATCCGCACCGGTTGTTTTTCAGCCTGGTGGTACTTCGCTGTTAAATATCCAGTTATGGGAGAGCCTTAATCCTCCCGGCAATGTCAATGTTTCTCATGATACCGTTTCCCAGTCGGTTGCAGTCGCATGGAGTTCCCCGTCAGGCGCATATGAATTGCTGTATGACGATGGTTTGCCTGATAATTTCGCCCTCTGGACTACCCAGGGGAATATGAATGCACTCAAATTTACTCCGGTTGGATTTCCGGTAAAACTTACGGGAGGAGCCATTCATATTGGTTCAGTCTCCAATTATCCCCCGGGAAGCAACCCCCTGACCCCTTTCCAGGTGAGGATTTACGATGCCGCCGGCGCCGGTGGTTCACCTGGAAACAGTATTGCAGGTCCGTTTAATGTGGTGCCGGCAGGCTTTGGGTGGGTTGAATTCACATTGCCTGCGCCGGTGTCCATCAGCAATGGCTCTTTCTATATCGTGATGGTCCAGGGGGGGAATGCGCCAAATGCATCAGGTATAGCCGTCGACGAAACAAATCCGCAATACAGGAGCTATTCCAGGTTTGTCAGTGGGGGAGGTCCCTGGTATCCGGCCGGGGGTAATTTTATGATCAGGGCAAAATGTGAGGGTTCCGGAGGACCTGTCTTTCTCGCAGAGGATCCGGTCAATGCCGGTGTCAGCAACGTATACCGGCTGCGCCAGGGTGAGGAGCAGAATCCTTCAGCATGGACGCCTGTTGGAACGACCAATTCAACAATGATCACCGATACCAGCTGGTTTTCACTTCCCTGCGGACCTTACCGGTGGGGTGTGAAAGTGCAATATTCCGGCAATCGCTGGTCGCCTGTTGCCTTTTCAAACATCCTTGGTAAATGCTGGACCGCCCCTGTGAATATCCACCTCGATCTAAGTTGTGACAGCGCTAAAAGAGAAGGAACCTCCCTTCGGCTTGTGAATGCTGCCTATCCCGACACTGCCTATGCAGCGGTTTTCGATACGGCGGGAAACATCACATTGCCGCATGTATGGAAAGGCACCTACCAGCTGACCATTGTAAAGTTCGGATTTGACTCAATTATTCAATCTGTCCCCGTGGTGGCGCCGGTTTCCCTGAACCTGGTTCTCCTGCAGGTGAAAATTGCGCCGGCAAACCTGGTGGTGAACGACAGCAGCCTGATGGCGAGGTGGGATGTTCCTCACTTTGAAAGTAACCTTTTCACTGAAGATTGGGCCACAGGTTCCCTAACAGCCAATTCATGGACGATAGAAGGTGGTTCCAACTGGGCAATATCGACAGCGGTTGGCAATCCTTTTCCTTCTGTCATGTTCGGAACAACCCCGGCGCAATCAAATTATTCACAGTTTTTAACCAGTAAAACGATTTCGGGGCAGCACTCCACCCTGCTGAAACTCAGGTACGATATTTTCCTCGACAATTATGGCACCACCACCCTGAACCAGATGGCGGTGGAGATCTGGGACGGATCTGTGTGGCATACCCTTGAAAATCACACAAGTTCCGGCGGAGATATTCCATGGACCAGTGCAGATATCGACATTTCCGGGTATACCGCGATGGATTTTAAAATCCGGTTCCATGCTTTTGGAGGCGATACAAGGGATATCAACAACTGGAACATCGACAACATTGAAGTGGTCGCTTCTGAACCTGCTCAGGAACAGGCTGATTGCATCCTCGGATACTATTTCTATCTTGGGAATGTGATCAGCGGGTACACCACCAAGAATGCTTACCCGATTCCAGGGAACCAGGTCCAGTTCGGACAGACCTATACCGCCTGCGTCAGGGCCCTGTATGGCAGCGGGTATTCCGATTCTGTCTGCACAACTTTCACCTCCGGGTTCCTCTACCCGGTAAGGAACCTCCATGGATATCCCATTGAAAATGCCGCTTTTATAGCCTGGGAGAAACCCCAGGAAGCTACAGATTCCACCCTGGGAGTCCCTCCCGGGCTTACCGGGTATACCATCACACGTGGCGACAGTGTAATAGCCACCGTCAGCAACCCCGACTCATTGACTTTCTACGATTTCGGACTTGAGCCCGGTTATTACACGTATGGTGTAGCTGCAAACTATGACCTGACCAGTTATGGTTTTCCGGGGCAGTCAGGTCAAAGCATACCAGCCGGCCCGTTGCACCTTACCATCAACTGGGGAAGACAGCTTCCCTTTTATGAATCCTGGGATGCCGGGGTGTTTTCATTCAACGAATGGAGGTTTACACCTTCACAGGGAAACTGGATTATCGATCCCAACGAAGGACTTCCGTCGCCGGCTGCAAATTTCCGGTGGCAACCCCCTGTGGTTGATTATGACTATGCCCTCGAAAGTCCTCCTTTCAACGGGTTGCCTTTTAATTGTGCTGCCATCTGGCTGGATTTCGACCTGAAACTCAACGACCGTAACTATACCGGAACAGAAAAAATGTTCGTCGAAGCTTATTACAACAATGCCTGGCATAAAAAGGCTGAAATCAAAAATACCGGCAGCATTCCCTGGACAAACTACCATATCGACATCAGTTCCGCGCGAGGGAAGGGATTCAGGGTGCGATTCAGGGCCTCTGGACAGAATTCATCTGAAATCCTCAACTGGTTTATCGATAATGTCAGCATCTATCCGGTATGCTATCCTGCAGCTGACCTTGAGGGAGCGCCGGTTGGCAGCGAAATCCACCTGACCTGGAGTCCTCCCGCATGTTATGGGGGAAATATTTTAAACGAGGGATTTGAAGGGATCTTTTTCCCCCCGGCACAATGGACAAAACAAACGGCCAATCCATCAGCCACATGGTCGCATTCCACAGTCAATTCTCTTACGGGGGTTCATCACGGAGACTATTCGGCCGGGGTGAACTGGGACTATAATCACCAGGATGAGTGGCTTATCGCCAATAATATCTATGTAAATGGCGATCTTACCTTCTGGAGTTATACCTACCAGGGATCACTCCACCTGGATCACTATTATTTAAAAGTATCGGCCGACCAGGGAAACACATGGGATATAATGATGGATATGTCTGCACTTCCTCCATATCCCGGGCCATCGGGAATAAACGCATGGATCACGCCGTATCACGTCGATCTCTCCATGTACGATGGCGAAACAATTGATATCGCATGGCATGCAGTTGATGGAGACGGAAACGGGCTGTGGTATCCATGGGCGATTGACGATTGTTCGATTGGTGCCGATGATCACCGTCAAACAATCCTGGGATATGATGTATACAGGAAAAACCCCGGAGCTAATTTCTACGGAAAAATAAATACAACACCGGTTACAGACACCGCCTGGACAGACAGTGGACTTCCGCTGGGACAATACAGGTATTTCGTTCAGGCACAGTTTGCAGAGTGTGTCAACTCTTCAAATTCTGATACAGTATTGGTTGACCTCGTTACAGGAACCGGAAGCTTCATGGAGCATAAAATGATGGTTTACCCCAATCCGGTTACCGACCATTTTACCATAGAAAGCGCAGCAGATATACTGGAAGTCAGCCTGTTCACCGCCGACGGAAAAATTGCCGGAAACTGGTCACCCGCAGGCACCCGCAAAATAACCATTGAAGCAACCTCATTGCATTCCGGTTTATATTTGCTCATGATCCGTAACCGGGCAGAGACAAGATTCCTGAAAATCAATGTAATTAAATAAATATTCAGCGCAGTGTATTCATTTACCAAAATAATTGTACCTTGCGAACTTATTCAAATAATTTTAAAGTGCTGATTTGCAATTTTTTTCCCTCTATATATATCAATAGAAATATTGGTACCCTTATATTTTCATTATTCAATAATTATTAACCTAAAATTTTAAACTATGAAAAATGTTACCAAAACGCTGAAAATGTTGGCACTGCTTACAGTGTCGATGTTTGTCTTCGTTTCTTTTGGGTTTGCACAGCAGACGATGCTGTTGACCGAAAGCTTCGAGACAGGTAGCGGAACAACTCCTCCGGCCGGATGGGCGCTGGAACAGGTTACAGGAACCACACTTGGTGTGAATTTCGTGACCACCAGTACCAATCCTACGATTTCGGCTGCTTATGATGGTGTGAGATTCGTCCAGTACGCCTCATATAACATCAGCAGTGGCTCAACCCGTATGAAGAGGACTGCTGCAGTCTCCACCACAAACAAATCCTTTATCATGGTTGACTTTGTCTGGTATGAAGATCCAGGCTACACAGCCAATGCTGATAAAGTTGATGTACAGTGGTCTACCAACGGTACCACCTGGAACACAGCTGCTACTTTCAACCGCTACAATGCTGTAGCCGGATGGAAAGCCAAAAATGTTGTTCTTCCTACCGGTGCCAACAACCAGGCTACTCTTTATGTTGCCTTCCTGTACACTTCAGCTTATGGCAATAACTGCGCAATGGATCTGGTACATGTTACCGCCGGTCCTGCCGCACCTCCTGCCTTTGCTACCATTGGTACCGGAACCGTTTCTTCAAATTACCCGTATACCACTTACTGGATGGGCGGAAGAACCCAGATGCTTTACACAGCCGCTGAATTAACAGCTGCAGGTGCATCAGCAGGGAACCTCTCTTCTGTAGGATTCAATGTAATCGGCAACTCTACCCAGGTTATGAATGGTTTCAATGTGAAATTAGGCGCTACCGCCCTTACCACATTGTCTGCCGGCTATGTTGCTGGTCTCACATCCTATTATACCACTCCTTATTCCGTTCCCGGAACCGGTTGGCAGAATATCACCCTGACCACCCCGTTTATCTGGAATGGCACCTCAAATGTAATTGTTGAAATTTGCTATGCAAATACCAGTTATACCAACTATTCAACCGTAAATTCAACTACTCTTGCAGGAATGACCGCTGGTCACTATGCTGACCTCCAAACAGAATGCACTGTTGCAACAAACAATGCTCCGACTTCACGTCCGAACATTCGTTTTGGCATTCCCCCGATCAACCCTGGTGTTTTGATGGGTTATGTAAGGGATGTTAACACACTTGCCCCGATCGCCGGAGCAATTGTACGTATTGGCTCTTTACAGGATACTTCCCGTGCCAATGGAATGTACATCATCTATAACCTCAATGCAGGTTCTGTTACTGCCAACGCTACTGCTACCGGCTATATCGCAGGTTCCGGCACAGCCACCATCGTTACCGGTGTAGTCACCAATCTTGATCTTCTTTTGGCTCCGGGCCCGAAGGTTGGTGGTATTGTTACCGATGCTTCAACAGGTTTACCAATTGTTGGTGCAACGATTACCGTTGGAACAGGCGCCAGTGCTGTAACCACGCTCTCAATTACAGGTGGTACCTATCTTACCCCGCTGCTCTCCCTCTCAGGTAGTCAGCCAATTATTATAGGAAAAACAGGTTATGATGACTGTTTGAACACCGTAACCCTGGTTCCGAATACAACCGCTACCGTGAGTTGCGCTTTGTTACCCACCGCGGTTCAGCCAGGTCCTTTTACAGCTGTCCTGAATAATCCTACAACCCCTACTGCTGTTAACCTTAACTGGGGAGTTCCCCAGGGTGGATACCAGGTTATTTATGATGATGGTACTCAGGAAAATTTTGCTATCTGGGCCACCGCCAATAACCTCAACGCACAGAAATTCACTCCGCTGAACTGGCCTGTGAAATTAGTAGGTGGTAAAGTGAACCTCGGAACTGCTGCAAATTATCCTGCAAATGCACTTCCGCTTGCCAAGTTCAAAATGATGGCTTACAAAGCCGATGGCGCTGGTGGATTACCAGGTACCATTATCGACAGCGTTGAAGTTACTCCTACCGGATTCGGCTGGGCTGATTTTACATTTGCTGCTCCTATCAATATCACTGCCGGTGACTTCTACCTGGTGATGAAACAAGGCGGAATTCCTCCTCACGCAGCCGGAATTGGTGTTGACTTAACCAATACCCAGCTCCGCAGCTATTCTAAATTTGTAACCGGTGGAGCTCCCTGGATTCCTGCCGCAGGTAACTTTATGATGCGTGCCATCATGCTGGGTACCGGTGGTCCGATGTTGTCTGACAATCCTTCAGCTAACAAGGAACTCATCACTGCTGGTGCAGTAAACGGCCTCATTTATGAATCTCCTGTTGCTACTGTTACAGGTCATGAAGGTGTTGCTGATTACTCCCCATTATCCATGTCATACCAGGTATGGCGCCTCCTGCAGGGTCAGGAAGGAAACCAGGCTCTCTGGACTTCCATCTGGACCGGCAGCGTTAACACAACTGTTGACAATGGCTGGCCTACATTACCGAACGGTGCATATCGTTGGGCTGTAAAAGCAATCTATTCTCCTCCGGGACAACGTCCTTCCGCACCGACATTCTCGAATGTTATCGGTAAAGGCTGGATTGCCAATGTAAATGTTTGTGTTGGTCTTACCTGTACTGCAAATCCAAAAGCCGGTACCATTGTAAAACTGACCAATTCGGTTTACACGGATACCAACTATACAAAGACAACTGATACTGCTGGCTGTGTTCATTTTACCGGTGTTTGGAAAGGTACTTATGTGATGACCATTACCCGTTTCACATATCCTGTTTACACCCAGAACATCACCATCATGGGCGATGCCAGCTACAATGTAACTTTGTTACAGGATGCAGCTCCTCCCACAAACCTGGTTGTAAACGATCAGAGCCTCCATGCATCATGGAGTCCTCCAAGAGCAATGGTTTATCAGCTTGATGAATCATTCGCAACTGGTTTTGCTACCAACGGATGGGTTGTTTCCGGCGGAACCAACTGGCAAATGTCTGCCGGTACAGGTAATCCTGCCCCTTCAGCTTTCTTTAACTGGACCCCACAGGTACAGGCTTACGATCAGTATCTGACCAGTAAATCTCTTGCCGGTGTTCATGCACCCCAGATGAAATTCAAATATGACATCTTCCTTGATAACTATGGTACAACCAACCTGAACACCATGGCGGTTGAACTTTGGAACGGAACCACATGGTCCGTCTTGAAGACCTATGATAACTCAAGCGGTGCCAACATTCCCTGGACTTCTGAAACCATTGATATCTCTGCTCAAACCCACAACCCCGCTTTCAAGGTTCGTTTCCATGCAGCCGGTGTGAATTCTGTGGATATTGACGGATGGTATATTGACAATGTGAAAATCGTTAGTTCAGATGGATCAACCGGTCCGAATCCTTGCGTGATTGGTTACAACTTCTACCTCAACGGAACTCAGAGTGCTTTCACACCTGATACCACTTATAACATTCCGCCGAACCAGGTGGTTTATGGCCAGACATACCAGGCTTGCGTAAAAGCAGTTTATGGTAGCGGTTACAGCCCACAGATCTGCGTGACCTTCACTGCTCATTACCTCTATCCTGCACGTGACCTCACAGCAACCGGTGTTGAATGTAATACTTACTTAACCTGGAAAAAACCTGTTACCGTAGGCGATGCTCCGGTTATTCCTATGTTTGACGGAGTTGTTGAACATTCACAATCAGTATCAGGTCTTGCTCCTAAAAACGCTGCAGCCGTTGTCAGTTCACTGCCAACAGATGCGCCTTTAGGTTCAAACGCTTTTGGTATCGATGCATCAACCCATTTCACCATCAATTTTGATGTGAACAACGTTGGTGGCAAGGTGAATATTGCTGCTACTCCCAACGCAACTGATTTCTGGCACGATCTTGAAATGCCGGCCAATCAGGTTGACTTTGCTTATGCCATCAGAGATGGAAGCGACCACCTCTTCAAGGTGATCAGGGCAACTGGCGCCTTTACCGATCTTGGCAGCATGGGCAACGGAACAACCGACCAGATGCTTGACCTCGCAATCGATGGCAGCAATGGCGACATCTATGGTGTCTCTTCTGCTTCTTTGACGACTGATAAACTCTGGAAGATCAATCCTGCAGTTCCAAGCGCCACACTTGTTGGTCCTTGCGTTAACTCAGCTGGTATGATCAGTATGGCCGGTGATGCTCTTGGTAACCTCTATGGATATGACCTCGTAAACGACAGGTTCTATTCAATCAACAAAACCACAGGTCTTGCTACTGTTGTTGGTCCTCTCGGATTCGACGCTAACTACGGTCAGTGCATGTTCTATGATCAGGCCGTTAATACCGTTACGATGGGCGCTTACAACAATACTGCTGGTCAGGGTCAAATCCGGGCCGTTGATGTCACCACAGGTGCTTCAACTGTATTAAGCAGTACAGCCGATCAGATTTCAGGCGCAACTCTTCCTGTTACCACCTCTGGTGGCGGCGGCGGTGCAACACCTGATGGACTCATTGGTTACAACATCTATCGTGATGGAACCTTTATCCACAGGAATCCACACCAGGATTCAATTACTTATTATGACTACGGACGCGATCCGGGTACATACAAATATGATGTTAAGGCCAGGTATGACCTTACCACCTACGGTTTCCCAGGACAGTTTGGTGAATCACTTACCAACACTGCCGGCGAACAGACTGTAACCCTGAATTGCGGCGCTCCGCTGCCATTCTACGAACCTTGGGATCTTGGAACATTCTTATTCCAGAGCTGGGCACCAACAGGACATTGGACCATGAATACCGGTATCGGTAATCCTGCTCCTTGTGCCGACTTTGTATGGTCACCTGCTATTGCCAACTATTCACAAGCCCTTACAAGCGAAGTTATCGACGCTTCTCCATGGACCTGTGCTTCTATCTGGCTTGATTTCGATCTGAAACTTATCGACCGTAACAACACCGGTAAGGAAAAACTGACGATCGACTTATACTATAACAACTCATGGCACCAGAAGCTGGAAGTTACCAACAACGGTTCCACCAACTGGGTTTCCAAACATATTGACATCAGCTCGGTGAAGGGAAAATCATTCCGTATCCGTTTTGTTGCCAATGGTATTAACTCAGCCGACCTTCTCCACTGGTATGTTGACAATATTCATGCTTATGGAATTTGTAAAGCACCTGCAGCTCTTCACGCTGTACAGTCACACTTTACAACTACCCTTACCTGGACTGCCCCGAATTGCGGAAGCGGTACATCAGGTCAGATCATGAACTTCCTGTTTGATGATGGTACAGCCGAATCCGGAGTTACCGACAATGGCGAAGTTGCCTGGTTGGGTACCGAATTCCCGATATCTGCAGCTTATGACGGAGTTTTGAAGCAATTCAAAATGTACTGGATGGCAAATGCCACCGGCGCTCCTTTCACCATGCAGGTTGATGTTTACAGTGCTGCTCATGTCCTCCTTGGATCCAGTGCATCATTCCAGCCATCAAGTGATGATTGGGTAACTGTAACTGCTCCTGATATTCCTTTCGCAGGTCCATTCTTTGCCATGGTTAAGTTTAACAACAATCCTACGGCAACCAACTATTTTGGTTGGGATAATGACGGACCCAATGCAGGCCTTGACCTTGGCTGGTACAGGGATAATGCTGGCGTATGGGCAAAACTGAGCACCTTCGGACTCGGTATCGGAACTGGTTGTTTCGTTATCCAGGCACAGGCACTTGTTGGTGCTGACCTGAAGGAAGTAACCCTCGTTCCTGGTGCAGTTTCTGCTCCTGGTGCAACGGTTCCTGCCAACCATCTGTCGAAAACAAACCGTACAGCCGATACCCATTTCTATGGTGTTATGGGCATCGAAACGGATGCTGCTGACAGCAGTACCCTTTCAGGTTACAATGTTTATCGTACAGCTTCAACCGGTGTTGCTCCTTACGCGCTGCTGAATGCCAGCCCTGTAACTGCTGCAACTTATGTTGATACCTATCCTTCTACACTGCAGAGTGGAATCTTTAAGTACTATGTAACTTCATTGTACAAGAATTCTGCAAACAATGCACTGCTTTGTGAAGCTTCTTCTGATACAATCACTGTTACTTTCCCTGCTTTAGGTGTAAATGACCTGACCAATGGCCAGATCATGGTTTACCCAAATCCTGCGACTGAAATCGTGAATGTAAAGAGCGATTACACCATCACCAATGTTGATGTGCTGAACTTTGTAGGTCAAACGGTTTATACCAGCAGAAATGTTGATGCCAAAACCGCGAAACTCAATGTTTCAACATTAACCGCAGGCGTATACTTCGTAAAGGTTTCTACCACCGAAGGCATCCGTACGGTTAAGATCACGGTGACACACTAATAACGTAGGGCGGCCGCAATGGCCGCCCATACAAACCCTAAAAGGGCCGGCCATTCGCCGGCCCTTTTTTTTTCCCGTCCGCCCGTCCACCCGTCCACCCGTCCGCCCGTCCGCCCGTCCGCTTGTCCACTTGTCCACTTGTCCACTTGTCCACTTGTCCACTTGCCCACAATACAGCCCGATCCCCCCCCCGAATTCCACAGTGAAATTTTACAATATTATTACGAAAATTAAATTTTGTGATTATCTTTGCATGGAGATAAAATCGTTTATTATTGTCTTATTTGTTGATAATCAGCATAATAATTATTATTGCTGGTTATCTGTTTATACTTGAAAACATATGTATGTTGAAAGTTTATTCCCCATATATATCAATAAGTTTATTGATACCCTTATATTAATAGTCAATTATTATTAACCTAAATTCATCTCTATGAAAAACGTTACAAAAATGGTCATGATGCTGCTGGTTTTCGCCATGGCATTTATGATTGCACCTCAGGCCAGGTCGCAGACAGTTCTGCTGACTGAAAGCTGGGAAAATGGAGGAGCTATTCCTGCTAACTGGGCCACCGCCCAGGTGACTGGTACTACGCTTGGATTATCTTATATTCTGGGTGGTGCCCCTGGTTACCCGGTGGTTTCTGCAGCCTATAACGGCTCTTACTTTGTTAAATACAACTCGTTTTCAATTAGTGGTGCAGGCACCAATTCAACACGCCTCTACAGAACCACGGGCACATCTACCGTAGGTTATGCAGGATCGTCTGTAGATTTTGCTTTTTACCATGACCTTGGCTATACGGGAAGTACTGACAATGTTAAAGTACAATATTCCATTGATGGTGGAGCAACCTGGACAACAGCCGGAACACAGGTAAATCGTTATGACGGTTCTACCGGCTGGAAGATTCACACCATTACCCTTCCTGCCAATGCTGGCAACCAGGCAAACCTCAGAATTGGTTTCCTGTTCACTTCATTCTATGGCAACGACTGCTATCTTGACTTTGCACACCTGAATGGTATTGCTTTGGGCACTTTATCAGGCACTGTTACAAGCGCTGCCGGTGGAGCTCCTATTGCAAACGCATCAGTTGTTGTAAATGCTCTTCCTCCCGTTCTTACCAACGCAGCCGGTTTCTATTCTGTTTCAAACCTCAATGCCGGAACTGTTAATGTTACTGTTACTGCCACTGGTTTTGTTCCTTATTCAGGTACAGCTTCCATTAGCGGCGGCGTTACCACCACCTTGAACATTTCAATGCTTCTGCCTCCAAGGGCAAGTGGTGTTGTGACCGATGCTTCAACTGGTAATTTTATCGTTGGCGCTACCGTGAAAATCGGTACAGGCGCTAACCAGACGACCACCTATACTACCGCTGGTGGTGTCTACCTCACAGCTCTTCTTCCGGTTGTTGGCGTTCAGCCTATCGTTATCGGCAAAACCGGTTATGATGATTTCAGTGGCAACATTACACTGGCAGCTGGTACAACCGCTTCCCAGGATGCCGCTTTATTACCTACTGCTGTTCCTCCGGGACCTTTCACCGCAGTTTTGAACAATCCTACCACTCCGACTGCCGTCAACCTCAACTGGGGAGTTCCACAGGGATTCTACCAGATGATCTATGATGATGGTACTCAGGATAATTTTGCTATCTGGGCAACTGCCAATAACCTCAATGCCTTAAAGTTCACCCCGCTGGGATGGCCAGTAAAACTCATTGGTGGTAAAGTAAACCTTGGAACTGTTTCAAATTACCCGACAGCCACAACCCTTCCGCTTGCCAAGTTTATGATGATGGCCTATAAAGCTGATGGTGCCGGTGGTCTTCCGGGAACAAAAATTGACAGTGTAGAAGTTACTGCCAACGCTTTTGGCTGGGTTGATTTCTCATTTGCAGCTCCTATAACTATCAACTCAGGTGATTTCTACCTGGTGATGAAACAAGGTGGCATTCCTCCCCAGGCTGCCGGTCTTGGCGTTGACTTAACCAACACCCAACTCCGCAGCTATTCGAAATTTGTTACCGGTGGCGCTCCCTGGATTCCTGCCGCTGGCAATTTCATGATGCGTGCCATCATGCAGGGTGTAGGTGGTCCTATGCTGGGTGATAACGCTTCATCCAATAAGGAACTCATCACTGCTGGTGCCGTTAATGGCCTTATCTATGAAACTCCTGTTACCACGGTTTCTGGTTATGAAGGCGTTGCCCGTACCGAGCCTTTCGATTGGTCAACCATGATGAATACCAATGTTGCCCAGCAATTTACGTTACCAGTTGCCGTCAACCAGACTGAGACTGACAATGGTGTTGGATCAACAATCGTTGGTACTCCTGTAGTTCTTACCGATGCACCTTCTTCCGTACTGTTTGATAACGGATCAATGGTTACCGGTGTAGGTACTGGTTTTGGTGGCGCCGATGAGAGCATGCTCCAGGCCCCGCTTACCGGCTATGGAAGCAACGTAAACCGCGCAGCATATTACCGCATCGCTGATGATTTCACCGTAAGTGGAACCGCATGGAATGTTACCTCCCTCGAATTCTTTGGGTATCAGACCGGATCTACTACAACGTCATCATTTACCGCTGTTTACTGCCGGATTCTCAATGGTACACCGGGACAGCCTGGTACAACTGTTGTTTGGGGTGATACTACTACCAACAGAATGTCAAGCACTTCTTTCACGAATATTTACCGTGTTAGTGTTACTGGTAATACCCAGCGTCCGATCATGAAAATGGTTGTGAATACTTCCGGACTCACCCTGCCTGCAGGAAATTACTGGATTGAATTCAGCGCTGCCGGAACTATCGCTTCCGGCCCATGGTGTCCGTATGTAACCATCAACAATACTCCGACAACTGGTAATGGTTTGTTATTTACTGGTCTTGCCGGCGGTTATGTGCCCATCAATACAACTTATGGCCAGGGTGTTCCTTTCAAAATCAACGGAACCCAGCCAACCACCAGCACCATGAGCTACCAGGTATGGCGACTGAAACAAGGACAGGAAGGCAACCAGGCTCTCTGGACTTCCATCTGGACAGGCAACGTGAACACAACCGTTGACAATGGCTGGCCAACCCTTGCCTGCGCTCCTTACCGTTGGGCTGTTAAAGCGATCTATTCCCCTCCGGGACAGCGTCCTTCAGCTCCGACATTCTCCAATGTAATTGGAAAATGCTGGATTGCCAATGTGAACGTTTGTGCTACCTTAACCTGCGCTGCCAATCCTAAAGCCGGTACCGTGGTTAAACTGGTAAACCAGGATTATCCTGACACAAACTACACCAAAACAACCGATACATCAGGTTGTGTGCATTTTACCAACGTTTGGAAAGGTAACTACCAGTTGCAGGTGATTCGTTTCACTTACCCGGTATATACCCAGAACATCGTTATCAATGGTGATGCTTCCTATAACGTAATGTTACTCCAGGATGCAGCTCCTGCTACCAACCTGGTTGTTAACGATCAGAGCCTCCATGCATCATGGAGTCCTCCAAGAGCAATGGTTTACCAGCTTGACGAAACCTTTACCGCCGGTGGTTTCACAACCAACCAGTGGGTGGTTTCCGGCGGAACCAACTGGCAGATGTCTGCCGGTACAGGTAACCCAGCTCCATCAGCTTTCTTTAACTGGACCCCGACCGTAACAAACTACGATCAGTACCTCACCAGTAAGTCACTGGCAGGTGTTCATGCTCCCCAGATGAAACTGAAGTATGACATCTTCCTCGACAACTATGGTACAACCAACCTGAATACAATGGCTGTTGAGCTTTGGAACGGAACAACTTGGTCCGTGCTGAAGACTTATGACAACTCATCAGGTGCTAATATTCCATGGACTTCAGAAACCCTTGATATCACTTCACAGACCCATAACCCCGCTTTCAAGGTTCGTTTCCATGCAGCTGGTGTTAGCTCTGTTGATATCGACGGATGGTATGTTGACAACATCAAGGTGGTAAGCACCGATGGAACAACAGGCCCGAATCCTTGCGTTATTGGTTACAACTTCTATCTGAACAATGTATTGAGCGCTTTCACGCCTGATACCACTTACAACATTCCGCCGAACCAGGTGGTTTATGGCCAGACTTACCAGGCTTGCGTAAAAGCAGTTTATGGTAGCGGTTACAGCCCACAGATCTGTGTGAACTTCACTGCTCATTTCCTCTATCCTGCACGTGACCTCACAGCTACCGGTGTTGAATGTAACACTTACTTAACCTGGAAGAAACCGGTTACCATGGGTGATGCTCCTGAAATTCTCGGAATGACCCAGCGTACCGATTTCCCGAATGCCAATGCCGAATTCTCTCCATTTATCTATACGATGAAGGAAAAAGAAAACAGCGATAACAGCGACGTTCTTTGGGATGTTCTTTATGGTTGGGCTGGTTCAGGTACAGGTCAGGCTGGTGTTGAAATCGTTGGTGACTTTATTTACTCCACTTCATGGAGTGTTGGACCACCCTGGTTCTTCAAATATCAGGCTACAACAGGTGCCCTTATTGAATCATTCAGCATTCCTGGCGTAACTGCAGTCCGCGACCTTACCTATGATGGAACTCAATTCATGTATGGTGGTTCAAATGCTTCTTCTATCTATAAAATGGACTTCAACACAAAAACACTGGTAGCTACTATTCCTACCTCTGTTCCAGGTGTGCGTCACATTGCTTATGATGTTACCAACAATGGTCTCTGGTGTGGTGGATGGACGGATCTCTATCTCGTGAAC
The DNA here is from genome assembly GCA_049317265.1 of Bacteroidales bacterium. Classification (GTDB taxonomy): domain Bacteria; phylum Bacteroidota; class Bacteroidia; order Bacteroidales; family FEN-979; genus CAIVAT01. The sequence continues at coordinate 203,608 of JBMOIP010000001.1, forward strand.
ATTACTACCGGCGCTACCATTGCTACTGGTCCTGCCGTAGTTAGCATTTATGGTTCAGCATGGGAAAACCAGACATCTGGTGGTCCATACCTCTGGCTCCACGGTCAGGGTGCAGCCGGAACCGGCGACGAATACCAGAAATGGAAAATTACCGGAACTACTGTAACAAACACTGGTGTTGTTCATAACAACGCAAGCACAAACATCAATGGTCCTGCCGGCGGTTTAGGTTGTGGCCAGGTTGGTACCAAATTGGCGCTTATCGGTTTGAACCAGGCAACTGCTGCAAGCTGGATCTGGGCAACTGAAATTGGTGATTGGTCAGGTGGCACAGGCGGTGGTTCAACCCCGGTTGGTCTCGTTGGATACAACATCTATCGTGATGGCGCTTTCATTCACAGGAACCCACACCAGGATTCAATTACCTACTACGATTATGGTCTGAACCCGGGCACTTACAAATATGATGTAAAAGCCAGGTATGATCTGACTACTTATGGTTTCCCGGGACAGTTTGGTGAATCACTTACCAACACAGCCGGCGAAAAGACCGTAACCCTGAATTGCGGCGCTCCGCTGCCATTCTACGAACCATGGGATCTTGGAACATTTGCTTTCCAGAGCTGGGCTCCGACCGGACATTGGACAATGAACACCGGTATCGGTAATCCTGCACCATGTGCCGACTTTACATGGCAACCTGCTATCGCCAACTATACCCAGGCCCTCACCAGCGAAGTAATTGATGCTTCTCCATGGACCTGTGCCAAGATTTGGCTTGATTTCGATTACAAACTGATCGACCGCAACAACACTGGTAAAGAAAAACTTACCATTGATATCTTCTACGGTGGCTCATGGCATCAGAAGTTGGAAGTTACCAACAACGGTTCAACCAACTGGATTCCAAAGCATATTGACATCAGCGCTGTGAAAGGTAAATCTTTCCGCATCCGCTTCGTTGCCAATGGTGTGAACTCTGGCGATATGCTGCACTGGTATGTTGACAATATCCATGCTTATGGAATTTGTACTCCTGCTACTGCACTGCATGCTACACAGTCACATTTCACCACCACCCTTACCTGGACTGCTCCGAATTGCGTTGGTACATTGCCAACCGTTCTGAAGAAATTGTTCCAGTGGTCAGGTACACCTGATAATGGTTACTTCCAGGCTTACAACAATGCTTACGGTGTTGTTTACGATCTGGCTACCTATCCTGATGCTGCTCTGAACAAGATCAATTTCCACCATGCATCATGGGGAACAACAGGTATCTGGCAATACAAAATCCACGTTGTGGATTGGACAACCTTTGCCGAATTAGGCACCATCGGACCTTTGACAACTACTGGTGATGACAAGTGGGAAAATAACGTTCTCCTTGGCAACATCACAGGTGTTGGCGGAAAAATGATCGGGATCATGCTCGAGCCGCTGAGCAACTCAGCTACCGACGCTTATCCTTGCTTCTCAGCCGACAATGTTGGTCCTGACGGAGTTTCTGTACACGGTGTACTTCCTGACTATTCCGGATTTGTTGCCTCAACTATCGGCGACTTCCTGCAGGATCTCTATATTGAAATCCCTGCCGGTGACAAGATGGAACTTGTTCAGCCAAGGAAAGTTTATGTAAATGAACTTCAGACCGTTGCTCAGACCAGAACTGCTACTGGTGTTAACAACCACCCGGCTTACCTTACCACCAATCAGGTAAGTGTAAACGAAAACGGCAGTGTTGCCGACAGCAGTGTTCTTCTTGGTTACAATGTTTACAGAACAGCCGGAACCGGCGTTGCTCCTTACAACAAGCTCAATGCAACTCCTGTTACTGCAGCAACCTATGTTGACACCTATCCTCCAACTACTCCTGATGGCAGCACCTTCAAATATTATGTCACTGTATTGTACAAGAATTCTGCAAACAATGACGTTATTTGCGAACCTGCCAGCGATACAATCACAGTTCCATTCTTCGCAGTTGGAATGAATGAATTAGGTAATGGTCAGATCATGATCTATCCTAATCCTGCCAGCGAAATTGTGAACATCAAGAGCGATTACACCATCACAGGTGTTGATGTGATGAACTTTGTAGGTCAGACGGTTTATACCAGCAGCAATGTTGATTCAAAAACCACTAAACTCAATGTTTCAGCTATCAAGACCGGCGTATACTTCGTGAAGATTTCTACCACCGAAGGCGTGCGCACTGTGAAGATTACGGTGACACATTAATCCCATACGGGCGGCCCTTGCGGCCGCCCGTACGGATGGGGCGGCCGCAAGGGCCGCCCCTACGATTCTAAAATGGGCTGGCCTTTTGGTCAGCCCATTTCTTTTCTATTCTTATCTTTGCACCCTATGATCTCAATCAACAATCTTTCCATTCAGTTTGGCGGCGAATCTCTCTTCGACCATGTTTCGTTCATTATCAACGACAAGGACCGTATTGGTCTTGTAGGTAAAAACGGCGCCGGTAAATCTACCCTCTTAAAAATCATCAAAGGGATTCAAAAAGCCGACGAAGGCGATGTTATTCTGCCGGATGGTTATTCTGTGGGTTACCTGCCCCAGGAGATGGCCACTCAGAGTGACAGGACAGTTCTTGAAGAGACAATGAATGCCTTCAGCGAAGTTGTTCACCTGGAAGGCCTGATTTCTGATTATGAGAGACAGATCGGCGAGCGGGAGGACTATGAGTCGGATAGTTACCAAAAGCTGATCAGGAAGCACTCTGATGCGCTTGACAGGTATCATTTGATCGGAGGGCAGGGGGTTCATGTGAACATTGAGAAAGTATTGATCGGGCTGGGGTTTGAGCGTGAGGAGTTTGGCCGGGCCATGGCAACGTTCAGCAGTGGCTGGCAGATGAGGGTGGAAATTGCGAAAATTCTCCTGCAACAGCATGATGTGATCCTGCTGGATGAGCCGACAAACCATCTTGATATCGATTCCATCCAATGGCTGGAAGAGTTTCTGGAGAGTTACAAGGGAGCCGTCGTGCTGGTATCGCACGACCGGGCTTTCCTGGATAATGTTACCAGGCGTTCGATCGAGATATCTTTCGGGAAGATTTATGATTACAAGGCAAACTATTCTGAATATGTGCTCCTTCGGGAGGAGCGCATGGAGAGCCAGCTGGCTACCCACAACAACCAGCAGCGCCAGATTCGCCAGATAGAACGGTTTGTTGAACGTTTCCGTTCAAAAGCAACCAAAGCCAAACAGGTTCAGTCGAGGATCAAACTGCTTGATAAAATTGATCTCGTGGAGATCGACATGGTGGATGAATCCGGCATCCGGTTCAGGTTCCCTCCTGCGCCGCACTCAGGAAAAATCATCCTGGAAGGGATCAACCTTTGCAAGGATTACCCGCAAAAAAGGGTTTTAAACGATCTTAATTTTTCTGTCATAAAAAGTGACCGGATTGCCTTTGTCGGGAAGAACGGGGAGGGGAAGACCACTTTATCGAAGGTCATTACCGGGTTGGTTGATTTTTCCGGCGAATTGAAATACGGGCACAATGTGGTTATTGGCTACTATGCTCAAAACCAGAGCGACTACCTCGACCCTGAAAGAACGGTCTTTCAAACCATTGATGATATTGCTGTTGGTGATATCCGTACCCGTATCAAAGGTATACTTGGTGGTTTTCTGTTCAGCGGCGATGATATCGAGAAAAAGGTGAAGGTGTTGTCAGGCGGAGAAAAGTCGCGTCTTTCCCTGGCTAAATTACTGCTGACTCCTGCAAATCTCCTCATCCTGGATGAGCCTACCAACCATCTTGACATGCGTTCGAAGGATGTCCTGAAAAGCGCTTTGCTGCAATACAACGGAACTTTGCTGATCGTTTCGCATGACCGCGATTTTCTGCAGGGGCTGACCAATCGTGTTTTTGAATTTCGCCACGGGGTGATGAAGGAGTACATTGGCGATATTTATGATTTTCTGGATCAGCGGCGCATGCAATCGCTCAAGGAACTGGAGGCGGCTCAAAAGAGTACAGCTGCATCGGGCGACAATGACCCGGTATCCAAAAACAAGATCAACTGGGAGAAGCGTAAGGAGAACGAAAAGGAGATCAGGAAGGTGAAGACCCAGATAGGGAAATGCGAAACTGAAATTGAACGCCTGGAGGCTGAATTGAAACTCAAAGAGGGGATGCTTGGCACCCCGGACAAATACCAGAAACAGATTCAGGATGGGAGCCTGTATAAGGAGTATGAAGGATTAAAATGGACACTGGAACGGGAGATGAAACGGTGGGAGGAGCTGAATTATGAGTTGGAGATCATGGAGGGCTAAGGGGATTTACGATTGGACGATTTACGATTTACGATTTACGATTTAGCGTTCGCGACCCAGCATCTCTTGCATAACAGTTGTCATTTCCCTCGTAACACGAGGATCAAAATGAAATGATTTTAAAATATCCATCGCCTTTTCATGATGGTATTCGATTGCAACACGGGTGATCTCATCAATCTTTAATTCACGGTAAATCTGCAAAACACCTTCAATTTTTTGCTGGCCCGTTACCTCTGGGCCAAAATGCAGATTATGCAGTTTGGACAGGGTATCGTCTTTTGCCAATTCAAAGGCTTTGATGAAAAGGTAGGTCTTTTTATTGGTGGTTATATCGCCGCCTATGGCTTTACCGAACTTGCTGGTGTCACCAAAGGCATCCAGGTAGTCGTCCTGAAGTTGAAAAGCCAGTCCGAGTTCAATGCCTAATTCGTAGATTTGTTCAGCATTTGCATCGCCGGCATTGGCGAGAATAGCGCCCAATTTCAGGCTGCAGGCAATCAGGACAGCTGTTTTCAGCTTGATCATTGTCATATAGTCGGCAATGCTCACGTTTTCCTGTGTCTCAAAGTTCATGTCGTATTGTTGTCCTTCACATACTTTTCTTGCAGTATCATTGAAGAGATCAAGAACCTGTGGCAACAACAGGGGATCAGTTTTGGCAACGTGTTCATAAGCAATTACGAACATGGTGTCTCCCGACAGGATTGCGGTGTTGGTGTCCCATTTCTGGTGTACGGTCGCATTTCCACGGCGTAGTGGTGCATTGTCCATAATATCATCGTGAAGAAGGGTGAAATTATGGAAGATTTCAACGCCCATGGCAGGATGGACTGCCTGTTCTATATCACCGCCAAAGATATCGCACGACATCAGTACAAGCAACGGGCGCAACCGTTTGCCCCCGAGATCGAGCGTATAAGAAATAGGTTGGTATAACTCTATTGGCTGGTGATCGAACCTTGTGCCGGAAAAAGCTTTACTTACCCGCTGATGGAGGTGTTTTAGGGAGTGCATGGCAGTGAGGGAGATGGAAATAGCGAAAATTAGTCGGTAAGGTTCAGCAGGTATTGGCCATACCCACTTTTGAGCAACGGGTGTGCAATCTGGTTCAATTGTTCGCGGTTGATGAATTTCATGCGGTAGGCAATCTCTTCAATACATCCGATTTTCAGACCCTGGCGGTTTTGTACCACTTCAACAAACTGGGATGCCTGCAATAGTGATTCAAAGGTGCCGGTGTCCAGCCATGCAATGCCACGACTTAACACCCCGACTTTCAGGCTCCCCTGTTCAAGGTACCACCGGTTAACATCCGTAATTTCATACTCCCCGCGGGCGCTGGGTTTCATGTTCTTTGCCACCTCCACCACGGAATTATCGTAAAAGTAGAGGCCGGGAACTGCATAATTGGACTTTGGTTGTTTCGGCTTCTCCTCGATGGTGAGCGCTTTGAAATTTTCATCGAATTCAACTACTCCATATCGCTCGGGATCATGCACATGGTAGGCAAAAACCACACCGCCGGTCGGATCATTGTTTTCATGTACGATTTGAGAAAGACCATTGCCAAAGAAGATGTTATCACCAAGAACAAGTGCAACTTTATCTTTACCGATAAAGGGCTCGCCGATGACAAAGGCCTGGGCAAGACCATTCGGAACTGCCTGTTCTGCATAGGAAAAGGAGCATCCCAGCGATTTCCCGTCACCCAGGAGAAGTTTGAAATGGGGGAGGTCATGGGGTGTTGAGATGATAAGAATCTCGTTTATCCCTGCCATCATCAGCACCGACAGGGGATAGTAGATCATTGGTTTGTCGTAGACCGGCATCAGTTGTTTACTGACTGCAAGGGTAAGCGGGTGCAGGCGTGTTCCGGATCCTCCGGCTAAAATGATTCCTTTCATGATGCAGAGTTTAAATATGGCCTGGTAAAATTAATAAACAAATTGAATCTAATATCCCTTTTTATCAGGATCATCTTCCGGTAGGTCCAGGTCCTCAGGGTCAGCATAGATATCGACCAGGGGCTCTTCAAAAGCTTTTGTGGTACTCCAGTTATCCAGTGTAAGCAGCATGGATGGCAACACAAACATGTTCAGCAACCCTGCCACAAGCAACGTAAACGAAATGAGGAATCCCAGCGCCTGGGTTCCGCCAAAGGTGGAGAGCATGAAAATCCCGAAGCCAAAAAAGAGGACGGTGGAGGAGTAGATCATGCTGTAGCCGGTCTCTTTCAGCGCAGAGATTACCGAAGACGGGATATCATGGTTGGTGTGTTTCAACTGCAGCCGGTAACGGGAAAGAAACTGGATGGAGTTGTCGACGGAAATCCCTAAGGCAATGCTGAAAATCAGGATGGTGGATGGTTTGATCGGGATCCCGGTAAATCCCATCAGGGCGGCGGTCATGAGCTGCGGGATGAGGTTAGGAATGAGTGAAATCAGGATCATTCGCCAGGAGGTGAAGAGGAATGCAAGCAACAAGGCAATGATCACCACCGCCAGGGCTATGCTCTCCCATAAATTCTTGATCAGGAAGTTGGTCCCTTTTAAAAACACCACGCTTGTACCTGTGATGGTAACCTGGTACTTGGCCGGGTTGAAAATGGAGTCGATGGTTGGTTTCAGGCTTTGCTGAATGCTGTCAATTTTAACGGTCCCGACATTGGCCATTTGCACGCTGATCCTGGTGACCTGGTAATTGGAGTCAATAAAATTATCCAAAAGCGATCGTTTCTTCGATTTAAACGATGGGATGTACCCGGCCATGAAGGTGAGTTCGTTGGAATTCGGCAGTGAATAATATTGAGGATCACCCGCATAAAATGCCTGCCTCGCTGTTTTGATGACCTCTACAATGGACAACGGTTTTGACAACTCCTTGTACTTCTTCAGGCTGTCCTGCAAACGGTCGATTTTTTTCAGGGTGGAGAGATTCAGGACTCCCTTCTTTTTATGGGTGTTGACAACGATTTCCAGGGGCATGATCCCCTTGAAGTGTTTTTCAAAGAACATCATGTCCTTGTATATAGGATCCCGTTTGGAGATATCGTCGACAATGGTACCGCTGGTCTTCAGCTGCAGCGCCCCGGCAACCCCCACCACAATGCAGGCGCCCATTGCATAATAGATCGGTTTACGGTAATGAGTCACCCAGTATACTGCTTTGTCGATCAGTGATTTAGCGATACTTGCCTCGATATGTTTTGTGTACTTTCCCCGAGGTGGAGGCAGAAAACTGAAGAAAATCGGAACAAGTGTCAGTGAAAGCACGTAGATCACCATGATGCCGAGGGAGGCGATCAATCCGAATTCAACCAGCAGTTTGTTGTTGGTAATGGTGAATGCGGCAAAACCCGCGGCGGTGGCCGCGTTGGTGAGCAGGTTGGCAGCCCCGATCCGTTGTATCACCCTTGACAATGCTTTGGCCTGGTTGCCATGCAGGGTATATTCGTAGTGGTACTTGTTCAGGATAAAGATGCAGTTTTCGACCGCAATAACGATCACCAGCGGGGGAATGATGGAGGTGAGCATGGTGATCTTGTATCCGAAAAGGGCCATCATACCCAATGCCCAGAGGACGCTGATGAGCATAATCACAACAGGAAAGATAACCGCCTTGGTCGACCTGAAAAAGATGAAAAGGAAGGCAGCACTGACAAGCAGCGCCAGGAAAATGAACAGTTTGAGCTCATTTTGCAGCTTTGCAGCCACAAGGGTACGGATATAGGGCAATCCCGAAAAGTGAACCTCCACCTTTGTACGCTCCGAAAAACGTTCCATCATCACCCTGACATCCTCGATCAAACGGTCGCGTTCCTTGGAATCAATCGTTTTTTTATCCAGCGTCAGTGCCATCAGGTAGGCGGAACTGGACTTGTTGTAGATCAGTTCGTCGTAAAAAGGCAAATCGTAAATCTGTTTCCTGATGGAGTCAAGTTCCTGCTGACTGGTGGGTTTATGCGGGGTGATGGGGATGAAAAGAAACTTCTTCAGGGAATCGTTTTTCACCAGGCTGAACAACTTCGTAACCGAGACGATTTCGGAAACCCCTTTGATTTTCTTCAGGGAGTCGGTAAGGTCGTAAACCGCATTGAAATTGGATAGCTGGAAGAAATTTTTATCAACAATTCCGATGAACATGACGGTGCCATCCTGCCCGAATTGTTTGATGAACTGCTGGTATGCAATGTTGGTGGAATCTTTGTCAGGTAAAATACTTGCGCTTTCATACTGTATCCTGACCTGTGTTGCCTTGTATCCCATGAAGGTTGTCAGCAGCGCAATCACTACCAGGATCACTATCCTGTTCCGTAAAATGGTTTTAACCAGAAAATTCCACACAAAAGTTCAATTAGGGCGCAAAAGTACGAAATCCTTCATTGTTAAAAAAATTGTAAGTTTGCAGTCTCAAAGCACTAAAACATGAAATACGAACACAAACTATTCCAGGGAAAGACCCTGGCAATTTTATCAGGCGGGGGAGATACTCCTGCCATCAATTCAAGTATTGAAGCCATCAGAAACCGCGCTTCTCTCTTAGGATATAAAGTTTACGGCATTCTCCAGGGATGGAAAGGCCTGCTTGGTGACGGTGATGTGGTAGATCTTACGCATCAGCCCTACGACGGATATTATGGCGGTACTGCCCTTCGCTCCAGCCGAACCAATCCGTTCCCTTCAAAAAAGAACCCCGAAAGCCGCGTTTCACAAGTGTTACGAAACTTCGAACGCTACAAAATTGATGTCCTGGTAACCATCGGGGGCGACGATACCAATGGCGCTGCAAAGCGATTGTTCGAAACTGAAGGCATCCCGGTGATCGGTTTTCCGAAAACCATTGACAATGATCTGCGTACCCGAACGGTTCATCATTACAACGGAAAAGATATTGAGGCAGTGATGTGTCCCGGTTTTCCTTCAGCGGCGCAGTCAATGATGGAGTTCACCGCCAATCTGAAAACCACTGCTGAATCACATTCCCGCATCCTCGTCATGGAGGTGATGGGCCGCGACGCAGGCTGGCTTACCGGAACTGCGATCTTTGGCGGTGCTTCGCTCGGACTTATTCCCGAATTTGAAATTACCAAAGAGCGCAAGGAGGTCTTCTTCGAAACAGTGAAAGAGGCCTACATGCACTCCAAAAAAAGGTGCCTCGTTATCCCTGTTTCAGAAGGAACCCGCTGGTACGATGAGAAAACCGGCAAAGTGGATGTGGTTTATGCCAGCTCTGAGCTGGATGAGTATGGCCACCCAAGGTTTGGCGGGGTAAGCGGCAGCATTGCTTCAGAGATCAGCGCCCGCCTGGGCGTTGAAGCACGTGCCCAGATTTCAGGTTATTACCCAAGGTCTGGACATTGCCGTCACTATGATCGCCGGCTGACCTCCACGCTCGCTGATAAAGTGGTTGATTTGTTGCTCCGGGAAGAGTACGGACAAATGCCGGTGATGAAAAAGATCGTTCCCAATGTAGAACTCGAGGAGTTCAACACAACCTCCATCGATATGGGAGCGGTTGGGAACAAGCCATTGTCGGAGGACTATTATGACATCAGCAGATTTTCATTTACCGATGCCTACCGCGATTTCCTGACCAACATTTTGGGAAAACCCGATTGTGAAGACTTCAGGTACGATTTTCCGGTGGTGATACCTTAATTGGGTAACAAAGTAACAGGGTGACAAGGTGACAGGGCGATCGTCCGCCCGTCCCCTTGTCCCCTTGTCCCCTTGTCCCCTTTTATTTAAGAACCACCTGCAACGTATTCCTGCTCCGTAGTTCCATGATGATTTTCCTGTTCTGCACGACACGGTCAACTGCCTCCGGGGTATAGTGACGGATCGTGAAAAGCTCCACTCCTGCATTGTAGCGGGTTTCATAATCCTTGTTGAGGCAGTCAATCAGCGGCTCTATTTTCAGGGGATCAGCATCCACGCAAATAGTGAAGCTGATGGCAGAGTTCTGCATCACATTTACTTTTATCCTGAAATCCGCAAGGATTCTGAAGATTTCGCTGAGGTTCTCCTCCAGGATGAATGAAAAATCGCGGGGTGAGACCGAGATCAGCATCTGGTTTTGTTTCCGGATAAAGATGGGGGTATGGATCTCCCATTTACGCAACCGTTTTACCAATGTGCCGGGCAGGGTTAAGTCAGCAAATGACCTGACCCGGAGAACGATGTTGGCATTTTCGAGGGGTTTGATGGTTTTTGGATGGATCACGCTGGCCCCGTAATAGGCTAATTCAATGGTCTCACGGTAGGAGAGCAGCTCAAGGCAGACTGACTCTGGCATCCATTTCGGATCGGCGTTCATCACACCGGGTACGTCTTTCCAGATGGTCATCTCATCGGCATGAAGGCACCATGCAAAAATCGCAGCCGAATAATCGGAACCCTCCCGCCCTAGTGTGGTCGTATGCCCCCTGGGGTCGCTTCCTATAAACCCCTGGGTAACGGCAACCGGGCTGCTTCCGGCATTGTTGCTGAAATATCCTTGAATCGAGTTTTGTATCAGTCCTTCAGTGGTATTCCAGTCCACCCTCGCATCCCGGTACAATGAGTCGGTCTTTACCAGGTCGCGTACGTTGAACAATTTCGCATTGCATCCGCTTGCAACCAGGTAGTGATGAAGGATTGAAGCTGAGATCAACTCTCCGAAACTGACGACCTGGTCGTATTCAAAGTCATATTCATGGTGTTGCCCTTTGTAGAGGTGGCCCCGGCGGATATATCCCCGGAGTTGATTGAAAAGGGAGTCCACCTCCCCGTACACCGGGTGCTCCCCGTCATCAAACAGGTCGCGCAGGATCGAGAAATGGGATTCCCTGATCTTCTGAAAGGAATCAACAACAGCCAGGGAATCATTGTTCATGTAATCATGAAGCAACCCTTCCAGTGCATTGGTTGTTTTGCCCATGGCAGAAACCACAATCAGCAAAGGGCTGGTGCTGAATTGTTTCACGATAGCGGCTACATTTCTTACCCCGGCAGCGCTGTTCACCGAGGCCCCGCCGAATTTGAAAACATTGATGTGCATACCGCAAAAGTAAATAAAAAGAGAGATTGAATTCGCGGGAATTTCCTAAATTTGTGATCTAAAACCATCTGCCATGAAATTCAAGACCCTTACCGAGTTTATTATTGAACAACAGTCGGAATATCCGCAAGCTTCAGGTGAATTGTCGAGGTTACTCAACGATATCGGGATAGCTGCCAAGTTTGTCAACCGTGAAGTGAACCGGGCCGGGCTTGGCGAGGTAATGGGGTATGCCGGAGAGGTAAATGTTCAGGGCGAAGATCAGAAAAAACTTGACGTTTACGCCAACGACCAGTTCATTGCCGCCCTGAAATCGGGTGGACAATGTTGTGCCATCGGTTCAGAGGAGAATGAAGAGATCATCATCCTCGACAGCGATATTTCAAAGCATGGTAAATACGTGGTGGCCATGGATCCGCTCGATGGCTCCTCCAACATCGAGTCAAATGTCTCGATCGGCACACTCTTTTCCATCTACCGCCGGCGTACGGTTCGCGGTACGGCGACGCTTGAGGATTTCATGCAGCCAGGCCGCAATCTTGTTGCCGCAGGATATGTGATCTATGGTTCCTCCACCATGCTCGTTTATACCACGGGGTACGGGGTAAATGGTTTTACCCTCGATCCATCGGTGGGACTCTTTATCTTAAGTCACCCTGACATGAAATACCCGGAGGTTTCCAGCATCTATTCAATCAATGAAGCCAACTATTTTTCCTTCCCGGAAGGGGTAAGACAGTACATTCATTACTGCCAGGAAGAGGATAAAGCGACCCATCGGCCCTATTCAACAAGATATATTGGCTCAATGGTGGCAGATATTCACAGGAACATCATCAAGGGCGGGATGTTTTTATACCCCGGTACCACGAAAAACAGGCGGGGGAAACTGAGGTTGCTCTATGAATGCAACCCCGTGGCATTTCTTGCCGAACAGGCCGGTGGAAAAGCTTCCGACGGCTTCCGCCGCATCCTCGACATTCAGCCCACCATGCTTCACGAACGCTCGCCAATTTTTGTCGGGCCTACCTACATGGTTGAAAAAGCTGAGCAACTGATGAAAGAACATTCACCCGATTTTAAAATCGATTAACCATCGGTTGAAACCAGCCAGCCTTTTATCGCAATTCAAAGAGAGTCCCCGGGTGAAGGGGATCGTTGATGGTTTTTCGGAAAGAAGGTTTCGCCTCCACCTGAAGGGACTTGTTGGCTCATCCCGTTCGCTGGTTACTGCTGCAGTTTTTGAGGAGACGGCCTTCACCCACCTGGTCGTGCTGCCTGATAAGGAGTCGGCGGCCTACTATTTCAACGATCTTCAACAAATTCTTGGTGAACGGGTATATTATTTCCCCTCTTCGTTCAAACGCGGCTTTCTCAGCGGGATCAAGGATAACCAGGGACTGCTTTCGCGCACAGAGGTACTCAATCATCTCAACGGCCGGGCACGGAAATTCATCATTGTCAGCTACCCTGAAGGGATTTTAGAAAAAGTTGTCAATAAAAAATACCTGGAGAAGAACACCCTGAAACTTTCGGTGGGCGAACAGGTCAACATGGACTTCATCCTCGACCTCCTGGTGGAGTATGAGTTTGAGCGGGCCGATTTTGTGGTGGAACCAGGCCAGTTTTCGCTGCGCGGCGGATTGATCGATGTTTACTCATTCAGCAGCGACCACCCGTTCAGGATTGAATTCTCAGGCGACAGGGTAGGGACCATCCGGACCTTCGATCCCTCCAGCCAGCTCTCCATTCAGAAACTGACGGAGATCAGCATTGTCCCCGACATCAGGGTGGACGAAGATAAAAAGATCGCCTACGAGTCCATTTTTGAATTTTTGCCGGAAAAAGCAGTGATCTGGCTTGAAGATGCCGGTTCCATGGCCCATTTTATGGAAACGCAGCCTGAATCGGCCCTGCTGGTGCATGGAAGCGAATTCCTGAAATCGCTGCTGAACTTCACAACGTTTGAATTCGGACAACAGTCCTACTTTAAAACGGCAGAGCCGGTTTTATTCAACACCTCCCCGCAGCCCATATTCAATAAGAATTTTGACTTGCTTTTGCAGGATCTGCATAAAAATACGGCAAACGGGTTTCAGAATTTCCTCCTGGCCGACAACCCAAAACAGGCTGAACGGCTGCAAAGCATCTTTGACGATATTGAAAAAAGGCGTTCAGACGAATCTTCCGCTGCGCCTCACCCTTCGCCCGACAGCCACAATTCATTAAGCGCCACCCTCAATTTCTCGCTTCATGAGGGTTTTCTCGACAAGGACCTGAAAATTGCCTGCTATACCGACCACCAGATTTTTGAACGGTATCACAAATTCCACCTGCGGGATGGCTATACCGCCAAGGAGGCGTTAACCCTGAAAGACCTCTACGACCTGCGCCCCGGCGATTTCGTCACCCATATCGACCATGGAGTCGGACGGTTTGACGGACTGGAGAAGATCATCAACAATGGCAAGGAGCAGGAGGCCATCAGGTTGATTTACAAGAATGAAGACCTGCTTTATGTGAGCATCCACTCACTTCACAGGATCTCAAAATACATCGGCAAGGAGGGCATTGCCCCTGCGATGAACCGCCTGGGATCGGATGTCTGGAACAAGCTGAAGAACAAGACCAAGAGCCGGGTCAAGGATATTGCCAAGGAGCTGATCAAGTTATATGCTGAGCGGCGTGCCGCCACCGGCCTGGCCTGTGCTCCGGATACCTACCTCCAGACAGAGCTGGAGGCATCCTTCATCTACGAGGATACCCCCGACCAGATCAAGGCAACCATTGATATCAAGAAAGACCTTGAGGAGACCTTTCCGATGGACCGCCTGATTTGCGGGGATGTGGGATTCGGAAAGACGGAGATCGCCATCCGCGCAGCCTTCAAGGTTGTGACGGAGAGCAAGCAGGTAGCTGTTCTGGTGCCCACCACCATTCTTGCGCTTCAACATTATAAAACATTTTCAGAGCGGCTGAAGGCCTTCCCTTGCCGCGTCGACTATATCAACAGGTTCAAATCGGCCAAAGAGCAAAAGCAATTGCTGGTTGACCTGGAGGCCGGGAAGATCGATATCCTGATCGGCACACACCGCCTGCTCAGCAAGGATATTAAATTCAGTGACCTCGGATTGCTCATCGTTGACGAGGAGCAGAAGTTCGGCGTAGGGGCAAAGGAGAAGATGAAAATGATGCGCGTGAATGTGGATACCCTCACCCTGACGGCCACGCCCATTCCGCGTACCCTGCAATTTTCGCTCATGGGTGCGCGCGACCTCTCCATCATCAACACCCCGCCGCCTAACAGGTACCCGGTGCAAACTGAAATTCATCCGTTCGGGGAGGAGGTGATCAAGGAGGCCATTACCTATGAGGTACAGCGTGGAGGGCAGGTGTTTTTTGTAACCACCCGGGTGATGAATATCATGGATATTTCGGTGATGGTGCAGCGCATGGTTCCCGGGGTGAAAGTGGCGGTTGCGCATGGCCAGATGGAAGGTCATAAACTGGAAAAGATAATGCTCGAATTCATTGAAGGCGAATATGATGTGCTTATAGCGACCACCATCATTGAATCGGGGCTTGATATCACCAATGTGAATACCATCATCATCAATGATGCCCACCATTACGGACTCAGCGACCTGCACCAGTTGCGGGGCAGGGTGGGGCGATCCAATAAAAAGGCATTCTGTTACCTCCTGGCGCCGCCCATGTCGTCGCTTACCGATGAGGCCAGGAAGCGGCTCAGGGCCATCGAAGAGTTTGCAGATCTTGGCAGCGGTTTCAACATTGCCATGCGCGACCTTGATATCCGGGGAGCAGGGAATATCCTGGGGGCGGAGCAAAGTGGTTTTATTTCGGAAATCGGGTATGAGATGTACCAGAAAATCCTGGATGAGGCGATCATGGAGCTGAAGGAGACCGATTTCAAGGATATGTTCCCCACAGATGCTGAGCCAACGTATGTGCGGGATTGCGTCATTGAGACCGATCTTGAAATCCTGATTCCCGACTATTACATCACCAACATTACCGAGCGGCTTAACCTCTACAAGGAGCTTGATTCCATTGAAAAGGAGGAGAACCTCATGAAATTCATGGAACGGATGATCGACCGGTTCGGCCCCATCCCAAAACAGACGGAGACGCTTTTACATACCATCCGGCTTCGCTGGATGGCCCGCAGCATTGGAATCGAAAAACTTGTCCTTCGGAACCAGCGACTTACCGCATACTTCATCAACAATCCTGAATCCGGTTATTTTCAGTCTGCCCAGTTTACCGCGATCCTGGATTATATGAAAATCAACCCGGAATGGACCAAAATGACCGAAGAGAAAAACAGGTTGTTCATGACTTTCCGCAATGTTACAGGCATCAATGAAGCCCTTGTCAGACTGGAACCATTCCAAATATTAAAAGTTACTAACATTTAACTATTCTTTCACACGCCCTGCCCTAACTTTTCTTAATTTTGTTTCTCATTTTCGGATAGTAACCCTTTAACCAAACCATATGAAAAAACTTGTACTCTTTTTTGCAGCGCTATTATCAGCAGGCGCACTTTTAGCACAAACCGACTGCTCCGACATCTTTATGTCGGAATATGTTGAAGGTTGGAACAATAACAAATCTGTGGAATTATACAATCCCACACAAGCACCGATTACACTTGATAATGTGTACAGGCTCATCCGCTGGTCCAACGGCAATTCTGCTGCTGACACCGATCCATTGTACGTTCTGCCCCTTACCGGAACGATTGATTCATATAAGGTGATGGTTATTATCCAGGATACCACCAAACCGGGACAGGATACCATGGTTTGGGCTCCCTTGCGTAAAAAAGGAACCTGGCTCGCTCCATACGATTACGGCGGAACAACTCCTGGTGGAAACGTTGTTTTCTGGAATGGCGATGATGCCGTTTCCCTTCAGAAAAAGGTTGGTGGTACATGGACAGACATTGACATCTTCGGAGAGATCGGTGTAAGGCCTAAAAACTGGCAGGGTACCTATAGCCCATCCGGCGCCTGGACAGATACAAAGCCTTACATCCTGGGAACAGGGATTTATCTGACAAAAAGCCAATCCCTTAAAAGGAAACATACCGTAAAGCACGGCGTTAACCGCGCCACCATGATTACTTACGGAAATACTCAGACGGGTGGCGTACCTGACAGTTTCAACGCCTTACTGGAATATGACACCCTTGCTGTGAACTTTTTTGACAGCCTTGGCCTGCACTGGTGCGATTGCAAAACCTCCATCGGGATTGACAAACTCACAAATAACCAGAATGTGACCATTACGCCAAATCCTGTGTCCAACGGACAGTTTACAGTTTTAACATCCATGCCCGTTTCTTCAGTTGAGATTGTTTCGATTGTAGGTCAATCAGTTTATTTCCGTGATTTTGGTTCCCGTCAGCGCGAAGTGAAGATAGCCGTTAACACCATTCCAGCTGGCGTTTACCTTGTGAAGGTGAAGTTCAGCGATAGCCAGTCGGTCACCAGAAAAATTGTTATTCAATAGGAAGATGATCACCAATGTCCCTGTTTTTGGGACATCTATAAAGGTTTGACAAATTGTAGGGACGCGGCTCATGCCGCGTCCCTACATATCATATAACCAAATTCCAGGAAACTATGACGAAGAATTTTACAGTTTTTTTCTTATCAGTATTATTTCCAATCCTGCTTTTCGGCCAGAAAAACATGCTCCGGGGGGTTGTGACAGATGCAAACTCAAACGAGACACTCATCGGGGCGACCATCTCCTATGGAGCCGGGAAAGGTGTGATCACCGATATGGATGGCCGCTATTTCGTTAAACTTGAAAAAGGGGTTTATCACATTAAAGTTTCCTACGTAGGCTATCTTCCACAGGAGATGGATATAACCATTTCGAAGTCGGAACAAACACAGAATTTTCAATTGAAAACACCTACACTTTCCGAGGTTGAGGTGGTGGCCGATGTAGCCAAAACGCGTGAAACGCCGGTTGCTTTTTCTACGGTTCAGCCAATCAAACTCCAGGAAGAACTTGCATCGCGCGATATTCCGATGATATTAAATAAAACGCCGGGAGTTTATGCCACCCAACAGGGCGGAGGCGACGGGGATGCCCGTATCAATATCCGCGGATTCAGTCAAAGGAACTTAGCCGTTATGATTGATGGGATACCGGTCAATGACATGGAAAACGGATGGGTTTACTGGTCCAACTGGTTTGGACTGGATGCTGTAACGAGAAATATCCAGGTTCAGCGTGGTCTTGGATCCTCAAAGCTGGCGCTGCCGTCTGTTGGCGGCACCATGAATATTCAAACCAAGGGGATCGATGCGAATTTTGGCGCAACCATCAAGCAAGAGGTTGGAGCCGATGGATACCTCCGTACTTCGTTAGGCGTTACCACAGGCCGATTGAAACATGGATGGGGCATCACCGCAGCCGGATCTTACAAACAAGGAAATGGATGGGTTGAGAACACATGGACCAAAGGATGGTTTGGCTACCTCAGGGTTGACAAACAAATGGGGAAACACACCCTCACATTTTCGGCCATGGGGGCGCCTCAAAAACATGCTCAGCGCGCTTATCAGAAATCCATCGCAACCTTTGAAAAGTACGGGATCCGATACAATTCAAACTGGGGTCACCTGAACCGATGGACGGAAAAGGATGCCGAAGGCAAACCAATTTATACCGGAACCACCGAAAATCTGTCCCAGTCAAAGAATTATTTCTTCAAACCACAGTTAAGTCTGCGCGATTTCTGGCGTATAAATGACAAACTTTACTGGTCAAATATTATTTATGCTTCTATCGGGAATGGTGGCGGAACCACCAACTTTTCATCCAATTCAGCGGGGGGTTATGGTACATCAACCTTCACGTTCAACCAGGCAGACGGCCTTATTAACTATCAGAACTACTATGACAGGAATATGAATGATGCCACGGGCCGGTCTGAAGGGATCCTCCGCAGCAGTGTTAACAATCACAGGTGGTTCGGATTGTTGTCAACCTTCAGCCTGAACATTAGCCCCAAACTGACTTTTTCAGGTGGAATTGACCTCAGGACCTATAAGGGCCAGCACTATGGTGAAGTATACGACCTGCTGGGCGGCCAGTTCGTGCGCGATGATGCCAATAAGAACATCAACCCTTACCAGACTAAATTTTACGAGGGGGATAAAATCTATTACTACAACGATGCATTGGTGCGTTGGGGAGGAATTTTTACCGAATTGGAGTATAAAACCGGAAAATGGACGGCCTTTATCAATTTAACTGCAGCCGTTTCAGCCTACCAACGGATCGATTATTTTAAAAAGAAAGACCTGGTTCTGGATGGCAACACCTTTACAGAGGCGGTTGGATATGGAGATGTTTTTTACTACAACGGTACAGACAACCTCACCTACAGGTCTGTTGACACGAAATATACTTCCAATGATACCCTCTTTGTGATCAAACAAACCGGCAATCAGAAAGACACTTTATACATTGTCAACCCCACTGCCTATGACAATACCTCCCCTGAAGCACGGGCTACTCAGACAAAATGGAAAATCTTTCCCGGCTTTACAGTTAAGGGTGGTTTGAACTATAATATTGATCAAAAAAACAATATTTTCCTCAACCTGGGATATCTCTCCAAGGCTCCTCGTTTTTCAAATGTGTTTAACAATGCAAACCAGGAGATTCTCAATCCGAAAAACGAAATCATTCAGGCCATTGAGCTTGGATACAGCCTGAATACGAAGAGAATCGCATTGAATGTGAACGGATACTTCATCAAGTGGAACAACCGGCCACTTGATTCCCCGCTGACCTATACCGATCCGAAATCGCAGGATGCTTTCCCTTACAACATCAACGGAATTGATGCACTGCACAAGGGAATTGAAATTGAATTTGGGTTTAAGCCAATCCCGGCTATTCAATGGGACCAGGTTCTTTCCTATGGCGATTGGAAATGGCAGTCGGGTGGAACAGCATACGTTTATGATCCTACAGGAAACCTTGTTACAAGCTTTGCATATAACGCCAAGGGTGTTCACGTTGGCGATGCTGCCCAGCTCCAGTTTATGGAGAGTGTCCGGTGGGAAATTATTAAGTACCTCTATGTCTCAGGGAGTTTTACCCTCTTTGATAAAAACTATTCCCAGATGGATCCAACATCTCTGACCGCTAAATTCCTTGATGCCAATGGTAATCCAAGGGATTCATGGAAGATGCCGGTGTATTACCTTGTGGACTTTAATGCAGGTTATAAATTTACGTTGAAAAAATTTAAACTTGATCTTCGTGCCACCGTGCTTAATGTGCTTGACAAGGTGTACATCGCCGATGCAAAAAATAATGATTCCTACTCAACCACCACAACTAATTTTGATGCCGCATCAGCCGGTGTATACTATGGTGTTGGCAGAACTTTCAATATTTCCGTAGCGCTCACTTATTAATTATCGATCGTTCGTTACCATTTAAACCGATTATTTTAACCTGAAACAAAAAAAATGAAAAAAATAGCATTATCAATTTTATGTCTGATCATCCTGGGAATCCAGGGGTTCTCCCAGGCCAATATTGCAGCTGCAAGGGCCATGCCTGAAGGTTCTACGGTGACGATCCGTGGTATCGTTACCAACGGCTCCGAGCTTGGCATCATCAGGTACATCCAGGATGGGACAGGCGGGATTGCTGCTTACGGAGGTATTGTAAGTGGTATCGAGCGTGGCGATTCAGTGGTTGTTGTAGGTGTGACCAAAAATTACAACTATTTGCTGGAACTCGATCCGGTGAATTCGATTGTGGCCATTGCTCCAAAACCCTCACCAGCGCCCATCGTTATTACACCGGGTCAGCTGAAAGAGCAGTATGAAGCCATGTTGATCAAATTGGTGGATGTAACCTTTGCCAATGCGGGAGGTGTCTTTGCAGGCAATACAAACTATAATGTCACCGCCAATGGGCAGACATGCCAGGTTCGTGTGAACACCGCTTCAAACCTGGTTGGCCAGATCATCCCGGCCGACGCGGTAACTCTTGTCGGTATCTGTTCCCAGTTTTCATTTACCAGCCCCTCAAGTGGTTACCAGATGCTGCTGCGTGATAAGAATGATATCATCAGCAACAGTACCATCGTTTTCACCACACCCCTCAAAGTTTCAGGTATTACCACAAGTGCTATCACCCTCGACTGGAACACCAATATTGCCGGGACGACTGAACTTTTCTACGGTCTTACCCCCCAGCTTGAACTTGGCCACCTGAGTGTTGCAGGTACAGGAACAGCCCATACAATTAATATAACAGGCAGAAATCCTGCCGATCTTCTCTATGTGCAGTCATTCTCCGTTGCTGCTTCGGATACCGGTTTCTCCGGGTTGAAAACTTTTATCACCCAGTCTACCTCCACCGGGAATATCAAAACCTATTTTTCCCGGCCGGTTGATACCACGGTAGCCAACGGCGGACCTAAGGCCATCCAGATTTACCGCGCCGTGGATGATACATGTATTGCATATATCAGCCGCGCAAAACAATCCATCGACATTGCCATCTATAATTTTAATGTAGAAGGAATCAGCAATATTGCAGCTGCCCTGAATGCAGCCTTTGCACGCGGCGTAAAAGTAAGGGTAGTTACCGATGGCGGCACCAACAACTCTGCAATCCCTACCCTGGTAGCTGGTATCGGCAAGATCGGCCGGCCGGTTACAACAGGTATTATGCACAATAAATTTATGGTGATCGACGGTCAGTCGGCCAACCAGGATGATCCGATTGTCTGGACAGGTTCCTGCAACTGGACGGACCAGAATGTGAATACGGATGCCAATAATATCCTCTTTATCCAGGATGCAAGCCTGGCAAAGGTCTACACCCTCGAATTTAACGAGATGTTCGGTTCAACCACCACAACGCCCAATGCAACCAATGCAAAGTTTGGTCCTGCAAAATCAGATAATACCCCGCACGAATTGATCATTGGCGGGAACCGCGTTGAAGTCTTTTTCAGCCCCAGCGACGGTGTGAACCAGCAGATTGTGAACCATCTTGCCACAGCTAACAGCGACATTGAGATCGGAACCATGCTCATTACCCGGAAAATCATCAGCGACGCGATCATTGCCAGGAAAAATGCCGGGGTCACTGCCAAAGTGATCATTTCCAGCATCTCCACATCGGATGCTACCGTAGTGGCCGACCTTGGAGCCTCCCTTGGGAATTATTTCAGGGTTTACAGCGAACAGGGTTTGCTTCACAGCAAAGTGATGATTCTTGATCAGTCAAATGCTGCTTCCGACCCGTTGGTCTGGACCGGTTCGCATAACTGGAGCGATGCTGCCAATGTTTCCAACGACGAAAATTCCATCGTTATTCATAATGCAGCGGTGAGTAATTTGTATTACCAGGAATTCAAAAAACGGTTTGACCTTGCCACACCATTTGTTGATCATCCTGTTCTTGACCTGGGTAATGATACCACTGTTTCCGCCGGGGATGAAGTTACGCTCGACGCCAAACTTTTTGATACTTATGTGTGGTCAAACGGCGCATTTACCCGGACCATTACCGTTGATTCCACCGGAACCGGTATCGGTGTAAAAAAGGTATACTGCAGGGTTACCAATCAGTATGGCACCCAATCGGATACCATCAGGATCACCTTCAGATATGGTATAGGAATCGGTGAGAAAAATTCACTGGTCTCCAAATTCAACACCTATCCCAATCCAAGCAACGGAAACTTCAGCATCGATTTTAATGCAAAGGAGAGTGCCCCTGTTTCCTTTGAACTATTGTCATTCGACGGTCGCGTCATCTGGCAATCACAGGCTACCGCCACCCCAGGGTTTAACTCAGTCAAAGTAAATAAGGCTGATTTGCCTGCCGGACTGTACCTCGTGAGATTGAGAACATCCGCCGGGGATCTTGGCCGGAAAATGGTTATAAAATAGGTACGATCATGGGCCGGGTGCAATACCCGGTCCCTTTTTTCGTTATCATCAGAAATATTCTTCACGCTAAAAACATTGGTTTGTGTCAGATTGCCTGGTAATCATTCCTACTTATAACGAAAAGGATAATGTGGAACGCATTATCCGCAAAGTGTTTTCATTGCCAAAAGAGCTGGATATTCTTATTGTGGAGGATAACTCGCCCGACGGAACCGCCGCAATCGTTAAAACACTGATGTCGGAGTTCCCAACCCGCCTGTTTATTGAAGAGCGCAAGGGAAAACTGGGATTGGGCACTGCCTATATCCATGGCTTTAAATGGGCATTGAATCGTAGCTATGAGTTTGTTTTTGAAATGGATGCCGACTTCTCGCATAACCCCGATGACCTGCTCCGCCTTTATGATGCGGCAAAGAACCATGGTGGCGATGTAGTCATTGGTTCCCGCTATATTACAGGAGTGAATGTTGTCAACTGGCCGATGGGCCGTGTACTGATGTCCTATGTGGCATCGATCTATGTGAGGTTTGTTACCCGGATGAAGGTGATGGACACCACAGCAGGCTTTAAGTGCTATACCCGCAAAGTCCTCGAAACAATCGATCTTGGGAAGGTCCGGTTTACGGGATATGCATTTCAGATCGAGATGAAATATACCGCATGGAAACTCGGATTCAACATTGTGGAGGTTCCGATCATCTTTACCGACCGCACAATGGGAGAGTCAAAGATGAGCAAAGGGATCTTTAAGGAGGCTGTGCTTGGCGTTATCAGCCTACGCTGGAGAAGCATGCTGAACAGGTACAAACCCCGCCAGAATTAACGCAAGCATTGCCGCAAAATGCAACGCCTTTTCCCTGATTGTCTGCTTTGCGATTTCTTTGTGTCTTTGTGGTTATTTTTTTAACCACAAGGGTCACAATGTGTTACACGAAGGTCACAAAGGAGTGGCATGAAGGAATTAATCTGAATGACTCATGACTAAATTTTATATTCATAATGCGCTGATTGTAAATGAAGGCAAACGGTTTTCCGGGGGCATTCTTTTATCCGATGGTATTATTGTTGAAATATTTCAAGGAAATGCACCGGCTGATTATCCAATGCCCGGGGATGTCATTTCCATCGATGCAAAGCAGAAGTATCTCCTCCCCGGTGTGATTGACGATCATGTCCATTTTCGTGAACCGGGGCTGACTCAAAAAGGCGATATTCATACGGAAAGCAGGGCTGCCGTGGCAGGTGGTGTTACCTCCTATATGGAGATGCCGAACACCATTCCGAATGCGACCACCATTGAAATCCTCGAGGAGAAATTCAACCTGGCGTCAAAAAAATCGCTTGCCAACTACTCATTCCTGTTAGGAGCCACCAATACCAATATTGCTGAAATCGAAAAGGCTGATCCATCCAAAATATGCGGATTGAAACTCTTCATGGGCGCCTCAACCGGGAATATGCTGGTGGATGATGAAAAAGCCCTGGAAGCGATCTTTGCAAAATCACCCCTCCTTATCGTCGTGCATGCCGAAGAGGAGTCTGTCATAAAGAAGAATCTGAGTGCATTCAAAGAACAATACGGAGAGGATATTCCGGCATCAGCCCATCCGATGATCCGTTCCACCGAGGCTTGTTTCAGGTCATCGGAAAAGGCGGTTGAGCTGGCGACAAAGTTCAATGTAAGAATCCATCTTGCTCACTTGTCAACAGCAGTTGAATTGCAATTACTCCGCAACGACATTCCGCTTGAAGAAAAAACAGTGACCGGAGAGGTGTGTATCCATCACCTCTGGTTCGACGATCGCGATTACGATGATCTGGGCGCCAAGATTAAATGGAATCCTGCCATCAAGGGAAGCGGCGACAGGTTAGCTTTGTTTGAAGGACTTTTAAACGGTAAAATAGACTTGATTGCCACCGATCATGCACCGCACCTGAAAGGGGAGAAGGAGCAAAAATATACGGGATGCCCTTCAGGTGGGCCGATGATCCAGCACTCCCTGGTTGCCATGTTCGGTTTTTTTCAGCTGGGAAAAATTTCAGTGGAGAAAATTGTGGAGAAAATGTGCCACGCACCTGCCATCCTTTACAGGGTTGACAACCGGGGGTTTCTCCGCAAAGGTTATGCCGCCGACCTGGTGCTCGTTGATCCTGATCATCCCTGGACGGTGGAGCCGGATAACATTCTTTATAAATGCGGATGGTCGCCTTTTGAAGGGGTTACATTCAAATCACGGGTAACGCACACCTGGGTAAACGGGAACCTTGTTTATAACCAGGGAAGATTCGATGAAACTGTAAAAGGTCAGCAATTACGCTTTAATTATTGATAGAAACACCATGTTGCAGATGAAAACAAAACTACTCATTCTTACCCTGTTGATTTTTGGAATGGCTTCCTGTCGTTTCGAAAACGCCGTGATCGAAGAGACCTATCCTGACGGATCAACCAAACGCCTTTGCGTTTACAAGGGTAGGGGCGAAGGGCGCGAATTACTGAAGGAAACAACCTACTATCCTAACAAACACGCGCAGATGGAAGGAACCTACAAAGAGAACAAACGCGACGGGAAGTGGACCTATTGGTATGAAAACGGGAAATTGTGGAGTGAGGGTATCTATGTAAAAGGTAAATCAGACGGTAAACGTGTGACCTATTTTGAAAACGGGAAGGTTCGGTACGACGGATATTATAAAGAAGACATGCGCGTCGGGAGGTGGAAATTCTTTGATGAAAACGGGCGGTTGCTCAAGGAGCTTGATTATTCAACCCCGGTAAAGCAGTGAGCATTGAACAATGAGCAATTAACAATTTCCCAGTGTTAATAGCTGATGGTCATATACACCGGCATGTGATCACTGTACCCGCCGAAATAGTCTTTGGAGCCGGCGGTGCGATTAGGAACCATCTCCCCGGATTTATTTTTAAACAGTAGCCACTCCGGTTTGAAAATGTAGGCGTAGGGTGTTGATACCATCGGCCCTTTCCCGGTTTTATCTTCAAGGAGGTTCCCCGATACGATAAACTGGTCGAACAGATCCCAGTCCTTGTAATAAAGGGTTCCTTCACCCTGCAGGAACCTGTTGTACATCAGGTTATACAGCCCGGTTGAGGTGATCGTTTCAGCGGGATTCCTGGCGCCCAGAAAATCTGCGATGCTTTTATTGTTGGGCTCGTCGTTTAAATCGCCCATAATTATAAGCTTTGCTTTTGGATTGCGGGCAATAAGGGAATCTGTAAGATGCTTTAAGGTGGTTGCATTTTCAATCCTGTGTGGCTCAGTTTCAGTAGCGCCCCCTGAACGGGATTTCCAGTGGTTGACAAAAATATGAAATGTGTCTTTTTTAGCATCCGCCAGCCTTACATACAGGATTGCCCTGGTTTTAAAAGAGTGAGCTGAAGGGAATGCGTGGTGTCCACAGTATTTCATGACTCCTTTTCTGTAAACCAACCCCACGTTGATACCCCTCGGATCGCTTCCTGCGTCGAGGATTGCTTTGTAACCGCCTTTCGCCAGCCGTGTTTTGGTGATCAGATCATTCAATACGGTCATGTTCTCCACTTCAGCCAAACCGATCACAGCGGGCAGGTTAATGCTGTCGATGGAGGCCAGCGCCCTGGCAATGTGGTTCAGTTTGGTTGTATACCGCTGACTGGTCCAGGCAATTTTTGCACCTGGTAGAAAGTCCTCATCACTCTTGTTGGGATCATCAATGGTATCAAAACTGTTTTCCGTGTTATAGAACGCGATTTTAAAGGCTCCTCCCTGCCCCTTCTGGGCGTGCAGATCGATCAGGAGCATAAAGAAGATAATTGCCAGGAACAGGTTCAGACGCATGGTGCAGGGGTTAAATTTGTGGCAAAGATCAAAAAAAAAGGGGTACCCCTGACGAGGCCCCCTTCTATTTCATTCAGTTATTATCAATCAACGACAATAACAAGGTATTTTGAATTCGACCAGAATGCTTTGTAGTCGAGAATCTGCAGTGACTGGATCACCTTTTTATCACCAACGAACTTGTAAGAGCTGCTTGGGTGACTTGAAAGAATCTTGGCTTTCTTGCTTAGAATTGGAATTTCAGTCATTTTGCGAACATCGAGTTTTGTGAAAAGGTCTTTGTTGAAGTCGGAAAGAACTTCTCCGCTTTTGATAATGCCGCTTTTCTTTAACTCTTTGTTGGTGCCGATAACATAGTACGCAGTGTGAAGCGCTTCATCCTGGGCAGCAAGGGTCTGAGATTGATTGTTGATCGTCGATCCCTGGTCTTTTACCGTACGCGACAAGGTGTCGATTTTCAGGTTGGCCATTTCAAACGATGCATTGAGCTTGGATAATTTATTCCTCAGATCTTCAATCTGTGAAGCTTTGTCAGCAAGGTCCTTGTTTAACCGTTCAACCATTTTATTCAACTGGTCAACCTTCATGTTCGAATTCTTCAATTTTCTTGAAAGGGCGTTGATGGTCTCTTTGTTTTTTTGCATCAAACCATAGATGGTCTGAATATCATTCTTGATCTGATCTTTGGCTGAAAGTTTCAATTCACCGCCGCGGTCAGTCGTCAGGTTGATGATGTTCTCTTTTTGTTTAATGGTGTCCAGTGTGCCCTGGATGTCGTTGATGGAGCGGATGAACTCGTTGATGGCTTCATCTTTTTGCATGGTTTGGCTCGTAAGACTGTCTGCCTTAGACTGCAATTCCTGGGCTTTTTTCTCAGCTGCACGACCGCAGGCAAAAATCACAGGGATCAATAGGAGCAAAAAATACTTTTTCATTTGATTTGGTTTTAATTTGATGCAAAATTAGGGAGAAATTCATAAATATTCTAAAAAACTAATTGATTGAGCACAATTGTACCAGTTCACATATTGAAACCTCATTCGGTAAGTCAATGACCCTTCCCCGACCCTCCCCTTGAAAGGGAGGGGGAACCCTGTGCCAGCCACAAGAGATGTCCTCATTGTGAAACCGCAAGGATCATCCATTCTTCAATGAAATCGTTTGGAATCCTCGACAAACGTACTCCCTCCCCTTCAAGGGGAGGGCTGGGGAAGGGTCATTTAGATTCATAGGTCCATCAAATTTTATCTACTGGTACGATTCCGCTCAAGCAACAAAACTAATTATTCCGCAAATATCCAGTACTTTATCCCTGCTATTGTTACATAAAAAGTTTTATAAGTTACATAATTCACACTTTTTGGGTCCGGTTATAATTCAACCCATTATGATTTTAGATTAGACGATTTACGATTTACGATTGGGCGCTGTCATTTTTAATTAGGATAAAATCTGTTTCCCTCTGTGGTTCTCAGTAAATTCTCCGTGGTTCTCTGTGTAATTTTGTTTCACTGAGTACCACTGAGAAACCTTTCAGAGAGCCACAGAGAGGAATTGTATGAATAATTCAAATTAAAAAATATCAGGACGACAATATTGTTTTATGGATCAACAGTTTATAGTAGAATTTTACAAGTTAACGCATCAGCAGTAAAAGTCCATGGTTGTTTTTTGGCAACTTGTTAAATCCAGAAAAATATCTGGATACACCCTCTCTGTGATAACCGGTCCCGGAGGGACCAGGTATGGGCAGGTAAAGGGTGTACATGAAGAATTTCGTCCCGGACGGGACGAGATATCGGTATACTAAATCAACTTTCTACCCATATTGTGTGCCTACGGCACAAGTCAGTCTGATCTGGCAATACAACCAATTGGTATTAATGTGATTAACCAGAATTGATTAACCGGAATTGCACCACCCATAAAAATTGGGACTTATTTTAACCAGCCCCGAATTAACATGAATCACATGATTTTTTATGTTAAATTTATAACAACTCTTCAGATCGTATTACATATATATCTATCTTTGTAGATACAATCAATACAAATTCATCGACGACTCTTGGAGTGCCCCCCGGGTGACGCATCATGGATTATCATGAATATCACCGGTGGGTATTTCATCTGACTGTTAAAATCTAATATTCAGACACATGAAACGACTGTTAATCCTTGGAGCAGGTACCGGCGGCACCATCATGGCCAATAAGATGAGAAAAATCCTGGCTCGCGACGAGTGGGAGATCACCATCGTTGACCAGCATAAGACGCACTATTACCAGCCCGGATTTTTATTCATTCCATTTGGCATGTATACCCGCCAGGATGTTGTGAAACCAAAAACAAGTTTCATCCCGGTCGGGGTCAGTGTAATCTTCCAGGAGACCGACCGTGTTGATGGTGTAAACAGCCATGTAATTCTAAAGGATGGAATCTCCCTGAAATACGATTATCTTATCATAGCAACCGGAACAAGGGTGGTTCCCGAAGAGACTCCCGGGTTAATGGGACCGCTGTGGCATAAAAATATCTTTGATTTTTACACCATTGAAGGAGCACTGGCGCTTGCCGAATTTTTCAAAACATGGCAGGGCGGGGAGTTGGTGCTCAATATCGCAGATGTTCCCATCAAATGCCCGGTGGCTCCATTGGAATTCGTGATGTTCGCAGATGCATTCTTTGTGGAGCGGGGTATGCGGAACAAAGTCAACATCACCTATGCAACCCCCATGTCGGGCGCTTTCACCAAACCCAGGGCTTCCAAGGTATTGGGTGCGTTGCTGGAGGATAAAAATATCCTGATCAATCCCGATTTCTATCTCGAAAGGGTTGACAATGAGCGTAATATGCTGGTCTCCTATGATGAACGGGAGATTCCCTTCGACTGCCTGGTCACCATCCCGGTTCATAAAGGCGATCCGATGATCGGTCGCAGCGGGCTTGGCGATGAGATGGATTTTGCGAAAGCGCACAAGCATACGCTGCAATCAGATTTCTTCCCGAATGTCTTTGTGATTGGCGACGCCGGAAACTTCCCTACTTCCAAAGCGGGATCGGTCGTCCATTTCCAGGCAGATGTCCTTACCGAAAACCTTTTGTGTGCCATTGAAAACCGTCCGTTTACCGGATCCTATGACGGCCACTCGAATTGTTACATTGAAACCGGTTTTGGCAAAGGCGCGCTCATCGATTTTAACTACGATACGGAACCATTGCCAGGCTCCTTCCCGTTTCCCGGGATCGGACCATTCGGTTTGCTGAAGGAGACCCGGATGAACCATTATGGCAAGCTGCTGTTCCGATGGATCTACTGGCACATCCTGCTGAAAGGGAAAGAGATGCCTATTGATTCGAAAATGACCATGGCCGGTAAAAAAATGTAACTCCTTGCATTATGTCAGAAAATAATATCCAGGAACAAATCGACCAGATCAACCGGAAACTCGATCTGATCCTTGAAAATGTTGAGCAGCAAAAACGAAACCGGGAAGAGGTGGATGATCTTATCTCCGATCTGAGCATTGTGGCAAAGGATGCTTTTCACCATACCGTCGTCATGCTGGATAAATCGCAGGTCGATTTTGACCACAGCGGGATACCTATGCTGCTGATCAAA
Organism: Bacteroidales bacterium; assembly: GCA_049317265.1. Lineage (GTDB taxonomy): Bacteria > Bacteroidota > Bacteroidia > Bacteroidales > FEN-979 > CAIVAT01. Next base: position 233,400 of record JBMOIP010000001.1, read on the forward strand.
CTGCTTCAGAATATCGACACCTTTTATGAAATGCTGGAAATGCTTGAAAGCGCGAAGGACTTCATGAAAGATATCTCCCCGATCCTTCACCAGGTAGGGCTTGATGCCGTGCATAAAATGAATGAGTTCGAGCAGAAAGGCTATTTCGATATCGTTAGAAACCTGACAAGCCCAGAAATCATAGAGGCGCTTGGACGGGCTTCAAAGGCGCTTGCAGAGGTGAAAATGGATGATGACCTGGACAACAAATCGTTGTTCGGAATATTGAAACAACTGAACTCTCCCGATGTAAGGAGGTCGCTGTCGTATACGTTAAGGCTGATGGAGGCGATGGTGCCGGGAAAGGGTGGCAGGGTAACTGGGTAACAGGAACCCACCAGGAATTTGATTATCAGTCAGATCAATTGCCTCGGCCTTTAGGCCGAGGATGGGAAAAAGGGTGGATGTAATGGGCTTTAGCCCAATTTCGGCTAAAGCCAACTAAACTGATTTCCATCCTGTTACCCTCGGCCTGAAGGCCGAGGCAATTGACTTGAATTCTTATCCTGTGTTATATTAAATGCTAAGTGTCCAGTAAATAATCATAAATCAAAAATCAACATTATGTCTCAAAAAATCATCGCAGGAGTAGCTGTCGACGTGAATGAAGAGGGCTACTTTACAAATCCGGCACAGTGGACCAGGGAACTTGCCCTGGAAGTTGCAAAAGAAGAGGGTGTTGTGCTTACCGATAAACATTACGCGGTACTCGACTTTCTCAGGGAACGTTTTGCCAAAGGCGAAGCGCTCACCATCCGGTCGGTTGGAAACTCCGGCATCATCGACATCAAGGGCTTTTATGGATTGTTTCCCGGGGCGCCCATGAAGAAGGCTGCAAAAGTGGCAGGGATACCAAAGCCGTCATCCTGCGTCTGAAATAAGCTAATTTACTCTGTGGCTCTCTGGGCATTTCCTCCGTGGTTCTCTGTGAAATATCATTACACTGAGATTCACAGAGAAGACACGGAGCGTCACAAAGAAAATTTATTGAATAATTTATGTTAAAATAAGCAAAATGTCGAGCGAAGAATTTCCTTTGAAAAAAGTCTGCATCATCTGTGCGAAAGGCACCATTGAAGATGTTTATGCAGCATTGGTCATGGCCAATGGAGCCGTGATGGAAGGTATTGAAACGAAAATGTTCTTTACCTTCTTTGGACTGGATGCCATTACAAAAAAAACAATGAACAGCCTGCATACCGGCGTGGTGGGAAATCCTGCCATGCGCATGCCGGGAGGATTGCCCTTCCCGACCTTGCTGGGCGCAATTCCGGGGGTGGAAGCCGGCGTTTCAGCCATGATGCGCAGCCAGATGGACAAACTGGATATCCCTCCCGTAACGGAGTTTCTTGAAATGATTGAAGCCGGCGGGGGTGAGGTATACGCCTGTAAACTGGCCATGGATATGTTCAAACTGAAAAAGGAGGATTTGTGGGATGGAGTAAAGGATGTTCTTACCGTTGGGCAATTTTACGAGAAATCAGGAGGGCTCCAGACACAGATCATCTTCACCTGATCGCAGGCAGGGTCTTACCGTTTACAACTTTTTTGCGATGGCCCCGGGTATTATCCCGGGATCAATTGCCACCGTTTTGAATCATGCTGTTTCTGAACCGGGAAACCGGGTTTTTAGATGAAAAGAGGGTAATGTGTGATAAATGTCACATGTTACCCTCTTATAATTCACAGGCAAAGGGGGTTGGATGGGCAAGAAATATGATTGAAATCACAGGAGTGGCAAATAAATATCACTGATAATCAGCCGGTTCCAATAGCCGGACGCTCTACCTTTGTGGCATATCCGTGAAAGGATTGGGTTTAAGGTAATACATACTCAATCGCTCAATATGAGATATGTAGATAAGTGATATTGTTCTTGAAAAGCCCCACCTATGAAACTTGCAATACCAACAGACGATGGCCTGGCAATCAATCCAAGCCTCGAAAAAGCCAAAGGGTTCCTGATCCTTTCCATCGAATTGGGAGAGATTGTAACCGAGGAGATGAGATGGAACAAACTCAGTGACATCATCTGTTCACCCGACGGATTACTCCACCCCATCAGGGATTGCCAGTTTGTAATGGTTAATCATGTAGGGCCCCCATGCGAATCCCTCATCCTTGCGCACGGCGTTGAGATTCTCAGAACCAGCGAGTCCATAATCACCAATGCCTTTATCCACATCCAGGAGAAAATCCTCAGCAAAGAAGCAAATACCTGCTGCTGCCCCTGACCGCACTGTTATTTATGAGTACAGAGAATTACTTTAGTAAGTTCCGGAAGAACATCATCGGACAGGATCAGCAATATCTTTCTCCCGGCGGTTTAAAGAAGATGGTGTATGCCGACTGGATTGCCAGCGGGAGGTTATACGGTCCCATAGAAGATAAACTCAGCTATATCATCGGTCCTTTTATTGGGAACACGCATACCGAAACCAGTGAAAATGGCCGATTAATGACGGCAGCTTATCACCAGGCACATGTCCGGATCAAAAAGCATGTAAATGCCGGGCCAAAAGATGTCATTATCACGACAGGTTTCGGCATGACCGGGGCTGTTGTTAAATTTCAAAGGATCCTGGGACTGAAATCGTGTGGTGACCTGGCAGATCATCCCTGCCTGAAGGATACCGACCGCCCTGTTGTTTTCATCACCCACATGGAGCACCATTCAAACCATACCTCCTGGTATGAAACTGCTGCAGATGTGGAGATCATTGAACCCGGGGCCGATCTTGCGGTTGACTTGAAAAACCTTGAGAAGGCGCTCCTTAAGCATAAAGACCGCAAGCTTAAAATAGGGTCATTTACGGCGTGTTCGAATGTAACCGGCGTCAGGACGCCATATCACGAAATGGCGCGGTTGATGCATGAATACGGCGGACTCGCTTTCATTGACTTTGCAGCATCCGCACCCTATGAGGTCATCGACATGCACCCGGAAAATCCCATGGAGAAGCTGGATGCCATCATGTTTTCCCCGCATAAATTCCTGGGAGGGCCCGGAGCATCGGGAGTCCTCATATTTGACTCCTCCCTGTATCACAGCCGGGTTCCCGATCAGCCGGGTGGAGGAACTGTCGACTGGACCAATGCCTGGGGTGAGTATAAATTCATCGACGACATTGAGATACGCGAAGATGGCGGAACTCCCGGATTTTTGCAAGCCATTAAAACCGCACTGGCGATTGAGCTGAAAAACAGGATGGGTGTGGAGCGGATGCATACGCGTGAAAAGGAACTGGTAGCCCTTGCTTTTGAACGAATGACGAAAATTACCGGGATTCATATCCTCGCCGACAACATCGTTGACAGGTTGGGGATTATATCGTTCTATGCCGACTCCATCCATTATAATCTGATCGTAAGACTCTTAAGCGACCGTTATGGCATCCAGGTAAGGGGTGGCTGCGCATGTGCGGGCACCTACGGACACTATCTGCTCAACGTGAGTCACGATACATCCAGGAAGATCACCGACAAGATCAATACAGGTGACCTTTCCGACAAGCCGGGATGGGTCAGGCTCTCCCTTCACCCGACCATGAAGGATAAGGAGTTGATTTACATCCTTGATTCCATCGAAGCGATTGTCAAAAATCATAAGGATTGGGAAGTTGACTATATCTATGACAAGCATACCAATGAATTCAGACATAAAGCTGAAATATCTTTAAAACCACGGATTGATTCCTGGTATAAACTGACCTGACAGGGTGTCATTACGGCATTCTGACCTCTTTTCTTTGTTATGTTCACGGGATGAAACAAATCATCACCGGAATTTTTTATTTTTGCAGCTGTTAAGCGACTAGTGAATCAGTTCCTTCTTATCAGCTACCTTATGAATCCCACCATCGACAATCAGTTCAAACTCCGTTTCATGGATCTGTGGAGGCTAATCGGCAACTCCCCCATGCTGGCCATCAACTTCAGATACAAAGGGGAAAAAAGGATTATTTATGCAAAGGCGGAACATTACAATGTAACTGGCAGCATCAAAGACCGCATGGCCCTGTATATCCTTGAGCGCGCTTATGCTGAGAACCGCATCAAACCGGGTGATACCATTGTGGAAGCCACCAGCGGCAACACCGGAATCGCATTCGCAGCTATTGGAAAAGCGCTTGGACATGATGTCCGGATCATTATGCCCGACTGGATGAGCAAGGAGCGGGTCGATATCATTAAAAGCCTTGGGGCCCAGATCATCCCCGTTTCCAAAGACCAGGGTGGCTTTATCGGGAGCATCAGGATCTCGGAGGAGATTGCTGCGAGGGAGGCCAATATTTTCCTGCCGCAACAGTTTTCCAATGATGCCAATGCGGAGGCGCATGAAAAGACAACCGGGCCTGAAATATGGTATCAGCTTCGTTACCATGGCGTTACACCAGATGCATTTGTAGCGGGTGTTGGTACAGGGGGCACGGTAATGGGAGTGGGCCGTTACCTGAAATCGCTGAATCCCGGCATAAAAATCCACCCGCTGGAACCGGCAGAGTCTCCCACCATGTCGACCGGGCATAAAGTAGGCTCACATCGTATCCAGGGTATCAGCGATGAGTTCATTCCGGCCATCGTCAAACTCGACCAGCTCGACCGCATCGTGGCGGTCCCTGATGGTGATTCCATCCTCCTGGCACAGAAACTTGCCAGCCGGCTGGGCCTGGCCGTTGGCATCTCCTCCGGCGCCAACTTCCTGGGCGCTTTGCAAATACAAAATGAACTTGGACCGGATGCTTCTGTCGTTACCGTTTTCGCCGACTGCAATAAAAAGTACCTGAGTACCGACCTCATGAGGGAGGAACCCCTTAAGGAGTCCTATGAATCACAACACATTGAACTCACAGGTTTCCATGTATTTAAGCGTGTATGTGATACCTGCTGCGAGATGGGCAAATGCGAGCTGAAAACAGTGGATATGTTCTGCCCGAAGTCCTGATAAAATAATTGTAAATAAATCGCTTTAGTATCACCTTTTCGATTATCTTTGCATACAGTTTTTTATTATTAACCTAAAAATTGCCGACAATGAAATCGAATATGGGATTAATTGACAAGGTGATCAGGATACTGATTGCCATTGTTGTAATTGCTTTATACTTCACCAACGTGATATCAGGAACATTGGCCATTATCCTGTTAATCCTGGCTGGTGTCTTTATTCTTACCAGTTTGATCGGGTTCTGCCCTCTTTACCTGCCCCTTAAAATCAATACAGGGAAAAAAGATTAATTTTTTTCCAGGAAGGCCGCAAGTTTTTCATTGTTTGATTGTCTAATGTTTATTATTACTTCATTAACCCTAAAACAATTAAACAATGAAAACAGCTTCCAGAATCTTTATGACCTTTGTCCTGCTCGCGTTTTTCTCCGGCATGACTTACTCACAGGTGGCCTCTACAGCCGTTCCTGCAAAATCCAGTGCAAAACAGGCAACCACAACCCCTGCAAAAAGTGCATGTTGCGCCCAACAGCAGGCTGCTCCAGCCGGTGACCATGGTAAAAATTTCGTTGATAAGAACGGAGATGGTAAGTGTGACAATTGCGGTACTACTGGTAAATGCAAGGAGTCGGGCAATTGCGGTGCAAAAGGAGCTGGTTGTGCCAGCGGATGCAGCAAAGGCATGGGCAAAGGTAATTGCGGCGGGAATGGTGGACCAAACAAGAGTTGTGGTTCGAACCAGGGAACCAAAGCAACCGAAGGGCAACCCAACAAATAAATCAATATCTGAATCGGAGAGGCTGTCTTAGCATTGCAGAATTGCAGGTTAAGACAGCCTTTTGTGTTCCTGAAAAAGAAGAATGACAGAAGTCGAACTGATTGAAGGCATCTTGCGGCGAGAACGCACTGCATTTCAATGCATGGTTGACCAGTATGAGAAACAGGTGATTAAGACTGCCTTTTACTTTGTCGGGAACATGCAGGATGCCGAGGATTTGTCGCAGGAAATTTTCCTGGAGATCATTCGCTCTGTTGATTCATTCAAAAGGAGTTCCTCGCTGGTGACCTGGATCTACCGGATCACAGTAAACAAATCGCTCAACATGGTTAAAAAGCAGCAGCGAGAAGGCATCAAGGTTCGGATTGAATCTCTTTTCCGGAATCCGGGCAGCCTTGAGCATGGTGCAATGGATGAGCCTTCCTACGAGCCCGGAGAACTTGAACATGAGGAGAAAAGGAAATTATTACAAACAGCCATCGGGCGATTGCCTGAAAACCAGCGAATCGCTTTTGTGCTTTGCAAGTTTGATGATCTGTCCTACAAACAAATTGCTGAAATCATGAAAGTCGGCTTACCGGCTGTTGAATCGTTGATATACCGTGCCAGACTTAATCTTCAGAAATACCTGGTTCATCAGTTTTCAGAATACCAAAAGACCTGACCTATGAATTGTTCGCAGTTTAAAACCAATATTTTAACTTTTTCTGAGGATATGCTTTCCGGCGATCTGAAGCAGAGAGCTGAGCAGCATGCCGAAACTTGCCCGGAGTGCTCAGTGCTATTGTCCCAATTTAAAGCAATAAATGCGATCATCCTGGAGAAAAAAGCCGCTGAACCCGGTCACTTTGTGTCGGCCAGGATCATGCAGGGAATTGAGAATGAATTCAAAAAGGAACCGAAAAGGCAGGCATATGGCTGGATTCGTGTGTTGCAGCCGGTGTCTGTCGCTGCAGCACTGGCATGTGGCATTTTAATCGGGTCATACACCGCAGGACGAGACAACCCTTCCGGCAAGCAATTGGTAAAGACAGCACAAAATATCGAATTTCTTCGGTCCAATCTCTATATCTCTGATTTTGCCGATGAAGACAAATCCCTGGTTATAAATAAATAGCATTATGGATATTTTTCATAAAAACCGATTGATCTTCTGGGTCCTGGTAATCCTGGTGATCATCAATGTTACCGCCCTTGTCAGTTTTTTCCTCTTTTCAAAACCTCAGCCTCAGGCGCCTTGTTGTTCCCCGGCAGAACAGCAATGTGTCGCATTTCGTGATCAGTTAAACCTGACGGCAGAGCAAACAGGAAAGGTGTCGCTTATAAATGAAAATTATGAAGCATCTGCCGGACCGACTGCTGCAGCCATTAAATCAACAAGGGATGCCATCCTGACTGAATTGGAGAAGGAGTTGCCGGATACCATGCAGATCGCGTCACTTATTGACCGGCTCGCCGGGTTACAAGTCAGTATTCAGAAAGATAACATAAAGCAATACAGTGAATTGAAGAAGGTTTGCACGCCGGAACAGGCTCAAAGGTTATCGGCGTTGTACCGCGACCTTTACGGCTGCCCGATGCAGAAAAACAGGATGCAAAATCGCTATCGCGGCGGGCACTGAGCAAGTCCCTTTACTTTTTTTCCTTCTTCTCTTTCTTTTCCTTCTTCTCTTTCTTGGGTTTATATGCCCTGTTTTTCTTGCAGGTGCATCGATCGTTGCCTAACTTCTTCAGCAATTCGATCTGCTTTTCGTGAAGGTCGATGATGTGATCCAGTTTCTTCTCCAGTAAATTGGTATCCGGAAAGAATTGTTTGTCACAGGTGTTGGTTTCAATATCCTTAAGGACCTTGATCATTTGTTCAAGGATTATTTCGCGTTGCTCTGCCATATTATATTTATTTATTCAAATATACAAAGTTAAAACCTTAGTTCAAACATCATGGGCAATTTTTTTTATCAATACCTTTGCTACTGATAAAAAGAAAAGGATGAAAATACCATACTCAGCAGGACCGGATGAAGGCACGGAGATGACTTTCTGGGAGCATCTTGATGAACTGAGGGGAACGCTCTGGCGGATTCTTGCAGCGGTTTTAGTCACATCGATCGTAGCGTTTGCTTTTAAAGAGGTTTTGTTCGACGATATCATCCTTGCGCCAAAATCAAAAAATTTTATCACCTACAGGGCCTTCTGCAAACTTGGTGAATGGGTTTCAATGCCATCTCTTTGTATTGACCCGTCGCAATTCCAGCTGATCAACATCAATCTTGCCGGCCAGTTCACTTCTCACATGAATATCTCCCTGATCGCCGGTTTGATCATGGCGTTGCCATATGTGCTGTGGGAGTTGTGGCGATTTATCAAACCCGGACTGAATGAAAAGGAGGTGAAAAGTTCAAGAGGCGCCGTAACCATTATCACTTTGTTGTTCATAACGGGTGTTTTGTTCAGCTATTTCATTGTGGCGCCGCTCATGATCAATTTCCTTGGCGGATATAATGTCAGTGCATCGGTTTCGAACCAGATCTCCCTTACCTCCTATGTGAGTTCGATCACCCTGATGACCCTCCTGATGGGGTTATTGTTTGAGTTGCCGGTGCTGATCCTTTTCCTCACGAAAATCGGGATCATTACACCGAAATATTTGCGAAAATACCGGAAACACACTGCAATTGCCATTCTCATCATTGCCGGTGTCATCACGCCCAGCCCCGACATTTTCAGCCAGCTGATCGTTGCCTTTCCCCTCTATCTGCTGTTTGAACTGAGCCTGGTTATCTCCTCCAGGATGTACCGGAAAAAGCAGGAGGTTGCCGAAGAACAACTTTAAATACGCCGGAATTGTAACCTGGCCATCCTGTTGCGTCTAACCCTGGAAATCACCCAAATAATTCAACATCATGGAACCTAAACGACTTTTTCGCAGCCTTACTGACCGCAAATTTGCCGGTGTTGCCGGTGGCCTTGCCGAATATTTTATGATGGATCCCCTGCTGATCCGCCTTGCATTTGTTATTCTTACACTGGCCGGTGGAGGAGGAGTTCTTATCTACCTTGTCCTCTGGATTGTTACCCCTGAGAATCCGTTCAGAACCAACCCTTTCGTAAACACCCCCGGGCAGGATTATAAACAACCAAATCCGGGAACTGCCGATCCTGCATCGGCAACGGGGGGATATTCTTCAGAAAACCAGGATGGATCTTCATTTCATGCGACACCGCCACCACCGCCGGTCCCACAAACCAAGGAACGGAACAAAGGGAGTCTGATCGGCGGATTGGTGCTCATCACACTGGGTGCGCTGTTTCTGGCAGATGAATTGATCCCGCAAGTCAATTTTGGCGACCTTTGGCCGGTGATCCTGATCGTAATAGGAGCCGGATTGCTCATCAATGCCATCGCCAAGAGAAATAACAATGCAAACCAATACTAAACCCCTGAACCAATGAAATATCGTCATGTATTTTGGGCCTTTATCCTGATAGCCATCGGGGTTCTCTTCATGCTCAACAATTTCGGGGTCCTGGAATTTGGGTTTCGCGCCCTGTGGAGCCTCTGGCCATTGATCCTGATCCTCTGGGGGATATCGATCCTTCCGATCAGGGATGTGGTTAAAATCATCGCACTGGTTGGTGTCCTCGTATTTACCATCATCTTCTTCAACCGGATTTCAGAACGCTCCTCCTGGTTTCACTTCAACGATTTCCGGGGGTTTTCCAACAAAGACTGGGATGAGGATGAGGATACAGCAACCTACAACTATCAACCCCAGAACCTGAGTGTGCCCTTTGACTCCCTCATTGGTAAAGGAGAGTTGAAACTGGAAGCTGCTGCCGGCAACTTTGACCTGGAGGGGGTAACCTCCGACTTCCTTACTTTCAACAAATCGGGCGACATTGGAAACTACTCCATCACCACCACCAATGAGAATGGCCGGAAACGGATCAACCTCTCATTGGAAAAATCGGGGATCCGCCATAATGTGAGTGAAAATAAGGTGGAGATCAAACTCAGCGAAAAACCCTCCTGGAATTTGGATTTCGATATTGGCGCTGCCGAAATTTTGATGGATCTGCGTGATTACAAAATCGATACCACTACGATCAATGCCGGGGCCTCCTCGATCAACATTAAAATAGGGGATAAAAATCCGCTTACTGTCATGACTTTTAATGCTGGCGCCTCTTCCATCAAAGTTGATATTCCCAATGGATCGGGATGCCAGATCAAGTCAGAATCGTTTATGATCAGCAAGGAGTTTGACGGATTTACCAAGAAGGGAGATGGGATCTACCAGACGGATAATTTCTCAACTGCAAAGAATAAAATCCACCTGACAATTAAAACAGCCATTTCCAAGATCGAAATAAACCGGTATTAGACTAGTGTCTTGTTATTGGCCATTGACGAGGCGAAAGATTGTCAACGGTCAAGGAAATCTCTAACCATACTATAAAACTCCCCGGGAGCGTCGGCGTGAACCCAATGTGAAGCATTCGCAATGGTTTTCACCTCACACCCGGGGAATTTTATTTTCAGGTCATCAAGGTCACTCTCCCGGATATAGTCCGACACCCCCCCCCGGATGAACAGGGCAGGACCAGCATACAGTCCGGGAATATCCACTCCTTCAAATATAGAAAGAAGATTTTCATTGATGCTGGAAAGGTTGAGCCGCCAGTCAAGGCTGTGGCGGTCGCGCCAGTAGACATTTTTCAACAGGAATTGCCTGAGTTTGGGACTTTTTACCTCTGACTGCAACTGTTTCTCCACATCACTTCTCGACCTGGCCAACGTGAAGTCTACACCCATCATGGCGTTGAGCAGTACCTGGTGTTCGCGGTTGGGGGGTGATTTTCGCAATGAAATATCAACCACAACCAGCTTCTTAACCAGTTCCGGGTGATGAAGGGTCAGAAACATTGCGGCCTTCCCTCCAAGGGAGTGCCCGATCAGGAAGATGTTGGTCAGGCTGTTGTCTTCCAGCATTTCAAGGAGGTCATTCCCTATGGAAGGAAAGTCAAATACCTTGCTGTGAGGTGATTGGCCATGATTCCGGAGGTCGGGAATATAAACGGAGTAGTGCTCGCTCAATTGTCGCCCGAAGGTAACCCAGTTGTCGGAAAGGCCAAATAAACCATGTAGAATTACCACAGGCTGACCCGTGCCGAACTGGCGAAAAAACAACTTCATTCAGCGGTAGTTTATTAACACAATTTTGTTGAAAAGTAATCGTTTTCAGGTGTCAAAAGTACATAAATTTGTGGCCTATTTGCAGTTGTATTTTCAATGTCCGTGATGAGCTCTATTTTGAAACATAATAAATTGAATTATAAACAATTAAACATTTACTTTACAGGTAGAGGACATCATTAAATTTAACCTCAAAACCGAGAAATTAACCAATGGAAAAAAATCCTTCAGAAAAACTGATTATCCCTTCCATAGATTTATCAGAAGAAGAAGAACCCCCAAGTCAGCCCACCTTCATAGACGAAGCCTCCCTATTAGACGAATATTTAAAATCGCGGGTTGAACGCGATAAAACGGCGATCAGTGATCGATCACTCTCCTTTTTACAAACCTACTTTCCCGAGGCGACCATTAAAGACTGGAACAGCTGGCACTGGCAGATCAAGAACAGCGCCAGGTCGATTGACCAGTTGTCGAGGTTTATCCGCCTTTCCGACAATGAGGTAAAGCCTGACGGATCGAACAGCCAGTCGTTGCCCCTGAGGATTTCACCTTACTATATCAGTTTACTCGACCCGGACAACCCTGAGCAGGCGCTTCGTAAAAGCGTTGTACCTGTGTTTGATGAATTTTTACTCCACGCAGCAGAGGCATCCGATCCCCTGTCGGAGGAGCATGACAGCCCGGTCCCGAATATTGTTCACCGTTACCCCGACAGGGTTTTGTTCCTGGTTACGGGGTTTTGTTCAACCTATTGCCGGTATTGCACCCGAACCAGGATGGTGGCAAAGAACAAATGCCACATCGGGGTAAAATCTTGGGAAGCCGGGCTGAACTACATTGAACAGCATCCGGAGATCCGTGATGTGCTGGTTTCAGGTGGTGACCCGCTCACCATGCCAGATCTGCATGTCGAGTACCTCCTGTCACGGCTGAGAAGCATTCCCCATGTTGAGATCATCAGGATCGGCACCAAGGTGCCGGCCGTTCTTCCCCAGCGCATTACCCGACCGCTGGTAAGCATGCTTAAAAAATACCACCCGCTCTTCATGAGCATCCATTTCACCCATGCCGATGAGATCACCACGGAGGTAAAAGAGGCTTGCGAGCGACTTGCCAATGCAGGGATTCCCCTGGGAAGCCAGACCGTTTTACTGAAAGGGGTCAATGATGATGTGGAGGTGATGAAAAACCTGATGCATGCATTGCTGAAAATCAGGGTACGGCCATACTATCTCTATCAGTGCGATCCGGTGGTGGGGACGGGGCACTTTCGCACGACCATTGCGAAAGGACTGGAGATTATCAAGGGTTTGCGGGGACATACCAGCGGTTATGCCGTTCCCACCTATGTGGTTGATGCTCCCGGGGGAGGCGGAAAAATTCCATTGCTCCCCGATTATGTGGTCGGGCGCGAAGACGATTACCTGTTGCTGAAGAATTACGAGGAGAAAGTCTTCCGTTATCCCGATTTTATCTAAAATCACGATGCACATAGGATTAACCTACGATTTACGGTCAGATTACCGGAAGGAGGGCTACAGCGAAGAGGAGACAGCGGAATTTGACCGTGAAAGCACCATCGATGCCATCGAAGAGGCATTGCAGCACCTTGGCTACCAGACCGATCGCATCGGCCATGTCAGGCACCTGGTTCAGCGCCTTGCCAAAGGCGACCGCTGGGAGATGGTATTCAACATCTGCGAAGGCATGTACGGGATCGGCCGCGAGGCCCAGGTTCCGGCATTGCTCGATGTTTACAATATACCCTACACCTTTTCAGATCCGCTGGTGCTGTCTTTGACACTGCATAAAGGGATGACCAAACGGGTGGTCAGGGACTATGGTATCCCGACACCCGGATTTGTCATTGTTGAAAAGGCCGAAGATTGTTCTGCTGTGGATTTACAGTACCCGCTGTTTGTGAAGCCAAATGGTGAGGGCACCGGCAAAGGCATCAACTCTCTTTCGAAGGTTAATAATGCTGAAGAGTTGCTGAGCATATGCAGGGAACTCCTTGCGCGTTATCCGTCGGGATTGCTGGTGGAGGAGTACCTGCCCGGCCGTGAATTTACCGTTGGAATCCTTGGAACGGGAAGTGAAGGCTACTCCGTCGGCATTATGGAGATCATCTATAAAAAGGAGGATGCCAAAAACATCTACTCCTATGAAACCAAATCAGATTACCTGTCGGCAGTTGAATACATTGTGCCTGTGGATGAAATGGCAGGCAAGTGCGTCGACCTTGCCCTCAGGACCTGGCAGGTTCTTGGGTGCCGTGATGGTGGAAGGGTTGACATCCGCGCCGACAGGAACGGTGTGCCGAATTTCATTGAAGTAAATCCACTGGCAGGTCTTGATAAAGTACACTCCGACCTTCCCATCCTGGCTTATAAGCACGGCTACGATTTTGAAAGGATCATCGGGGAAATCATGTTGTCGGCGAGAAAACGGACCGGGCTTTTATAAATTAATGATCTGCAAATGAAAAAGAGTGTCCTGATCCTTTACAATAAATTATCGAAAACCCCGAAAGATGACGAAGCCGACGTGATCGAACAGGTGAACCTTGTAACAGATGCCCTTCAGAACCTGGGTTATGAAGTTTCGTACCTGCAGATCGATCTCAACCTGAAAACGGCCATCAATCAGATTCAGCGGGAAAAGCCTGACATCATCTTCAACCTTGCCGAAACGATCGGCAACAAGGGGGAGTTCACCTTCCTGGCCACCTCGGTGCTGAATTTTGTCCGGGTACCCTACACCGGTTCACCGCTGGTTCCCATGTTTTTCTGCTCAAATAAATACCTGGCAAAGAAAGAGTTGAATGCCATCGGGGTGAAAACTCCCGAAGGATTTTCACTTGACGATTGTGATAAACTGAACCCGGATAAAAAGTATATCATCAAGCCGATCTGGGAAGAGGGTTCGCTCGAACTGGATGAAGATTGTGTTTTCATGGGTTCCGATGCCGACTTTATTGCCCGGATCAGCAGGAAAAGCAAGGAGCATTACTTCATTGAGGAGTTCATCGAAGGCCGTGAATTTAACATCTCCATCCTCTATTCGGCCGATGGGCCGGAGGTTTTGCCGCTGGCTGAAATGACGTTCCACGACTATCCCGAAGGTAAGCCGAAAATGATGGGGTACAAATCAAAATGGGATGACAAATCGTTTGAATATTCGCATACCCGCCGCACTTTCAGGCTTGCCAAGGAAGATGGCCCCCTCAAGGAGGAACTCATCGCCATCTGCAAAAAATGCTGGATTGCCATGGGGCTGAAAGGTTATGTGCGCATAGATTTCAGGGTGACCAAAAGTTCGGTGCCGTTGGTGATCGATATCAATCTTAATCCGTGTTTGTCAGAATCCGGCGGATTTATGGCAGCTTCCAAAAAGAAGGGATTGACCTTTGAGGAGGTGATTGCCAGGGTGCTGGAAGATGCGGTGCGGTGACAAATAAACCAAAACAAGCAATATGATAACTTTTCGCAGTGAAGTAAAGCCAGAAGATGTTGATGTCGTAAGAGATATCATTGTCTCTACCGGTTTTTTTTACGATTTTGAAGTCCCGGTTGCCGTGGAACTGGTCCAGGACCGGCTCGACCTTGGTGACAAGAGCGACTACCATTTCATCTTTGCAGAGGAGGATGGAAAAACTGTTTCTTACAGTTGTTTCGGACCCATCGCCGCCACCGAAGGCAGTTTCGACCTCTACTGGATTGCCACCCACAACGACTATCGCGGCAAAGGGATTGGGAACCAGCTGATAGGGGAGACCCACCGGGTTGTAAAGGAGATGGGCGGCAGGATCATCATTGCAGAGACTTCAACGCTGGAAAAATACACCCCCACCCGCCACTTTTACGACAGGATCGGCTATACGCTGGAGGCGAAAATCGATGATTTTTACAAGGAGGGAGACGGAAAGGTATTCTTTGTAAAACGGCTTCAGTAAGGGTTAGCAGCTATTATTCCACCAACCTGCTGAGGGTCCCGTTAAGTGAATTGTACCGCGCAACCCTCTTCCATCCATATCCAGCAGAGTCGGTTTTTACCGCCCAGAAATCGTAGTTGCCATAGGCCCGGTCACCGTTTGCATCAAGTTGCGTATTTCCGCTGGTTCCGAAATAGTTTGATGCTTCATTCATCACGACACTCTTCAATTTGCCAATGGAGGCCTCTTTCCCCGCCATCAGGTACGACCTGACCATGACCCACAGTGCATCATAGGCTGTAAATGCATAAACATCAGGTGTGCGGCTGATTTGCTCATCAATCCGGTCACGCAATGGCTGCCATTTGCTTTTTGCCGCATCATCGAGGCCGAACATAGGGCAGGGTAATCCGTGGGTATATGAAAACAGCGCAGCATTGGTGTCATTCAGCATGGAAACATTCAATGCAAATGCTGACCCGCCATACCAGTAAACATTGTTAAGGTTTGCGTGCTTTTTGGCTTCGGCCATGATCCGGGTCCCTTCTGAAAAAGAGAGCATGTACACTGCAACCTCGTTGAGATTGTGATGGGTGAGTTCACTGGCCACAGCGGCGTCAAGTTCATCCAGGGTTGCACTGAAATCGGTGGTGCCGGGTTCAAACTGCACCGATGGCTGGACCACACCGCCCGTTTTGGCAAAGTCGGTGGCCGTAGCGGCTACAAGGTCATGGCCCCAAACATCGTTCCGGATAATGGGAACGATGACCCTGATCTTATCCTCGGTGAGTAATTTACTCATGGCTTTTCCCTGGATCACATCCGAAGTGACAAACCTGAAAATATTGTCGCCAGGGATGGCCAGTGAAACAGCAACACTTGAAGGACTAATGATCAGTATCCCGTTTGCATCGGCGTAATCTTTAATGTGGACAAGTTCAGCGCTGCTGTAAGGGCCGATCACCATGCGGATGCCTCTGCCATACAATGCCTTTAATTGCTTTAGGGCCTCAGCTGTATCAGTTTTTGTGTCCACAACATCAAGCACCAGTTTTGCCTTGATGCCGGCAGTGGAAAAGTAGGCAGCCATATCCTCACCGGCCAGCTCCAGGGCCACCTGCATCGATTGTCCGGAGGAGTATCCCGTGCCGGAAAGTGGCAGTAAAACCCCCACACGGATCTCTTCAGCTCCCGTGACAGGCTCATAGCGAGTCTCCTGTTTGGAGCAGGCAAAACTCCCGATCAGAAGCAGGAGAAGGAAAAAAGAGAGATGAACTTTTTTCATAGGACAAAGGTATTAATTTCTTCCATTGAAGCAGATGGAGAGCAGGGTGATGTCGTCGGATTGCGGAACTCCCGTGGAGTGATCGTTCACCTCTTTCACAACCTCTTTCACCAAATCTTCAATTGTGTATTCAGGATGTTGCAGCAAAAATGCCTCCAGGCGGGCATCCCCGAAAGCCAGGTCGCTTTTGTCGAAGGCTTCCGTAACCCCATCGGTATACAGGAAAATACGGTCGCCGGGAGAGAGCGTGATCTTTCGGGAAGCAAAATGGAAATCTTCCATATATCCCAGGATGGTTCCGCCGGTCATTTCCACCTTTTTCAGCCCGTCACGCGACATAAGCCACGGCGGGTTGTGCCCTGCATTCACATATTCAAGATCGCCGGTGCGTGTATCCAGGATCCCGTAAAACACCGTCACAAACATGCAGGATACACTTTCGTTGCAGAGCAGGTTGTTGACATAGTGCATGCATTCTGATGCAGGAATGCCCTTCAGCCCGGTAGCCCTGATCAGTGTGCGGCTCACTGCCATGAAGATGGCGGCAGGAACACCTTTCCCCGAAACATCGCCGATCACGAATCCAAGGCGGTCGTTGTCGATCATGAAGAAATCAAAGAAGTCTCCGCCAACTTCACGGGCGGCGATCATGGCAGCATAGATGTCAAAATCCGCTCTTCCCGGAAATGGTGGAAACACCTTCGGCAGGATGGCCTGCTGAATCTCATGAGCCGTTTGAAGGTCCTGCTGGATGGAGATGAGTTGATCGTGCTCCTCCATGGAGTGGCGCACCTGTAAAATCTCATCCATGGTCTTGTTGATGGTGAGCTCGAGATCATCAAAACTGATGGGTTTGGTGAGGAAGTCGAACGCCCCGCGGTTCATTGCCGTGCGGATGTTTTCCATATCACCGTAAGCGGAAACAATGACGGTTTTCAACCCGGGATTCTTCAGCTCCTTGAGTTTCATCAGCAGCGTTAACCCGTCCATCTCCGGCATGTTGATGTCGGAAAGGATGATCCCGATCTCCGGGTATTCGAGGAGCTTTGTAAGCGCCTCAAGCCCGTTGTGGGCAAAGACGAAATCGTAAAGCCCGTCTCGGATCTGACGCCGGAATTTCTGTACGATCAGCGACTCAAGGTCAACTTCATCGTCGACTACCAGGATTTTCACATTTTGGGAACCGGTCACGCTCATGGGGGTTAAGTTTTCGGAAGTGTAATGATAAATTCTGCATAGTCACCTTCAACACTGTCAACGGAAATTTGTCCCTTGTGTTGCTGAACAATGATGTCAAAGCTGATCGAGAGTCCCAGGCCTGTACCTGATCCTGCGGGTTTTGTGGTAAAGAAAGGGTTGAATATCTTTTCAGCCACGGCTGCGGGCATCCCTTTGCCGTTGTCGCGGATGCGGATTTCAACCCTCTCTCCAAGATTTTTGGTAGAGACTTTGAGTAAAGGGAAATAGGCCTCTTTCAACTCCTTCTTCTTCTGTGCCGTGGAGTAAAAGGCGTTGTTGATGATGTTCAGGAAGACCCGGCTGATATCCTGTGGGACAACTGTAACCATCCCAAGTGCCGGATCATAGTCGCTTTCCAGCTTGATATTGAAGGTGTTGTCGGTAGCCCGCATGCCATGGTAGCCCAGGTTGACATACTCAGCAACCATTGCATTGAGGTCGGTGGGCATCCGTTCTCCCGATTTCCCCCTCGAGTGGAGCAACATTCCACGGATGATGCTGTCGGCCCTCTTCCCGTGATCATTGATCTTCTTCACATTTCCCAGCAGATCGGTGATGATCCCGGTGAGGTATTTCAAATCCTTCGGATCGAGTGATCCGGAGAGTTTATCCAGCTCCTCCAGCAGCTCCTGGATCAGCTCGGCGGAGAGTTCTGAGAAGTTGTTTACGAAATTCAGCGGATTCTTGATCTCGTGGGCAATTCCGGCCGTGAGCTGGCCAAGTGAGGCCATTTTTTCCGACTGAACCAGCTGGGCCTGGGCGGCCTTGAGGGTTTGGAAGGCTGCATCGAGTTCATCATGTTTATGCCGGAGTTCGGTGGTTCGTTCATCCACCTTTTGTTCGAGTGTTCTGTTGTACTCTTCCAGCTTTTCGTTCGACCGCAGAAGTTGTTCCGAAGCCTCCCTGAGTTCGCGGATGGTTGTTGCCAGTTGCTGCTGCATCGAGATAAAGGAGGTGTTGAGCCTTCCGATCTCATCTTTGGACCTGATCACCGGCAGTTCCACCTCGAAATCGCCCCGGGCAAACTTCTCGGAAGCGAGCGTCAGCTGTCGCAAAGGACTTGTAATGGAGCGGGCGATCAGGATGAGCAGGATGAGGAGTACGACGAATCCGCCCGCAGCAAGCAAGCCAATTACCCAACTGAGGTGTGTGGCATCTGCCATGAATTCATCCACCGGAAACACTACTCCCACCGACCACCCGTTGATGGAGACCGGGGCATAGGCCAGCCAGCTGGGCTTGCCGTTCCTGGCATTTTTATAGGAGATCTCTCCGAAGCCCTTTTCACCATGAAGCATTTTCCTGCCGATGGCATGCAGGTCAGGAGAGTTCCTTTCTTCTGCAATGCTGAAGATCGTTTCGTTCATGATGAAATCTTTCACAGGATGACTTACCATGACGCCATTCCGCGAGATCAGGAATCCGAAACCGGTCTCATAAACCTTTATCTCGCTGATATTCTTCTGGAACCAGTCGAGGGAGAGGTCGATGGTAAGTATCCCAACGAACTTCTTTTGCCCGTTCCTTCGGTCATACAGTGGAACAGAATAGGTGGAAACCAGCTGGTCAACGCCACCCTCATCAAAATAGGGTTCACTCCACACGGGTTTTCCCAACTCCTTGGGAACTTCGTACCAGTCGAGCGTGAAATAGTCATACTGGTCATTGCCAAGGTGTTTGAAAGCAAGGGTGTCGTTCTGCCGGTAGTAGTAGAAAGAGAAGTATTTTTCCCCGGGGTGGCGGGAATAGGGTTCAAAGGCGAGGCAGGCGCCCAGGATCTCCTTGTTGTTGGCCACCATCATGGCCACCAGGTCCTGCATCTCCTTTTCCGAATCGAGGTGCCCCTCCACAATGGGGGCAAAATTATCGGGAATCTTCTGAATGGTGCTCAACACCTTGTCGATCCTGGATACTGTCACTCCTGTGAGGTTTTCGGCGTTGGTCTCGAGGTTTTTAATGATGATTTTCCGGGTAACTTTCAGGTTATAGGAGAAAAGCAGGATAAAGATAATCCCAAGGACGATCATGATAGAGATGATCAGTTTGAAGGCAAGGCCTCGCCGGAAAATTTTGCTGTTACTCATTTCCCACGGGATTTTTGGACTGAATCATCAGGATGTTCCAGGGCGATGAAAGGCATGTAGAAGTTGTTAAAGGGAATCACCGAGCTGATCAGTTTGCTGCTGAGCATGATGTTGTTGACATTGTCATAATCCCTGGCCAGCAGTTTGGTGTTGATCGATTTTTCACCCTTCGGGATATAGAGTTCCCTGTAACGGCTGAGCATCCAGCGCTGGTGTGACTGGTTCACCGGGCGATTCTCTTTTTTTGCGATCCGGATCACCACATCGAGTGTTTCGTCAGGGTGCTTGAATGCATAATCCCAGCTTTCCAGGGTTGCGGTGACGAAATCGTAGCACAGGCCGGGATCGGAGCGCGTCTTTTTTGAAAGGCAGTAGATCCCGTCCTCCGGGAAGTTCAGTCCGTAATCGGCAAAGAAGAACGGAACAAGTTCGTTTGAATCATACCCGTTGTTGAGGATCGAGTGGTATTCATCGAACCAGTTGGCATTGATCACATCCACCGCATCAAGCAGGAACAGCGTATTGGTGCTGCCGATGGGGACCATTTTCACGTCGAGGTTGTACTTCGCAAAAAGCGCTTTGGGTTGCAGTTCAAAGCCTGACCAGATGGCTGCTTTCTTGCCGTTGAGATCGCTTATCTTTTGTATCCCGCTGCTTTTCTTGGCCAGCAACATCAGCGAAGACCGGTAGGAGAGTTGTGCAATGTTCACAATATCAACTCCCTGGGAGGCCAGCCCGATGGCATTGGCAAGCCATAAAATTGCAAAATCGGCATGGCCTGTTTCGATGTCTTTTTTGGTGGATTTGAACGGATCGAATGGCAGGATCTCCAGGTCGATGCCGTGTTTGCGGAAGATCCCCTTTTCAATGCCCATATAGTAACCCGAGAATTGGGCTGAAGTGACCCAGTAGGGCATGAGCCGCACTTTTCTCAAAGGGACGGATGACCCGGGAATGCCGGAATCCGGTTCCGGGGCTTCGGCTGCTTCAGGAGAGGTCCTGGAACAGGAGGTCGCCAGTAACAGCAGCAGAGTAAAGGCAAAGCAAAGAGGCCGGTTGACGCGAGCTGGTTTGGAGAGGTAACTGTAAATCATACCGTGAAAGTGGCGGAGTGGAGGAAAAATAAAGGTAAAGTTACTGTAAATTTATACATTTGAATAAAAATAGTCCCATGAAGGCGCTTTTCTTTAACGGTTCATTGTCCCTGAGGGATATTCCTGTCCCGGTACCCGGCGAAAAGGAGGTTCTGATCAGGATTCTCTTTTCAGCCATCTGCAACACCGACCTCGAAATTCTGCAGGGTTATATGGGGTTTTCCGGCATTCCGGGACACGAATTCGTGGGGGAGGTGGTCTCGACGGGAAGCGAATTTTACGGGAAAATGGTTGTTGGCGAGATCAATTGTCCCTGCGGAGTGTGTTACCTGTGCAGGAGTGGCCGCCGCACCCATTGCCCAAACAGGACGGTGCTTGGGATTTTCAACCATCACGGGGTATTTGCCGAATATATCGTCCTTCCGGAGGAGAACCTTCATGTTGTACCAACCGGCGTGTTGCCCGAACAAGCTGTATTTACCGAACCCCTGGCAGCAGCCCTTGAGATTTTCGAACAGGTTCATATTAAGCCAACTGAGAAAGCCTATATCTTCGGGGCAGGAAAGCTTGGGTTGCTGATTGCACAAATATTCCGGCTGAACGGGTGCGATTACACTCTTTTTTCACGGAGTGAAGCCAGGATAACAAAAGCGAAGTCGATGGGGATCAATGCCACCCTGCTTTCAACCCTGAGTGATACTGACAAAGCCGAAGTTTGTGTCGATTGTACTGGAAATTCTGAAGGAATTAACGTTGCGCTCGCCCATCTCTATCCCCGGGGAAAGCTCATCCTGAAAACCACCGTGGCACAACCCGAAATAATCGACCTGAACCAGCTTGTCATCCATGAATTTGAGCTTATCGGTTCCCGCTGCGGGCCTTTTAAGCCGGCATTGAAACTCCTCGGTAAAGAGCTGGTTAATCCGATGCCCATGATATCCGGAACATTTGACTTTGATGATATCCTGGATGCATTTGAGTTTGCAGCACAACCGGGGGTGTTGAAAGTGTTGATCCGGTATTAGAACTTGAATTTCCCGCAGAGTTACGCAGATTTTTCCGCAGATTTCCGCAGAACAATGTTGCTGCCCTTTATCTGCGAAAATCAGCGTTTTAATCTGCGAAACTCTGCGAGAAACCAAATCACCCCAACAATTTTTTCTTCCGGTCTAAAAACTCCTCCTCCGTGATGATTCCGCGCTGTTTCAGTTCAAACAGTTTTTCAATTTCAGCAGCCACATCCGACTGCGATGGTTTGCCGTGCGAGGTGGAAATTGCCTTTGCCAGCTCCTGTGCCTGGCTCAGGATCTGCGACCTTTTATACTCCTCCTGCATCTGGGTGATGGTATCTTTCAGCTCCCGTGGCTTCTCCACCATGTGGTAAACCGTTGAGCCGATTTCCGCAGCTGTCTGGATCTGCACGTTTCCGTAGCCGAACATCCTGCCCCATATCGACTGTTCATACGTCACATTGTTGATCTTATCGAGCGGGCTCTCCTTTGAATTGAGCGAAATCACCCCAAACTCATCAATCACCCGCAGGTTGGTCACGGCCCAGAGATTATTTTGCCGGGCCTTGTATTGATATGCCAGGTAGGCCAGCGGAAAGAGCGGGATCAGATACCCGTAAGCCCATCCTGAGGCGCCGATGGCGATTCCAAGGGCCAGGCCAATCGCTACAATGACAAATGGAAGTACCAGGGTAAACCAATGTGTCCTGATCACCAGGGAAACTGTTTCGTTGTTTTTTAGTTTGGTTCTCATGGGGAATGGAGGTTAGGGATGGGTAATGGGTAAACGGGTAAACGGGTAAACGGGTAAACGGGTAAACGGGTGAACAGGGCAAAGGTAGTTCAAAATTTAAAAAGATCACCCGGGTGGGTCAATTGGCGGGGTTGGGTGGGTCGGGAATGTTCACGGCTGTTGGGAAGAGGTCGCGGTGGCGACCGGGGTCGAAGGGGATGGGGCCTTCGTCGAAGGTAATTTCTGAGGGCGGTTTTCCCTTTATTCTGGATTTAGAATGCCCAAGAGTGTTCTCATCCTGTGTGGAGTTGGATCTTTTTTTGACTGGTTTATTCTGAAGGTTCACCTTTTTCATACCGGTTTGTTGGTTTATTTGATCACTGGTAAAATCGCATGTCTGATCATCTGCTATGCGTAAATCCTTGGTAAAAACTTCTGCTGAATTCCATTGGCAAGCAATTGCGCAATCTCCTTGCGGGAAAACCCAAATACCTTTGCACCATAATCGTATAAAAACCCAATCTCGTCCTTAGAAATCTCCTTGTCGGCAATGACAATGTTCATCAGCATGTCGAACATGGGGAAACGCTCGCCGGGGTTTAATTCCAGCAGTTTCGCCGCTGATTTATCCATGATTTCACGGACTTTTCCCGACTCTGCAATGCCTTTGAGGAATCCTGCAGGAAAGATGGTGAACTCCGACAGTTGTTTCAGAATGGCCTCATATTCATAGGGGTTCAACTCACCATCGGTACTTGCCATCACCATGCCCGCAGCAGCAATGAAATACTTCCGGTGGTAATCGGTTTCTGAGCTGCTCAGCACCAGGAGAGTCTGGATAAGATCCTCTATTTGGGTCGAAAGAGGTCCATCCGCCTGCAAGGGCTTTTTCTCAATAACTGACCGGTAAGTTGCAGAGGTACTGAACAACTGGATGGCTTTTATACGGATCGGATTGATGGGATGAGACATAAGGTTTCCTGCCTTATTTTCGCGGAAAAAATCCAGGATTCGTTCATTTTCAGCAAGGTAGGCGTTATGGTCAAAGTTGATTCGCTCGGCAGCCAGTCCCGAAGCCAGTTTAAAAAAACCGGAAACGCATTTTTCAAGGTTCGGACTGGCAATAAAGCCGTACCTGTCGGCTGTCAGTTCAGCAAGTTTTTGCCAGAGCTGAATCTTGTGGTTCAGGATAACCGGGATGCGGGCTGTGTCGGGAAAGACGAAGTTGATCAGTTTGACGATGTTCGAATTATGGGTGATGAGGTGACCGATCTCATGGCCAACAACAAACCTTAACTCATCATCATCAAGCTTGTCAACAAGTCCGGCGTTGATGTTGATGATGTGAGGTTCGCCGGGTTCAAGACTGGACAACGACCATGCATTGAATTCAGGAGAATTGTTGATGAAAAACTCCACAGGTTCGTCAAATTCAAGGACCTCTACCACCGATTGAAACATGTTGTGAAGTTTCGGGGCAAGTTCACGGGTTGCTTTGAAGCTATGCCCTTCCAGGATATATTTCCACTCATTCTCAAATTTGCCGATCTTCCCTTCACTAAGGATCTCTTCTAAGAGGTCTCCCTCCATCAACTGGAACAACTCTTGTCCCAGTTGCATTTCAAGTTCTATTCGTACCATGTCAGTGTTCATTGTTTAGTGTGCGGAGGTTATTTATCATCCTGGCCTTGTTGATTCTTGAAACCAGGTCGCTGTTCTTCTTTAACTGGGCTATTTTTTCAATGGTGAGAAGCATCTCCTCCGACTCAGCTTCTCTCAGGAGCATCTCATACACCATCATCTCCTCTGTGTAAATTTCAAAAAGGCGGAGTACCTGGAATGACATCAGTTCACTTACTTTATTCGTAATCTCCACGGCTTTTCCCTCTTTATCTGAGGAGGCGACATGGATAAGCATTTCAGGCAAACCTTTGCTATGGATCCATTCAAAATCGATCTCATTGGCCAGGCTGCAACCCATTAGCCGGAATAACAGCTCCCAGTCGAACATGTCCGAACAATCTTCGGGAACGAGGTAGGGAACAACAAGAAACTTAGCCAGGTAGGGATCATAAAACGGAAAATCCCTGAATTTCCTGATCTTTTTGAATGGCTGAACCAGTGATTCATAGTTTTTTACTAATTCCTCCTTTTCGGGAGAAAGTTTTAATTCCTTCAGGTAACCGGGGAGGTCGAACAAGTAATTTTTCATAATCTCTGGTTTGGCTATTGTTTGGAACTCAAAAATAGATATATTTGAAACAACTTTGAAATAATTACCGAATGAAATCGAAATCCCACCTCTATGGTATCCCGGTCCTCTCACATCTCAAAAAATCATTTATCGAAGGATTTTACCGGGTGATGTTCCTCTCCTATCATTTTTCTACAGATGAAGCAGATACCATTATAAAATCGATTTTTGAGTTTAAAAAAAAGGAGAAAGACCTTAAAGAACTGAAGACCACTGCGGAGGAGTCCCTGGAAAATGATCTGGATAATACGGATAGATCGGAGGAGTATATCAAACGTCGCAGGGATAAAGTTCTTAACTGGATCAAGGTGTTTCCTGAGACCACGGAAGAGGAGCTGCAGGAGTATTTCAAGTTTCACACCATCCCGAATCCCGACATTCATGATGTGCTTGGTTTTCGAACCACCCTGCTGATCAAAGCCCCATCCGATATTAAGGAGAAGCTCGACAAGGTCATCATCGGCCAGCATAGGGCGAAAAAAGTGATGAGCTTCGCTTTCTACCTCCATCTGCTTCGAACCGGGATCATCAGCCCGCACATTCACCGCCTCAAGGGGGTTAATGGAAGCAAGCCGAGCATTTTGCCCAAACCCAACATTCTGCTGGTAGGGCCTACAGGTTCCGGAAAAACATTGACCATCAAGACTTTGTGTGGCATGTTCGGAATCCCTTTTATCAAGGTTGATTGTTCATCCCTCACCAGTTCAGGCTATGTAGGCAACCATCTGAACGATTACCTCAAGCAGCTTATCCATCACCATGGGAAGGCAAAAGCCGAGCAGGCAGTGATCTTTTTTGATGAGTTCGACAAGATGAGCGAGATCAACATCGGCGGGAGCGGCCGCGGATCGGTAGGAGGCATCGAACTGCAACAGGAGTTTCTTTCATTTCTGGAAGACCGCGACAGGATCATTACACGCACAGGGTATGAAGATGGCCGTTCGCAGGAGACCATCAACATTGAAAATATGATGCTGATTTTCAGTGGCAGCTTTCATGGAGTGGAGGATCTGATTATGAAACGGGTGCAATCCAATAAAAAGGAGTTCACGAAGTACCTGAAGAGCCCGCAGGAGCTGAAAGAGGAGGAGAACATTCTCCAGAAGATCAATTACAGCGACATCATCAGTTTCGGCATCATCCCGGAACTCACCGGGAGGCTGGGTTTCATCGCCGTCCTCGACAAACTCTCGGAAAGCGATATCGTCCAGATTCTAAAAGGCGCCGCCGGCGGCATCATCGAGCAATACCGCAACTATTTCACCCATCACTTCGACCGGCTGATCATCGAGGAAGAGGTATACGAACTCATTGCCGCTGAAGTCCTGAAGCGTAAAATCGGCGCCCGTGCCATCAACGGCATTATCATCGAGTTGTTGCAGGATCTGCTGTATGATGCGCCGAATGAATTTGAGGAAGAGTTCAGGATTGACCGGGAGTTTTTTGGGGGGAGGTTTGTGTAACGATATTTTATGCATCGCTTGGGCGTAAAGACGCTGATAATGAACAATATTCATACTCTAAATATAGTCTGCTGCCTCTTCTGACAGTACTCCTTGGATTTGCCGGATATAGAACATTGCAGATTCTAAAGAATAAATAGCAACTGGCACGATTGCCGGAGACCAGGCTGAGCTCAACCCCATCCGGTATGGGTTTTTTAATCAGGATCGTTGGAAAAAAGAGAATACCATGATCCTTTCAGAGGATGGTAACCGGGGCAGTGAGCCCTGCCAGAATATCAGAAATCGCCAACAGGATCATAAGCGGGAAAATTCGTGATTGCATCGAAATGGTCCCTCTATATTTATTCCTGGGTTTTAAAGGTGAGATCAAACAATGGTTGATAAATAACGGCTTAATCACAGATATTTCTTAGGTACTCTCAACATATGTTGTTGATATTGCCGGCAAGTCGATCTCGAAGAAAAGTTGCAGGGGAGAATTACAAATGTGATCGGACTTTACAAGGAGGCCAGTGAGAAACAGGTTGTATCATGAACCTTTACCAATGTGCCGACATCAAATCCTGTAACCTGGTCCTCGATGAATAAATCACAATCCTTCAGGAGCAGGAAAACAGGATGATGGCACTGATCGCAGGATTGCTGATCTTCTAGTCATCCTGTGCCTGATCGTTAACAGGTTACTGGCTGTGCCGGGATGTTTTTTACTGTTGATGGGATATCTTGTTACGTTGACGGCAGGTATTTTCATGCCCATGATCACCCTTGATACCCGGATTTTGACGATCAAGATAGACCTTATAACACATCAGATTGTATATAATAACCAGGTGCTCTGCTCCCTGTGAGCAAGTCGATCTTCCAGGTTATTGGCGCCCAGCTTTCTCAGTACGCCTGGAAGATCACCCTGGTAGGGGTGTTGATATTAGCCTTAAGCGTTTTCGCGACACTGATTAAACTGGCCTCCTCGTTCCTGATCCGAGCCGGTGTTTTCAAAGGGGATTGTTTCACACTGATCAATTCTTCCCTGGGAAAATGTAGCACTGCAGATGTGTTTATGGTGGCCCTGTTCATGGCCTATCTCGGGATAAACGAGCTGATCAGTAGTGTTTTTTTGCAACTTGAACAAAACAATGCAGATGAATTGATCAACACCGCAAACAATACACATTTTCGACAGGGTCTGATTTTTTTCACTTGGTACACATTCATAAGCATTTTATCTTCGTATTTGTTGAAAATATGGAAGGAAGCCAGGCTCAAACCGGCTTAAAATCAACAACTTAATATCAAGTCTGCTATTTGGAGCCAAAATTTATAACTAACTGATTCAAAATCGTTGACTCAAGTAATTTCAGAACTGTTGACTTTATTGGTAATTTAATATGACAGTGATGATTTTGGATTAATTTATTTTCTTGCTCATCATTCAAAATTATATTTCGCATCTTTGTTTAATAATTTGCGTAAATGTTATTGCCCATTTATATGGCTAACTTAACAACTGCTTTAACAGAGAAATGCTGAAATGATCGGACAATTTTTAATTAACGGACTTATTACCGGGGCAATCTACTCACTTGTATCTCTTGGCTTCGCATTGGTTTATAATACTACCCGCATTTTTCACATTGCCTACGCTGCCTTGTATATGACAGCGCCTTATTTCTTAATGCTTTTCTACCGGATGCTGAATATTCCTTTAGTCCTTGCTGTTTTCCTGGCCATTACATCAACGATTATAGCAGGTCTTATTATCGAACAATTTGTTTACAACCCGCTGTCCAGGAAAAAAAGCCCACATAATGTGATCATGATCAGCTCTTTGGGTGTGATGATAGTGATCATAAACCTGATTGCCCTTTTTTTTGGAAACGAAACAAAAATTATTAATCCCGAAATATCATCCTCTTTTTCTTTTGGCGTTATCCTGATTACATACACACAATTATGGCAATTTTCTATTGCCACATTGTTAATTATTTGTTTCTTCATTGTCCTGAAGAATTCTGGTTTTGGAATTAAAACAAGGGCGCTCAGGGATGATCAAATTCTTTGCTCCACTTTTGGTATTGATACTTATAAGTTACGAAGGACACTAATGGTTATCAGTTCATTTTTTGCTGCTGTTGGTGGTTGCCTGGTTGCCTATGATGTAGGTATGGACCCCTATGTTGGATTACCGCTGCTCCTTAATGCAGTTGTCGCACTCATCATTGGCGGTATTGGCCGCTTCGAAGCTCCCGTATTAGGTGGGATATTGCTTGGACTTATTCAGGCCATGGCTATTTATGTTTTTTCGGCTAAATGGCAGGACGCTATCACTTTTGTTATTTTAATTTTATTTTTAATTCTCCGGCCGCAAGGCATATTGGGAGAAAAGTTAAGATCTGTTTAATGGAATATTTGATACATATCGTCATACTGATCAATATTTACATTATCATCACCAGTAGTACCAACCTGCTTGTTGGGGTTGTGAACCTGCTATCAATGGGACAGGCAGCATTTTACGGATTAGGTGCCTATTTCTCCGTTATGGCATTGATGACATTCCATCTTTCGTTATTTCCCACCCTTCTTATTGCTATTTCATTGACTGCAATATTGAGTTTAATCATCGCCTTCCCAACCCTGAATCTCAAAGGGGATTATTTTGTGTTGGCTACGCTGGGATTTCAACTCATCATATATTCTATTTTATACAATTGGATTTCTGTCACTAATGGCCCTTTTGGCATTGCTGGGATTCCGGCCCCGCAACTCTTTCGGGGCATAGAAATTTCAGGTTTATGGGCGTTTTTAGCACTTAGTTCAATGCTTGCCTCGATTGTGGTTTTTATCGTGTATCAACTTCTTCATTCTCCTTTTGGACGTGCACTCCGTGGAATACGGGATGATGAGCTTTCAATGCTTGCTTTGGGCAAAAATGTAATGAAGTTTAAAGTGCAGATCTTTTTTATTTCCAGTGGTTTGATTGCGGTTGCGGGATTTCTTTTTGCCACCTATGTAAGCTATATTGACCCTACCAGTTTCAATCTTGACGAATCCATTTTTATATTAACAGCGGTTATTGTGGGAGGATTAGGGAATGTCAAAGGCCCAATTATCGGTTCCTTGTTTGTTATTCTCCTGCCTGAAGCATTGCGGTTTTTAGGAATGCCGGATGCGCTGGCAGCGAATATGAGACAAATTATTTTCGGACTATCTTTGGTATTTCTTATGTATATACGGCCTAAAGGGCTTGCCGGAACTTATGAGATTAAGTAATGAATGAAAGCATACTAAATATAGAAAAGTTATCAAAGAGCTTCTCCCGGAAGATCATCAATGTAAGAGGGAGTGAAGAAGACGAGAAATTCTTTATTATCAAAGACTTTTTCCTCAATGTACCCAAAGGAAAAATTATGGCCATTGTGGGTGGCAACGGAGCCGGAAAAACAACACTTTTCAATATTATTTCCGGATTTGTGAAGCCGGATAATGATAATGTTACACTTATCAAAACTCAGGAAACTTTTAATCTGGTCAATCTTAGTCCCCATAAAATTGCCCGGAATGGCATTGGAAGACTATTTCAGGACAATCATATCTTTCCTGATTTGAGCGTTTTGGAAAATATGTTGATCGCCTGTGATTCCCGTTTTGAAGAGCTACCCTTTACTGCCATGCTTTTCCCATTCAGGATAAAAAAAACAGAAGCTGATAAAATAGCAAAAGCCAAAACAAAGTTTGACGAATTATTGGGCGAAGGTAATCCACTTTGGCAATTGCAGGATTCGCCGGCCGGGAACTTGTCATATGGACAGCAGCGATTACTGGGACTTGCCAGGCTTTTCATGCAGGATTATTCTTTATTACTGCTTGATGAACCCACGGCCGGTGTCAACCAGGAAATTATTCAATTAATGAAAAAAGTAATAACGGCATTTGTGGAAAAAGGGGAAACGGTTTTACTTATAGAACACAACCTTAAATTCGTCCTTGATATTGCTGATTTTTGTTGTTTTATGAGTGATGGAAGTATAAGCATGATTGGCACGCCAGTCGATGTGCTTGAAAACGAAGATGTTAAAAAATCTTATTTAGGCTTATAGTGATGTTGAAGATTAATAAGCTTGCAGCAAGCTACACTAAGAATAATCCCATTCTGAAGGGAATTAATCTGGAAGTAAATGAAGGTGAAGCGGTTGCTGTTTTAGGAAAAAATGGTTGCGGAAAATCAACTTTGGCAAAAGCCATCTTTAATTTGATTCCCTTTATTGAAGGTGAAATAACTTTTAGTGGGCTGGATATTACAAGGTTTTCTACGCATAATATATCAAAACAGGGTATTGGATTTTTTTTCCAGGGAGGCAGGGTTTTCCCTAACCTGACAGTTGAAGAAAACCTTATATTTGCTATGCAAAATAAAAGAAATGAGAAAGCAAAAAGGATTAAGGAGATTGTTGAGTATTTTGAATTGTTAAAAAGCAACCACAGGATGAACTTAAAGGCATCTTATCTGAGTGGCGGAGAAAAGCACCAACTGGCTTTGGCAATGGTTTTAATGCCTCGGCCTCGTTTTTTAATACTCGATGAGCTTTCTGCCGGGCTTTCCCCCATGAATATAAAAACCATCTATGAGGTATTGCAACAAGTGAAAAAGGATGAAAATCTTGGTTTATTGTTAATCGAACAAAATGTATCGGTTGCAATAGAGAATAGTGACAGGGTTGTTTTAATGCAAAGCGGAGTGATTGCAAGAGCAACTTTATGTTCAAATCTCACCACCCCTGAAGAACAAAGTGAATTTTTAAATTTTAATATAAATTAATAAGGATAAATCATGAAACGTATAAGTTTTTTATTTACAGTAATTTTATCCATTACAGTAGTTATTTCTACGATTTTTTATGGATGTGATAATTCAAAGGAAGAGGTTGTAAAAATAGGAGCAATATTACCTTTAACAGGTGAAGGTGCAGAGTGGGGTATTACATCTAAAAATGCAATTTTGCTTGCATTAAATGAAAGAAATGTAAATAATCCAAAAATAAGATTTGAAGTTCTTTTCGAGGATAGTAGAAGTACTGTTAAAGATGGCTTAAGTGTTCTTAATAAGCTGGACGCTCAAAATGTGAAATTTGTTATTGGAGATATAATCAGTTCGAATGTTTTAGCTATGGCACCTGTAGTTGAAAAAAATGGAATATTATTGATTTCACCAGGTGCATCAAATCCTGATATTACCCTCGCAGGTGATAACGTATTTAGGACATGGCAATCAGATGCATTAGAAGCTCAAGTTGGAGCCTCTTTCGTATTAGATTCTGTTTTCTGGAAAAAAATTGCAATCATTTATTTGGAAAATGGATATGGGGTTGGATTAGCCAAAGAATTTGAAAAAACTATTGAAACCAGAGGTTTTAAACCGACGCTTGTAGAATCTTTCAAAATTGGACAAGCAAATTTCAGAGATCTAATTTCCAAAATTAAAAACAATAAACCAGATGGCATTTATCTTGCATCCTATCCCGAAGAAAATCACAATATTCTGAAACAACTTAAGGAGCAACAAGTTAAAATACCAGTATTGGGTACTCAGGGGTTTGTTTCACCTCAAATTAAAACACTGATTCCTACTCTTAATTACACAATTTATTTTTCCATTCCATTGCCGCCCGATTCAACATCCGTTTCTGTAAGGAATTTCCAACAAAATTACAATAAGGCGTATGGAAAAACTCCTGGTATTACTGCTGATGCAGCCTATGATGCTTTTGTATTACTAGCAAACGGCATTCAACTTCATGGTTATAATGTTCCAAAAGTTAAAAATTATCTATATTCTGTTAAAAACTTTTCAGGTGCAAGTGGGATATTAACAATTAATAAGTTTGGTGATGTGGAAAAACCATTTGTTTTTATTAAAAATATGCAGTAATTAGGGGTTTTAATTCACCTGAGTAATGTTTTAAATGACCGAAATAATGGCATTAAAATTAGAAATTCAAGTACCTGTAAAAGCCAGATCTTATCAGAGCGTTGTCCAAAAATTTGCAGTTGCAACCGGTCTTAAGTTGGAACATACTCGTAAAGCAAGAGAATTGTTTGATTATTCTGCAACAGATTACTATATTAATTTAATAGATAGCCTTGTTAACGAGGGGAAGAATGATGCAGCAAAAAGACTTTTAATGGCCATTATTCCTAATAATATTGAAACTTTTGAATATTCTGATGTAGAAGACGGAATAGGAGAGGAAAATTCGGTTGAAAACCACTCGATTCTTTCCCATTTTTTTGAAAACCGAATTCTTATAGGGATTAGTTCAAGATGCCCTCAATATTGTAGATATTGTTTTAGAAGAAGACGGTTGGGTAAAAAAAGCGCTAAAGTTACTATTGATGACATAAATTTAGCTTTTGACTATATTGAACGTAGTGTCAATAAAAACAAACTTAACGATAAAATCGCAATTGATGAAATAATATTATCGGGTGGTGAACCATTGAATATACCACTGGTTCAATTAGAGTACCTTATTAGTAGAATTAATAAAATTGACAACATTAAAACTTGTAGAATAGATACAAAACTATTGGCGGTTAAACCACATGTTTTTACTAAAAGGTTGCTCAGCTTGATAAGCTCATTAAAGGCACCTTATGTGCTAAATCATTTTATCCACCCCGAAGAAATTACCGCCGAAGTGGCCACCAAAGTCAGTTCTTTGCTAAAAAGTGGTATTATCACAGGTGCCCACATTCCAATATTGCACGGTATTAATGATGATTACAGAACAATTAAAGAATTGGTGAACAAATTGTATTTCAATAAAATTCGTCCATACTATTTAATTCAATATATACCAACTAAATGGACAGAACAGTTCAGGGTTCCGCTTGAGAAAAGTATAGAAATACGTGAAAAATTGGTTAAAGAGTGTAGTGGCTTTTCTATTCCCGCATTAATAGTTTATCTTCCCCATGGCAAAGGAAAAGCCATTATTAATTCTAAAAGGGATATCAGGAAAATCGAGAATGGGTACGTTTTATTCAATGTTCATAACGAGGAAGTTCTGTATGAAGAAAAAATTTAGAATTCTATTTTTAGAACCCAATTTTGCCATTGCAGAACGACCAGGTTTTGAAGAGTTTATGGAACCCTTGAATTTGTGCTATATTGCTGCAGCTGCAAAAGATGATGGACATGAAGTGTTTGTAATACAACAGTTTGACAAAAGCGCGGAAGAGATAGTTGAAGTAATTATTAATTATAATCCTGAAATTCTTGCCTTAACATTTGTGACTTGTTTTTTCAATAATGCTAAAACAATTCTTAGACTGCTTAAAAGAAAAAATGTTTCGGTAATATCTATAGCTGGCGGATCCCATGTTGCAGGGGATCCAAAAGAAGTTGCTGAGTTTGTTGATTTTGTCATTGTTGGTGAAGGTGAAGAAACCTTTGTGAAATTATTAGACCAATTACCTGTAAATAGAACGCCGGATATTCCAGGTTTGGGTTTTTTTTTTAACGAAAGTTTTTACTTAAATAATACTCGTAATCGAGCATCCTTTTTCAACTCGTTTCCATATAGAGATTCATTAAATATGGGCAAATACACTGGCATTGGGAATGGTCCGCCTCCAATGCCAAATGTAGGTTTTGCCTCAATGCTCTTAAGTAAAGGTTGCCGGTTTAATTGTGATTTTTGTATAAACAAGGAAGTATGGAAAGATTCTATCAGTAAAACTATTCCGGTTATTAAAAGAAACCCCGACCATGTTATTCAGGAAATGATAATGCTCAACAGCAGTTATAATGTTGGGTATGTTTGGTTCCACGACCCTGATTTTCCTTTGTTTGATAGAGCATATATGCAAAGGTTCTTTGAAGCCAAAAAGAATTTTGGTGATTTCAAATATGCATTTATGACGAGAATTGAAAATATATTGCTCGATACTAATGTTGATGATACAATTGCATTTTTAAAGAATTTAAAACATAGCGGTTGCCATATGATTGGCTTTGGATTGGAATCATTTTCAACTTCCATCCAAAAGGAAATGAATAAGCAAATGGCCCTTGATAAAGTAAAATTAGCACTCGAGCTTGTATTTAAGGTAGGGATTATCCCAGTTGGGTTTTTTATTATTGGGTACCCTCAGGAATCAGAAGAAACATTAAACGCAACTTTTGAAATCGCAAAAAAGTTGAAAATTATTCGGTATCGTTTTGGAATATTTTATCCTTTTAAAGGAACGGCCAGGAGAAAGAAAACAGTAAATAATGATTGGTTGATTCCCGAATCAAATACTTATGACCTTGCTAACCATGAAACTCAAGTATTGAACTGCCATATCGCCCCTGGAAAGCTGGAAGCGTATTTTTTAAAAATGAATTACTCTATCTATCAGGAACAAGAATATATAGAAAGATTAGAGCAGTTTTGCCAATTGCATCCGGACATGAAACCAACAATTGATAATTGGAGGAATCTTATCAATATTGATAATTATTATAAATAACTGGATTATGGAAATTGGACCTTTACAAGCGCAAAATGAAGATATTTTCCTTTCAAATATTTTAAAGAAGCTCAAAACAGATTTAGGACTTGATAATGAAGCTTTAGGATTTAATAAAGAAGAGCTAGGACCTTATGAAGAAGAGTTAGGACTTAATAAAAATGAAAACATTGCATTTTTAGTGAAGTATGTTTGTGATGATAAGGGTAATGCGTATTACTGCCATTTGAAGAGCGACATTTTTGACGAATTAAATACTGCTAATAAAACAATAAATATAAAACACAAAGACGATATAAAAAAAATTTTAATTGATGCTAAAAACGGCAGTCAAGACATTTTTAATATAATAAGCCACCTCTATAAGCTAGAGATACTGGATAATGAACCGTCTGATAAACACCCCCAGCCTCTTAATGAATTTTTAGTAAGCATACCTCAGTTCCCCGCTGATTTTTCTCAAGGATACCTTGGTAAATTTTATCCCTTTTGCCAAATTTCGGAAAATTGCTATAAAAGTAAGGATAAGGATAATTACCAAATATGCAAAAAGAGTAAAGCGTTTAATATTGACACATTAAAAGAATGCGGGTTATGGTTAAATTCAGAGGATTATTCTGATGAGAAAAGAGAATTTATTAAACAAGCGAAATCTTCCATTGTAGGCGTCGATGAGTTAAAGTACAAAATAATTAGCGAAATTGAAGAGAAGCTGTTTCCTGTAAAGTCAAATAAAATTTCTATAGCCATTCCAATAATCCTGAGGGCTCATTGTAATTGCTTAATTTTCATACAAGCTTCTAAGATTGATGAGAATAGTTTAAAGAATGTAATTTGGAAGTACATCTCTCAGATTGGAAAATTTTACGACAACGAATTTTATTTTTCCTTTTTTACTCAACTCGAACACGAGGGGAATTTTGCCAAGATATTAGCCAAACCTGAGATTCTTTCAAGAATATTTTACTTAAGAACAAATGGAATAAATCCTCTGGAAATTAAAGTCATTCCGAATGATAATTGTGGCGAAACTGTTAAAATAGAAATAGTAAATCATAATGTAGCAATTTCTTTATATGGATACAATTTATTTTTTGAAGCCAATTTGTTGCAAGATGATGGAAAAGAGGATGAATTCACAGCTTTTTTTCAGCATTTTATTGATTCCTTAGAACAGGTGAAAATAGTAAAGAAAGCCTTTTTTAAGAAAAACCTCAAAACCGCCATCATCTCCATCCTTATCGATTCGTATGCCCATAATATCAGCGCACATTCTTTGGCGGCCTTAAAGTGGTGGTTCGAGCTGAGGCACCGGATGTTGGATAAACGTTTTTTTATAAAAGATGGCGGCATCAATATTTCCGGCTTGGTGCCAGTTGAGATTTCAATTGATGATAAACAAAGAATAGAGGCCACTTCGGCTAAATATTACGAAGCACTCGGCCTCACCGATAGTTCTTACAATAAAGATTATTATTCCCTTTTCGATTTTTTGCAGTTCCAGTCAAAGGAATTCCAATCAAAACTCTTTAGTTTTTCGGCAAACGACAAGGATAATCTTGGCATTGTAAAGAACGGAAAGCAGGATATATCCTTCAACCCAAGATTTCCGGTACCTCTTGATTATGCAATTTTCCCGTTTTTCAGGTTCCTTCGCGACAAGGGAGCGTTCTGGAGTGGGGTAACACGCGATATGGCCTTTGGTGGTGAATCAAAAACCTGGTATAAGATTTTATGGGAGGATTTTGCAAACAATCCTCTTTATCTAGGTACAATAGCCAAATCGGAAGGCATTCATATAATCAATATCAACCTTGCTGTTAAAACAGGAGATGATGAAAATGATTGGTTTACAGGAAATTTCATAACCATCGATCTTTCAATTATCAATGCAGAAGAACGGTTGGCACAAAATTCTCGATTAAGAATTGAATATGAAAAGGCAGACTATGATTTGGTTGATAGCAGTAAGTTTTTTAGCAAAGAGGAAATAGAAAAGCTTAAAGATAAAGAAAGGAAGGATATTAATGACGCTCAATTCTTGAACAAGTTGGATGCCTTCCTTGAAAAACACTATTTCGGGAATGCCCAAACCACTGGAATTACTGGTGCTGATGTCTGTTCTAATGGTGATGATAATAAAAGATGTGATAATGCTAAAAACTACGTAGAATACGGGAAATATTCTCCTTATGGGTTCATACGGTTGGGGAAATGCTTTGAACACTTCCGGACGACTCTGGACAATGAGAATGAATTCAAGGCATTTTTACCGGGTGGAATTGTTGGCGAGCATGCACTTTTTACCATCTTTGAAAATACCATTCGCAACATAAAACATTACAAGGATGATACACTGAAGACCATTCAAAAAGACGGGATAAACTTCTGGATTTCCATAGAAAAGGTTTTTCTTGAAGATGGAAGTAACGAAAAAGAGCAGTTGTTTAAGGTGGGTACATGGCTTGGTCATGAAACTGCAATATTTAAGAAAGTAACGGAAACCTCAAGTAGTACAAATAAAATGGATTATCTACTTGAAACCATCTCAGCCAAAAGCATACAACCGATATTGGATGAGAATACCGGGGCACCCAAGATGGGGGGTAATTCTCAGGACAAGGCCTGTGCTGCCATGCTGTTTAACAATGAGTTTATTTCTGTAGAGCGCAAGGAACATATTAGAGACCTGAATTACTATCCGTGGATAAAGTTTGCCACATGTAAAGAAACAAGTCAATTTAAAAAGCCCGATTGTTTTAATAAAAATTATTACACGGGAACCAATGCCAAGAAAGAGGATGCGATTGAAAAATACAAAGGAATAGCTACCTACGAGAAAGGATATTTAATAAAATACTTCCACCTATGGCGTGGAGCCGACTATTTTGAAGTGGGAAATGAAAATCAGCTTCACGATGAAAATATTTCAAGGTTTACTTTTGTAATCATCAAAGGTAATGATGAGGGTGGGGTGATTTATAAACGCCTTAGAAAGGAAGGGGTTGTAAGGATATTGAATAACCAACAAACCGGCAGCTATACCGGAATTGATAACCTGTATCAGGTATGGCTTAACAAGTGGTTTGAGATAAAAAAGTCAGAAGGGAAAAATTTCAAGTTCTACAGGAATACTGACAGTATACTTTCCTACTTATCACTGGAATATGAAAAAATAATATACGAACCGTTTATTCCTTTTTCAAATAAGAGTATACCAAAGGTAAATCAGCGGGTCAAGTTTTCACATGGAGGCCCAGATGAAAGTGATTCTTGTAATGTAAGAAGCCATGGGGTTTTTTGGTCTAAACCTTTTAAGAATGCTAAAGATA
This sequence comes from Bacteroidales bacterium, assembly GCA_049317265.1. Classification (GTDB taxonomy): domain Bacteria; phylum Bacteroidota; class Bacteroidia; order Bacteroidales; family FEN-979; genus CAIVAT01. Next base: position 271,309 of record JBMOIP010000001.1, read on the forward strand.
AAGATGTAAGAGAGCTCGCGACCAAAATTGATGTATTGAGTCAGCATATGTATGAATTGGCTGAAACACTTGCAACCAGAATTATGATTTTTGACAATAGAATTTTTGAACGATTTAAGCAATTATCGGAATCAAAAAGGAAGATGTTCTCGAGTAATCTGAATTTAATAGTTTGTGAAGAATTTCTTGAGAAGAGAATAAAAGATGATGCATCGAATAGTGATAACAAGGATGAACGACAAGAGAAACTCAGTTTATCAACAATGATAAGTAATAAACAAAAAGATTTTAGTGAAAACTCTTTCCCTCATTTGTTAATTATACACCTTTCATTTATTGAAGCACTTTTGCGAAAGGATGGCAGTAAATATTCTACAGATACCATATCTGAATTTGTCTCGGAGGAGTTAAAAGATTTAATTGGACTTGATAATTTTGTATTCATCATTACTACTGGCAGAGGAAGGGATAGTTGGTGGAATGAATTGGAAAAACGAAGCAACCAGGATCATATAATGAAAATAATGTTCAAACCTGTTGAGTCTTTGCTGAACGCCGTTGAAAGTGGATTGTCGTATAACGATAATTATGATGTAAAATATAATCTCAATAAATTAATCTTTGGATCATAGGAGGATGTTGTGAAATATATAATTATTGTTAACTGGAAATGGAAAATTACTACGGATTATTTCGAGATTGATGAATGCCGTATTATTCATGGCTGTAACTTTAAGAAATCAGACGATGGTATTAAAGCGTTTGTTAATTATGTTAATGAACAATTAAATACTAATGAAGATGCAGAATTTCTTATTTTCTGTCACGGAAAACCTAATGACATTAGTAAAGGTGATTTGAACATTGAATCTTCAAAAATTCAGTATGTAAATTTTTCAAACGGAAATGAAGATCATATCTATTCTAATGACGAAAAAAAAACGGGCATTTTACCTAATGATGAGGAATTTATCACGCTTAAAAATGCACCCAAAGATGAGTTGACTAGACGGTTTGATTTGACATGGGAACATTTCCGAGAAACCATAGCCAAAACCAAACTTAAAAAGGATATAATTAATACTTTTTCCGGCCTCGCCATAGATCTACAAAGATTGACTGAATTACCATCCAATGAGAATGAGAAATTTTTTAAGAAAATAAAAGAAATATATTCTGAAACTGTTATAAATGAGTTCAAGTTAACTTGGGAAAGAATACTATCGGATGCGGAAAAATGTAAAATTATTTTGCCATTTAATCCGACTATTATTATGGCTGAAATTACTAAACAAGTTACGTATAAAGATTTTCTGCAATTGTCTTTATCAGAGAGAAATTTTTTTAAATACATGTTTGAATATATGAATTAGAATATGAATTCCAATATCGAAACACAACAAACCTTAGCCCGTTATCTTCGTAACGTCAACAGTATCTTAATTGCTGATATTGCAGATAGGGTTTATTACAATGAAGGGGATGACCTTTTACCAGAGATACTTACAGAATGTATTAGCCATTTTAAGGAAAATGACTCAATGGAAATAGCTTTTAAACCTATTGCCATTATTGATTTCCATAACCAAATTAGAACTAAGTCCAAACTGTACCGGATATTTAGTTTGGATTAAATGAAAGAGATGGAAGTTACCATTCAACAAACTAGTCGGTTAAACAGGGTGTTTTTATTAATGAGCTTCATCAAGTATTTCCAGTTCAAATAAAAGCCAGAATAACAAGTTGTCTCAAACCTCATGGCAAAGAATCCAATTCAAATCAATTAAATGCGTTAGTCACCGTTTATAACAGCCTTACTATAATTGAAAAGTTTGATGCAGATGTAATGAATCTTTTGGGTCAGGTGGAATCTCAACTGGAAGTATTTTTTGAGAATTTTCAGAAAAACAAAATCTTCCTGGAATTGAGAGGGTATGAATCGGAGGCTGAAGAAATATTTCAGTTTACCGCACAATTAACTCCTTTGGGTGAATGCAATGACAATATAGCCGAATTTAAGCAACTAGCGCGTAAAAGACACAAGCAATTACCAGAATTATCAGAAATTATTGAAGGAATTGTTAATAAAGAGGGCATTATGTAATTCATTAGCCTATGATTTTTCAAACTCAGGAAATATTATTTGTTAGCTTTAACGAGTTCACCGCTGACAGTTTTGAGCGTTACGTTACCCAAACCGCTAAGGAGTTTGCAAAAAACTCCAATTTCAGGCTGGTGAGAGAATCAAAAGATAAAGCAATGCAGTTTACCCATCTCACACAGGTGCAGTATTTTTTGGAGAGCCTTGAACTGAACAGTCTGACCAATTTTATTCTTATTATCGACCACAACTCGTTTCCACTGGAAAAAGAAGAGGATTTCAAGCAAGTACTCAAAGAAATTATTCTTCAGTACCCTGAGGTGAAAATTGCTTTTTTTACTGTTGAAGATAATGATTACAGTTGGAAGCGATTATTTACATGCAAAGATTTGGCATGCAGGGATATCAAAAATTCACAAAGTTGCAAACTGACACCGGAAAACCATGGAAAGGCACATAAGGCCGAACAAAATCCAAAAGCAGACCCACCTTTAAGGAAAAATGAGGCCAATATTTATAAATGTAAAATTTGCCAAATCAACATCAAAGTTGATTACATCCATAGTTTCAATTTTTTTGAGAAAGACGCCTTTGATCTTTTGATCCGTGGCCAAAGCAACCTGTTTGACGCCTCCAATCTGAGGAATGTGATTAAACAGGAAATATTTTCCAACCTGCCTGTTAATTCAAATTATCCCAAACTCCAATGCAGCCGCAATCAACAGCTCGGACTTTCAGTGGATGAAGAAATTTTTCAGGCATATTTTAATGCTTATGCACTGTATTTGAATGGCTACCGGGCTTTGCCAGTGGTTAGCTTTAAAGAGTTGGAAAAACTAAGCAAAATGTTTTCTGCCAGCGAAAACAGGTTCAGGATTGATTCTGGTTTAAAAATTATTCTTCGGGACTACGATTTGCAATTTGAGGATTATGATCTAGCAGCAGATAATTATACCATTTTACATGAACTAAGAGGAACCAAACCCGCCTATATTGAAGTAGTCCTAAATACCAAATGTAGGTATGATGTTGAAAAAGGGGAATTTTCTTGTGTGCCAGCAAAATTACAATTAGTTGAAAATGAAATTAAAAAGTGGGGTGATAATCTTATACATACAAAATCTAATTCAATAATTACGCTTAATAAAGATGGTAAAAAGAGAGCCATAACATTAGACTTATATGAAAAGTTTTGGCAACCGTTTGAAACAGAAATATGGTTAATTACCGGATTACCAAAGAAGAAGACAAAACGGGAGCAAGATGTTTTTATAAGGAATAATGACTTTTGTACTGATGACAAGAGTAAATACTTAGGACTTTCTAAGCTGAAATGTTCAATTGATATTATTGGCCGGGGATTAAACAAGCCCATTGATGGATTTACCGAATTCCAGGATATTGATCCTATTGGTAAATCTAAAGAAAAAATCAAAGAGAAGTTATCTATTTCCTCCTCGCGAGGTCAAACCGGAAGTCATTCAACGCCGCCAATAGTTTTACACATTGGAGAAGCTCTTTTAAATCGTTCTGTTGGTTATTATAAGGAAGGCAATTATTTGTTATCATCCTTATTGGCCCGTGAAGCATGTGAAGTGTTAAATGGGTTTCACTTCATTCTTATTCTAAAAGCAATATATCAATATGCCATCGCAGAAACCCGTCTGATTACTGAATGCCATGGAATTGATGAAGATAAAGTTGCTTCATACTCCCGAAAAAGAATGAGAGATATTATTCACCATGTAGATCGCCTATGTGCCAACAGGGAACATGCCAGGAAGAATATACTAAGCCAGATTTTTAATGATATGAGGCATATTTATAAGGAGAAGGAGCAGTTTAAAGCATCTGACGAAGTACTAAATCAATTAATAACTGTCAGATACGGTACTAATATTAGTTGGTTGAAGAATTCTTGGGAAAAATTTAATTCTCATATATAAGACCTGAAGCTTGCAAACCATGTACGGATTTAGAACAGAACTTTGATATTTAAAGACACCTATGGAAGAGTTAAAAAAGTTATTCAGGGCATCAACCAGCTACCTTGGGAATTTTGGTTGGAAGTACATTCTTGCCGTAGGTTTCGCGTTATTGGCATTTTGGTTTTTTAATAAAGTATGGTTCTACATCATTTTAGCACTGTTGGGTCTTCTGTTTTTGAATAATCCCCGCAGGTTCATATATGTAATGGTAGGTCCCAGAAGCAGCTTGGGATTTTTCTTCTTTCTTTTTATAATGACTCAACTGGTCTTTTATTCATTTTACGGGAAGCATTTTGATGGACATTCTATCATAGAAAGAAATAACAAAGTAATAATTGTCCAAAAAGATAAAAAGTTGGGTGACGATAAATTAATTAGTGAAATTACATGGAAAGTTACTTTGATGAACACTATCTACTCCTCGTTGATTCAGGGTAGCAGCCCACTTTTCGACAAAATACTGAATGATGAATCAAACGAGGATTATATTGACATTCTGTTATTGGTGAACATTCAGATTTTCATTTCCTGGATTTACCTTGGGGTCTTTATCGCGAGTCTGTTTCAAAAGTTAAGAAATGAATGAGAATTTTTTTTATTTTTAACCTTTTTCGGGTTGAGATCAAATGGTGTCTAGAAACCATCCAATAAAAGCAGGGTTGGTCTAACATGTTTTGGCGTTGGTGCACACTTTTTGAGGGCTGTTTTCATGTTTCCTTGCAATTATAAGACAAAATATCGACATAAATATCTTACGCTTACCCCCTCCCCATACACCGAAACCAAATACTTCCACATCCCCCCAAACCCACCCTGCTCAACAAATCCAAGAATCAACCCCAGGGATAAAAGGTAAAAGAACATTATGATGATGAGCGACGGGATAAAACCATACTGTTGCAGGTCAGGCTGTCTCCGGTCGGGGATTTCACGGATATCGGTGGCAAGGTGGTATCCGACCGACACTCCGAGGATCAGGTAAAACCACTTATAAAAGGTCCAGTTGATTACCAGGTAGACGAGGAATAAGAGGAAGGTGAAGGTCTGGAAAAAGTAGGGTGACAGGACGATCATCACATTCTTTTTTCCCTGGTAGGCGACCATGCCTCCGATGTGTTTCTTTACATGCAGTTCTGTGGGGGTATTCAAAGTTAAAACAGCCCAGAGCAGATGCGTCAGCTCATGTTCGAGGGTGGTGAAATAGTTCAGGCGTCGTTTAAATACTGAGAAAAGGAGGGCACTCACGATAAACCCGATGAAGAACATCATCTGAAATAAATTTCCCGGGCTGATGGCCAGGATTTCAATGACCAGCGATTTTCCGGTGAGGTAGATCAGGGGCAGGCAAAGGATCATGAGGATCATCACCGGGATTGAGAATTTCTTTTCAGCCATAAACGAATTTCTGATGTTTGATTTACGAGGCAATTATAAGAATAAACTGCGGTGAATTAATGGAATAACCATTTTTATTCTGTACTAATATGCTCTTTATAAAATGCTCCCTCAGCGGTGAAAAGAAATGTTCTGTCCGACTTCCTTGCAATGATATGGTGCATTTTAGAATATTCCAGCTCGTCAAACATAAACGGAAGAATGATCTTTTTGTCTTTTCCGTAGGCCCCCCAGTATTCGTTCTGCCTGACGAAAAACAAGGTGGGTTTAATAACATCAATCTCAGAATAGATGGGAGGGACTGCAAATTTCCCTGTTACCGAAACAGCGCCGACGTTTCCCTTGTAGTAGCAAAGGTTGTAATATGCACTAACGTTTTCAATTGTGTCGTAAATGCATGGAAGGGTTAGTTTGTTGTCACGGTTGATCAATCCCCATCCCTCCTTGTGCTTGACAATATAGCATTTCCTGGAATCCGTTGGCTGAATATCGTCATACTGACATGGAATGATGAATTTACCAGCGGAGTCCACAACTCCCCACGAATCACCGGCACACACCGAGATTTCAGGAGATTGACAGAATGGGTAGATGCCATCATAAATCAGTGGGATCACGGTGCCACCATACCTGTTTAAATACCCTGATTTAAGGTTCAGTGTCGCAACATATCCTCCTGGCTGGTTATACAGTTCCAGGCCGTCGTATCGGCATGGGACAGTAAGCTTTTTAAGTTCATCGTCCCAGATGCCGTAATATCCGTTGTTTGTGACTCTGAAAATCATGTCGTCCAGAGAGAGTTGTTCGCAATTGTCAAACTGGCATGGAACCAGTTCCACCCCGTCACCGGAATACAGGCCGGATTTGCTTTTACGGGTAACGTTAAAATGATTACCGTAGTTTTTGGTGACGTTGTCAAAAATACAGGGCACAATGATTTTACCTTCACCATCGGCTGCACCAGTTCGTCCATTTAATGTGATGGACAGGAAATCGTTCTCATCTTCCTCCAAACCAGTGATGTCATCGTAAACGGCGGGAATAATCGTTCGCCCATCCATGCCAATAAGTCCTGTTTTGCCGTTTATCCTGGCAATAAATCGTTCAGATCCGGAAATCATATAATAGGTCAGGTCCTCATACAAACAAGGAACCATAACCCCTCCTTCAACATTTAACACCCCTTTTTTTCCTTCAGAAGTTACCAGGTAATGGCCCAACGACTCACTACCCTCGTCCACTCCGACAAATTTAATGTGATCATATAAACATGGCGTAAGGATTTTTCCTTCTGCATCTGCCAGTCCCCACTTGTCTTTCTGACGGGTAAAGAAATTGTCATTTCCAGGGTTGTTCACCAGGTCGTCAAATTGAAATGCCAGGAGGGTTTTCCCCTCATCGTCGATGATTCCCCATTTTCCTGCCTTTTTTACAAAGGCAATTGTCCCCCCGTTAATGCCAATATCATCAAAATCAAAGCCCGTCAGCAGCGATCCTTTTTCATCCATCATGGCCCATTTCCAACCTTTTTTGACGAAGGCACGGTTTGCGGAAAAATCTTTAAACTCATTGTATTCAAAGGTAGTAAGTCTCTTTCCCTTATGGTTGATCAAGCCCCATTTCCCATCCATTTTTGCAAAAACAGATTCCCGTGAGAAAAAGATATTCGGGTAAACAGCATCGTAGATGGCTTTGATTTTGACTTTTCCGGCCGTGGATTTATACCCGGATTTTTGCGTTGCATTATCCCTGAATGCCACCAGGTCGTAAAATTTTTCCCTGTTGTGAAACGAGTGGTAGTAGGAAAAACTGATGGCACCAAGGATGAGGAGGGTACCGATGGTAACAAACAACAGGTAGTGATTGTTGGACGAACTTTGATTTTCTGTTTCCATGGTGGAGGGAATTTGGATGGGTTTATGCGATATATTTTATGATCTCAACCAGATCAGGTGGAACTTTCACTTTGAATCACTGAATAGCGCTCTCAAACCATTGATGTCAAACCACTTCTCCCCGATGATTCTGGTTTTATATTTTACATCCAGGAACTTACCCCATCTTGGCAGGGGAAAGGAATCGGGATCCTGTTGTAAAGCCTTTTCAACCAGTACATCAAAATTAGTAATTCCTTCACCGATGATACTTGCAAGAGAGACCTTTCCCGGGTCCGCATTTTTCAGGATAAATTTATGACAACCTGCATCAAAACTGATTTCATTATGCAAAGTGGAGTTTTCGAAGATAAACTGCAGTGTTCTCTCAATCCTGGTCCCTGCAAACGGATAAATTTCACTGCCGGTTTCAGTTTTCATCTCCATGGCTCCTCTCAGCCAGGGAATTGTTTCTGCATTTTCCCTGAAAATTCTTCCCATGTGCTGAACCATGTTTGCTGCATCAGGATTAAGGTAGCCGGGTACGATGGCGGAAAGGAGGAGTTCCCTCGATTGCTGCATGATGATCTGGGAAACCGGTTGTTCGTTTGACCGGTAACATAAAGCTTTACCCCTCGTGTTTGACGTTTCAGTGACCTTTATTTTAAGGGAAGTTTTGTCAATGTGGATAATCCTCCAGGATTTCCCTGAAAAATTGATGTGATCGCCGGGTTGAAGGTCCATTGTGAGTGGAATATCACCCAGTTTGGCTTTCCCGGCTGCATCGAACAGTGAGAACAAGGAGGGGAGGTCAAAACTCAGGAAGAATTTCTGCTTTGAGATGGCTGTTCCGCCCTCATTGATCCGGTACTGGAATCCTTCTTTTGTAATATATCCCAGGCCTGTAACAGCTTCAAGGAATCCAGGAATTTCATTGCGGATGTTCTCAAAGGCAAAATTTGCCGTAAGTTTCTGCACCAGTTCGCTAATCAGTATTCCGCGTGGATGCTCTTTCAGGATGGAGAGCGTTTGATGGAAGAGGATATCAAACGGGTTGCGGGTCAGAAGTCTCTTCTCAAGCCGGGGAGGTGTATCGGTGACCAGTTCCATTGCAGCGACTGACTTTACAAGGTCCCAGGGGGTGGTGCAGTAAATTCGTATGTCAATGTCGCTGTTTCTGCCCCTGCCGCTTCTGCCCATGCGCTGGACCAGTGCGGAGGGTGACCCGGGAGAATTGAGCTGAATGACAAAATCGAGATCCCCGATGTCAATTCCCAATTCGAGGGTCGAAGAACTGATGATACACGATGGTTCATCTTTCCCGGTTTTGGCTAGTTTTTCCGTCTCTTCGCGAACGTTCCGGCTGATGTTGGAGTAGTGCGGCCTCACCATGAGGGACTGCTTTTTCCCTGATGCGCCGAGCCGTGAAATGATCTTTTCGATTTTCGACCGGCTGTTTGCAAATACAAGCACTTTCTGGTCCCGGATCGCCGACTCGATCTCACTGATCATCCCTTCAGGTACCTCCCGGTTTTCTTCTTCATAAAAAAATCCAACCTGCCTGTGCACCTTTTTCGGGGATGAAAAACCAAGGATGGTTGTACGTTCAGGCTGCCCGAAAAATCTGGCCACCTCTTCGTGACTTTCAAGTGTGGCCGACAACCCGATAAACCTCACATTTTGAGATAGCTCTTTTATCCTGGAAAGCAGTGACCTCAAATGATCGCCCCGCTCTGAACCGATAAAGGAATGCATCTCATCGACAATGATAAAATCGAGGGAACCAAATAACACTGCCGGAGTTCCACCCCGGGAAAATTGAGATTCAATAGACTCAGGAGTAATGAATACAACTCCTTCAGGATTTGAGAAGGTTTTCTCTTTGGCAGATCCACTTGCATCACCATGCCATTTGGTGACATTTACTCCAAGGAGTTCTGCCAGTTCAGTCATCCGGGCTACCTGGTCGTTGATCAGGGCCTTGAGCGGACCCACGTATAGGATCCTCACCCCCTTGTGGGGAAAACCGGCACTGTCGAGCGCAGGTAAAAATGCTGCTTCTGTCTTGCCGGTACCGGTGCTGGCAGAAATCACCAGGTGATTGCCGGTGTTAAGGATCACATTCACCGCATTCAACTGCATGTCGTTCAGGATGATGTTTTTATCCCGGAGGTACTGTGAAATGGCTTCATGGGCAAAGAGCCCTGAACTGTTTTTTTTACGGTTATAAAGTCTTTGGGAAATGGGAATTGTACGGTATTTCACCTCATATTCTGTGAGTGCACCTCCGCCGAAGTAATAGCGGGCCAGGTAGTTGTATGGTATCAGTGCGTGCCCTGGAAACCCTTTCTGGTTCTCCGCAGCCCACGTTTGCCCCCAGCTGTTCCTGACCAGGAACATTCCGATATCATCAAAATATCCTGTTACGGTCATGGCATGGTAGCCTGCAGGTTTTTCACCGGGTAGTGGCATCGTGACCCATCCGTTACGGGCGGTACTTGTGCTGAAGAATGCTTTAAACAAAGGTAAACCGATGATAAAAGGAAGCGGTTTGCCTGTTTTCTCCCCCGTCAGAACTCCCTTGATGATGTTAACGATGTTCTCCGCACCGTTGGTGTAGGAAAAGGCCAGCCCTTCATACCGGTCAACCGCAAAACAAGCCTCCGGTGGTGGTCCCTGGGCTTCGGAACTCGCCTGTGCAGGATTGTAGACCCATTTTTCTTCGGCGACGGTGCCAAAATCAATGAGATCCTTCTTGCACAGTACATCAAAAGGAATGTTCATCCACGTTCCACCGCTGTTCGGATGACCGTCGATCATCTTACACTGGTGATAGAGAAACTGCCTGGAGGTTTTGCTGCCGGTAAGGTAATCAACCATGAATGTTGCGGCATTTGCCACACAGGTTCCCCGGCTCCCCTGGTTGAAAACCGGTATATCAGGTAGTTTTGGTAAAACAAAGGTCCCGGGCAACTTCTGACTTTCGACTGCCATTGTAATGGGCGACTCAGCGACAATATCAACCGGGACGTGCTCGGAACATAAACCAAGAAAAGGGAGTGAGGCAAATGCAGGTTGACTGTCTGATGCCTCCGGAAAGCCGGTTTTAACTGATTCAACCTCCTCTTCACCAACCTGAAAGTAGGAGGAAAATTCCACCTGTAAATCATTTTGGATTAAAAAAAAGCTGTCATAATTTGCCTCAAGAAATCCTTTTTCAATCCACTCTTCCTTAGATGTCGGTGGTAGTTTGGTGTTGAATGCACCAGCAAACTGTTCAACGGTAAAAACGTTCAGGGAGCTGAGAAGTTCCGTAAGAGAAGCTGCATTGGCTGACCTCTTCCCGAAAAGACTGAACAACGATTCTTCTATCTGCATAATAATTGGGTGCTTTAGCTTTCCGGTTGATTCCCGGCATTTCGGTCGTTCTCAGTTTTTGCCCCGGTGGCATAATGCTGATGCCTGTCTTCGCTATAATAATCGATGATCTGCTGTTTCCTGTTTCCATCCGGATCAACAAGCTGCCATAATCTTTTGGTGATTTCGGCACAACGATCCGGAACTGTTAAAATAAGGTTTAGGTTGTTCAGACCATCCGTTGCTTTAAGGAGATCATCCAGGTGGCGGATAGAATAGCCGGCAAGCATGTTTAATTCTGCCTCCGAAAATAACGAGAGTGAACCAATAGGTTTTTCGCCGGTTTGATTCAGCAATTCTTCAATGGTTGACATGGATCAGAACTTAATTGTTTTAGGATCAATCGGTTTTGATGGTTCGTTTTTCCTGGTGCTGCCTTTTTTGTGATCCAGTATATCTTTGAAGTTCAGGGATGGGTTTTTATGTTTCATCTTCACCCAGTTTAAAAATTCAATGATGAGGTCCCTAGGATATATATAATGATCCAGGCTGAATTCGATAAATGTTCTCATCTCATTGTCGGATCCTTCTATTGAGACTTGTATATTCGACTTGTGGGCTGAATTATAAAGGGATACCAGGAAAACCAGTAGTTGCTTCCGCTCTTCATAAATCAATGTGTCGAGAACCATTAAAGGTTGAGATGAGTCGGCTGCGGAGATTTCCTTATCGGCATACCTGCCCAGCCGTGACTTCAGGGCCTTGTTGCTGATAAGGTATTGCCCGGTTTCGTCACTCCCTTTTGCTTCAGACAGGTTGATATATAGTCCTTTACAGGTGTCGTTATATGATTCATCGTAGAGTTGGGTGATGAAGTCGTGGTTTGCTGTGCGTATTTTATCATCAAAGCCCGCGATTAGGTCAATGTTGTCGAGATCGATAACGAGCCCTTTCAGGCCGGCATCCCTGAACAGCCAGCACCAGAAATAGATCAGATGTCTGAAGTAGGAGTCGTCGGTAATCACATTCTTTTTAATATCTCTTCGGGCTTCACCCCTGGAGGTATAAACTCCAAGGAACCAGTTTTCCAGGTTTCGTTTCAACTCCTTATCCCCTGTAACGGATGCTTCCAGGTAATCGAGGAGAAGCTCTTTCAGAACCGGATGAATAAGGTTCGTGTTGCCATTCAACTTAAGCGAGGAGTTTTTGATGTAGTTATCTGCCAGATCCTTGAGGTCGCCTGTGTCCGGGGTTGCACCTGGCAGGGCTTCGTCCCCCGGGCAAACAACCTTTACCCAGCGGTTCATCACCTCTGTAACAGAGGTAAATCCGGATGACTCAGGAAAGTCAATGTTTTTAATGATCTCCGTGTAAAGGTTTAAAATGTTCTTCGATGCACTTCCGGATGAATAAAAATTCCTGTTACCTGCTATGGTCACCGGGGAGATAGCAAAACCGTTTTTCAGGAAGAGTTGTTCCACATACTTCAGCATGGAACTTTTTCCGGCCCCATAAGGGCCATTCCAAACGGTAATCCGGCTTTTACCTGCAAGCAGGTCGCGGATTACATTATCGAGGTAGCGCTTTTCAGCAGTTCTGCCAACGAAGAGTTCTTCCACAAACCGGGAAGGGGGATTTCCACCTTCAAGTTTTGTGAGTATTTCATTGGCCAGGCCGGATTCTAAGATGAGTGGAGCCATATTTATAATGTTATCAGGTGTATGCTATAAGTAGTTGTTTCAGGGTCATCCGGGGCCGAATCTGCGGTTGGTGATCACTTTAACTTCAGCAATTGCTTGATTGTAATTTTTATTAAGTTTTACAGAATCAAAAATCTCCATCAGGTTTCGCCGGTCGATAGAGCTGTTCTGGAGAATCTGCTCGGCAACACTCCCGTCGAAGTTATCGGGAGCGATCCTCTTTGCATCACAAAGCCGGCAGTACTCAATATAATATGTGAATGCCTGGTGCCTTTTTTTTTCAGCGAGCAGTGTGTAGGCACCCTTATAAATCAACTCTGGTTGCGTATGCTGTTTATTGTGTCTGATGATCGCTTCAATTGTGCTGAGCAGGATTTCTTTGTCATCGATGACTTCAAGATTCCTGAACATGAGTTTCCATCGTTCAGGATCAATTTTTGACAGCATGGCGTTCATTTCATCCAGTGATTTCAGGTCACCAAGAAAAAGCGATACCTTTTCTGAAATGATCTCATTCACTCTCTGCAGGTTTGAAGTTCCAAGCAGGTTATTGAGGAGTGTTTCATGAGATTTGGTCAGTGACCCCTTTACACCAGCCTGAAGACGGAAAATATTGTCAATGTTCTGAAGCAATGCCTCGTAAAAGTCGATCCGCAGATCGTCATTCATGGTTGCCAGAGTACCTGAAATAACCGATGGTTGCGGGTATATCATCCTGTCGGCTTCTCCGAACAGAGAGGCCAGGGTCTCAAGCCAGATTTGATTCCCGGTTTGCATGAAAATATCCGTGGTCAGCAGTTCAGTGAGGTTAGCCATATAAAATGGATTCCACTCCTTCTCGAACCTGTAGTAGGTTTGCCATTGAGCCGCCTGTTCCCAGCAAATGGAAATATCCTGAAATATCGTGTTCCTGGTCGGTTCATATTTCCAGATAAGCCATAAAAACCGGCTATGTGTTTTTATTAAATGGGCTCCCCTTCGGAAAAAGGCAATCAGTATCCTCCGGGATGGACTGAGAATCTTTTCGGAAACAAATTTCTGATATGCCCTCTTCTTTTTATGAATGAACAGGAAATAAATAGTAAGGATAAAAACGATAACAATTATGGTTATCAGTATGATACGTAGTGTCAGATTGTCGGATACCCCATGATACATGATCCGCCCCGGAATCCATAGAACGAAAATAGTTAACCCCGCCAGGGTCAAATATAACAGGGGGAGGATGATTTTTATGGCGAGGATGGGTTTGGGCATGAGGAACTTGTTCTGAATAACATCTCAAAGATATTTTATTTTTCGCATTGACAACTGCTTTTTAATTTTCAGTTTTTGTTTTCTTTCATCGGGTTTTCGTGATAAAAAGCTGAATCGGAAGGATGGTCTTCCCCGGAAATATTTATTCTGTAGAATGGTAAAATTATGTTATTGTAATATGGAGTGTAAATTATATCTTTGATCGGTCAGATTATCCGGATTTTCTTTAATATGGATATATGAAAGCTTTTGGTTTATTGTTTTTACTCCTTCTTGTTTTTGCGGATACTGGTTGCACAAAAAAACAAAAGGTAAAGAACTATACGACCTATGACAAGGGGAATAAGCTTATCCTTGTCAATTTCATAAACGGATGTACGAATGTCGACAGCAGAAAAGTCAAGCAGGTACTCGCAGCCATGGTCAAAACCAGGCGGGTGGTGTACAATCCCGAAACAGACTTCGTTGCGTTTACAAATTTCCGCAAGCTCATCAGCAACCAGCCATCACCGGCAGATGACTTCGGGATCGTGCAAACCAGGCCGGCACAGTTTAACTCAGTCAGGGAGTTTTATTCCGAGGCTGCCATCTTTGTGAAACGCAGTTATCCCTCCGGGCCACAGCCACATGAAATTGTTCCGCTGATGCAATTTCTCTCGCTGGAAACATTACTGGCACAGGACAAAAATGACTTCGAAAGCCATCACTTTTCGGTGATTGAACTGGTGAACATCTCTTCGTATTTCAATCAACCCAGGGCGGGTGAGTGGAGTATTCCCGGGTTGCCAGAAAAAACATTGAAGGTCTTGCTTCCTTTAACCAGCCGTCTGACGAGCCTGAAAACAGAGCCAATGTGTTTATGTTACGGCATTCCTGACGATTCATTGGGCTATACGTTCAGCACCATGTTTTTGTATGCCTCTGAAACCCCAAAACTCATGGAGTCCGGGCAATTTGTTACTGCTTTGGATTCTGTTCTCCGTGTTAATACGAAGGGGGATACCATCAGAATCACGCGGAATGGAAATTCCTATAAATCAAAATCCGAAGAGCTGCAATTGGTTGAAATAATGCAAATTTTCAACAGTAATAATCAAAAGATTGATTTTATCCGTGAGGCGGACAGTGTTTCCTGCAAGTTCTGTTTACCTGCTTCCAGTTCATCAAAATCCATAGGCATCGAAGCCATCGTTCAAATCAGCACCAACGATCCCATCCTGGGGCGGCATGTAGTTTATGCACAAACAAACCAGGTGAAGCTCCATCTGGGTGCCGGCTGGATGGCCGCATTTAAAAAGTACGGATTATTAACGGGTCAGATTGTTACTATCATCCTTCTGGCTTTGTTGATCATTTGGGGGATCTATTTTATATTCGATAAAAGCAAAGCAATTATTTTGCAGTTTTACGAAAGGAACTCATTCATATATTCACAGAAGATGGAAAAGATAAAAGGGGCAATTAAAAAATGGTGGCATTTTATCCGGAGTAATTTTGATAACAGGTTTCAGGATTATCTCCTTGTTGGAGATTCGTTTGGCAACACCTTTCTTTTTAATATCCACTTTGGGCGCACCTCCTCAAATTTTATTCATTTACATTTGATGAAGGGTGATGGAAATTGTGCATTGCTAACCAATTCCTCAGCAGAGAAAGTTGTGAAACCAACAACCATCACAATTGACGACTGCTCCTTATCCGCGATTGGATATCGTCTGACGATCCTGGCACAGGGGAAAGGGTTTTCATTTCCGTATATTCGCCCCTCTGCTTATCCTGTTAACAGGGGGAAAGAGATATTTAATTCGGTCATCAGCCCGGGTGAAAAAAATGCGGTGCTCCTTACGGGTAAGTCACAAAGACATTCGCAATTGAACCTTCATATGACCATCCATCCAAAGACTGAGAGTTTGGAGGAGATCATTGACCGGGAAGGCATTGAGTCTCATGAGGAAGTTGTTCGAAAGCTGCTGCTGGTACATAATAGGGAAAATACAGATCTTGTATTCAAAGCATTGGTGATCAATATGCTTCCATGCAATACGCAGTTTTTTGTCAGTTACCTGGAGGCATTAAAGCATGGTGTCATCCATGACCCTTTTAATGTGTCGATCGTTCTTCATATGAAATTCAATGTGGATCCGTTTGCCCGAAGACTGAACAGGTTTCCTGCAGAAATTGAAAAGCTGATGAACAAGATGGCGGTTAAGACACTGCTTATTCATTATACAAATTCAAAATCTAAACCTGAACCGGCTTTAATGGTTGCCCGTGTCCAGGAGCGTTTAAAAACTTTATCCATCACGGTTTTAAAGCATGATTCCAGGGTTGATGAACATGCCATTTTTAATGTATCAAGCCGACCGGCACCCTATTGTGTCAAGATTCGCAGCCACCATTTTCCTTTTCTTTCCAGGGTAATACGGAACCCGCTGAAAGATGGAGACAACAGTTTTAATCCTGGAAAATTTGCTATTTTTGGCATTGACCTTCCCTGGAGACTGGAACTCGCGCTTTCGGTCATTCCGAATGCTTTTACCAGGAGGGGGAGCCTAAAAAACATGAAGCCAATTCATCATCTTGTGCTAGAGCCTCAATCCGAGAGGTTTGTCAACCAGACCAGCGATGAGGATTATCCATTTGAAACATTAACACAGTCATCCACCCAATAATTATCCGACCTATGCCATTCACTTTACCAGTCATGATCCGCCCGAGCGATATTGATATGTCCTATATCAGCTCAACCAAATGCAAATTTCATAGCCTTAACCTTGAACAAAATGATTACTATGTCAGAAGTAAACGAGTTGTCAGGCAATTTATTCATGAAGTGAACAGTGTGAACTGGGATACACAGACTGTACTGGCAGTGTACCTCAACTCCAAACTGATCAGATATGAGGTGGATGGATGTATAGAGCGTACGATGGAGGCTAAAACCTTTATTGATGAAATTACTAACTTCAAGTTTGACCTACAGGAAATTTCTGTAAGCAACGGTGAGGAGTTTTACAACAATGACTGTGATTCATGGAGTTATAACATGAACAACAATGTCAATTTGTTTTATGAATTGAAAATACTGGGAAAAGATGAGGCGGTTGCCCCTGAAAAGCCCTCACCATTAAAGATAGCAATGCCAAAAAAATCGCCACGGTTAGAGTTTCACCTGGAGAGTAATATGGTTAAAGACTATAGATTTCATGAAAAGGATATTACACTTCATCTGAAATTTATTTATGAAGGGAATATTGATATCATTCAGATCATTATTACCCGTGAGAGAAATACATGGTACGGTGCAATTGATTTTGGATCGGAAGCCTCCCAGATGAAATTTGTATCAAGTTTGAATACTGTAAATATAGATCCTGTCCTGAAGAATATTGATATAGATTACATCAAGGTCCTTGAGGATATCCAAAAGCCTGCTACAACTGCAGGTGGTGTTAACCGATACTGGCAGGTGGATGACGGTCCAGACAAATTTTTATACCGTTCTATTTTCCCGGTGGAAAATCTTGATACTATGCCGGAGGACAATTTTTTCCTGAATGAGGATTCAGATGTTTTAAAGGTGGAATTCCTGAAGTCGATGAGTTCGCCTTTTCGTCCTAACCAGTCATATCTCCCAAACCTGAAACTGCTTAAGCAACTCCAAATCCACCAGGCCGACCTAGATATTCAGGATCTGCTGGAGTCCATTAAGGATTCCTTGTTCTCCAATGATGATGATTTTATGGTACAATATCTCATTAACCAGGTATATCCTCTTCTGATGGCCAATATGATTGGATTGGGGATACTTGGCATGGTAAGTAATAAAAAATTAAATTCATACGTAAAACATAAAGGCGCCACCCAGGTTTTAATCCCGACCACCAACATTGTTGTAAGGGTACTCGTGCCCAATATGTTCCAGGCTGAAGAGATCTTTTCATTGAATTTATCTTTACAGGAAATGTTTACCTGTTTTAAGACGCAAATGATAACCAGGCTGAAACTGGATGTTACGGATGCGGAACAGGTATTTCCCCACATTCCAAATAATATGCTTAAGGAAGCCATCGAACGGATCAATGCTATTGAATTCATGATCATGGCCGAGGGTGATGCCGTGGCTGTGGAACGCAACAAAGGTATGGATTCTGAAAAATTCAAACAGGCAGAAAAGTTTATCGTCATTGATTGTGGTAAAGGTACCACCGATGTCAGTATTTTTAAAAAGAACCAGGATGTTCAGGTGTTGGACACCATTTACCGCGGAGGGTTTGCAGGTGCCGGAAATGCTATCAGTAAGGCGGTCTTTGACGATTTCAAGAAGGAACTGGAGTATTCCTTTACCAAAACAGACGTTGCAAAAGTTGGTTTTCTTCTACAGGCATTGACAGATATGAAGCTAGATTTGATTAATGATAAATTGAATGTCAGTCGGTTGATCGATGGGATAAAAATAGCATATTTCAGCGAAAGTGATCAAAAAATTCGGTTCAGCGATATCGAGACTGACCTCCTGAGTACTGATATCAATAATGCTAACGAGGCGTTGAACTCCCTCACCGACAACATTGACAGTGTGCTGAAAAAGATCCAGGGGAAACAGTGGGTTCTTGATTACGAAAACCATAAGGGACATAGGGGATATGCAGATGCCAAACTCAATTCCATCGTTGATGAAGTTATTTATCAGCTGGAGATTGGGGGAGTTACATCTGCTGAAAATAGCAAGCATGCAAAAATTGTAGTAATACTAAGCGGCAGGATATTCAAATCAGATAAGATTACAAAGCAATTTATTGAGTCAGTAGGTAATAAATTCGGTTTTGATCATGTCTTCAACTCAATTGACTCAACCAACAGAAACAGGAATTTCTCCCGTTCAGTTGAGTTAAAGAAACGTTGTGTAGAAGGAGGGGTTGAAGAGAGGCCAGCCTTGAATCTGAATTCAGATATTAATGGGATTCCCATGTTTATCCGTCTGAAGAGTAAATCAACTTTACCATGGAAAAAAACACCCGTTAACCAGGGTGGCGAAAGTATAGAAATCAGTAAAATAATGCCATTGAAAGTGACTCCTCACAGCTATCGGTTTTACACAGAGAATATCCTGAATGGCACCGATTTACAGGATGATAATGAAAACAAACTCCTGTTAAACCGGTTTCCCCTGGTTCTAAACAGGGATCAAAAGGATTTTAAAATCAAGGAAATCTATTACATTGGGCGGGGATTTTTATGTGTGGCAGAAAGGGGCAGAAAGTCTATTTGCCAGATTCTCCAACCTGATTACTCCAATTTCCTTATCCTGCAAGTGGACAATCCGAATACAGATGTAAATAAAATTCAAAATGAAATAAAGGTACGGTACCTCACTTTGCTTCGTGACTCATTTTTCCCGTTTATTTAATTCAACTCCTAATGAAAAAATCTGACTTTTATTTCAGGTTAATCCTGCTTGTCCATCAGGGTTTTATTGTACTGGCATTAATTGCAGTTATCCTTGGTGGCTCCCGGGTGGAGTCATCCTGGATTTATTGGCTGATCGCCGTATCAGCATTGATGCATCTCTTTCTTAACATCTTGTACCCTGACTGGCTGAATTCATCCGCTGCCATTCCTGATGCTGAAATGCAGGATTCCGGGGTTACAGGAAAACATGTTGGCGTTCAGTCCTTATTAGACCAGATTGAGCTTGAATATTCAGGTTCTGACATCGATAAAAAAAAACAGATGAGGGAAACAGCCGAGCACATCTTCGGAAAGTTTCCCCAAACAGTGGACAGCAGGGAGGATAAGCAGAAAGAAGTGAAGCCAGGGACTGAGCAACCCAGGTTTGGTAGTGCAGGTTCGGAGTTGCAAAAGTTGCAGAAAGAAAGAGACAAATTTAAATCGGAACTTGCAGTTGCAAAACAATCAATGGATGAGCTGAAGGTGATTTTAGACAAAGATGTAGAGACACTATTGAACGGTCTTCTCGTTTTTTGTACCCAGAATTCACTTGATACCGGGGCTGAATCAATTGAAAATATTATCAGGACACAACAATATGGTGAATTATCAGTAAAATTCACCAATGCATTCCTCGCCGAGAATAAAGGTTTTAAAACTGAAATTAGAACCAATGAAGAGAAAGACCAATATTTTATCATGACTGAGTCATGCATAATGGTATACCAACTTATGTTCCGGTTGAATAAATGGTATAAGGAGCGTAAGAAACCGGGGGTGGTCTCAAATATCCAGGTGGATATTGAAATGGCGCAAATTGTAAAAAATATCTTTGATGATATCTGGTTTCTTCGCAATGATCATTGGAACTATAAACTTCTAAGAGGTGAATCCTTTTCTGCATTGAAGGAAACGGGCAGGCGACAGGACGCTTCGAACTATAACTCCGGGTTTGCGGAGTATATAATCCTTTGCCGGAAGTACAAAATTGAATTGGAAGTCTTTATGAAGCAGGATATTTTGTGCCCGATCTGGATTGAACTTGACGATGAACAAAAATTGTTTCCCCCGAATTTGGGTTGAACTCAGGTAATCAGTAAACATTTAAAACAGCGCCATGATCTCTATATTATTAGTTATCTCAACCGTCATCATTATCGGGTTCTTTTATTTTGAATTTAACATCAATTCAAATAAGTACTTAAACGCCGAACATAATAGCATCTGCAGATGGAACTACATCTTCCTCGGTGTGCTGGCCGTCATCCTGATTTTGACTGCCGGGGCTTTGTATATATTGATTGGCACAGGCAACAGTTTCAATAATACCGATCACCACATTATAAAACGAGAAGGGATCCGGTTTGCCAACAGGCTGCTGTTCTCGAGTTTTACCGGACCCCAGCGATCATATAGTGGTTCTGCGGAAGGCACCATCGAACTTTCCGCCACAGGGCACAACACCTGCATGCTGAACGGGACACACCTTGCTGATCCCCTGATGTTGAGCAGCGACGGGGGAACCGTGTTCCACCTGGCTAATCCCGGTGCTCAGGTACCTGTTAAAACATCCTTCGCCATTATCAGCATTAACCGCGCTGATACACTGTTCTCACTGAATGAATCCGGATTGAAAACCCTTCAATTCAGGGAGAGCAGAAAGTGGTACAAGCGAATTTTCGGCATTGGCGATACCAGGTTGAAAAAGTTCATCGGGTTGGATAACATTCAGTTGGCCCGGGTCAACCTTGATAAGAAGTTGTTACTTGATGGTTCCCTGTTCGTCTATTCATCCATGCTTACCACCGACAAAAAGGTCGATTCGGCTGCTTTGATGTTTTTTTGCGGACCAGCCCTTCAACAGGTGTCGGGTGACTATTTTCTGCTGATCAACGGGCAGCAGTTCCCTATCAGGGCAGAATTCCCGGTAGTAGCCAGTGAACTGAAAGCCGGTGATGAATTTTTTATTTTGCAAAGTGAAAGGTCAATTTATAACCGGTTCAAAATCCAGCCCGATTCCGCCGGGATCTTCCTGAAAAACACCAATCCCGTCAGGCGCCCCCTGAAAGGCGGCACCGTCGGAGATGTCATTAAAGTCACCCTGACCAATGTAGAAGATACGCTCATAAGCCCCAAATATGCCAATGTGATCTACCAGGAACCTCCGTTTCCCGGTATGCTGTTTCCTTATACAGGTTCATTTACCTATATGGTAGACAAGGGCTCACGCGAACTCCGGGTGAATGAAATTTCCGGTTTTTCTCCATATCCTGCAGCTGGAAGTTATAAAGGAGACCATTATTACATTTCCGGTGGCAGCCGGGAATATGGTGTTGTTTTCTCCATTCAGAATCTCACAGAAAGCAACGGATTCGGATTTCTTAAAAACATTGTCATTCCCCTGCTGCTCTTTTGGTTGATTATTGCCGGTTTTCTCACCTATCTGAACCTAAAAAAAATCATTAATGACCTTGAATCTGTCAGATATTATAATCCAGTTTTCCAGGCAGTTATGTTTATTGTTCCCATCCTTTTTACCATACGATGGTTCCTGGCGTGGAGGTGTACAGCTTTTCCCCCCATTGACAACAGCCTTTCAAAAAGCGAGTGGGACCTCCTGACAGGGTATTTTAACAACCTTGCGATTACACGGGATTATGTTTTTTTCCTGGGCTTTACCCTCCTTTTTATCCTCTTTTCCTTCCCGTTATTGCCTGTCAATAAAATTAAGTCCTGGATCAATCAAAGTATCACCTATAAAGTCATTGCGCTGTCGGCCTTACTCATTGCATTGGGGGTTATCTATTTTTTCATTTCCGAAAGATTTGGGAAAATCCTGTTCCCGCTTTTACTGATCGGGGTTGTTTTTCTCTTCACCCGCAACAATTTTAATCAATTACGATTTAAATTTCTGAACGGGATAAAGGAGAAAATCGGGGTAGTTACCTATTATTTCCTGGTAATAATTCTCGTGCTCACCCTGGGTCTTACCATGTTTTTCATTGTCAATCCGGATAAAGGGTTCGGACTGCTTTATGGGATAGCCCTTGCACTAACAGGATTTGCGTTTCTGATAGATTCAGTATCGGTTTCTTTTCGCCGGCTATATCTGAAATTAATAATAGCTGTGATATTTGTCACCGCCGGTTATTTCGCCTACAGATATCTTATTCACCATGCAGAAACTTTCACATCCGATAAACAAACCATTGCAAGAGCGAATGTGCTGACAAAGGAGACAAAGGATATTTTTAACATTGAGATGAATGATACGCTGTATGATAAAACCATCGGCACATTACAATACAGGTCCTATATTAATGCCTATATGGAGTATGGGGCAGGGTGGCATCCTGACCGCTTTACCGGTTTTGACATCCTTCCTCATTTTGCCCCTGACCGGAACTACGATATTCAGACCTACGATACCATCGGAGCGCGATACATTTATGCCGAGCATGGCAGGGTTGCGTTTTGGCTGATCATTCTACTTTTGATAATTCCGTTGATAATCAGGGCATTGGTTACGTTTGAAAAACCGGATTCCGGCAAAAGATACGGGGAATGGTATGATCAGGTTGAAAAGACGGGGTATGACCCCATCAATAATTCAGTTTTTAAAAGGCTAAGGAATACGATTGTCTCTTTTATAAACAGGTTCATATGGAATTTCTTCTTCAATTTTGATATTTTTTGTTTACTGCTGATCATTGTTGTCGGGCTGCTCATTGGTCTTTCCAATACGAACAACTTTATCTTCCTTGGCCAGGACCTCCCCATCGTCTCCTTTGGAAGCCTGGTCTCGCTCGGTTATATCCTCATGCTTTTCCTTTTCGTAGGAATGACAAAGTCGGGGTACGAAAAGTACACCAGGTTAACCAATGCAACAGCTGATCCCAGGCAAACAAAGGCTGCAAAAAGAATTTTCGTATTTGCCACCATCCTGGGGGTTTTTGTATTCTGGTTGTTGTTTGACGCATCAGGTGCGAAAAATAAAGTTGCCAGCACCAATTTTAATTTGGAGGAGCATATGAAGAACATTGCAACGGGGATCGACCGTTTCAATGAGCAGATTGAGGCCATGCAACATGAGGTAATCGACACATTACAGAGTCCGTCTTTTCACGGACGATTTAATTATATACCTGATGCCTTACTTGTTGATAGTATTAAAAAACAAGTGGCCGGATTCAGACAAGGCAATCAGGAGTATCCTTTAACCGGATTTGTTACAAACCGGATTAAAAATCTGCTCGACCATAAGGAATCTTGGTTTGACTATTCAGGACTGGTCTACCTGATTCACCGGAACGGAATGCTCCGGTTGAAATTAAACAACAACTATTATTACAGGAGATACCCGATGTCCAAAGAGCCCTCCTGGAGTGGCAACCTGATGGCCATGTCGGGACATGACACGGTCCACTTCGCATTTAATAAATGGGTCAACGGGGAAAAACGGCATGTATATCCTTTCAAGGGGAGATATCCATGGGCATATGATATTGTCCAGGATATCCGGCACTCTTGCTCAAAGACAGGGCACCCGCATATAGACAGCAGCTTTGTGCTTTCGTTCGACTTCCAATTGCAGCAGAGAATAGCTGCATTTATATCAGAAGAGAGGCTGGCCACCCAGACCAATGCGGAAAACCTGATCCGTTTAACCGCTTTCCGTGATCTGCCCTGGCAGATGAAAAGGGACTCGAACAATTACACATCCATCTGGGTGGAAATTACAGCCAACTCTGCTGTTGTCATTGATAAACGTAACCAGGTGGAATCATCCCTCATCGACAGTATCAACGAACCTCTTAAGAAATTTAATCCAAGGATGTTCCTTGCCAACCAGGAGTATGGAAAACTGGATGCAGCGGTCATCGATTTTGTTAATGATGCCTATTATAAGAACAATCCGCCAGTATATGTGACCGCTGTGGATAACCAGAATAAGATCAGGGTGATGCTGGATTATAACTCCATCCCCGGGTTTAACCCGAACAGCAGCAGGCTCACCGGGTTTTATGAAGAGATCAGCGGATCCTCCAAGAGTTACCAGGTTGAAGAACGGATGCGTGAAAATGGTTGCAGGATAACCCTGCGGCCCGGACCCGGTTCAAGTATCAAGCCCATTCTCTATTCGGCCATCATGTCCCAATATAAACTCAGGAAGGGATGGGACAACTATGTTGTTGAAAATAGGTTCAGCCAGGCTATTGAATCAGACAATATCCAGTATTACGCTGGAAGGAGGTTGCAAAATATGATGAAATGGGGAGCTTACCTTTTTGATAGCAGGGATTTTAACCCTGGAATAAAGATGATCGGTCCCACTGAGTATCTGGCAAAGTCGAGCAACCTGTATCACTCCTCCATCGTGTTTCTTGGATACTATACCCGTGGGGATATTCAGAACCTGAGTTCAATATTCACCGAAAGAAGGAATGCGCAGGATAAATTCAATTTCCCCATCATCAATTATGGTGGGAATACCGTCTATTTTAATAAGGATAACTGGCCTACTTTCAAGGATACGAATGCCCTTATGTGCCAGGGGCTGAGTAAAAACTATGGATTTACGATCAGCAAAACCCAAAACCCTAATCGGTCAAGACAAAAGTTTATTGTTGACATCGATTCCGCAAACGGAAACTTGCTGAGTCCGATCGAACTGTTTTCCCGTCGGGTCTCACACACCACGGCCGGCGGAGAACCTATTGAGACTACAGCCCTGGATATGGCTTTCAATGGCGTAAAGCTTTTTTCACTCTCAAACTGTACCGATCAAGGGTTGACCTCCTACTCCATGGCGCCTGATACCGGACACCAGAGGCAGCATTTCAGTTTTGATAATTCCTATAGAAATGAGCGGGAGTTTGTCAGTTCGGTCAGTGAAAATATCTTTACCCCAATGAATGAAATATTCTCCGGCGGCACACTGCCGTCAAGTGTATTGACCAAAGCTGGCCTGGACCTTGATTTAACCCCCAGGGGCTCCTGTAAAATCAAGGGGCGAAATATTTATATCTATTCAAAAACAGGTACGACATCTGAAAAAGGTGGTGACTTTAAAAAAGGGGACAAAGCCCTTTTGTTCGTTTTTACAAACACAGATATGAAACATGTTCGTTCCTTCGACCAGCTTGACAGGGTAAAGGTTTATTCAGTCTACATACTTCAGAAAAATGTATCCAAAGGAGATGCCCGAATTGAAAAAGTAAGAGGTGGCGTAATCAATAAAATTACTGAATCGCCAGAATTCAGGAACTATTTTGGAGTCCGTTAATCGATAGCATTTAGTCTTAAATATTCGTTATAATACCATTCGACTATGAATAATGAAAAGATGAGCCTTTCATCAGCAACAGACAGTCGCGAGCAGGAAAACAGGTTGAAAAGAGTGTTAAGGATTTTAAAGGAATCTAAATGGAGGGTCCTGCTTATTCTTTTAAATATCGCCATTCTTGTCACGATTGCTATAAAACTTTTTCATCCGAAGCCAGTCGAAGTGATGGACACGCAGGCACCCTTGGTTGAAGTCAGTGTTCAGCCAGCAAGCCAGTTCACTGATACAAACAATGAATACAGACTGCTGTTTTATGATACGGACAAGGATTCAATCTTTGACTCGGTCGTGTCTATAAGAACCGGGAACCAGCAGCAGGTGATTTTGTCGAAACAATTTGGAAACACGGAAACCATAAAGGATATTTATGCAGTAAAGGATACCAGCGGACCCGTACTGCTCGTAACCGAAGTTAATGATAAATCCGTTAAATTAAACAACAAGGTCAGAATTCTGGGTTTTAACCTGGAGGAAACTGAACTGGTCTGTGAAAAAATGAAAATATTAAAACAAGAAAGGGATACTTTTCATCTGAAAATCAATTATTATACACAAAGCGTAGAGAATTTTCAGGTTTTAAACTACTTTTTAAAAGTCAGATAACTTCTCAATCACCATGCACAAAGCAATTCGTATCCTACTCACAGGCGGTGGAACAGGGGGCCACATCTATCCCAACTTCGCCGTGTTGAATTATTTAAAATCAGCAGGCTTTGCAGGAGAGGTGCTCTATGTAGGGTCGCACGGGCAGCTTGACAGGACTATCATCGAAAAGGAAAAGATACCATTTAAAGCTGTTCATGCGGTGGCTTTTATGAATATCCCAAAAGCAAAGAAGATTCTCAACCTTTTTTTCCTGGTCTATTCTGTTTTTGAATCGTTGCGCATTTTGGTAAAATTCAAGCCTCACCTGATCATTGCCTCAGGCGGTTATGTTTCTGCTCCGGTTGTTTTTGCGGCTGCACTGCTGAAACCTTTCAGCCGGCATAAAACCATCATCCATGAGCAGAATATCATGCCAGGCAAAATGAACAAGATTGCTTCCCAGTTTGCAGATCTTAACTTTGTCAGTTTTGAGGAGTCTCCCTATTTTCTGAGTTCTTCAAAATGTATCTATGCAGGATATCCGACACGTAACCAACGTTTCAAGGGCGATGCCCGTTCGTTGAGGGAAAGCCTGGGAATCGATCCGGGGAAGCGCGTCGTGCTGATCATCGGTGGGTCACTGGGGGCAAGGACCATCAATAATGTAACAGCCGGATGCATTCCCGACCTTTTATCCTTGTCTGAATCACACGATTTCCTGGTCATTCACTCCATCGGACTCAACAAATCGAAACCATACAATGCCTGGGACGCTACACGTGCTTTGCTTAACTCTTATACTCCAGACTCCGGGAAGCCGGGTGAAGAAAAGGACCTTGTTGAAATCCGGAATAAATCAGGAGATGTGATTTATCTCGGCTATCCATACATCGATAACATGCCCGAATATCTGGCTATTGCAGATGTCATAGTAAGCAGGGCCGGTGCAGGAGGGTTGTTTGAGACCATGAAGAGCGGCAAGGCTTCCATGATTATTCCCAAACGTGATTTGCCGGGCAATCACCAGGAACTAAACGCAATCTCTTTTGGCAATAAAGGAGCCTGCACGGTGGTGTTTGAAGATTCCATTCAGAATAAAGACTTTATTGACCCTGATGTGTTTTTCAGGGAGTTGAAAAAACTTATTTGCGACACTGACTATCGGGATAGGATAAGCAGTGCAACGAGTACTCTTGATTTTCCAGACACGGGAAGGATCATGGTTGAGTCAATAGAAAAGCTGATCATGCACAAAACGAGTTTTAACTTTATTGAGGATGTTACCATCCCGGGCTTTGTGCAGTTTCAGAACCAATTTGATAATCTTGTATCCTATCTCGACAAGATATATACACAAAATAAAGAGGGCATTGCCGATAACCTCTATTTCAACCTGTATAATCGCAAAATCGGGAGTTACCTTCAACACTCTAACTACCTGGAGCGGAACAAAGGGGTGAAGCTGATCGGTGTCTGCAGGCGAACAGATCTCTATAAGTATCTGGTAGAAAAATATGATACGGAAAAAGGCTTTATCCGCAGGAACAGCCTGATTGCATTGCAGAAAGCGCCTGTTTACGAACCGTTTTTTCTGGAAATAATCCTGAAAGGCATTAAGGATAGCTATTTTGAATCAAAACGGGAAGCTCTTGCCCTTGCCTTGAAATGGGCGTTCGATATGGAGAGGTCAGATATTGTTAAACTTCAGGAATACCTGGTGCCTTATGCCAGGTTTAAAAGATTGAACTTTGAGGCTAAGATTGAGGCCTTAAAGCTGATTTTACATATTTTTGATGAGCAAACCCTCGTCTATTATTATATTAAAGCTATTCAGTCGTCCAACATCAAGGTGAGGCAGGGTACGCTTGATGCGTTGGTTTATGGGCATGAACATCATCTATTGCCTCCCGGGTTTAATTACAAAGTGATCCTCGACAAACTGGTGCTTTCCTCAACAGAATTTGCCCCGGTATTTCCCATTAAAGAGTCTTATAAAGTGTTGGTTGACCTCATCAGCAAAGAAATAAAATGATCAAATTCATACTCTCATTTTTTGGCGGTCCGGTATGGATCATGGATATTGAGAATCTTTATTCTTACGTGACCTTCAGGGCATTGCTTGCCCTCATCGTATCCATTATATTTATGTTGTTAACGGGTCACAGGTTCATTCTGTGGCTGAACCGGATAAAAATGAAGGATACTTCCGGTGATTTTATCTCGATTCCCGTCGGGTCAAAGCGGGGAACTCCTACGGCAGGTGGGATTCTGATAATCCTGGCAACATTGATCTCCAGCCTGTTACTGAATGATTTAAACAGCAGGATGGTGCACCTGATGATTGCCGCAACATTGTTTTTTGGTTTTATCGGGTATCTTGATGATCTCAATAAAGTGAGGAAAAAGTCAAGCATCAAAGGGTTAAGTCAGCGACAAAAAACCATGGCCCTGCTGCTCTTTATTGTGCCTTTTTCCTTTTTCATTACTGGTAGTCTGAGCCCTGTCCCCGCCGAATTTCGAACCCAGCTTTTTGTCCCGTTTTACAAATACCCCATCCTCGACCTCGGATGGACCGGATTCTCCCTCTTTCTGAGCCTGGCAATATATTCCATTGTGAATTCCATCAACATTACTGATGGACAAGATGGCGCTTTAAGCGGACTTTCAGTCCTTGTTACTGGTGTATACTGTATTTTCGCTTTTATCATCAGCAATTACAAGTTGTCGGGCCACTACTATTTTCCCTTTATTCCCGGCACAGCGGAAATCGTCGTTTTCGGGGCGGCCATGATTGGTGCGGTCATCGGATTTTTGTGGTTCAACACCTATCCGGCAGAAGTGTTTATGGGTGACACCGGTTCACTCGCTATTGGCGGTAACATTGCCCTCATGGCGGTCATGACTAAGCAGGAGGTGCTTTTTTTAATTATCGGAGGTGTTTTCACCTTTGAAATATTAACATCCCTTTTACAGGAAAAAGTAGGGAATCAAATCGGGCAGCGAATATTTACCCGTGCTCCATACCATCATTCACTGACTCATAAGGGCATTGCAGAACCTAAAGCAGTCATGAGACTGTTACTTGTTGGGATTATACTTGCTGCAATTGGTCTACTGTCGGTAAAAATCCGTTAATACTGTCGATTCATTTCTAAAAAAAAATCTCCCCCATTCAAAAAAAATCACTTAATTTCGCATAGTTCATTCATTTTACTGACAAACCTTCAAACGAAGTTATGAAAGCACTCTCCAAAATCCAGTCTGGCGTTGCCATGGTCGCCCTTTTCCTGGTTATCGCCGCTTCCAGTTGCAACAATGCATCCCAGAATGATCAAAACGTAAACGCAGCAGTGGCCGACACCATCAAAAAAGAGGTGACGCTGAGTCCTGAATCTCAAACTGCGCTTTATGCTCTCCCTACTCCTTTTGAAGTAACCACACTGCTTCAGAAAGCCAAAGCCGGGTTTATCTTCGACATCACCAACTCGCCCGACAATGTTGGCAAATACACCACCGAGATGAGCAAATCCCTCAACCTTGGTGTATACAGCGCCGACCTGAGCTATTCGGCCACATACAACCGGAATGATGAAACCAATAAATTCCTGGGATGTACCAACAAACTGGCCGACGAATTAGGCATCGCTGGTGTGTATGATCAGGCACTCCTCGATAAAGTGAAAAAATTCAGCAACAACAAAGATTCCCTGACCGGACTGATTTCTGGTATTTTCAGTAAGACCAATGCTTTCCTGGCTTCCAATAACAGGACTAAAGTCGCTGTTATGATCGCTTCCGGCGCTTTTGCCGAGGGACTCTACCTTGCTGCAACGCTTGGTGAAGTTGCGAAAGACAACACGAAAATCATGGCGGTTATTGCCGGCCAGATTGACAATCATATGAAATTGCTCACCATTCTCCAGGCATACCAGGAAGATGAATCCATGAAGCCTGTATTGGAAGGAATCGCCAAGTTGAAACCCATCTGGGGAATTTTTAATATCGAATCGGGTAAAAAGATGCCACAGGAAAAAGTCGCAGAACTCAGCGACCTTACCGAGAGCGTACGGTTGACCTTTGTAAAATAAGCCGCGCAGGTTAATCAACCTTGCAGCATAAAAAACCGCCTTTATTCCGAAGGCGGTTTTTTTATGGTGCTTAATTCGTATTTTTGAGATGGTATAATCCCCACATCCATGTCCGAACCCATCCTGATGGCATTGGTGCAGCTCTTTGCCATCATCGCTGCCTCCGTCAAAAAAGAAGTATCTGAGAATTCCAGGAAGATCCTGGAGTCTTATCTCAAACAGCATCTGAATGTCAGCGAACTTTCCGAGTACCTCAAGCTCTTTGATGAACTCCATTTTTTTCATCAGCCGGAGGAGGAGAACCTCGCCATGGTGGATGTGAATGAACAGATTGCCAGCATCTGCGTTAAGGTGAACAAGGGACTTCACCAGCGGGACAAGATCCTGGTATTTGTCAAATTCATCGAATTTCTCGACGAAGGATTCACCGCCCAGCTGGCCGATCATCCGGAAGCAGGGAAGCTGGCCGACACCTATATCCGAACCATCGGGAGTTCCTTCAACCTCAGTGAGGCGGAGTTCAGTGAGACACTGAAATTTGTGACGGACTACGAGAACCTTTCGGCAACGACGCAAAATCTGCTTGTTGTGACAGGAGAGGACGATAACCCCGGGAAAAGGTGCAAATTCCTTCCAAGGGAGCGGCTGAATGGCAAGATACTGATCCTGCACATCCCTTCCATAAACACCTACCTTTGCAGGTATCTCGGAACCGACGAACTGCTGCTCAACGGCCATACCATATTTCCATACCGGTCCTTTTTATTTGACAAGGGATATATTCTCAAGAGTCAGAAAATCAATCCTGTATACTATTCAGATATCGTTTCAAAATTTCTCTTCCCCGGGGAAAATGCACACATTGTCTATACTGCCCGGGAGATCGAATTCCACTTCAGGAACAGCAAAAACGGGATTCAGCCATTCAGTTTCCAGGCTGTTTCCGGCGAACTGATCGGGGTGATGGGTGGGAGCGGAGTCGGTAAATCAACGCTGCTCAATGTCCTGAACGGTAACATTGGTCTCGACCGGGGCGAAATCCTCATCAACGGACTCGATATCCGTAAGGAGGCTGAAAAATTGCGCGGCAGCATTGGATTTGTCCCGCAGGATGACCTGCTGATTGAAGAACTCACCGTTTTCCAGAATTTGTATTATAATGCAAGGCTCTGTTTCGACGGTTTTGACGAAGAGCAGATCAAAAAGGCATGTTCGAAAACCCTTGCCGACATTGACCTTAAAGCCAGCAGCGACCTTAAAGTCGGGGATCCGCTCAACAAATTCATCAGCGGAGGACAGCGGAAACGGCTGAACATCGCACTGGAACTGATCCGTGAACCGTCGATCCTGTTTGCCGATGAGCCAACCTCAGGGCTCTCCTCCATGGATTCCGAAATGGTGATGCTCCTCCTCAAAGAGCAAACGCTTAAAGGCAAGCTGGTGATTGTCAATATTCACCAGCCGTCATCGGACATTTTCAAACTGTTCGACAAACTCCTGATCATGGACAAGGGGGGCTACCCGATCTACTTCGGAAATCCGATCGATGCACTCACCTATTTCAAGACCATCAGCAATTTTGTGAACCCCGAGCAGAGCGAATGCCTCAGTTGCGGCTATGTGAATCCCGAACAGATCCTGCAGATCACCGAGGCGAAAACAGTGGATGAATACGGAAAAATGACCGGGCAGCGTAAGATCTCACCGGGTGACTGGTATGGCCATTTCCGGAAAAACATCCAGCCCGGACTAAAAACCGTAGTTGAGAAATTTGAGCTTCCCTGCTGTTTTTTCGAAATTCCCGGCAAATTCAAACAATTCAGGATTTTCAGCCTGAGAAATTTACTGTGCAAGATCACCAACCGTCAATACATGCTGATCAATTTGCTGGAGGCGCCCTTCCTGGCCGTTCTGCTGGCCTACCTGACAAGATACCGGTTTGGCGATCAGTACATCTTCGGCGACAACCGGAACCTCGTACCGTACCTCTTCATGAGTGTGGTGGTCTCGCTGTTCCTGGGCATGATGGTGAGCGCGGAAGAGATCATCAAAGACCGGCGGATTCTTAAGCGGGAGGCTTTTCTTCACCTGAGCCGGTTCAGTTACCTTAATTCGAAGATTGTCCTCCTGTTTGTGCTATCTGCTATTCAATCGTTGCTCTATGTCGTGGCTGGAAACCTGATCCTTGGGATTCATGGCATGACCCTCTCTTACTGGCTGATCCTGTTTGCCACCTCCTGCTTTGCCAACATTGTCGGGCTGAACATCTCTTCAGGGTTAAATTCGGTCGTGGCGATCTACATCCTGATCCCGTTCATCCTGGTTCCACAGTTGCTGCTGAGCGGTACGATCGTTCCATTCGACTATCTG
Source organism: Bacteroidales bacterium (assembly GCA_049317265.1). Taxonomy (GTDB): domain Bacteria; phylum Bacteroidota; class Bacteroidia; order Bacteroidales; family FEN-979; genus CAIVAT01. The sequence continues at coordinate 303,821 of JBMOIP010000001.1, forward strand.
AATCCGGCCATTGCCTCACGGGAGTACGTCCCGATGGTGGGAAACATGATGACCTCGCGCTGGACATTTGAAGCGCTGGCTGTTGAACAGTTCAGGAACAATGAATATGAAAAGGTGTTTTACCCTTACGACAAGGAGATCTCTCATTACTCCTATGTCACCGCTTACGTGATCCCCGCGCTGAAGTCGGAACTCGACGAATGCGAACGAAACATCGTGAAAAGGAGCGATCCGGAAAAGACGGCTGCGCTCCTGGAGATCCTTAAAAATGAGATTCCCTCTTTGCAAAAGGGCGCGGGTTTTAAATCGTTTCCGTATCTGCCGGGATTGTCGGAGAAATTGTTGAATGATTCGATCGTTCAGAATACAAAGTCATACCTCGATTCCCTGAGCAGGTTCTACTCTTCCAGGCTGAGTGCGGTCACCGCCAGGCGGGATGCCACCTGGGAAACACTCAGGAATCGCCTGGGCGGGGATGGTGTTTACCGTTTCAAGCAGGACTACTACAATGAAAATCTTGCAGACCTGGTGTTGAATAAAGGCGCTGAAAACAAGATTGTTGCCGGAAACGGAAAGCTATTTCAAAAGAAGGATCCTGTCTTTATGGAACCAGCATCTCATGACGGTCGTGCCCATTTTTATGCTCCCGTCAAAATTATTGGCAACTGGCAAATAGATACTTTCTGGTTCAACTTCTTTGTCATCTGGCTGATGTCGTTTGTGCTCTACCTCACCCTGCTGCATGATACCCTGAGAAAAACCATTGATTTTTTCGGTGAATTGAAGTTCGGAAAATCCAGGTGAAAGTTTTAGAAGGATGCAATTTGTCAATGAAATGACAATGTTTCAGCAAGCTGAGATTTTCCCAAAGCAAGTAAAAACTCAGGAGCGAAGTCAGCTTCATTATCCCAGGTTATAGTATTTAACCTGATTTTAAATGATTTGAAGTAATTGACAGATCTCAATGGTTCAAATATCTTACGATGATCTGAGTAAATGGTACTCTTTAAATCAACCTGAAAATCATCATTGTTACTAAAGAACAGGTGTATTTTAAAATCCTCCAGATACTCGGCATTTACTACATCCAATATCATGACACTAATTATTACTATATTACCAGTTGGTTGCATTGCCAGATCAGACTGACTCGTGCCGTAGGCACACAATATGGGTAGAAAGTTAATTTCGTATAGCGATATCTCGTCCCGGACGGGACGAAATTCTTCATGTACACCCCTTAGCTACCCATCTCGGGTCCCTCCGGGACCGGTTATCACAAAAAAGATGTATGCAGATATTTTAATAGATTGTGGTCCATCAATTTCATGAAAATAATAATGCCTAAAAATATGCACAATTCTGGCATATAGTCAGTTTATTGCAAAGTTAAGGAAAAAAGCAGAAATTTACTCCAACATCAGTTTTTTAAAGCCCGTTGCACCGGATGATCTCCAATTCGTTCAAGCTGAAAACCCCGGTTTTGAAAAGCTTCTGGTATTGTTCTGAAACTCCGTCGCCGAAAACCAGCACATCGTCGGTGTTGATGGTGACTTTGATCCCATGATCGAACAAGATCCGGATGGGATGGGTTTTGTACGAGCGGACCCTTTTTAATTTGATGTTGCTGGTGGGGCAAACATTCAGGGGGATATGGTGATCGGCAAGCCACCTCATAACTTCGGGGGAATCAGCAGCGCCAATGCCGTGCTGCACGGCGTCCAGCTCCAGCGTCTCCACCGCCTCTTTCACCGAGTCGGCTGAACCAAACTCCCCTGCATGTGCCTTGCATTTCATTCCCCGGCTCCTGGCAAAACGATATAACTCTTTGAAATTCATGATGGGCTGGGCAAATTCATCATCGTAAAGGTCGATCGACTTAAAATAGTTGAGATCAAGGAAGGGTTCAAAGGAGGCGAGCAGCAGTCTTACGGATTTATTCCGCGGAAAACCCAACTCCGGGAGAAATTCAATATCGGGGGCAACTTCCCGGTGATAGTGACTTAAAACCTTGACGATCTTTTCTGCCGGCACATGGAATATTGACCCGAACATCACATCGATGCTCATTTCAAGCCTTGTGATACCGTCAAATTTTGCCTGCAGGAAGGCGGCCTCCACGGCTTTCTCGAATGCGCCTGGCATCTGGAAAAAGGGTCGCAAGGAGGTACCGATCCACTGGTTCAAATCTCCGATTCCGGTGTTTTGTGCCCTGAAAGCGGGGATTTTGCTGCCAAGGTGTTTTTCAATAACCGACCGTTGCCCGCCCAGCAGGCAATGGTTGTGGAGGTCACTTTTTGGAAGTGAACGCAAACTCCTGAGATCCATTGATTCTATCCGTTGCACCGGCAGCTAAGCTTGTATTTTTGGGCTACTTTATCCGTTTTTTTCATCACCCGCATGAGGTTTCCGCCCCATATTTTTTTAATCTCAGTTTTCGAATATCCCCTTTTCACAAGTTCAAGGGTGATGTTCCCCATTTCACTTACATCGAAGCAGCCGTCAACGCCGCCGCCGCCATCAAAATCGGTCCCGATCCCCACATAGTCGATCCCCGCCACTTTAACGATATGGTCGATATGGTCCACCACATCTGAAACGTTTGCCAGTTTTTCAGGATATAGGTCGTCGAGGGAATTCCATGCAGCCCGGGCTGCTTTCATCTCGGTTTCACTGAGGGTGTCGAAATTTCTGAATTTCTTTCGTATGGCAGCCCTTGCAGAATCCCTTGCCGGATTCGGATCAGGTGTTTTTACATAATCGCTGAGGATGCACATCTGGATCACCCCGCCATTTTTTGCAATAGCTTTAAGCAGATCGTCGGAGAGGTTCCTGGGGTTGTTGCACAACGCTTTGGCACAGGAGTGCGAAGCGATGACCGGGGCTTTTGTAAAGGACAATACATCCCTCAGCGCTTTATCTGAAATGTGTGAAACATCCACCATCATGCCTACATGGTTCATCTCCTGCACCACTTCATAACCATACTGGCTCAGCCCGTTGTGTTCGGTGCTGTCGGTGGAGGAATCACAGATGTCGTTGTTTTTGGTGTGGCACAGGGTGATGTATCTCGATCCGCGGAGGTAGAAGGTGCTGATCAGCGACAGATCCCTCCCGATGGCATAACCATTTTCGATGCCGGTGAAAATTGCCCGTTTGTGCAGCTTTTTCAAACGGATTGCATCGCCGGGTGTTACGGCCAGTTCTGCCAGGTCGCTGTTTCTCGCTACAGCAGCGGCAATGGTATCAAACAACATGAGTGCCCGCAACCTTACCTTTTCGTTTCCTTCAGGCGTACGCGGCCCCTGGGAGACAAACACGGCAAAAAAGGATCCGTCCATCCCGCCAGTCTTCATCCTGGGGAAATCGATTTTTGAATGATCTTTGCGGGCATCATGTTTAACAGAGAGATCAAATCCTGGCTGAGTCAACTGGAGAGGAGTATCTGTGTGGGAGTCAATGGTTAACACTTCCCGGTGGATTTCGGCTGCCTTTTTTGCGAGATCATCAGGGTTATTGCCTGCTGAACCAGCCAGCGATGAAAAAAAACAAAAAACCAATGGTATTACAATTCGCTTCATCAGAAATTATTTAGCCAGTTGCCTCAAATATAGTTGGATAGTATTCTCAAGCCCGTAGTACAGGGCATCGCAGATCAGGGCGTGTCCGATGGAGACTTCCAGCAACCCGGGTATGTTGTCCGAAAAATATCGAAGGTTCTCAAGGCTGAGGTCGTGGCCGGCGTTGATGCCGAGTCCCGATTCGAGCGCAGCATTGGCCGCGGCGATGTAAGGATGGATGGCTGCTTCACGCCCCGAGGGATAATACTTTGCATAAGCTTCCGTATAGAGTTCTATCCGGTCGGTGCCCGTTTGAGCTGCCTGTTTCACCATCATCGGATCCGGTTCAATAAAAATGGAGGTTCGGATACCCTGCTGGTGAAACCTGGCAATGACCTCTGTAAGAAATTGACAATGCTTTATGGTATCCCATCCGGCGTTCGATGTCAGCGCGCCGGGAGGGTCGGGAACCAGGGTTACCTGCGCCGGGCACACTTTCAATACAAGGTCAATGAATGCTTCGGAAGGATATCCTTCAATGTTAAACTCAGTGGTTACAATGGGTTGAATATCCAACACATCTTTGTAGCGGATGTGTCGTTCATCAGGTCTCGGGTGGACCGTAATTCCCTGTGCGCCAAACCGTTCACAGTCAAGGGCGGTTTTCACGAGGTTGGGGAGATCGCCACCGCGTGCATTCCGCAAGGTGGCGATTTTATTGATATTAACGCTGAGTTTGGTCATTGATGGATGGTTTGTTGCAAAGCTACGATAAAACTCAAAAAGCAAAGGGAATTATAGTTTCCCAAATCTCCGGGTTTTTTATACTTTTGGCATTGAATGTTCAGGTCTAACTGTTCACCTTCAATACTTCCTATTTGAGAGTCGTTATTCAACGTGTTTCGCAGGCCTCCGTTATGGTTGCCGCTGATATCACCGGGCAGATCGCTGAGGGTTTGCTGATCCTCCTTGGAATTGAGGAGGCCGACAATGCAGAGGATATCGATTGGTTGTGTACCAAAATAGTCAATTTAAGAATATTCAATGACGGCGAAGGAGTGATGAACCATTCCATATTAAATACGGCGGGCGATATCCTCCTGGTAAGCCAGTTTACGCTGCACGCCGGCACGCGCAAAGGCAACAGACCCTCCTACATCCGTGCAGCCAGGCCGGAAACAGCCACTCCATTATATGAAGCTTCCATTCACCGGTTGGAGGAACTGCTCGGGAAAAAGGTACACACCGGAATTTTCGGAGCCATGATGCAGGTTTCCCTTGTAAATGATGGACCGGTTACGATCATCATCGATTCGAAACAAAGAGAATTTTAAGTAAAAATTAGGTTTATATATAAATTATTATCACCTTTGGAATTGTTAAACGCCAGGATAAGCCATGGAAAATGTAACAGGACTTCTTCTTTGTAAACTGCGTGCACCTCATGATGAAATCTGACCTGAAGCTTGGAATTGACCGTAATAAGGACGGTGCAGGTGCCTTTGACCGGTATGAGGAGATCATTCGGTCTATGTTCAGCCTGAGCGGTGATGCCATCCTCATCGTTGGCGGGGCAGGCTGCCTGGTGATGGAGGCCAACAGGGTATGCCATGATATGCTGGGGTATTCCCTTAATAAATTGATTGGAACCTCCATGCAGCTCATCATGCCTGATTTCTCTTCAATTGAGGTCGACAGTGGCGTTACAAAGGCGAAGATTTACAGCAGGGAGTCCACCTGGAAAAGAAACGACGGGCACGACCTGCCAGTATGGATTACCCTTAAAAAAACCCTTACTGCAGGTGAGCCGGTCTATTTGATTATTGCACGCGACTTGCATGAAATTAAGCAGAAGGAACAGGAACTGAAAGCCAGTGATGAACGATACCAGGACCTGGTTGAAAACAGCGGCGAAGGTTTCGGAATGGTGGATACCGACGAAAAATTCACCTTTGTCAACCCTGCTGCCTGCGAAATATTCGGGTTACCGGCACAGGAACTTGTCGGAAAGGGCCTGGATGAATTCCTTGACCCACATTCGGTTGACGAAATAAAGCATCAGACTTCCCTCCGCAAGGAGGGGATGAAAAGCATGTATGAGCTTGAGATCATCCGGTTGGATGGCGAAAGAAGATGGATAATTGTTACCGCAACCCCACAGCACAACACAGAAGGTAAATTTACCGGGACATTTGGAATTTTCCGTGATATAACCCAGCGTAAACTGGCAGAGACCAAGGTTCGTGAGAGCGAACAGCGTCTGCATGAAATCGTAGAGCTCACCAATGACTGGATATGGGAAATCGATCCGTCATGGAAGTATTCGTTCGTTTCACCGAAAATATTCGATATCCTCGGATATCTCCCGGATGAGATGATCGGGAGGTCTCCTTTTGATTTTCTGATGCCGCAGGATGTTGCAAAGGTCAAGGAGGGTGTTCGTGGCATGGTCCATCAGTTTAAACCGCTCAATGCCATCATCAACAGGGCTATCCACAAGGATGGGCATATCGTATATCTTGAAACGTCGGGCATCGCAATATTTAATGAGCAGGGAGAATACAAAGGATACAGGGGCGCCGACCGGGACGTTACGTTACGCAAGCTATATGAGCGCGAACTGATCGTTGCCAAGGAGAAAGCAGAAGAGTCAGACAGGTTGAAATCTTCGATCCTGTCAAACATGAGCCATGAGTTCCGGACCCCGTTGAACGGAATCCTCGGATTTGCCGAAATCCTGAAGGAGGAGCTTGGCAAAAGTGAATACGAAAGCATGATCGACAACATCTTCAACTCGGGCAAGCGCCTGATGTCGACGTTGAATTCCATCATCATGCTGTCGCAGCTCGAAGGTGGAAAAATTACCATCAGCAGGAAAGTGGTTGACCTGGAGACATCGATGCTCGCAGTCGTCAAATCAATGGAGTCCCTTATTGCTGAAAAAAGTATCTATCTCCGTACAAATTGGCTAAGGCCGTTCTCAGTCATAACCGATGAAAATCTTCTGAACCAGCTCCTTCACCAGATTCTCGACAATGCCATCAAATTTACCGACCAGGGAGGAATTACCATAGAAACCAGGGAAGTCGTGGAGTCGGGAAAGGACTGGATTGTACTAACGATCTCCGATACAGGTATAGGCATCGATAAAAAATACTACAATTTGATTTTCCAGGAGTTCCGACAGGTAAGTGAGGGTTTCGGGAGGAAGTACCAGGGAAGTGGGATCGGTCTCTCCATCAGTATGAAAATCATAGAGTTGCTCAATGGGAGAATCTCCATTGAAAGCGAAACCGGCAAGGGTTCGAGTTTTTCAATCTGGCTCCCCAACGAAAAGGCGCCGGAGATGCTGAAAGAACCGGGAATTTCCAGGGGTACACTACCGGCAAAAGGAAAGGGTGGAACAACCCATTTACCAATTATCCTTCTTGTGGAGGATAACCTTGTCAACAAAGAGCTTACAACGCTTTTCCTGAGGAATATCTGCCAGGTTGAATATGCCCCGGATGGAGAAACAGCCATCAAAATGGCTGGCAGCCGGCAGTACCGGGTCATCCTGATGGATATCAATCTTGGATATGGAATGAATGGCCTTGATGCTACCCGTGAAATCCGGCATATTCCCGGATATGAACTAACCCCTGTAATTGCTGTCACCGGGTACACCATGGCAGAAGACACGGAACAACTCTATGCAGCCGGATGTACCGGACACATAACCAAGCCGTTTAACAAGCAAACATTACTAACCATGATCCAAAACCTGCTTCATGCATAGCAGCCGGTTGTACCTTAACAAAAAATTAACAGATTTCCATTGCACATAAAAAAAACTTAATGTAATTTTGTACAATTCTAAATTAGTTCATAAACACTAAACCCCTTATACCATGAAAAAAGTCGTTTTGTTATTTTCCGCTGTTGTTCTGTTCGCAGGTTTAACTTTTGCTCAAACCCCACAGGCTCAGGATAAAGCTGCAAAGCCAGCCGATAAGAAAGAATGCTCAAAGGATGCAAAAGCAGGTTGTGACCACAAAACCAAAGCTGCCTGCAGCGAAGGTAAAAAAGGCGCCAGCTGCTGTTCAAAAGATGCAAAGAAAGCTGCACCTGCAACTACAACTCCTGAAAAGAAGTAATTCTGATATTTTTCAACTATCAACATATAAAAAGGGGCCTCAAGCCCCTTTTTTACTTAAAGGCCGACCCTTTTCCGGGGATCCTGAAGACGATGGGCATCCGAACCATGACACGCACGGCACGTCCGTTTCGTTTGCCCGGTTCCCAGCGGGGCATCTCTTTCGTCACCCTGATGGCCTCTTCGTCGCACCCTCCGCCGATTCTTTTGGCCACCTCAACATTTGAGATCGATCCATCTGTTTCCACCACAAATACAACCATCACAACACCCTGAACCAGCGCTTTGAGGGCGGGCTCGGGATATTTCACCTGTTTACGCAGGTAGTACAACCGCGATTCGTCGCCGCCGGGGTATCTCGGGTAGACATCGATGGAGGTTGCCAGACCGGTATCATTTCCGATTCCTGAACCAAGTCCCGACCCTCCCGCTTTGGCGGCAGAATCGGTAATTGTTTTCACAGTTTCCGGTTTCTCCTCAGGGGGTACCTCCAATGGTTTTTTTTCGTCCGGCTTTACTGAATCGGTTACCACTGGGGCCTGTTCCAACTCCTGCACAGGCTTTGCGAACGATTGGGCAACTTTATTGGTCTCATCTTCAGGCGGGGGGCTCATGCTGTAATATTCCACCTCAAACATCGTATCTCCCTCGATCAGCTGAACCGGTTCGAAGTAGTAGGAAAACCAGGCGAGAAAAATGATCAGGGAGACAATGATGATTCCCGAAAAAAGGGATACCAGCAGGTATTTGTGGTACTGCTTTCGGAAGTAGTAGGCGCCATAAGCCTTGTTCCTTCCTTCAAAAGCCAGTTCATCAAGGCCGGGTGTGCGGTTGTTGTTCATTCGTCGAGATATAGCTTTAGAAACTCTATCTCCCGCCGCTCCCGTTTTGTAGGACGACCGGCCCCTCGTTCACGGAATTCAAATTCAGCTCCATGGTTGCGTTTCAGCTTCTGATACTCTGATTCTGGGGTGAGGTCCTCCATAAATCCACTCACCAGCTTTGCCGACACACGGTTGCCAATGGGTTCGATGATCTTCACCGTTTTGGTGATCGGGGCAATTGATACGCAGATGACCTCCCCGGCTTTTATCTCCCTGGAGGGTTTTATGGCCTGGTCGAGGATTTTAACTTTCCCCGACCTGCATGCATCAGCGGCAAGGCTGCGCGTTTTGAAAATCCTGACTGCCCAGAGCCATTTATCGATCCTGATGCCGCGTTCCATCTTTCTACTTTTGCCGGAAATAGATCTCCATCGGTACCCCGTTGAAATCAAATTTTTCCCGAAGCTTGTTCTCAATAAAACGCTTGTAAGGCTCCTTTAAGTATTGAGGGTGGTTACAAAAGAAGGCAAAAGATGGAAAAACCGTGGGCAACTGCATCGCATATTTGATCCTGACGTACTTTCCTTTGGTGACGGGTGGCGGCATCGCCTCAATAATGGGGAGGATGAAGTCGTTCAGCGCGGAGGTGCCGATCTTTTTCGACCGGTTCTTGTAAACCTGGATGGCTGTTTCCACCGTTTTAAAAATCCGTTGTTTGGTTAAGACAGAGGTGAAGATAACCGGCACATCACTGAACGGTTTAATCTGGTCTAAAATTCCTTCTTCAAAATATTTGTGGGTATTTGTCTCTTTTTCAACAAGATCCCATTTGTTCACCACGATGACCACCCCTTTGTGATTTTTTTCGATCAGGGAGAAAATATTCAGGTCCTGTGCTTCAAAGCCACGTTCGGCATCCACCATTAAAATGCAGACATCGCTGCTTTCGATGGAGCGGATGGCACGCATCACAGAGTAAAATTCAATGTTCTCGGTTACCTTGGCTTTTTTCCGGATGCCGGCGGTATCGATGAGGTTGAAGTCGAGTCCGAAATACTGGTAATGCGTATGGATGGAATCTCTTGTTGTTCCCGGGATAGGGGTGACGATGTTACGGTCGTTGCCAAGCAACATGTTCACCAGGGATGATTTCCCTGCATTGGGACGGCCCACGATGGCGATTTTGGGCAGGTTGTCCAGCGGCGTCTGGTTGTCCACGTTGGTTTCCACCTCTTCGAAGCCGGTAACCACCTCATCCATCAAATCGCCTGTTCCGCTCCCGCTGGTAGATGCGATCGAGAAAAATTCGCCCAATCCAAGCCTGTGAAATTCGTGGATGTCGTTGATCATCTTGTAGCTGTCAACTTTATTCACCACCAGGAGCACCCGTTTTTTCGACCTTCGCAGCATTTTGGCAACATCCTCATCCATGGAGGTGAGCCCCTCTTTTGCATCGACCATGAACAGGATCACGTCCGATTCATCGATGGCCAGTTTCACCTGTTTTTTGATCTCATCCTCAAAAACATCACCCGACTGATGGACATAACCGCCCGTATCGATCACAGAGTAAAATTTTCCGTTCCAGTCGCCATGGCCATAGTGCCGGTCGCGTGTAACCCCGCTAGTAGGATCGACGATGGCGTCGCGCCCACCGCACAAACGGTTAAATAAGGTCGATTTTCCAACATTCGGACGGCCGACGATTGCAATGATGTTTGTCATAAAAGGTTTATTGGTGATATAATGATTAGTAATGTAAGCTGGTGAGCAGGTAAACTGGTAAACTGGTAAACTGGTAAACTGGTGAGCGTTTCAATGGGTCCACTTGTCCACTTGTCCACTTGTCCACTTGTCCACTTGTCCACCAGTCCGCTAGTCCGCTAGTCAACCGAGTACCCGAATCTCTTCAGCGCCCGGTCATCTTCCCGCCAGTCTTTGGAGACCTTTACGCGTAATTCGAGGAAAATATGTTTGTCGAGAAACGCTTCGATGTCCCTACGGGCATCGGTCCCAAGTTTTTTGATGGCCGATCCCTGATGCCCGAGGAGAATCCCTTTCTGCGTTTCCCTGGCAACGTAAATGGTGGCGGTAATACGGGTGAGGTGGTCCTCTTCTTTGAAAGATTCCACGGCAACTTCAGTGGAGTAGGGGACCTCCTGGGAAAAGTTGAGCAATATTTTTTCCCGGATGATCTCAGAGACAAAAAAGCGCTGGCTACGGTCGGTGAGTTCATCTTTGGGATAGAAGGCGGGCGATTCGGGCAGATGGTGGAGGATGGCTTTAAAAACCTGGTCGAGGTTGAGGTTGTGGAGGGCTGAAACGGGCAGGACGGTGGCCTTATCCATGATTTTCATCCATTTGGCCACCTCGGTTTCGAGTACCTCCATGTTTCCAAGGTCGATTTTATTGATGATGATGATGACCGGTGAGGCGGACTCTTTAAGTTTTCGTAAAATATCCTCCTGGTGGAAATCGTTGCCGGGCTCTGTAAGCAGCAGCACGACATCTGCATCATCCATTGCCGAGAAGACGGCTGCCATCATCGCCCGGTGCAATTTATAGTGTGGGTTGATGATGCCGGGTGTGTCGGAATAGACGATCTGGTAATCATCGCCGCTGAAAATTCCCATGATGCGGTGGCGGGTGGTTTGTGCTTTTGGGGTGATAATCGACAGGCGTTCACCAAGTAAGGCATTCATGAGGGTGGATTTTCCGACATTTGGATAACCAATGATCGAAACAAAACCGGCTTTATGTGACATATTTTTTACTGAATGTTGGATAACACGGAAACATACCGTATCTTTGCACCGCGAAAGAAAGTACAAAGGTACGCAAAAATATAGTGCGGGGTGGAGCAGTGGTAGCTCGTTGGGCTCATAACCCAAAGGTCATAGGTTC
>JBMOIP010000002.1:0-285299 GCA_049317265.1 Bacteroidales bacterium
AAACGGGGTTTGGATAAACATTAAACAGATGATTGTCTTTGTTTTCATTTATTCCTGTTGAAGTTCCATTTCTTACCAGACGCACATAATTGTATATCCTGACGGCATCGCCCTGGGGAGCATTGGCATTGTAATATCCATTTCCATTATGTGTGTATCCGCTAAAACTTCTGGGTTTAGGATCGCTTCGCTGACATCCGGCACCATGTATATCAATCCACCCACCAAAAGGGGGCATATAGCCCATAGCTCTTCCGAAACAAACATAGGTAGCGCTTGCTCCGTTTGTTTGCGCTTGCGAAGAAAAAGTAGTGTTGCTCCAATACCATGGATAATCTGCGACACCTCCTTCATTGGTAATCTGGGTGCAGTTGAACATCGGGTTTATTGCTGCAGAACTGGTTGTTGACGGAGAACGGGTGTAGTCAACTATACTTTGCAATTCTTTGGTGTCGGGTAATCGCCAATCCGAATAACCAGCATAGGTTGCATTTTCAGCATTACTTAATGCGTCCTTCCATAAAACACCTGTTCCGTTATCGTTTTGCATCCACATAAGTCCTGTAGCGTTGTCGGTAATTGTTCCGTTTCCATTGTCAACGAATTGATTTGTTCCATAGGCTCCATTGCCACGAACATACAATACATAAAAATGCTTTGCTGTTCCGCATTCCGGAACGATGGAAGTAGTTGGATATCCCTTAATTCGTCCATCAATAAAATTGAACCCGAACAAAGTTTCCTGCCCATTCATGGTTGTGCTTACATATTTCGTAACGGATGCAATCTGACCATCAATGATCCGTTCAGTTCCAAGGCTGCCATGTGCCAGTGAGTTTACGTCACCGAAACCGACAGAGAAATATGTCGTATCAATATATTTTACAATTGTAGACGGTGGTGGGCCAGGTTCTGCTCCAAAAAACATGGCAATGGAATATAGCTCTTTAATAGTAGGTAAACGCCAATCATGATAACCTCCCGTGTTACATGTTGCAGCGCTATCCACTGCCTCATAATACTTCAGTTTATCATAGAAATTAATTGTTCCGTCACCGTTTCTGTCCTCGGTTTGCTGCCACATCAGCCCGGTTAAATTGTCGGTTACTGTGCCATCACCATTGTTGGTGTAAGATCGCATGTTTCCGGGATGATTTGAATTCTGACCGTAAAATGCCTGCCCTGAAGTGGGCAATGCTATTGCAACCGTTGTGTCATAAGACATTGTCTGACCTGTTCCTGCAATTGGATAAGTATTGGTTTGGTTAAATCCAATAAAGTTTGTCAATGTTACAATGCAAATGGTTGCAATAACATTGACAATAAAGAATTGGGTTGATGGCTTTTTCATGGCGGAATTACTTAGTTATTGTAATTGCAAAAGTACCCTGCAGAAAATCTTTTATAAAATGGGATCACCAGACAGGATGGTTGTATCACCCAATAATGGTTATTTGTCACTGAAGGTTTGTGAAATCAGGAAGTAACAGATGTCAAGTCAGCCTGGAAGGACAATACTCCAGGCATCCCGGGCATCACTTTGCATCAGCCGCTGCACATGTGGCACTGTTATTTTAAGACGCATGCCTTCAAGAAAATATTGATACTTTTACCGGCTAATTGCAAAATCGTGCAATTCGGACCATTGGAAAAAGGATATTTTGGATCAGCCCCGAACCACGATGGAACCAATTCAATCGTAAGGATATGTTTTTTAAAGGATACAATGGAATGAAAATCAATTAACTGTCAAACAGAAATTATATGAAATTTGATTTAAAAGATTTGGGGATTTAACTTGCCCGAACACAATCCAATATCCGCATTGATCCTGGCTGCCGGTCATTCAGAGCGCATGGGCCGCGACAAAGCATCCCTTCCTTACGGGAACGGACTGACATTTGCCGGGCAACTCATCGCTGCCTATGCACAGGCGGGATGCCATCCGGTCACGATGGTTGTGAACGAAAGGTTTGATTCCACAATCCATGACCTCAGCAAGGTCCGCTTCATTTTGAACAACCAGGTGGAGAGGGGACGATCCTTCTCCATCTGGCTGGGTTTACAGAATATCCCGGCAGGACGCCCCTGCTTTATTCAGAATATCGATAATCCCTTTGCGGAGGCTGCACTTCTCAGGAAGATGAGTGATATGCTCAAACCTGACCTGGTTGTTGTACCAGTGTATGATGGTGCCGGAGGACATCCCATTCTGCTGGGAAGCAAGGTGGTGGATGAACTGCGAAAAAAAAGTGACATCCCTAACCTGAAGGAGGCCTTAAAAGAGTTCGAAAGGATAGAGGTTATTTCTTCCGACGACCGCATACATCTGAATATCAATACTCCGGAATCTTATCGAAAATTTGTAAAACCGGAATAGTTTAGGGTGTTCCGCATTTTCAATAATTTTACATTTGCCAAAATAGAAAAATCCAACATCATGCATACAATTTTTTCCAAAGCTGAGGAAATCAGGAATTCAAGACAACGGGCAGCGATCTGTATCGTTATTGAAACCAGGGGTTCAACTCCCCGGAAACAGGGATCGAAGATGATCGTATATGAGGATGGTACGATTTTCGGCAGTATCGGCGGCGGTTCGGTAGAGAAGGAGGTGGCAGAAAAATCGCTGGAAGTGATAGCACTTGGAAAACCAGTCAAATGTTCGTTTAATCTCGACATTGATCTCGGAATGCATTGCGGGGGATTCATGGAAGTCTATATCGAACCCATCAACCCCTCGCAGAAACTCTACATTTTTGGTGGTGGTCATATTGGGAAAGCGTTGATCCATTTCGCACAGGAATTCGATTTTTCAATTACGGTGTTTGATCCCCGGGAAGGGATCTTCAATGATCCTGTTTTCACCGGTTGTACCTGCATGGAGAAAGATTACTTCGAGGCAATAGATGAAGCCCTGTTTGATGATAACACCTATATTGTCATCGTCACTCCAAAGCATATTTATGATGAAGATATCCTGGTGAAGGTGGTACGTAAACCCCATGCTTATGTGGGAATGATTGGAAGCCGAAGAAAAGTTGAGCAGGCAACCAAACGTTTCCTGGATGAAAACCTCCTGACAGCAGGTGAAATCGAATCAATCGACATGCCGATGGGGATTAAATTCAATGCCCAGACACCCCAGGAGATCGCAATCAGTATTCTGGCCAAACTGATTGATGTCAGGAATCACATGATATCGCCACCTTATTCCCCCCGATGACATCATCCTTTTAACATGGCAGGCCACCTGCAGCCCTGGAAACGGATAGAATGATTATCGGCACTCCTGAATATTAAATCTTCATGAACAAATCGTTAACGGTGAATTTGATGCTTGCGGGATAGCGATCTTTGCAGAAAAACTGCAAATGAAGATCACAACGTGCCAATTCAACGACTCCTATTTTCCGATCATGGATGGAGTAGGAATGACGGCCCATAATTACGCGCACTGGCTGAATGCCAAATATGGTAAAAGCATACTGGTTGCTCCCAAAGTAAAAGGCTATACTGACAATGTCGATTATAAAGTTCACCGGTTCAAGTCGGTTTTACTGCCCGGGATGAATCCATACCGGGTTGGTCTCCCACTGTTCGACGTGAAATTTAAAAAAAAGCTCAAAAAAACAAAGTTCGACCTGCTTCATGCCCATTGTCCATTTATCAGCGGACAGGTGGCTCTTAAACTTGCAAAAAAGCTCAATGTACCCCTGGTGGCCACTTTTCATACCAAGTACCGGGATGATTTCAAAAAGGTGATCAACAACGACTTGTTCATTGACTTCCTTCTCAAACTCACCCTTGATTTTTATAATTCAGCCGACCTCGTGCTCGTACCCAACAAGGCTACCGGGCTTACGTTGCGCGAATATGGATATCAAGGTTCCTATGAAGTGATGCTCAATGGTACCGATATGCTGATTCCTGATTCCGGGAAATTGCAGAAATACAAAGCAAAAGGACTGGAGTTGATCGATTCCGGATCAGAAGAGTTCGTCATGTTGTTCGTGGGGCAGCACCGCTGGGAAAAGAATGTCAAACTTATCATAGATGCATTGAAAATGCTTCAAACATCCGGGAAACAGTTTAAAATGGTTTTTGTGGGTGAAGGTTATGCAGCAAGGGATATGACTCAACTGGTGCACCAGTATCAACTACATGACCAGGTGGTATTCCTGGGAGTGATCACCAACAGGAAAGAGCTGCAGAATATTTATGCGGCTGCCGACCTGCTTGTATTCCCTTCGATTTATGACAACTCTCCGCTGGTCATCCAGGAAGCCGCAGCGTTTGGTGTTCCTTCAGTGGTGGTGCGCAGCAGTTCTTCTGCTGAAGGGATCGTTGACGGAGTTAATGGTTTTTTAGTGGAAAATGAAACCACCTCGCTTACGACCACGATCAGCGATTTGATGAAAAACCCGGGGGCTATCAGGAAGGCAGGGGCGGAGGCCACCAGGTCACTTTACCATCCATGGGAAGCTATTGTTGATACGGTTTACGGGCGTTATGTGGAGTTAATAAAAGAGCGTCAGCCTGCAGTTTCACACCAATGGGAAGATGATGAGGAGTAGATTCCGGATTACCTGAGCTCAAATTCTTTCAGGAGTTCCTTAAAAGTCTCTTTGTGAGTAGGTGAATCCTTTTCTTTTGATGCTATTGCATAAGCCTGGGCATACAGGTCCTCACGGAAATAATAGATTTTCCATTCGCCGTTGTGGTATTCAAGGGCTGATAGGTTCTCCACCCAGTCACCTGAATTCAGGTAGGTCACAGAACCCTGCGCATTGCATATTGTCCTTATTTCAGGCTGGTGAATATGCCCGCAGATCACATAGTCATACCCTTTTGAAATAGCAATCCCGGCAGCGGTCTCCTCGAATTTATTGATGTAGGATACTGCGCGTTTTACCCCATGCTTGATCCTGCGTGAGAAGGATATTTTTTGCCTTCCAACGCTGGTCAGGAGGAAATTTACAGAGCTGTTCAATAAAATAAGCATATCATATCCGAATGAACCGAATTTTGCCAGCCATTTGCTGTGCTGCATCGTAATATCAAACACATCCCCATGAAATATCCAGGCTTTCTGTCCATCCAGATCAAGCAGTAACTTGTTTACCAATTTGAAGGAACCAATGTTGAACCTGGTGAATTTACGCATCAGTTCATCATGGTTTCCCGTGATGTAGTAGAGTTTGGTGTTTTTTGCGATCAGCCCGGTAATATGCCTGATCACCATCAAATGTGATTTTGGAAAGAACCGTTTACGGAATTGCCAGATATCGATGATGTCTCCGTTTAGAATCAGTGTTTTGGGTTTAATGCTTCTCAGGTATTGCAGCAACTCTTTCGCATGACAGCCGAATGCCCCGAGGTGAACATCGGAAATGATGACAAGGTCTACTTCGCGTTTGGGGAATTGTCCTTTTTTCATTGCTGATGCGAAATTAGCCGACATGTACAATAGCAATGTTAACAGGGTATTACGAAAATATTAATTTCCCGTTAAGAAATTATTAAGTTGTGGTGAAATCAAAAAAACTGCTGGTTAAAAGTTGAAATTTGCGAAAAAATCGGCTGAGATATGCAAAAAAGAAAAATTCAGGCAAAGAAGATCGACAGGATATCAAAAAAGGAAAACCTTCCGTTGCTGCGCGGGATGTTCGTCGGTATCGGATCGTCAAAACGAAAATACAGACCCTTACAGCGGACAGAGAATTTCTCCGTTTTTATTGATGAAGAACTCTACCTGACGGCAGAGCAGGGGTATTACCTTGGAGAATAGCGAATGATGCAGGAACCTGTGGAAATGATCACAAAGATTTCGGGAACAAAAGGCCGGCTATTATGGCTCACTGATACGTATGGGGATCACAATGGGGTCTCCACGGTGCTCAGGGCCATTCTTCAGGAGATAAGACGCCGCAATTTGCCGGTAGATATCCTGGTTTGCAGTAATACCATGAAGTCGGAAGACCACCTGATTGTCATCAAACCGGTCACCGAATTCACCCTGCCCATATACAGGCAACAGGCCTTCAGAATTCCCAACTACCTTTCTGTGCAACGGATATTCAGGCGGGGCGGGTATACCAAGATCATCTGTTCAACGGAAGGCCCGATGGGGTTGGCGGCACTGTGGTTGAAGCAGGTATTTCCGGTTGAAATATTTTTTTTCATGCATACGGACTGGCTGGTTTTTGCCAGGGATGCAGTATCGCTGGAACAGACAGGACTTGACAGGCTTCAACGGATGCTCAGGATCTACTATAAAAGGTTTGGAAATATTTTCGTGCTCAACACCGACCATCAGCAATGGCTCACAGGCAAGGCTATGGGTTTCGACCCATCCAGGGTGTTCCTGACATCCCACTGGGCCGACAGGATTTTTTCAGAATCGCAGGAGAGCAAGGGGGTGGAGACTGACTTCAAAAAAATGGACTTTGACAAGCAAAAGCCTGTTATTTTATATGCAGGCCGGATCAGCAAGGAAAAAGGGGTTCTTGAACTTCCCGGTATTGTAAGGATGATCAGGTCGGTGATCCCGGAAATCCAGATGGTTGTTGCAGGAACAGGCCCCGCAGAAGATGAACTGAAGGAGGCCATGCCTGATGCACATTACCTGGGATGGGTTGGCCAGGAAACTTTACCCTTATTGTACCTGTCGGCAGATATCCTGTTGATGCCTTCACGATTTGATACCTTCAGTTGTGTAGTGCTTGAAGCCCTGAGCTGCGGCTTACCTGTTATTGCTTATAACACCAAGGGGCCTAAGGATATTCTTGAGGATTCGTTAAATGGTTTCCTTGTAGATTCATCTGAAGAAATGGCCGGAAAGGCAGTCGGGTACTTCCTTGACCCGGAGTCGTGGGACAGGATGAAAAAGGCAGCTATGAAGAGGGCCGAAGCCTACCAGGCCGATAAGATCATGGACCAGTTGCTTTGCGATGTGGGCTTAATTACAGAAGTATGTGCCCAATGAGCAGGCGTGATAACGAACCATGGGTTTGGTGGAAACACGGAGTAATTTATCATATTTACCCAAGGAGTTTTCAGGATTCTGATGGCGATGGTGTAGGGGATATCCGTGGAATAATCCGCCGTCTGGCTTATCTTAAAGGGCTTGGAATTGATGGCATCTGGATATCTCCCATGTACAAGTCGCCGATGGTTGATTTTGGATATGATGTTTCCAATTATCGTGAAATCGATCCGGTTTTCGGTACAATGGATGATTTCCTCGAACTTTTGACCAAGGCGCATGAAGCAGGGATAAGGATCATCCTTGATATGATCCTCAACCATACTTCCGATCAGCATCCCTGGTTCATTGAATCCTCATCAACGCTCTATAATCCGAAACGGAACTGGTATATCTGGAAGGATCCGGTCTTAGGTA
This sequence comes from Bacteroidales bacterium, assembly GCA_049317265.1. Classification (GTDB taxonomy): domain Bacteria; phylum Bacteroidota; class Bacteroidia; order Bacteroidales; family FEN-979; genus CAIVAT01. The sequence goes on from JBMOIP010000002.1 coordinate 7,406, forward strand.
ATCCTCCCAACAACTGGAAGTCGGCGGTAGGAGGCAGCGCCTGGAAATTCCATGAACCAACCGGTCAGTATTACATGCACTCTTTCTTTGGAGAACAACCCGATCTGAACTGGCGCGACCCTGATCTCCCTTTGTTTTTTTTTGAAGAGATGAAGTTCTGGCTCGACTTAGGCGTAGATGGTTTTCGACTGGATGTGATCAATATGATTGCCAAGGATAAAAAATTCAGGAGTAATCCTGTGTTTTTTGGAATCCCTGCACTGCAAAAGCATGTATTTACCAGGAACAGGAAACGGTCGGTTACCATCGTGACAAAGATCCGCGACCTGCTTGACCGCTATGAAGACAGGGTGAGCATCGGTGAAATTTATTCTCATCCTCCGGGTGATGCCAAAGCAGCTGCAAAATACCTTGCAAAAGGGGGAAATGGCCTCCACCTGGCTTTTGATTTTTCACTCATTTTCAGCAGATGGAATGCACATGCTTACTTTAAAACCATACAAACCTGGTATGACTGTATCCCCAGGGAGGGATGGCCTTGTAATGTGTTGTCGAACCACGATCTTTTCAGAAGTATCGACCGGTGGCCATGGCGAACCAACCGGGAGGAAAAGGCCAGGGTTGCAGCCACCCTGCTCATGACCCTGATGGGGACTCCCTTTATCTACTATGGCGAGGAAATTGGCATGCATAACACGCATATTCCTAAAAGCCTAATTCGCGATCCGCTTGGGAAACGCTTCTGGCCTTTATTTACCGGCAGAGATAAAGCCAGGACTCCCATGCAGTGGTCGCCGGAGTCAAAGGGTGGATTTACTACCGGCCTTCCATGGTTGCCTTTGAACAGAGATACCCGGTTACGAAATGTCAGAACACAGGAGGGGGACCCCGCTTCACTATTGAACCTGTACAGGAAACTTATTTTGCTCAGGAAGTCAAGCGAAGCGCTGCAGAAAGGCACATGGGTACCTGTAACCAACGGACAGGATGGAGTTCTTTCCTACTTCCGTGTAACGGAGAATGAACGCATCCTGGTGATCCTGAATTTTATGAGTAAGGTAAAATCGCTGACTTTACCGGAGCATCTATACGGAAAAGTACTCCTTTCAACACACCGTATGCCAGAAGAGTTCAGCTATTTTCAGAAGATGCAGATCAGCCCGTTTGAAGCCACCATTTGCCTGGTTATTGAATGATCGGTGGCGAGGTGATTTCTTTAAAAATAGCTTACCTTTGAGTAATATACAGGATAAAAAACACAAATTTAAAACAATGAAAAAGAAGAAACGGGTTGCAGAGGCAAAGCACCCTGGTAAAAAACTGGTCGAAAAGGCCGGCCTGGCAATGAAACATGAGTTTTACCTTGAGGCATCATGGATTTTAACGTCAATATTCGAACGGAAATTAAAAAAGATCCTTGAAAAACTTGAACCCCATGAACAAAACCAGCCTCTTTCATTCACACACTTGATTAATCGGGTCAGAAGCTTGAACGTGAGTGCAAAGCATCCTGATTTTTCAGCTCATATCAAGGTAGGACTGATAGAGGACATTCGTGCCTGGAAAAACCAGCGGAATGATGCGTTGAGAGATATCCCTGAAATCCATGTATCGCAGGCAAGACTTGAACGACTGGCAAATGAGGGTATCCGCCTGTTCAAGGAGTTGAACCTGGCGACAAAATCGTTAAAACTGGCCGACAGTTTATCCGACCGGCCGGTTGAAAACCAAGGTTAATTCCCGCCTGTCTTATGAAAAAACAAGAGATTGGAGAATTTCTGTTTCTTTTCTACCGGAAACGGACCTCGTCATTCCTGGCCCATGTATATAAAGCCAGCATTACAGGCGATTCAAAGGATATTCACCGGGCAAGGCTTGATGTGAAAAGGATTTTTGCGTTGTATGGACTTTTTGAGATGCTGGATCCTGCAATTTTCAAAAGCCAGGGAGGATATAAATTATTCAGACCCTTGTACCGCCAGGCAGGTAAAATCAGGGAGATCCAGGTGAATTACCTGTTACTGGCTAACCAGCAGCCAGAAGCGGATGAATATTCCTCTTTTTTTCTCTGGCTGAGGGAAGAGGAGCGCCGGGCGATTCAGAAATTTCTTTCCCTGGTAAAGAAATTCAGGGAGTCGGAACTTGCAGGTACGGAAAAGACCATCGAAAAGATATGTCATAAAAGTTCCATCTTTAAACTACGGGCGAAAACGATTGCCTATATAAGAGCCAGGGCTGAGGAGGTGAGGGGATTGCTGCTGAAGGAACCCAACGATGAAGAAATACATAAAATAAGGAAGGTACTCAAAGCAATGGCGACCATTTCCACCCTTGTTTATTCAGTCAAATCAGGAAAATGGCTTGACCAGGTTATCACATCGCTGAATAAAACTGAAATGATGATCGGTGACTGGCATGACCGGGTGGTTTTGATAAACGCTGTTGACCGGTTCCTGTCAAAAAACGCCATTTTGCCGGAACCTGAAGTGCTTTCACTGACCAATTTGAAGCAAACCCTGATTGATCAGAACCTGAACCTGGTACAGCATTTTATGCCGGAAGTAAGCAAGATCGTAAATACGGTATTAACTATTTAAATTCTTCCCGGCTGGTGACCTGTCCGTTTTCATCCCTGATGATCCACAACCCCTTTTTATCGCCTTTCTCATAGTACATTTCGTACCGTTTTACCCCCTTGTCATCCCAAACATACCAGGCCCCGTCCTTCTTCCCATTTTTAAAGCTGGCTTCAGCTGTCTTTTTACCGGATTCATTCCAGGTTGTCCAAATGCCGTTTTTCAGCCCTTCACGGTACGATCGTATCTCTTTAATTGTTCCTGATTGATAATAGATGATGGTTGAGTCCTCAAGCAAACCGTTTTTAATGCCGGTTGCTGAAATCAGTTTTTTGTCTGAATCATATTCCTTGAAAATGCCGGTATAGGTTTTCCCGTTTTCCCGGGTCACATATCTCTCTTTTTTCAGAATTACCTCCTGTGCAGCGAGTGTGTTAACGAGCGTGAAAAACAGGATAATTGGAAGGATTAACTTTTTCATGATAGTATACATTGGTTTGGCAAAAGTAGACAATTGCCATTGGCTCCTGGCGGATTTTAGTGAATGTAATGAAAATTTAATATACGGGGACGATATGAGAGATTGAAAAACAAAGAGTGAAAAGTCAAGGTTGTCCTGACTTTTCACCCTCAATATTCTCCTCTGCGGAATAATTTGATGAAACCGGCTTATGGCATAATGGGGTTAAGCAGGATTTTCAGTTTTTCATTTTCCGATTTTGTAATCTTTACAGTAACTTCTTTGTCTTTATAAGAGATACAGTTGACTTTAACCGTGTAAGTTCCCGGCTCAATGCCCGAAAGATTGAACTCTCCCTTTGCGTTTGAGTAGATTTTCTGGTCAGTCGAGGTGAGCTGAATGGTCACCCCGGCCAGTTTCTCATTTGAATCTTTATCAATCACGACACCCGAGAGGGATGATTGGGTTGACGGGCCGGATGATTTGGGGGCTTTTTTGGCGGCGAAACTGCTTGAGCCCAGGATGGAGGCAAGGCCTAAAACAATTATTAACGATTTTATTTTCATGGTTTTCAATTTTCAGCAAAGTTAACTCATGAACTACCCCCCAATGTGAACGGAATGTTAAATAATCATTAATTTGCGTGGAGCGTGGTAAGTCTGCCTGCAAGATACAGGATCTCTTCACCCGGCAACCAGTTTCTTGTTATCTTATTGTATATTTATTATTTTGGCTCAAATTTCACCCCGTAAGATTCTGTAAAATAATGAAATCAAGACTGAATTTAATCCTGACTTGGTTCTTGTATTTCTGGATAACCCGGAAAATCAATACATGGAAAATGCGGTTGATTATGCTTTGCAGGCAAAGGCTGATACAAGGAGGCGGTTATCTAATATGCGGAGAGGGTGAAGTTGGTTAAACAGTATTAACTTTGATGGCCCAACCTCCTCAAAAGGTGGGTTTCAAAATGAAACGATTTATAACTATCCTGGTTGTTTGTTGCATCGGCGTTAGCATGGTAAGTTGCAGCAAGCAGCGCAATAGAGTTACAGTGGAACCCGTGAAGGAGTTTTTTATCAGGGGGGCTGATCTGTCATTCCTGCCGGAAATTGAGCAAAGGGGGATAAAATTTTACACTGCAGATGGAACGGAGAAAGATGTGTTGTCGCAATTGAGCGATAATGGATGCACCACCATCCGCGTCCGGTTGTGGTATGCACCTGAAAATGTAAAGGGCTCATTGTCTGAAGTTGCAGGTTTTTGTAAGCGTATCAAGCAACACAACCTGAAAGTATTGCTTGACCTTCATTATTCCGATACCTGGGCCGACCCCGGCAGCCAGAATACTCCTTCCGCCTGGAAAAACCTTCCGCTGAATACATTGTCTGATTCGGTATACAGTTATACCCGCAGGGTGCTATCCCTCATCCAGCCTGATTATGTTCAAATTGGCAACGAAATTAACGGCGGGTTCTTGTGGGAAGAGGGAAGGATTAGCCGGGAGGCTGACTTTATCCTGCTTTTAAAATCTGGAGTGAAAGCTGCCAGGGATTACAGTCCCACGATAAAGATCATCCTCCATTATGCCGGTCTCACCGGCGGTTCCTGGTTTTTTGGCATGCTGCAAAAAAATACCGTTGATTACGACATCATGGCCCTTTCCTATTACCCGGTATGGCATGGAACTGATATGAACCTGCTGCAAATGACTCTGCAAGAGCTGGTTTCCCTTACTGCGAAAGAAGTCATGGTTGTTGAAACAGCCTATCCTTTTACATTGCAATGGAACGATTATACAAACAATATTGTAGGATTGGATAGTCAACTTGTCATGGGGTATCCTGCCAGCAGGACTGGTCAGCTTGATTTTATCAGTGCCCTGAAGAATAGCCTGATTCAAATGCCAAAGGGAGTTGGCTTTTGCTACTGGGGAGGAGAATGGGTGGCTTATAAAGGTGTGCAGGCGACTACCGGTTCGAGTTGGGAAAATCAGGCTCTCTTTGATTTCAACAACCTTGCCTTGCCGGCAATGCAGGTATTTAACAAGTAGTTCAAGAGCCGATTAAACTGCGGTTCATTACCAGCAGCCAAGTCTGTTACCACTGAAAAAAAATGACCCTGTTTGTGTCACGGAGACCATGCTGTTCCGGCTTTTCCCGAACTCTTGACCGGATCATTCACCCTGTGGCAATCGGGCGACGGTACAGCCCAATGAGATCCTTATCCTGAAACGAGGGGGAGAAAGCCCCCTCGTTTAGTTAGGAAACGGTTACCATGCAAACAGTTGTGTTAACATCTAATTAATCATTATTTATTATTTCCTTAACATTCAAATGCTTCGAACAGTTGAACTTTGCAACCTTACTGTTATATAGAAACAGGACTATCAAACAATATATATCTAAATGGAGAATAGTGAGATAACCATCCTGTTGGTTGATGATGAGCCGGATATCCTGGAATTCCTTGGATATAACCTTGAGCGGGAAGGCTATAATGTGCTGAAAGCCAAAAACGGGCAGAAAGCGCTGAACATGGTGAAAGAGCAAAAGCCACATCTTGTAATACTCGATGTGATGATGCCGGTGATGGATGGCATGGAAACCTGCCTTGAAATCAGAAAAATTCCCGAATTACGCAGTACCCTGATTGCCTTTTTAACCGCCCGTGGGGAGGACTATTCACAGATCGCAGGATTTGAGGCCGGGGCCGATGATTATATCACCAAACCGATTAAACCGAAAGTGTTTGTGAGCCGTGTCCAGGCTTTGCTCAGACGGTTAAAGGAGATGCCTGAAAATACCAGCATCATTCAGCTTAAGGGATTTACCATCGACAAGGACCGCTATCTAATTATTAAAGGGGAAGAGGAGATTACACTTGTTCGGATGGAGTTTGAACTGTTGCAGTTTCTTGTCTCCCAGCAGGGCAAAGTGGTTTCAAGGGATGAAATATTCCAGAATGTCTGGGGGGATGATGTTGTGGTAGGCGACCGTACCATTGATGTCCATATCCGCAGGATCAGGGAAAAATTAGGCATCAACAGTATCAGAACCGTGAAAGGTATCGGGTACAAATTCTGGGAAGGGTAATATTGATTTCCCTATTTCTTTTTACTCTTCGTTTTCGGTTCCTCCTTTTTCTTTACTTTCTCCTTTTTTTCTTTTGTTTCTGGTTTGATTAATTCGGGTTCTTCTTCCTTACTTGGTTCAACCTTTTTGCGGCTGGGAAAAAAGGTAAAGAAGATCAGGCGGTACTCTTTTGCCAGGTGATTGAGATCTTTCTGCACAACCTCCTGGAATTTCCCCTCCATCTCAAGGTAAAACAAGCCATCGTCTCCATCCTGGAAGATCACCAGGGTCTTTTTCTTATTAAGACCTGAGATGAGTTTTATAACATCTTCCATATCTCCAAGGATATGAACTTCAGGCAATCCTTTTATCTGCTTTTTCATAATAAACCGGAGTTTTGATAATAAAGCAAAGTTACAATTCCTATGTCAATTCAATGTTAAAAATCTATTAAATTCTTATGGATAGTGATTAATCAATTTTTTATCCGATTGATCACAATCATACCAATGAACGTTTATTGCTGTCCTCCGGGATGGTGCATGGTCTGAGCCCTGAATGGGCTCAATGTGAATAACCACGGGTGAAACCCGTGGCAAGGATGTCTCCCTGGACCCCAGCCTTGCAAGGGCTGAACTTTTTTGATATTCAGCTCCTTTAGAGCTGAGAGTACCGGGTTGGTCTATCCACGGGTTTCACCCGTGGTTATTGAAATTTAGCCGCTTCGCGGCTGATACATTCTCATGGACAAAAGTTAGCTTGCCGTTATGATTGTGATTAATTAAATTTTTAATGAATGGAAATTGAATAATACATCTGAACTTCCTTTAGTGTTATTAATAATGATTCCACGAAAAACAGATATAATGCCAAATATTAACTGTATATTAAATATATAACCTGATTTCGGAGCCAATTCCCCGATCTCCTTACTTATACGATAATTCCGGATCAGTCTGCCTTAAAAACCAAATATGAAAACTTCATATAGAGTTAACAAGGAGTTAATCCACAGTTAACATGCTTCAGATGCAGGCTCGCTAATTTTGCGGCAAACAATTCCAATGAAGTATATCAAACTATCTTTAATTATTCTACTTGCTGAAATTCTGTCAGTTACAGTAATAGGACAGGGCACTCTCCAGGGCAAAATCAAGGATGCAAAAACAAAAGAGAGCATCGTTGGAGCCAGTGTTTATTTCCTGGGAACCACCATCGGAGCGTCAACAGATATCGATGGTAATTACATTATTAAAAATGTGAAACCCGGCACCTATAATATAATAGTATCCTTTATATCCTATAAGGTAGATACCATCAAGGGCATTAAAGTTCAAAAAGAGAAAATCACAACCTTCGATCACGAAATTTCAGAAACAACCACACAACTCAAAGAGGTCTCTGTTACCGCCAGGAAAAAAACAGATACCGAAATATCGGTCATCAGCGCAAGCAAGCAAAGCAGCCTGATCACCGTAGGTGTTTCGTCACAAATGATCGCCCGGTCGCAGGACAAAGATGCTTCGGAGGTGATCAGGAGACTCCCGGGAGTCAGCATCATGGGCGGCAGGTTTGTAGTGGTCCGCGGTCTCACCGAACGTTACAATACAGTATGGCTCAATAATGCATCTACCCCGAGCAGCGAGACCGACCAGCGCGCATTTTCATTCGATGTGATTCCGAGCAACATGATCAGCAATATGGTGATCTATAAGACACCTGCTCCTGAAATTCCTGCTGATTTTGCAGGAGCATTCATTCAGATTTCCACCAAAAATATACCTGAAAAAAATAGTATCGGATTCGGGTATACGGTTGGATATAATGACGGAGCCTCGTTTAAAGAATTTCAGAAATACAAGGGCAGCAGCACCGACTGGCTTGGATTTGATAATGGGACCCGGAAATTGCCCGGCACCGTTCCATCCATGAACGAGGTGCTTCAACTGCAGGATTACGGAAGCAGCGGTACCGCTGAAGAAAACGCCTACAAGAAGCAGCGGATGCTTGAAATTGCTCATTCATTCAGCAACATATCCTCCAGCACAGGGAGAACAGCGCCGCTTGATAATAAATTCAATGTGGATTTCAGCCATATCTTCAATGCAGGCAACGTGAAAATAGGAAATATTACAGCGTTGAGCTATAAGTTGAGCCATAGTATCGATGACATTCAGCGGTTAAAGGTGGAATCATATGGTACTTCAAATAGTGGTATAACCTATTCAAAATCCTACAATGATGCGGAGAGTGATGAAAATGTCGGCATAGGAGCCATTTCAAACTGGTCCCTTTCAACCGGAAAGAATGTGTTCGAATTCAACAACCTCTTCAACCAGACCGGGAAAACCTCTACCATTATCCGTACCGGCGTTGACCATTACCGCGACGACAACCATGTATATAAGACCATGCTCGGGTATGCTAGCAGAACCATCTATTCAGGATCTTTGGGCGGAAACCACACCATGAATGAGTTTAATACATTAAAGTGGACCCTTGGTTATTCCTACGCCAACCAGAGTGAGCCGGACAGCAGGCTGATCAACTATTATGCTCCAAAAAAGAACGACACCACTTATTACCCATACCAGCTTGATTACACCTCCACTGCCAATGCCGATGGCAATTCCCGGCTTTTTTCTGAAGTGAAGGAAAATATTTATAACGGCAACGTTAACTACCAGCATACTTTTACATTCGGCAATTTCAAACCGGAATTCAAAGCGGGAATATTTGCGGAAAGAAAAAACCGTGATTTTTATGTCCGTCCGTTTGGCGTGATCTGGGCAAAAACCGGGGTGATCAACCAGGAGATCCTGCATCAGCCGATTGACAGTGTTTATAACGAAAGCAACTTCAATTTTACGGATGGGGTGATCTACCGTGAAGTGTATGATGCGGGTTACCAGTATCAAATCGAGAATACACTGCTGGCAGGTTACCTTGCACTCAGAATCCCCATTGGGAAATTGGTGAATTTATATGGTGGATTGAGGGTGGAAAACAACAATCTTGTGTTGTATGGTCTTAATGCATCCCGCGAGATGTCGGTTCAGACAACGAGAGACACGCTTAACCTATTCCCATCGGTGAATGTCACCTTCAACGTCAATGAAAAAAATCTCATCCGACTTGCTTATGGCCGAACCATCAACAGGCCTGAATTCAGAGAGGTGGCCCCATTTGCATTTTACAACTTCAAGGAGAATGTCACCGTTTACGGAAATCCGAAGATCAAATCGTGCTATATCGATAATTTTGACCTTCGGTATGAATGGTACCCCAGTCCGGGCGAGATGCTAACACTCGGGGCATTCTATAAAAAATTTGACAGTCCCATTGAAGCAACCTGGGTCCCTGCATCGGGAGGAGAGTGGGACCTTCATTACCTGAATGCAATAAGTGGCAACAGTATCGGGGCTGAAGTTGATATCAGGATCGGATTTCAGGAATGGGCAACAAAGCATAATTTCTTAAGAACTTTCAGGAACTTTTCGCTCGTACTCAATGCAGCCTATATCAGGTCGCGCGTGGAGACAAACCCTGAATACCTTTTCGTACTCGATCATAACCGGCCCATGTACGGCCAGTCACCCTATATTGTAAATGCCGGCATCTACTACATGGGAGCGAAGAATGATCTATCGGTCAGCTTGCTTTACAATGTTTTCGGCGAACGTATCGTAGGTATCGGTACACCCGATATTCCTAACTCCTATGAGATGCCACGAAATATCCTTGACTTTACCATTCAAAAGAAAATCGGTCATAACCTTACCGTAAAATTTGGTGTTAAGGACATCCTCAACCAACAATTCCTTATCCAGCAGACCATGAAATCTGAAGGGCTGCCTGATGTCATTATAAAAGTAAAATCGTATACCCCGGGCAGAGTATTTTCATTCGGGATGAGCTATGTAATTTAACCAATAAACCATGATGAGAACAATTATCAGTATGATCTTTTTCGCGTTGTTTTTTGCAGCGCATTCACAACCCTTAACAGTTTCTGTTCCTACAGTAACGGCCACTGTCGGGCAAGTTGTTTATATTCCCGTGAAATTGTCGGGAGCAAGCAGCAGCGGGGTGCCCATCAGCGGGGCTAATGTGCAGATTACCTACGACACGGCAGTTTTACATTACGATACGCTCACCAATTTTTATTCAGGAACACCTCAAAGTCAGTGGTTTTTTGGTGGACAGCTGGGACTGGTATCTGCAAACTGGCTGGAACCGAGTTTGAATACACTTGCAATCCCTGATAACACTACATTGTATGAAATCAAATTCCATTATAAAGGTGGGAATTCTGCTTTAACCTTTACGACAGTTGAATTCACTGATGCCCAATATAATCTTATAGCGACCACCCTGGTAAATGGTGCAGTGAATGCTCCTGTCGTTTACCGGCAGGTAACGTTCAATGTTGACATGTCGCGGGAGAACATCACATCAAACGGTGTTCATATCGCAGGAAGCTTCAACAACTGGAGTTACTCACAAACTCCGATGACCCTTTTAACAAACAGCATCTACCAGGCAACATTAACACTACAGGAAGGTGTTGCATACCAATACAGGTTCGTGAATGGCAATGCAGTTTCAGGACTGGAAAATGTACCGGCCTCTTGTGGTGTTTCGAACGGAAGTGGCCAATACAACCGGCAGATCACAGTACCGAATCACGATACTGCATACTCTGCCGTGTGCTTTAGCCAGTGCAGCCATTGTCCGGCCAGTGTTTCGGTAAAGCTCAGAGTTGACATGCAGCATGAGACAATTTCACCGGATGGCGTACATGTAGGTGGAACCTTTAACAACTGGAACTATGCCCAAACACTTATGACCTCTGCCGGCGGAACCATCTATGAAACCACGATGACCATGGATGAAGGTACTTATCTGGAATTTCGCTTCGCGAATGGTATCACTGCACTGCAATCGGAAACTGTTCCTGTAGCATGTTCGCTCAACGGCAACAGATATTTTACAGTACCTGCCCATGACACAGTGATGACGGCATACTGTTATGGAAGCTGCACCGCTTGTGGAACGGTTGCACAGTATTCGAATGTAACTTTCCGGGTTGATTTACGTGCTGCAGGATCCATTGCAGCCGGGGGAATTCACCTGGCGGGGACGTTCCAGGGGTGGAATCCTGCCACAACACCTATGATTTCAGGTGGCGATAGCGTTTACACCTATACCGACAGTCTTTTAGTCGGGACCTCCGTGCAATATAAGTTTGTGAACGGGAACTCTGCTGCCGGTTATGAAACCGTACCATTTATCTGCTCTTCCAATGGAAACAGGAGTTTGCTTGTTCCTGTGAACGACACCATCCTCAAGCAGGTTTGTTTTGCTGAATGCGATACCTGTATTCTCATAGGGATTGGTGAAAATGAGCGAAATGAACTTGTACTTGACCAGAATTTTCCAAACCCTTTTTCCGGGACAACCACGATCGGTTACCGTATCTCGCAGAACGGGCATTTAAAACTTGAAGTTTACAATCAGATGGGACGGATTGTTGCAGTACTGTTTGATGGACAACGCATGCCTGGCGAATACGTCATCCCATTTCAGTCCTCCGGGTTGTCTGCCGGAGTATACTGCTGTCAGATGACCTTTACCGGAACGTCAGGCACTTTTAGCCAAAGTAAAAAAATGATAGTCAAATAATAATTGAAAACACTTTGTTATTAACCTTAAAAACAAAAACCAGTATGAAAAGAACATTTTTTACCCTTGCCCTGCTGATCGGGGTAATTGTTACGGGTTTCGCACAGATCACGGACCCGTTTTTTGAAAAGGTTACTTATGTTGGAGCCTTTGGAAAAACAGACTGGACCCAGGGATGGGCCAACTGGAATCCCCAAACGACCGTTTATCCGGCAACTTCTGTTACTGTTGGCGACGGCTCGAGCCTCCCTACGGGCACTACCACGAACGTAATCACCAGCAATACACGGTGGTCGTCGAGTAATTCACCTGTGGTTGGAACATCCTTGTTTACGAATTCAAACCTTTCGGATCCATTTTTCGAACAGGTCAATTATGTAGGCGCTTTCGGTACCTTTGACTGGACACAGGGATGGGCAAACTGGGATCCCCAGAATACCGTGTATCCTGCCACAACCGTAACCATCAATGCAGGTCATATCACTGCAAACACAACCTGGACTTCGGGTAATGTTTACTTACTGAACGGATGGGTTTATGTAGATGCAGGTGTAACACTCACCATTCAGCCTGGTACCATCATCCGTGGCGACAAAACAAACAAGGCCGCTCTGATCATGGATCGCGGATCAAAACTGATAGCGCAGGGAACTGCTGCACAGCCAATCGTTTTTACCTCAAACCAGGGTATAGGTTCACGTGATCGTGGCGACTGGGGCGGACTGATCCTCTGCGGATATGCAACAGTCAACCAACCCGGTGGCACCGCCGTTATTGAAGGCGGCGTGGGTTCTATTTATGGTGGTGGTTCAACACCTAACAATGCTGACAATTCAGGTGTACTCAAATATGTACGCGTTGAATTTGCAGGTTACCCTTTTGCCCCGGATAATGAAATCAACGGGATTACCTTCGGCGGTGTTGGTAACGGAACATCGGTTGATTATGTTCAGGTAGCATACAGCAACGACGATTCATACGAATGGTTTGGCGGAACTGTAAACTGCAAACACCTCATCGCTTTCCGCGGCATGGATGACGAATTTGACACAGACAATGGTTTTAGTGGCAAACTCCAGTTCCTCGTGGCCCTCAGGGATCCAAACGTTGCCGATGTTTCCGGTTCAAACGGTTTTGAATCTGATAATGATGCCACTGGCAGCAGTAATCTTCCTATAACGCACCCGATCTTTAGCAACGTGAGTATTTTTGGCCCGCTGGTAACCCTTGCCACACCATTTAACTCGAACTTCAAACGCGCCATGCACATTCGCAGGAATTCCACCCTGTGTGTTTACAACTCTGTTTTTGCTGGTTTCCCGGTCGGTCTCTATATTGATGGAAACAGCACCATGGCAAATGCAAACAGCAACACGCTCCAAATCGAAAACTGTATCATGTCGGGTATGACCACCAATTTTGCCGTACCTTCAGGACAAACCTGGAATGCAACCGACGAACAGAACTGGTACCTTGCACCAAGCAGGCATAATAGCGTTCTCACCAACAATACAGACTTGAGCCTGGTTGATCCGTTCAACCTCGCCGGCCCGAATTTCACTCCTGCCAAGACCGTTTACAAACTAAATGGCTGGTTGTATGTAAGAAATGGAGCTACCCTGACCATCGACCCGGGTACCATCATTCGTGGCGACAAAACAAACAAGAGCGCCCTGATCATCGAACAGGGAGCAAAATTGATTGCCAACGGAACTATCACCGAGCCGATCATCTTTACTTCGAACGAAAATGCCGGAAGCCGCAACCGTGGCGACTGGGGTGGTGTGATCCTTTGCGGTCTGGCTACAGTAAATCTTCCCGGTGGAACCGGAGTGATTGAAGGAGGCGTTGGTTCCGTATTCGGTGGTGGATTAACCCCGAATGATGCTGACAATTCCGGATCATTAAAATATGTTCGTCTCGAATTTCCTGGTTACGCATTTCAACCTAACAGCGAGATCAATGGACTTACTCATGGTGGCGTTGGTTCAGGAACAGTGGAGGATTATATCCAGGTATCCTATTCAGCCGATGACTCTTACGAATGGTTTGGCGGAACTAACAATGCAAAGCACTTGATTGCCTTCAGAGGCCAGGATGACGATTTTGATACTGACAATGGTTTTGCAGGTAAACTGCAGTTTTGCGTGGGTATGCGCGAAAATTTTGCCGATCAATCCGGATCGAACGGGTTTGAATCAGACAACGACGCTTCAGGTAGTTCAAATACCCCAAACACCCAGGCCACTTTCAGCAACTTCACCGTTGTTGGCCCAATGGCTACCCTTGCAACCCCAGTTGAACCCAATTTCAAACGTGCCATGCACCTCCGTCGCAACACCCAGTTGAAAGTTCACAATTGCGTATTCATGGGCTGGCCAACCGGTCTTTACATTGACGGCAATACCACCCAGGCGAATGCCGATGCTAACCTGTTACAGGTCGAGAATACATTTATGTCGGGCATGACAACGAATTTTGATGTTCCTTCGGGACAAACATGGAGCGCTTCAACGGAGCAGACCTGGTACCAGACTCCAACCCGTCATAACAATACTTTCACAAACAATACCGACATTCAGTTGGTAGATGCCTTCAACCTGACTGCACCGAATTTCCTGCCGTTGGCAACATCTCCTGTTTGGGGTGCTTCGCGCTGGTCAAGAATTGTCTCGGGCGCTGTAACCTATGATAATGCAGCAAGCACACCGATGAACGGTACAGTGGTCACCCTGAAAACACAGGGTGGCGCTGTTGTTGAAACAGCAACTGCCGATCTTACCGGCAATTTTTCAATTTTCGCAGTTGATGGTGTTTATGTACTTGATGCTTCCAGCTCAAAAACATGGGGTGGACTTGGTATCCAGGATGTTATCAACACACGTAAAAAAATCTCCAACCTGGTCACCTTCACAGCCCTTCAGAATAAAGCTGCCGATGTTAACCAGACTAACACTGTTAACGTTCAGGATCCGATCGTTATGAGGCAGAAACTTTCTGCTCCGCTGACGAATTGGCCGAACTGGAAGATCGCAAACTTCGTTTTCGAAAAACCAACTGTTACTGTGAATGGTGTCAACGTTATTCAGAACATCAAATCACTGGCCGGTGGCGACGTAAACAACAGTTTTGTACCTGCCGCAAACTAATTTGAACAACCCGTAAAATTTACCACACAGACACCAGGACGTGACCTTTGAAAATATTCAATTTCTTAGCGCCCTGGTGTCTTAGTGGCAAATTTTCTTCGATTGCTAACTTCTCATAATATTCAATGAAAAACAACATGAAAAAAGTCCTCATTACATTCCTGGTAGTATTCGTATGTATTGCTGTTCAGGCACAAATTACAGTTACGGTGGGTAGTGCCCTGTTACAAAATCCTGGCACGGATATACATCTGCCGGTTTCTGTCAGTGGGTTGAATGGTCTTGCCGGAGGTAAAGGCGTAACGGGTCTGGAATTGCATATTGGGTATGTCAATACCAGCCTTGTGTATGATACTACCTTGAATTTCAGCACACTTACCCCTGTCTCGCAGTGGTTTTTCGGCGCAAACGGGTCAGAGTACAGCACCAACTGGATTGAGCCAGCAGGCAATAAACTGAATATTCAGGATAATACGGTACTTTTTGAAGTTGTGTTTCATTACCTTGGCGCAGCAACTGTGCTGACCTTTGATACCACACGGTGTTTGCTGCTGGATTCAGCGTTTAACATCATTCCCGGCGTCCATTATATCAACGGACAGGTTACTCCGTCGCTTGGTGCCGGCGAATCAAGGTGGAACGGAACAGGTCACTGGAACACGAGTGCAAACTGGAGCAATGGAATACCAGGCGACAGTACCAATGCAATCATCGAAACCGGGGCAGTAACGGTGGCTTCAAGCGCCGTTTGTAAGTCCATTACCATCAACCAGGGAACAACAATCGATCTGTCGGCTGGATTTTCACTTTCGGCAAACAGTAATTATACCAATAACGGCAGCATGAACCTTCAGTCGGATGCAACCGGCAGCGGATCACTCATTGTTCGTGGAACAGTTTCAGGTACAGGAGTAAACAATTTCGCCCGCTATCTTGACTTCACCTCAGGAATGCCAAGCCTTGTCTCATCGCCTGTCATTGGCGCCACTGCAAGCGTATTCGGAAGCAACACTGTTGAAAGTTATCTTGAAAACTCGGCCACCTGGACAACTCAGCCTTCATCGGCGAACCTTACGTCTGGACTGGGCTACCGCATCAGCGGGTCAACCCCGGCTACCTTCACTTTCCAGGGTATGTTCAATACAGGTAATGTAACAACTGGCAACCTGTCATACACGACAGGTAACCCGGCAGCTTCAAAGGGAGTTAACCTTCTCGGCAATCCATATCCTTCTGCAATTCAGTGGGAGCAGGGAAGCTGGGGACGTAACAACCTCGATTATGCGGTTTATGTTTGGGAAGGATACAAATTTGTAAGCTGGAACGGTTCTGTTGGAGCTTTGAAGGACGGGATCATCCCGGCCATGCAGGGTTTCTTTGTAAAAAGCAACGCAACCGGCGCTTCGCTTACCATCCCTGCTGATGCAAGATTACACAGCACCATGCCGTATTATAAAAACGCTGAGGCATTATCCAACGTCATTTCGATGCATCTGGAGAACAATACCGATACAAATCATTATGATGAAGCATTTGTACATATCCTCAGCGGCACAACTGCTGGTTATGATGGCGCATCTGATGCATGGAAGATTCCTGGCAATGCTGCTTATCCGCAGATTTATACAAAGTCGGCAGACCAGAGTAATCTTTCGATAAATTCACAGCCTGAATATACTTCAGTGCCTGTTGAATTTACGGTAAGCGCAGCTGGCTCATACAAGATCTCCTTTGACGGAATAAGTTCCTTCAGTCCATCACAACCATTGTTTTTCGAAGATAAGGTCACTCACACTGTGGTCAACATCAGGAACACAGCCGATTTTGGCTTTGCCTCTGATGGATCAACGGAAACCGGACGGTTTGTGCTGCATTTTCAGGAAGTGGGAGTGGACGAACATAGTGGAGCAGTTTTTACGGCCTGGAGCAATGGGAATACGATATACATCTCTGCCATAACAGGCTCGCTTCATGCCGACCAGGTGGAAGTTTACAACCTTGCCGGTCAGCTTATTTCTTCGACCGCCAATCTTGAACTTCCTGGCGCTTTACAACAAAATAACCTTTCCAGGGGATTGTATATCCTGCGGATCACAACAACGGATGGAACCTACACCCATAAACTGATGGTCAAATAGGGTTCATTTTATTGATTGAAAGAGTAATACGATTTTGTGACTATGTCTTAATGCAAACGAAAAGTCATCATAGTATTTATCATACTTCATTAAACAAAAAAATAGCAATATGAAAAAATTTCAACTTTTATTTATTGTTCTGCTGTTGTCGATTATCGGGACCGGCGCGTTAAACGCAGCCGCCCACCCGGGAACAGTTTATCCGGAACAAGCTGTTAATGCTGTGCCCGGTGCAAACACATCGTTTATTGATAATGATGGTATTCTGACCAACGCCACACTTACAGGCCCAACTTCAGTTTGTCTGAATGTTACTGGTAATGTTTATACGACCGATGCCGGTCAGTCGGGCTATGTATGGACTGTGTCCGGGGGAACCATCACAGCTGGTGGTAACAGTTCGAGCAGTACGACCACTGTTACCTGGACTTCAGTCGGTTCAAAGAGCATTACTGTTTCTTACACGGGAGTTTCAACAACCGTTTTACCGGTAACAGTGAATCCTTTAACCAGCATTTCGATTGCCGCTTCCGCCACAAATGTTGCACCCGGCACTTTGGTCAATTTTACGGCAACACCTCTGAACCCCGGTCCGAATATTTCATTCCAGTGGAAAGTTAACGGCGCCAGCGTGGGAGTCAACAGCAATACTTACACTTTCGCACCTTCTAACGGAGATGCAGTCTATTGTCTTTTAACATCCGACGGCCCATGTTTTAACAACACCTTCACATCGAATGTTATTACGATTACAATTACCATTCCTCCTGTTCTTGTTACTGTTTCAACAAAAACGGCAATACCTGGCCAAGCGGTCTATTTCCCTGTAAAACTCAAAGGCGCCAGCGCCTCCGGCACGCCAATATCTGCAGCTGACATTCAGCTTTCTTATGATCCTGCTGTTCTAAATTACGACACCATCGTAAATTTCTATGCAGGAACCCCGGTGACGCAGTGGTTTTTTTCAGGGAACAACAATACGGTTGCTGCCAATTGGCAGGAACCATCCCTGCTGACTGTTGCAATTCCTGACAGTACGACACTTTTTGAAATAAAATTCACCTATATCGGTGGCACGTCACCGTTGCCTTTCACAGTATATGACTTTGTGAATGCCCAGTATAACCTCATTCCTGCGAATCATCTCGATGGCGGGATAAGCCCCGATCCGGCATCTCTGGCGGGTCCGACCTCAGTTTGCCAGGGTGCTGCAGGAAATGTGTATACCACAGATGCCGGCCATTCCAACTATTCCTGGTTGGTGGTGGGTGGTACCATTACCTCGGGCGGCACCAGCAATGACAATACTGCTACAGTTACCTGGAATGTTGCCGGAACACAGAGTATCAGTGTTTCTTACACAGGTTCTGCTACAGCAACCCTGCCGGTTACTGTGAATGCTCCGCTTCCTGTATCTGTGTCCATTGTTGTTTCAGCCAACCCGGTATGTGCAAATACCCCGGTAACATTTACTGCAACACCTGTGAATGGTGGTTTAACTCCTGTTTACCAATGGAAAAAGAACGGCAACAATGTCGGAACAAACAGCCCTGTGTACAACTATACCCCAGCCAACGCCTTACCAGCTTTTGCAGAGACAGTTACCTGTACGCTTACTTCAAGTCTTGGTTGTAAATCTGGTTCACCTGCCATATCCAACTCAATTTTATTACAGGTTAACCCCTACACAGCGAGTATTTCAGTGGTAGCCTCTGCCAATCCTGTTCTAGCGGGAACCTCAGTTACCTATACTGCAAATATTGTGAATGGCGGCCCAACGCCAACCTTCCAGTGGAAAGTAAATGGCGCCGATGCCGGAACAAACAGTTCTACATTCACCTATACACCGTCCAATACCGATGTTATATTCTGTTTGCTTACTTCGAGCGCACCTTGCGTAAGTGGCGTTTACACTTCCAATGCGATTTCGATGACGGTGAACTACCCTGTGGGATCATTGCTTGTAACGTTGCCGAACAAAACTGCCATGCCGGGTGATGTATTATACTATCCGGTAAAACTGAAAGGCGCAAGTGCGTCAGGTACGCCGATCAGCGCAGCAAACCTCCAGATCACTTACGATCCTGCCGTATTCCATTATGATACGCTGGTTAACTTCTATGCAAGTACTCCTGTTTCACAGTGGTTCTTCTCCGGAAACCTCAATACCGTTGCAGCTAACTGGCAGGAACCGGGATTGAATACACTTGCAATTCCTGACAGCACCACCCTGTTTGAGATTAAATTTACCTACCTCGGAGGAAACAGCACCCTTCCATTTACTGTCAACGAATTTACGAATGCAGTATATGACCTGGTTCCGACGAATCACATCAACGGTGGTGTAACACAACTTGTTCCGACCAACAGCACAGTAGAAAATGTGAATGTTGCTGCAAGTCATGATACCTGTTTCAGTGCGATCAATACCATATCAGTTGCAGGTAACGGAACTACTTTTACCATCGATAACGGAGGATCAGCAACTTTTGTAGCTGGTCAGATGATCAGTTTCTTCCCTGGTACTTCTGTGGTTCCGGGCGGTTACCTGCACGCATATATTACACTGAACGGACATTATTGCGATCAACCTCTGAATCCGGTGGTAAGTTCTTTGGTAAGTGAAGAGAAAACCACCTCGGGTGCTCCTGAAGTCCTAAGCAATCAATCGGTTCGAGTTTACCCGAATCCTACGACCGGAAATTTCACGGTGGAGGTGATGGGCGACAGCCAGGCGTTAATGTCAAAAGTTGAGATTTACAGCATGAACGGAGTAAAAGTTCGTACCGAAAATCTTGATAATCTTAGGAAACATGAATTTTCGATGCCTGAACTTAAGCCGGGTATCTATTTTATTCACCTGTTTACCAATGAACGGTCTGAAATTCTTAAGATCGTGAAAATGTAATTTCAATATATTTTTTGGTTTGGTTAGACCGTCCCGGGAAACCGGGGCGGTTTTTTTTTGCCCACCCATGATTAATCACTCCCACCTGCCCACTTAACACTTAATCACTTTTTCCCCTATATGTGTGAATTATGCAAGATACTTCTTGAATTGTGTAACACAATCATTATTATTAATCCGAACATTTGCAAAGTGTTATCAACAACGAGTCCCTGTTTTTTTGGTATCATTAATTTCAATTGAGCCAGTTAAACTGCTTTGATTCACTGAAATAGTATAACAGCCACAATCCATGAAAACCGTCCGAACTATCACCACAAATGATGCTGCCGACAATAGGTTGGAGCTTGGAAACCAACAGATAAGGATTCCCAGGTCGAAACTTTTAAATGGTTCTGTTGCCAACAAATACCCGGTCACACTTGACGATGGCAAAACGATCATTTTTATTTCAGACAGGAATAAAGAGACCGAGACAAGGCAGAAGTATGAACTACAGGTTGCCAGCAGGTTTGTGAAGTTTGTTAAAAAGCCCTGATTAGAAAAATCGGTGAAAATTCAATAAAAACCTTAATACCAACCACTGATGAAGAAAGCAATCACCGTCACATTTGCGGTTTTAGCAATTATTTTTGTCTCTTCCATGATATTGAACCGGTCAATTGCCCAATCATCACAGAAAGAGCGATCTATAGGAAAGCCAGCAAGGTCTGAAGTGATGAAAATACCTGAAAAGTCATCCATCCGGGAAAAGAAAAAATAAAAATCTGTGTAGGGATCGAAGGCTTTATTATTGTATCTTTAATTGCTTCAATTCGTGTTAAGGATTGAAATGTGTTATTGGGCTAAATATTTGTCAATGTATTGACATTGTTGTAAATACGTTGAGTCTTCCGGGGCTTTTAAATGGATGATTTAATTGAATCGACACTGAGGGAAACAACCTTTCAGTATTTTTTGAATCTGCCTGCCGTACCTGTCTTTGTTCTTGATCCGGAACAAAATATCATCCATGCCAATAACGCACTTAAAGAGCGGTTGAATGGCTCGGCAAATGGGGTTAAAGGGGGGAAATGTTTTCATTGCCTTCATCATTCGAATGAAAGGCCTGTTAATTGTCTATATCCCAAGGTATTGGCGGATGGAAAGGAGTGTACATTCGAAATTTTCGTGGAAGCGTTTAACGAATGGCAAACCGTCACATTAACCCCGCAATACAACCAGCAGGGCAAGATTGTCGGAGCTATTCATACAATGCGGAATATTGTTCAGCGAACCAGCGCAGAGGTTGAATTGATGGAACATAGTGATTTCCATCGGAAGCTGTTCAACATGAAGCACGGTTTTGCTTATTGCCGGATGATCTTCGAAAATGGCAAACCAAGCGACTTCATCTATCTGATGGTCAATAAGGCCTTAGAATCCCTAACCGGATTGGTAAATGTGGTTGGGAAAAAGGTCTCCGAAGTCGTTCCTAATATCCTGGAATCTGATCCTAAACTCTTACAAATATATGGAAGGGTGGCCATGACCGGGGAACCTGAGTCATTTGAGGTTTTCGTGAATGCCCTGGAAATGTGGTTTTCTATTTCAGTGTACAGCCCTGAGAGAGAGTATTTTGTAGCTGTGTTTGATGTGATTACCGACCGTAAGAAAGCTGAAATTTCCTTATACAAAAGTGAAGAGAGGTACAAGTCGTTATTTCACAACAACAACGCGGTGTTTTTGCTTATCCATCCGGCTACGGGCATGATCATGGATGCGAACCCTGCTGCCTGTTTGTACTATGGATGGTCGAAAAACGAGCTTTGCGGAAAAAGAATTTCAGAAATCAACACACTTTCGGAGAATGAGATAGCAAAGGAGATGCAGGCTGCCAGGGAACAGCGCAGAAAACATTTTCTTTTTAAGCATCGGTTGTCGAACGGTGAAATCAGGGAAGTTGAAGTTCACTCGATTCCTATTGAATCGGACGGGACAATATTGCTTTTTTCAATCGTACACGACATCACTGATCGGATTAAAGCAGAGAACGCACTTAAGGAAAGCATGGCTAACATCTCTGCAGTTATAAATGCCACGGATGAGTCCATTTTACTGTTGTCTGCTGACGAAATACTACTGAACCTGAACGAGGTGGCAGCCATGCGCATGGGAGTTTCACGCGCAGAAGTCATAGGGCTTAGGCTGGAAGAACTTATGCCCCCTTCTATAATAAAGCAACGGCAGCCGTTTTTTGAAACGGTATTAAGGACAGGCGCCAAGGTGAGTTTTGAGGATGAACGGGATGGCCATTTTCTGCTAAACCACCTGTACCCGATTCTTGATGAAGACAAGAATGTAGCGAGGGTGGCGGTTTTCAGCCGGGATATTACTGACCGAAAACGAACTGAACAAGCCCTTGTAAGCAGTGACAGGAGGTTGCGGCAAACGATCGATATATCCCCGGTTGCCATGGTTATGAGCATAAGCGATGGTGAAATTACCTACCTGAACCAGGCATTTGTTCAAACTTTTGGTTATACGGCGTCAGATATTCCCACCATGGATGCATGGTGGAAAATGGCCTTGCCAGATCCGGGTTACAGACAACGGGTTTTAAAAAGGTGGAGTGAACAACTTGCGCAGGTAACGCCGGCTGGCGGAGGATTTTATCCACTGGAAATTACTGTTAAATGTGAAGATGCTACAGATAAAGTGGTGCAAGCAACTGTTACTGTATTCAATGATAATGGCCTGGAGAATCAGCTTACTGTTTTCTTCGATATCACCCGGATGAAGCATACGGAGGATGCCATGCGCAAGGCGATCTGGCGCTT
Organism: Bacteroidales bacterium; assembly: GCA_049317265.1. GTDB lineage: Bacteria > Bacteroidota > Bacteroidia > Bacteroidales > FEN-979 > CAIVAT01. The sequence goes on from JBMOIP010000002.1 coordinate 30,215, forward strand.
GGAAAGCGTTATTGAAGGTACACGTGCCGGGACCTGGGAATGGAACGTTCAGACGGGCGAGACGATTTTTAATGACTACTGGGCACAAATGCTGGGATATTCGCTTGAAGAGCTGGGACCAGTCAATATAAAAACATGGGAATCATTAATTCATCCTGATGATTTACTCCAATCAAATGACCTGCTTCGTGCCCATTTTTCTGGTAACCTTGCCTTCTACGACTATGAGTGCCGGATGAAACATAAAGATGGACACTGGGTATGGGTGAACGACAGGGGACGCCTGACCAGCAGGACCAGTGATGGCAAACCCCTGATGATGTTCGGCACCCATACGGATATCACACAGTATAAGCAAATTGAAGAGAACATCAGAAACCTGAATGAAACCCTTGAAGCCCGTGTTGCCGAGCGTACAAACCAACTTGAAGTTATTAATAATGAACTGAAATTCCACCTCAGCGAGATTGAGCAATTCACATACATTGCGACACATGATCTTCAGGAGCCCCTTCGTACAATTTCGACTTTCAGCAATCTTATCAGGGAAGAATTTGCGGGGATACTTACCGGCGATGGCGACAAATATGTTAAATACATGTCGGATTCAGCAACAAGAATGAGTAAGCTGGTCAAAGGGTTGCTCGATTATTCCCTGTTGGGCAAGGTAAGCAGGATGGAAGTTGTTGACTGTAATGAAATGGTCATTGGAATTCTCGGGGAGATGGCTGGTGTAATCGATGCGTGTGGTGCCAGGGTTACCCTTGGGAAGTTGCCTGTCATAACCGGACTTTCGGATGAGTTAAGGATTTTATTCAGGAACCTGCTCAGTAATGCGGTTAAATTCCAGAAACAGGAAATTCACCCTGAAATCGTGATCTCCGCTGAACGCGGCGAAAATGAGTGGATATTTGCAATTGCAGATAATGGAATCGGTATTGAGGCGAAGGACCGTGAGAAAATTTTCATCATTTTCAAGCGTATGCAAAAACAGTCTGACTTTATAGGAACAGGTATAGGACTTGCCTATTGCAAAAAGATTGTCGAATTGCACCACGGCAGGATTTGGGTAGAATGCAATCATGATGCCGGCTCTGTTTTTTATTTTACAATTCCCCAACATGAGATGATATGATGAGAAAATTAGGGTGTGTGTTACTCGTGGATGATAATGATTCTGATAACTTTCTGCATAACAGGGTTCTCGATAAGGCAGGAATTGCACAGGAGGTGAAGATTGCCGAAAATGGAAAAGATGCACTCGATCTGATTTTCAAGGAAGATGTGACAAGTGAAATTGGTGGGGTGTTTGATAAACCAGACCTGATTTTTCTTGATATAAACATGCCTGTGATGGATGGATGGGAGTTTCTCCGGGAATTCAGAAAGCGCAAGGGCGGGACCCCGGAAGAGACGGTTGTAGTTATCCTTACAACCTCCCTTAATCCCGCCGATAAAGTAAAGGCTGAGGAGCTGTTGGCATCCGGGTGTTTTTATTATAAGCCATTAACAAAGGATATGCTGGATAAAATTTTACAGCTGCACTTCCCCTCATACCTGTAAGATTATTACAATAATTCGACAATTTCTGATGCCGCATTCAATTCGCAACATTGCTGTCATGGCCCATGCCGATGCCGGTAAGACCACTATTACCGAGCAGTTCCTTTTTCTGGGCGGGCAGACAAGGCAACCTGGCAATGTGGACCAGGGGAGCGCCCAGACAGATTTTCTGCCTGTGGAAAAGGAGCGGGGAATATCGGTTCGTTCGGCCCATACCTCTTTCCCGTGGCGAAATACACGTATAAATCTCATCGACACCCCCGGTCACGTTGATTTTTCGGCAGATGTAGAGCGCATTATGCGGGTTCCCGATGGGGTGATCCTGGTCATCTCTGCCGTAGAAGGGGTGCAGGCCCATACGGAGACCATATGGGCAGCACTGCTTGAACGGCATATCCCTGTTGCATTTTTTATAAATAAAATTGACCGGGTCGGGTCGGATGTCGAGGCGGTGATTGCGGCTATCCAAAAGGAACTTCGCATAAAACCGGTGTGCCTGCAGGAGGTTGCCGGTGAAGGTGGCAACGATGTTTCCATCTCCGGGTTGTGGAACGAGGAACATATGCAGGATTCATTGGTGGAATATGTTGTCGCGTCGGATGAAAACCTGCTCAATCAATATCTTGAGGGAAAATCAATTGATTTTTCGGCACTTGACCTTCAGATGACCCGGCTTATCCACAACTGCGAAGTTTATCCCCTCTATTTCGGATCGGCAAAGATGGGGCTTGGCATGGAGGAGCTGCTCAACTCGGTGGTGACCTACTTCCCTCAACCTTCAGGCAACCCGGAAGGAAGTTTGTCTGCCCTGGTCTATGGCATCGGGTACGATAAAATCATGGGGAAAATAGCTCATGTACGCATTTTCAGCGGAAGTATCAGCAACAGGGAGGTGATTTTTAACGCGACAAGGCAGGCAGAGGAGAAGGTGACCCAGGTGCGGCGCATCTTTCCCGGGAGGTACGATGACATTGGAACGGTTGAAGCGGGCGATATTGCCGGCATCAGCGGGTTCAGCAGCGTGCAGGTCGGTGATCTGCTGGGTTTGGCCCATGAGAATATCCCTAAGGAGGTGAAGATGAGAATGCCGCTGCTCACCGTGCAGGTCAAGGCTCTCAACCCCCGCGATTACCCTGCCCTTGCCGAGGCGATGCAGGAACTTTCCACGGAGGATCCGGCCCTCGAATTCGAATGGCTTCGGGAGGAAGCTGAGTTGCATGTTAAGATCATGGGCTGGATCCAGATGGAGGTGCTTGAACGGATCCTGGCCGACCGTTTTGGCATCATGGCCAAGTTCGAAAACCCCACCGTTATATACAAGGAGACCCCTTCAACCACCAACGAGGGGTTTGTTCAATACTGGATGCCCAAGCCCTGCTGGGCCATCATGACTTTTCTCATCGAACCGGGAGAACGTGGCAGCGGGGTGGCTTATAAGAGCATTGTTCCGGTAAATGATGTCCAGCAGAAGTATCAAAAGGAGGTGGAACGCAGCATAACCGGGGCCTTGAAGCAAGGGATCAGGGGGTGGGAGGTCACCGATCTGAAGATTACCCTGGTATCGGGCGAGGATCACCCGATGCACTCGCGGGCCGGCGATTTTGCCATTGCCACCCCGATGGGAATCATGAACGGGCTGGTCAACACCGGCACAACCCTGCTCGAGCCGATGATCCGGTTCCGGATCAATGCCTCAGAAGATCTGCTGGGTGCAATAACCAGCGACATCACCCGCATGCGGGGCAGTTTTGAAAGTCCTGAAATGGATCATGGGCGTTTTATCCTGGAGGGCATCTTCCCCCTTGCAACATCGCTTGATTTTCCAGTGAAACTGAGTTCCCGTTCAGGGGGAAAAGCCCGGATTTCAACTCATTTTGACAGTTACAGGGAGTGTGCAGATGAACTTGGCGTGGTTCGTCCGTTTAAAGGGATCAGTCCTTTGGATACAGCAAAATACATCCTCAAAGCAAGGAAGGCTATTCAATAATCACGCACACTCAGGTCGATTTCTTCTGCGCCTTTTCCAGTTTGGTGATCCGCTCTTCCAACTCCGGCAGGTTACGGAACAACACCGTCGATCTTCTGAACTTGGATGCTTCCATGGCAGGCGAGCCCAAATACATCTGGCCGGGCTTTGTCAGGCTTTTGGAAACACCTGTTGCTCCGCCCATGATGGTTCCGTCGGCGATGGTCACATGCCCGGTCATCGATACGTGGCCTGAGATCATGCAATTTTTGCCAAGTTTGGTAGAACCGGCAATTCCTGTGGCTGCGGCAATAACCGTGTTCTCCCCGATTTCCACGTTGTGGGCAATGTGTACGAGGTTGTCGAGTTTGACACCCTGCCGGATGATAGTGGAGCCAAAGGTGGCACGGTCAACCGTGCAGTTGGCGCCCATCTCCACATCATCTTCGATCACGACGTTTCCGATTTGGGGGACTTTGATGTTTTTACCATCCTGCTGGTTGAACCGGAAACCGTCGCTTCCGATCACAGTACCGGCATGCAGGATGCAATTTTTACCGAGTTTATTGTCTGAGTAAATTTTAACGCCCGGAAATAGTGTTGTGTTATCGCCGATGATGGAATTGTCTCCAATAAAAACCTGCGGATGGATCTTTACCTTATCCCCAAGGATCACATTCTCACCGATCACGGCAAAATCTCCGATGTAAATATGTTTCCCCAACGTGGCAGACTCAGCAATTGAGCTTAGTTTGGAGATCCCCTCCCTGTCGTTTTTGATCTGGTTGTAAACCTCCAGCAGTTTTGCAAAGGCGATATCAGCGGAAGCCACCCTGATCAGTGTTGCCGCCACAGGATTTTCGGGAGCAAAAGTATTGTTGACAATAACAATGGTAGCCCGGGTGGAATAAATATAGGGAGTGTATAATGGGTTCGAAAGGAAGGATAATGAACCGGGAACACCCTCCTCAATTTTCGAAAGTTTTGAAATGGCGGCTTCGGGGTTGCCCTCTACAGTTCCTCCAAGCATTCCGGCAATCTGCGCTGCGGTAAAATTCATAAGATCTTCTTTTTGTGTTGTTTACTGAATTTGTTGAAATTATCCTATTGTGCCTTTCTACTCTGCCCTAATGTGCCTACTGTGGTTTACCCTATTTGGCGATGCTCATCTTATTCCTGTACAGACTGCAGTTCTCTGCTTCATAAACCCGCACGAAATCCGCTGTCAGTATCTTATCCAGGGTTCCAAAAAACCAGTCTTTATTGGCATCATATTGTCCTACAATAAATACATAATCCAGCATTTTCACCGGATTTCCCTTGATGATTTCAAAATTGATATATTTTTCAGGCGTTGCAGGATTTCCCAGGTAGTAATTCGGTTTCGTTTTTTCGTTCCATTTGACCGGGAAGTACCCGGAACTGCATTCATAGTTGTACACCATCACCACAGGTTTATCTACGGCAAGATAATCCACAAAGTGGCCGGTAAACCAGTTGTCCATACAGTACAATGGCAGCACCAGGCTGTTGGGAGCTACAAATTCTGCGGCTTTGTTACACGAAGTTGCCAGTTTTCCCAGGTCCCTGATGCTGGGTGTATAGTAACGTATCAGCATGGTGTTGACATAAAGTGACATGACAGCGGCTAACAGGCCTATGTGCCAGGGAACCCTGAAGGTGGATAGCCAGAGGATGGCCACAAGGAAAAAGACATAACCAATACGGTAACTTGTATAGCTTGCGGTTCCATATGCATCGGGAAGGGTGAAAAAGAGGGCAAGTAGAATCAGGAGAGAGGAGAGGAGCCACCAGAAATTGAATTGTGGAAGTAATGGAATGTCAGGAGACTGGTTAGGTAAATTTGTTTTACTGAATTTTCGGTAAAGCCTGGCCGAAAATGCCGTGATGCCGGTAATGACCAGGAATACAAATAAATAGAAAAGGACCTTAAGCAGTTTTCCTTCAATAATCGGGTTCAGCGAGACCAAAGGGCGAATCGATGATAGGATGTTGACCAGGTCATGCCGGCTGATAAACTTGATCTCGCGGATCTCAGGCCGGGAGTAAAAGAAATAGACAAAAAGGATCAGCGGAATAAGGGCCGCCAGGGTAATGGCAAACGTTCTGGAGAGGAACCGGTTGAGAATTGCCTTCCGGTCATGGCTGTTGTTCCTGAGGTCGAGGATACTCCCGCAGATGATATGTAATGCAATGACGATCAGTAAGGTGCCAAAAATAACGATGTGCGAAAAATAGGTCATGCCCACCAGGATCGTTAGTACGAGTGTCTGTTTAATACCCGGGGCACGCTGATGACGAAGCCAATAGTTCAGTGTGATAAGGAATAGCAGCACCGCCATGCAGAAGTTGAAGAATCCGAAGAAAAAAAACATCGAATGGGTAAAGGGAAAAATGAGAAAGCTGTAAAGTGTGCCTTTGGAGGAAACAGTTCCCACCAGGTTTCTGAAGGCAAAGGGTGTTCCTGCCAGAAGGAGAATAATCAGGATTTTTTCGGCGAGAAAAGCAGGCATCACCAGGGTGAGCAGGGAGATCAGCAGATGGGCAGTCCAGTTTGGAACCGGTTCCGGATTAAGCACAAAAAACTCCTTAAAAAGGGTGTTATGGTGAAAGATAAGCTGGCTGATGATGTTGGAGTTAGCCAGGTGTGAAGCCCCATCCATGCTTGGAAAAAAGCGTGTGGCCACAAATGGCAGCAGGTTAATGATGGTGAGAATGGTAAAGATCAGCAACTCGGCACGCTGCCATTTTTTAATTTTATCCATGGTGGTTCAACTTACTCTTCGGTTTGGAACATCAGGTAATCGCGAATCAGTGGTATCTCCTTTTCAGCGATGCCGTTTTTAATGAGAAATTGGGTGTCTTCATCATAAGCTTCCATCAGGGCGGCTGAACCTGGTGAACTCTGTAACAGTGATTGCCTGTATAGATGCAGTGCCTCTTTCCGAAGGCCGAGGCACAATTTTACATGGCCTGCATTCATGAGATCGAAGGCAGATGGGTTTGACGTAAGACTGAGTATCTGTGCATAGATTTCTACCGCAAGTTCAGGTTTTCCAAGGACGAACTGGCAATAGGCCACCGGACGCAATACCTTGAGGTTATCCGGCACAAAAAACCTGAGTTTGGCATATTGATGCAGGGCCTGTTCGTAATCCTTCAGGTTGAGGTAGCATTGTCCCACCTGCATCTGCAGCGATACATCATCGGGTTGCAGCGCCGATGCATCTTTAAAATACCCAAGGGCCTGGCTGTAATCCTTGAGCTTAAGGCTGCACCAGCCGAGTTTTTTCAGGATCCACTGGCGGTTGGCATCAAAGAGCTCCGCTTTGCGGTAATACTCAACAGCCTTTTTAAACCGGCCGGTTTTTTGGTAGCAATACCCGATTTTTTCAAAGTATTCATTGCTGGGGCCGTTTCTCTCCATTATTCCCTCATACATGTCGATGGCTTCATAATAATGGTCCTTGTCAAAATGAAAAGAAGCCAGTTTTTCAGCAAAGCCAGGGCGCTCAAAGCATGTCCTGTAGAAAAAGAGATCATTGATGCGTATCCTCCTCTGGAAAACATCCTCAAATTCCTGTTTTGAGGGGAAAAGTTTAAAAAAACGATAGAGATCCTGGATATATTGGATAAAAACTGAGTTGTTGATGAGCGATAGGTCGAGCAGTTGCTCCTCCGAAGCCATCTCTTTCATCTGTGCAAACTCCGCTTCAAAATTGGTGACGATCATTGAGCGTTGCTGATCAGGGATAGCCCTGAAGTTTATGGCAAACGAGTATTTATCGGAGTTACAGATGTAAAATGCTTTCTCAAGGCTTTCCAGTAACCTGGTATTGATATCCTCTTTTTCGGAAAAACTGTTTTTAATTTCAGGATGGTTGCGGTGAAATGGCACAAACCAGTTGCTCATGACATTGAAGAAATCAAACCGTTTCAACATCTGGAAGGTGCTCATGAAGACATCACCGCCTTCCATCTGCATCCTGGAGAACTTTTCGATTTTCTCAAAAAGTCCAGGAACCTCCTCGATCATATCTTTCCATCCGGGATTTTTTCCTTCCAGCTCTTCATCTTCGGTGAGATCGTTGAGTTGCAGTTTATCCTCGATCCTGGGCATCATTTTTTTCATTTCGGGGAGAACCTCCTCCTCAAATTCGCGGGTGATTTTATCAGTCTCCCTGGCCATGAGGAGTTGCATCATCACCAGCTCCACTTCGGCAATGACCGCTTCATCAAGGCTTAAGTTTTTTAATTTTTCAATGACTTCCGGAAAGAAATTGAGACGCTTGTCGTAGGCCAGTAAACTTAGGATGAGGCCAGTCAACGCCCGCTGGCTTACCTGGTTTTCGCGGGCTTCCACGAATTCCATCAGCAGAATCAGCTTGTTAGGGTCGAAGTAGTTGAGTGTGCTGAGGGTTAGTGCGCTGACAACCAGGCATTTTTCATGCCATTCGACCTGGTCGGAGCGGTTGATCTGGCGGAGGAGCACCTGGTGTTCGGTGGCCAGTTTTCCTGTAAGCCAGAGAAGTTTGAAAATCTGGTCGATCTGTTTGACAGGTAAAACTTCCGACTCCTCCATCAACTTGTTTACCTCCCTGTGAAAAAAGATCTCCTCGATTTTTCCCGCTATTGCCTGCGGTTCCTCACCAAACTGGTGGGCCAGGAAGTTTTTTTCAAACCTTTTTGACGGTAGTTCTGCATCAAGGAGCGTTTGACGGATGTCATCAGCCATGCCCAGCATGGAAGCACTCAGGCTATTCAGGATGTTATGCTGTTCCGGGTCCTGGTATCCGTCGAAGGCATAGCGTAAAAGTGTTTTATAATTTTCTGAAAGTGTTTCCAGCTGGTAGTAATAGTCCCCCTTTGTTGTATACCGCAGCAGTTTTTCAAGTTCATCCAGCGCACTTTTCAACTGCTGGTTGCAAATGAGTTCAGATACTTTATGGCAGCGTTGTTCAATTTCCTTTCGGGTCATAATTTTGGAATAATGTTGAACACAAAATTACCAATTAAAAACGGACACCGGTTGTAAAAATGATGGCATACATGTAGTCGCGGGTATCACTGGCAAAGACCTTGCTGCCCGGGTATGCATCGAGGTAACGGGATGCAATCCGCAGGTAACCAAACGAAACCGGCCGGTATTCAAAACTGGATTCAATTCCGTTGATCCTCAGGCCACGCGTTGTTTTTGGGTTTACGCCGGTAAGAAATCCATCCGGATCATTCGTAGTTTCAAAGCGGGCAGTGAGGCTGAAATGTTTATTAAAGGCATACCTGATCTGCAGAAACCCTGAATACATATGTGCGGTCCTTGTGGTATCCGGCGCCATTTTTGAATTCGTCTGACTTGCAAAATCGAATTGCCCGGCAATATCAAGTGATTTGAAAGGGGAATAGGTGACAATGAGGTTGTTGTACAGAATGTTGTTGTTCAAGTCTGCATCCGCCAGCGCCTGGTTTCCAAAGAAATTGTTATACGTCAGCGACAGGTTAGGCAAGGGTTTATAGGTCATAAAGATAAGTCCGGCCATATGCGTGTTTCCCGAATAGGCCAGGGAGAATGGGTTTCCAGCCATTATTCCAGCAGAAAATTTCTCTGAAAACTTATAGGAAAACTTGGTTCCCAGAACACTTCCAGGTTCAAAATAGCCACCGACAGTTACAAAACTTATCTGGTTCAGCGCTCCCCAGGACGATTCATAACCCACCGGGTTAAACATGTACCCGAAATCAACCCAAAGGTTTTCAACTATTCTGAATCCAAAGTTGGCTTGCCGGATCGTTTTAATCCACTGGGAGCTTGGCGATGCCATCAGGTTGGGGGCATCCCCATTTTGAATGGCAAATTTACCCCTCACTTTTTCAGACGTGTAATAAAGTTCAAATGCAGCCACATTCAGCCTGATCTGGTCCTGGATCGGGCAGTTTGCAGAGAAAGGAACCAGATTGGAGGTATCATGAGGTGCATTGAGCGTCCAGTTATAGTAAGCCTCGATATAGAAGCCAAACGAGAAATGCTTCATCCTGCTCAGGATCTGGTTCTTTAACTCATTGGTCAGCGTGTCACTCTCTTTTTGGGCAGATAGTCCGGTAAAACTGAGCAATAGAACAACAACCAACAGTTTTTTGATTCTTTTCCCTGCCATATTAACGTCTCAATTATTTCAGATTTCCAACAATTAACCCGCTCACCCGCTCACCCGTTTACTCATCACCTCACTACTTCCACCCCCCTCCCAGCGAACTATACAGGTTGACAACCCCTGTAAGTTGATCGCTTTGTGCCTGAGAAAGTGCTATTTGCGCGCTGAAGAGTAATTGTTGTGCATTGATCACATCGAGGTAACTGGCATAGCCGGCATTGTAGAGTTGATTTGAAAGTTCGAAAGAAGTTTGTGCTGCATTTACCGTAGTTTGCTGACTTTGAACTATTTCACCAAGTTTGTCGTATTCAAGCAATGCATTGGAGACCTCCTTCAACGCCATGAGGATGGAAAACTGGTATTTGTACAGCATCTGCTCTTTCTGAGCCTGGGCTTTTTTTACCCCCTGCCGCAATTGGCCACCTCCGAAAATAGGGGCGACCAGGTTTCCAAGAGCGCTGTACACAAGGTTCGTAGGGTTAAAGGCTGCTCCGATGCTACCCGAAATACCCAGGGATGGCAACATCATCGCCCTGGCCACACCGATGTTGGCATTCGCAGCAACCAAAACCTGTTCGGACTGCATAATATCCGGCCGCCGGAACAGAAGTTGTGCAGGTACTCCCGGACTTTGTACGGCCGGCGGATTGATTTGATCAAGCATCGCATTTCCTCGCTTGATGGAATGGGGTGGTTCTCCAAGAAGGATGCTCAGGTAGTTTTCGTTTTCACCGACTTTCATTTCAAGGACAGGCAGTTGCGTCATGGCCTGGGCCAGCTGGGCTTCCGCCTGGGCTACCACCAGTCCTGATGCCGTACCTGCGATCATCTTGTTTCGCACCAGTTCGAGGGATGTTTGACGGATGGCAATGTTCTCGCGGGTAATCCGCAATTCATTGTCAAACTCAAGGAGGTTGAAATAGTTTGTGACAATTTCATTGATCAGGGTGATCCTTACGGCCTGCTGATAGGCAACCTGTGCAAAGAGGTTGGCACGGGCTGCCTCTTTGGCCCTCCTGAGTTTTCCCCACAGATCAATCTCCCAGCTGATTTGTCCTGTGGCGGCGAGGGTGTTGTATTCAGTGACTCCTCCTTTTGGAATGGCTTGTTGCTGCCAGCCGCCTCCGGCCTGGGCTGAAATCTGTGGCCATTGCTGACCGCGGGATTGCTTGAATGCAGCCTGTGCTTCATCAATGCGGGCAAATGCGATCCGGATGTTGGAGTTGTTTTTCAGACCTGTTTGAACCAGTCGTTGCAAAACAGTGTCCTTGAACAACCTGATCCATTCAATGTTGGCCATGCTGGAAGTGTCACTGCTCTTGGCAAACCTGAAAAGGGAGTCTGTTTTTACTGTCGGGCGTACATATTTTGGGCCGACTTTGCATCCATCAAGTGCAAAAAACAGAACAAGCATTAAAAAAAAGGCTGTGAGTTTGGAAAATTTATAGCTCATTGTATTTTCAGATTTCAGATTTCGGATTTCAGATTGTTTTTGCTATGTTGCTACCTTACTAATTCACCTCTTTTTTCTTTTTCAATTTGTTCTCTATTTTTTGAAAAGCGACATACAGGGATGGTGTAATAATGACCCCGCAGAGGGTGGCAACCAGCATCCCTCCAAATACTGAAGTTCCCAGGGCATGACGGCTTGCAGCGCCGGCGCCGGCTGCAGTCATCAGGGGCACCACACCAAGTATGAATGCAAATGAGGTCATCAGAATCGGACGGAATCTCAGTTTGGCACCCTCAACAGCTGCTTCGATGAGCGGCTGACCCCCGTCATATTTTTGCTTGGCAAACTCTACAATCAGGATGGCATTCTTGGCAACAAGTCCGATGAGCATGATCAATCCGATCTGTGCATAAATATTGTTCTGAAGCCCTCTTGCCCACTGGAATCCGAGCGCACCAAACACTCCGAAGGGAATGGCCAGCAGCACAGGGATAGGCAGCAGCCAGCTCTCATATTTCGCTGCGAGCAGAAAGTAGACAAAAATAAAGCACAAGGTGAAAATATAGGGAGCCTGTCCACCGGAGATGATCTCCTCACGGGTCATCCCAGAATATTCATATCCATAGCCATAAGGAAGTGTTTTTGCAGCAACCTCCTCAACGGCCTTGATCCCCTGCCCGGTGGAAGAACCCGGCGGAATGCCGATGGTAAAGTCGGCCGAACTGTAAAGGTTGAACCGTTTTACAATATCCGGCCCCTGGGCTGCCTCGATCTGCACCAGGGTGCCCAGCGGTACCATATTCCCGGTGTTGCTCCGTACATATACTTTGTTGATGTCCTCCTTGTTGGCCCTGTACTGGGCATCTGCCTGGATGATAACACGGTACGATTTGCCAAATTTATTGAAATCGTTCACATATACACTCCCGAAAAGCGATTGAAGTGTCTGGTAAATACTGTTGACCGGTACCTCCATGGTTTTTGCCTTCTCCTTGTCGACAATGAGTTTGTACTGGGGGATGTCATTCCTGAAAGGCGTGAAAATCCCGGCTACATCTTTGCGTTTGGAGAGCTCCTGGTAAAAAGCTCCCACTACTTCAGCAGTTTTCACAAGACCGGCACCGGTTTTATCCTCCAGCTGGAGTTCAAGACCTCCTGTTTTTCCAAGACCTGAGATCGCCGGAGCATTGAAGGCCATGCAGATTCCCCCGGGTAACTTGCTCATTTCTGCCTGGATTCTCTTAATGATCATCTCCGCGTGCAGGTCCTTTGAAGCTCGTTCTTTCCAGTTTTTAAGCTTCACAAAGCACATCCCGTTGGTTGTACTTACGGAGTTGTCAAGAATGGAAAAACCAGGTACCATGGTGTAGGATTCCACGCCCTCAAGTTTGGATAACAAAGCTTCAACCTGGCGGGTGACTTCATCGGTTTTCTGTAATGAATAAGCTTTTGGTGTATTGATGTTGATGAAAAAATAGCCCTGATCCTCGGAAGGAAGAAATCCGGACGGCAGGAATTTCATGACAACTACCGTCAGGACACAGATGATGGATAAGAACATCACCGGGCGGATCAGGTGGTGAGTGAAGTTCTCAACAAGCCTTACATATGCGTTGGTTGTTTTGTTAAACCCCTTGTCAAATGCGCGGAAAAACTTCCCGAGCAACCCTTTTTTATCCTCTTTCTTTTTAAGGAGCATCACACACAATGGCGGAGTCAGTGTAAGTGCCAGAACCGCGGATATCAGGATGGAGGAGATAAGTGTGAGTGCAAACTGTTTGTACATCACCCCTGTAGTCCCTGAAAGGAAGGAGACCGGGATAAATACGGCACATAATACCATGGTAATCGTTAAAATAGCCCCTGTTATTTCATGCATGGTGTGTTTGGTGGCCTCCAGGGGAGTGAGGCCCTCCGAGTCAATCTTTTCCTGGACCGCCTCCAGCACGACAATGGCATCATCGACCACGATCCCGATGGCGAGAACAAGTGCAAAGAGGGTTAGCATGTTGATGGAAAATCCAAGAAAACTGAATGCTGCCAGCGCACCTACCAGTGACACCGGTACCGTGATGGCCGGGATCAGGGTTGCCCGCCAATCCTGGAGGAAGATGAATACCACAATGAATACAAGTACAAAGGCTTCAAATAGGGTTTTCAGAACCTCTTCAATCGATGCAGTCACAAATTCCACCGTGTCAAGCCCCTTTTCATATCTGATCCCTTTAGGAAACTCCTTGGCCAGCATCTCCATGGTTTTATCACACTCATCACGAACATTCACCGCGTTGGAACCGGGCGACTGGTATACTGCGATGGCAGGTGCGGGCTTGCCGTTAAACCGTCCGTATGCATCGTAGGTCTTTAACCCAAGTTCGATCCTTGCAATATTACTCATACGCACAACCGATCCATCCTTGTTTGCTTTTACAATGATGTTGCCAAACTCCTTTTCGTCGGCCAAACGGCCCTGAACCCGGAGCATGATCGACATGTCCTGTCCTTTTGCCGCGGGTGATTTTCCAATCATTCCGGCCGCTGCCTGAACATTCTGGTCTTTGATTGCAGCCTGCACATCCTGAACAGATACTGAAAGTCCGGCCATCCGTTCCGGGTTAAGCCAGATGCGCATCGCATAATCATCACCACCAAAAAGGGAAACGTCTCCAACGCCGTTGATACGTTTTAAAACGTTCACAACATTTATATTCAGATAGTTGGATAAAAATTTAGTGTCATAGGCAGTGTCTGAGGAGACCAGTGAATAGAGGAACAGGATGCTTGGAGATTTTTTCATAACGATCACCCCACCCTGGACAACTTCCGCAGGAAGGACGTTCATTGCTCTTTGGGTTCGGTTTTGAACATTTACAGTTGCCATGTCCGGGTCGGTCCCCACCTCAAAATATACCGTGATATTACAGGAACCGTCGTTGGCACATTGGGAGGTCATGTAGGTCATGTTGTCAACCCCGTTGATCTGCTCTTCAAGCGGAACTGCAACGGTTTTCTGGACGTCTTCTGCATTGGCTCCCGGGTAGACGGCTGTAACCTGGATGGTGGGCGGAACTACGTCGGGATACTGCGAAATCGGCAGAACAAACATGCTCAGCGTGCCAACAAGGGCGATCATGATGGCGATAACCGATGAGAGGATGGGGCGGGTTATAAAGGATTGAAGCATACTTTTCGTATTATGAAATTCTCGCTATTTCGCTGACTAATATTTTACTACTTGATTGTTGCCGGTGCAAGTGGAACAGACAGTGTATCCGGGACCATTTGGGGATTGATAACCATGCCATCCTGGAACTTCTGGAATCCTTCAAGCATGATCCTGTCGCCAATTTTAAGTCCGCCGTTTACAATGAAGAGGTTTTGCACGCCACGACCAAGCATGATGGGGGTGCGGGTCACCTTGTTCTCTTTGTCGACAATAAATGCGAAGTTTTTTCCCTGGACCTGTGTTGTTGCACTTTGAGGAATAACGATACCGCTTTCATTCTCCATTAAAACGAGGTTGACATTGGCGAAATTTCCCGGTTTGACCAATCCGTCAGGGTTGTCAAAGACGGCCCGTATGGCAATGGTTCCTGTTTGTGCATTGATCTCCCTGTCGATGAAGTCGATTTTTCCGACATGATCATAGGCCTGGTTATCTGACAATGTGAGATATACCTTGAACAAATCTTTCCTGTCGCTCAATTCGGTTTTATGGGCCTCCCAATATCGTGTAATCTTCAGGTAATCATTTTCATTCATCTGGAAATCAACGTAAATCGGATCTACCGCTGAAACTGTAGATAAAAGGGTGCTCTCTCCCTTACCCACCAGGTTGCCCGGACGAACAGCACATGCGCCGATGTATCCATCAATGGGGGAGGTCATGGAGGTATACGAGAGGTTAAGCTTTGCCTGTTCCAGGTTTGCTTTGGAACTGGCAACCATGGCACGGTCCTGCTGTTCGGTGGTAACGGCTTTATCGAAATCATTCTGGCTGATGGCTTTGGTGTCCAGCAACGGCTTTAACCGTGCAACATCAAGTTTTGCCTTTTCCCATGCAGCATTCTTGTTTTCAAGGTCAGCCTCGGAGAAGTTCCTGTTGTTTATATATTCCGCCTGCTCTATGGTAAACAGCGCTTGTCCTTTCTTTACCATCGAACCCTCCTTAAAGGACCAGTTTTGGAGATAACCGGCAACACGGGCGCGGATTTCTACCGTGGGGATTCCAATAGCCTGGCCTACCATCTGAACGTATACAGGTACCCTTGTCCCCTTAATTTCCATTACTTTGAACGGAGGAGGCGCTGCTTCTTTCTTTTCTTCAGTTTTGCAGGAAGGAACCATGATCCATACAACAAGGACCAGCACTGCGAACAGCATTTTTTGGGGGAGTACCGATTGTCTCATAATCTTGTTTTTGTGATGGGCGTTTAAAGTTTTGTGTAAATATAAAAAAACAAATCGAATGAAAATTAAAAAAACGGACTGAAAGTCAATGGGATTCGCGCTTTGCAGCAAATTTGCCAACAAGCAACGCAACAATGATGGCAATGTAAAATTGTCCGGAGATGGCGATAAATGTGGCAAAAGACCGGGCGTATGGTTTTAATGGAACAATATCGCCATAGCCTAATGTGGCCAGGGTAACATAACAAAAATAGAGGGGTGTGCTCAAGTCGGTTTGATCACCGGGCACAGTGGGAACAGGATGAACGATGTTGAAAGCAGCAGGATCGTTCTGAATAATGATGGTGAGGAATATCGAATAGATGATCCCCAGCAGCAGGTAACCGATAAGGGACCCGAGAATGATTTCAACATTGACTACGCGGGCGGTTGCAACTTGCATTAACAGTAAAATGACGATCAGAATGAAAAACAGGATGCTGGTCACTTTCGCGATGATCAGCAGCAGTTCAAAACCTAGCATATTGGAGATCCATTCAATCAGGATCGTAGCTGCAACAAGTACGAGCAGGTAATTCGACTTTTTGTCAAGGGACAAAACACCTGAAATATAAATGACAGTATAGACAATTCTGAACATTACATTGTGCCATTCAAAGGGAAGGATTGGCAGGATGAAGGCAGCAAAAATCAATGCAACAAAGAGAATGATGTTCCATATCTTGATCGATGAATTGAATATTCGTTTCACAGGCAGTTATTGGAAGATCAAAAATATCGAAAATAATTATCTTTGACGAAAAATAACTTGTTAAAGACAGTCGTCCTCATCTTCCTCGTATCAATTTCCGGTTTATTGTTCTCCGGAGAGATCATTCAGGTTACAACTCACAATGGGCAATATCGGATACCCTACCGCACTGCCGGGGGAAAATTGCATGAAAGCGGGAATGTCATACTGAGGGAAATCGCTAAAGAAGTTTTGCGGGAACCATGGCTGGTGCGCATTGATGTTGCATATACACTTGGATTATCCATTGAAAAGGATGGTGACAAAAATCCGCTTTCAATCAGAATTAAACATCTTTCCGTCGGCGGGGATACGCTTTACCGTCGGTTTCCGGTCTCGGCCACCCTTTTACCTTCCGGGATCAGGATGAAACTGAGGTGGGCCAACCGTGCCGACACTTCCGGTTATTCAGAACAAACAGTAACAGGAAAAGCATTGCAGGGGGGAGACAGCCTGGTGTGTGTGCTTTCGGCCGGGTCATTTGATCCACAGGTAGATACGTTGCTTATTAGGGAGGTGGAATTCTATTATGACACCCTTGCGTTGCAGAAGATGCTGGCACGGGTCGAACTGATCCACGATTATTTTGCTTCTGTGCTCATACTTGATTCCCTGTTGCAATTTGCCGGGGATATTCAACTTGACCGGCCGGACAGGTTCCCGGTCAACTACCTCAAAGTGGAAGAAATAAGCCGCGTGATCAGCAGGATTGAAGAACGTGACTTTCCCGGTCAGTTGCTGCGAGACGGTTATGATCCACTGGAATTAATGGGGAGATACAGGCAGATGTATAAAGATTCCAGGAGCCTGGTTTACAATTATATGGATGAGCTTCGCAAGACAGCGGCAATTCCGTGGAGCGGCAATGTGGACCTGCTGGCCGACTACTTTTCAACCCGTATTTATTCGTATGTCCGCCGGTCCTTCCTCATGGACCAGCAACAGGGTCATATTTATACCGATTGTCTCGATCACCTCTTTGATAATGGCGCTTTTCCCCCGGAGGAGAACATCCAGGTACTGTTACTGGCTAAAATGTTCCCGGATGCAGGAATTGATACTGTGGCCGGTTATATTTCAAAACACTTTTACGCTGCCTATCCCCGGATTGCCGTAAGGTTGATGAATGAAAACCTTTATGCAGAGGCCTTTTCAATGCTTGAAAACGGACATCGGTTCGTTGCAGCAAATCCCTCCCTGAAAGGATTTTTGCCGGACAGGCAACTGGAGTCGCAGGCGGCAGAGGGGATCTTCAACTCGTTTATCGGAATTGCCTCCACCTGCATGGTGAACCATAAATTCAATATGGCGGAGACATATCTGCGCAAGGCAGATCAATATGCCGCCGCACATTCGGATTACATTCGTTCAGATTCAGCTTACCGTGCTGTTTTCAGTGAACTTTTCTTCATGCGAAACGCCGATTGTGACCAGCTGCTCTCCGGGAAAAAGTATGCAGAAGCGCTCGATTGTTATCAGCAGATTGAGCAGACCTATTCGCCGCGCGACCTTGCTGCAGTAAAAACAGAACTTGACAATAAAAAGTCGGCGGCCAGGATGGGACTTGGCAATTTGTCGGCCATGCTGAGTCAGGAAGCGCTTTCGAGACAGGAACCGGATACTGCACTTTTCTACTACAAACAGGCCACCTCGCTCAGGCAGAACTCAATCTCCAGGGAGCAGGTTGACTCAAAACTCGACTCCATGGCGCCAGTCATGGCGCACATCAGGTATCAGCAGCTCTTCCGCGAGGGGGCAACGGCCCTTGATAAGAGGCAATTTACCTTGTCAGTTTCCCTGTTGAAAGAAGCAAAAACACTGGCGGAAGACCAAAAGCTGGATAGGAGCAAAGAGTTTGATTCGCTTTATCGGCAGGCGATGAAAAACCTGTTGATCATTCAACTGAGTGCTGCCCAGAAGAAAATCTGGTCGAATCAGTTTGATTCAGCGCGGTTGGCACTGCAAAAAACCGAGGCTGCCGGTTTTGATTTCGGGCTGCTAAATGATCCGGGTTTTATTGCTGCCATGGAACACTATAAAATAAAAATAACTGAGCAACGCTGCAGAAATCTCAATGACACCATTGATTTGCGGTTGATCAGGGCTGACAGGAACATTGCGTTGAAAAACTATGTGAATGCCATACGAAGCCTGCAGCAGGCGCTCGATTTTTCCAGAACGATGAAGGAGTGCGGAATTGCTGAGACACCCATCATGGACACCCTGGCAAAGTACCGCGAGGTTGCCGGGTACCAGGAACGGCTTTCATTGGCAAAATCCAGGGTGGTGACAGGAAATTATGCAGAGGCAGTGAGCGACCTGGTTGAAAATCAACAAGCATATCAACAATTCAGATTGAACAGGTTTGGACTGAAAGAAGAGAGCGCTTACGAATTCATTACCAGCCGCAACAATCCATATTTGTCGGAACAGGCAGCGATGTACTATGCCGGAAAGGAAAATTTTCATGAATCGTTCCGGTTTCTGGCGCTTGCCCATGCGCAGGGGCTACTGACCGAATCGACATTACTTTTGCAGCAACTGCTCGGAGATAAATTCGCACAGGAGGATTTTTTGCAGCATCCGGGAGGTAATGCAATTGATAACATCGTAAAATACATCCAGGAGGATGCATGGTTTGATGCATTCCGGAAAACTTATTTGGATTCCCGGAACCGGCTTGTCAAAGCGGCCGGTTCAGGGGGGAAATGATCTAAGAAAGGAGCAGAGACTTGCCATGGCTGTCACAGTGGTAATAAAAACCATGGTACTTCCCGGCAGCTGATTGTCGCGGCTATTCAACCATCAACTTGCCATTTGTATGGATGTTTTGAGCATCAAGTTTGTAAAAATAGATTCCCTGAATGACTTCCCCATTTTCCGATTCACCGAGGTCAATGGAAAAGGTGTTGATACCCTGGATGCAATGGCCTATGTTAACCTGTTTAATCATCTCACCATAAACATTATACACTGTTACAACCAAGGATGATGAAGTTGGCAGGTTAGCAGTAAAATGGAACACTCCGTTCGATGGGTTCGGGTAGACAATCACGCTTCCGGGGTTTCTGGCATTCATCAGCGTGTGATCATCAATCCCGGTGAAATATGGCTTTTGAAGTTTGACGGTGGTATAGAGCCTGTATTCCCCGGCTTTGAAGGTGAGGGCAGCTTCTGTATCTGTTATATTCAGTGAATCTCCCGTGAAAAATTCATACCACTTTCCTGTTTTGGTGAAGGAAGGCACCACGGATAATCCGTTTACATCGAAGTTGCCAAGCACCGTAACGTCCATGGATTCATGACGCAACCAAACCCGTTTCACAGCGCCAGCCACGTCGAGGGTATAATTGGGTGTTGAGAATGCCGGGTTGGTTCTCTTCAGGTTGATAAGCGCTGCAAAAATATTTTTCGTATACCTGCGGCGCCAGTCTTTGAGGTAGTCCCACCGGATAGGCTTGGGGGCAAGCCTTCCGCCGCCATAATCGATGGAATAGTCATAGCCCATCTCGCCGAATTCCCACACCATCTTGGGGCCGGGAATGGTGAAAAAGAAGGTTGCCGCCAGTTCCATTCGCTTCAACGAGGTTCCGGTGTCCTTCACATTGTATACTCCGGCTGAATTCCCGTAAGAGATGTTTTTAAAGGGAAGCCGCTCTTCATCATGGCTCTCCATATACCCGACCACATGGGGTTGCGACCAGCCTCTCTCCTTGTATGAGATCCATGACAGATCAGAATTCACGCCAGTATTCCATCCCATGGTGCCTTCATTGTATTTGCCGTTCATATTGCCCCAGAGCAACATATTATTGGATGAAAGCACCGTCTCTTCGGAATTGTCGGCAAAGTGCTCCATGATGGCGTATGCATTCGGGTTGATGGAGTGCATGAACATCGTGTAGGTGGTCAGGGTGTTGATCCTGCTGTTGTCTTTTTGGCCCCAGAGACCAACATTATCGGGATAAGAATTGGTTTGGGTGAACCCTTTCGAAAGGTCAAACCTGTACCCGTCAATATGGTATTCGGTGAGCCAGTAATGGAGCAGTTTTTTCATGTAGTATTTGGTGTAAATACTCTCATGGTTGAAATCGTATCCAACGTTGTAAGGGTGCTTCGGAATGGGATTGAACCATGGGCTGTTTGCTGCAGGGCGTTGTGCTGAACCATCCCAGAAGAGCTTGACCATGGGTGAATTGCCGAAATGGTGGTTGCATACGATATCGAGAATAACAGCGATTCCTTTGCCATGTGCAGCTTCAACGAACTGCTTGAACCCGTTTTTTGTTCCGTAGTATTTGTCGAGTGCCAGGGAGTAATCGGGGTTGTAACCCCAGCTGATGTTCCCTTCAAACTCCATCACTGGCATCAGTTCAATGGCATTGATACCAAGACTTTTCAGGTAATCGAGGGTGTCGGTCAGCGATGGGAAATCGTGGGCGGCAGTAAAGTCTCTTAAAAGCAATTCATAAACTACGAGGTCGGTAACCGCCGGTGGGGTAAAGGGAGTCATGTTCCAGGGATAGGCATCCTGGTTGGTCTGCAGGTAGGTGGCTATGCCGGTTGTCTTCCCGGTTGGGTAGGGTTTTAGTCCGGGATAAGTTGAGGGCAATATATACTGATCGTCGGGATCGCTTACTTTATCGGCATAGGGATCGCCAATGCGGATATTCCCGTCAACAAGGTACTGGAAAATATACTCTTTCTTCGGTACCAGGTTGTTCAGCTGAACCCAGAAATGAGTGTTGTCGGGGGTTACATTCATATAATAGGCCTCGGCGATCTGCCAGTTATTGAAATCGCCGATCACAAATACATTGTCTTTCCCGGGGGCCAGCAGGCTGAGAATGGCTGTGGTTGAATCGATGTAGGTAATGCCATCTTCGATTCCCGAGGGAAGTGAGGCAACTGGTGCAGGCGGGATGACCGTATACGAAAAAGAATCGGCCACACTGCCGGTACTGTTTGTCGCACGGATGGTGACCCATCGTTTAACCCAGTTTTGCCCCCCGTTATTTGCAAGGAGGGTGTCGGTAATATACTTTCCGGTTACATGTTTATGCGTAATCCCATTGACCAGAATAGTCATGTCCAGCGCCAGCGGGCTGATGGCATAAACAGGTATCGGATCGTTCAGTTTTACAAAAAGCGATTTGTTCTCGGGGGTTACAATGTTCACATTGAAGGTGTTGGAGTACATGTCGACGAAAATGTCGGAACCGTCGGCATTCTTGCCAGTTTTACTGCCGTCTGCATTTCTGAAGACAAAGGCCATCTTCTCGATCTGTTCAGTGGCAGGAACACCATAAAAACTGCGGACGGTCGGTTTCACCTTCAGCTGGTATTTATTGTTGCCCAGCGGAGTCATCAATACTTTGGGCAGATTCACGTTCCAGGGCGCAATTACATATTTCCAATCCGACGGCGAGGTGCTGAGGTTGGTAATGACCCCCGCATGGGCATAGATCGGTGGAGAAACATTTTTCAGCTCGCCATTCCCGAGGGCGGCATCATAGACAACGGTACAGGAATCGTTGTCGGTCGGGAAGATCGGGGAGGTCACAATGATCTGGGCGTTGGCTGTATTCAATAACAGAAAAAGGGCAATCGCCAGGGATGTATGGAGTCGTTTCATCAAGGTAGGATTTGGTATTTACAAATATACGGAATTTACTGCGTGTTTGGAATCCTTGGAAAATCAAGCACTCCGGTTGAATTGAACTGCTAATTTTTTGTTGCAGTCATGGTGTAGATCTCCGTGGCCGCATTGATCGACAGTACGATGGTGTAATTTCCGTTCTCGGTAACTACGAAATTGCCGGTATTATTAACGAATTTCCCGGCTGCCGGACCTTCAATAACCACATCACCATAGCTTATTTGTTTTCCCGACCAGTCATCTCCCTGCCTGAATTTGAATAGCTTATTGCCGATAAAATCGATGTTGTAGGTCCAGGTATAGATGGGGGGGGCAGCTGCAGGCAGGGATGTTCCGAAATTCTCGTCCCAGAACGCTGGCGTACCGTCCTGTTTCAGGTAAGCATCGCCAATTATGCCCATTTGATAGCTGGTATAATCGACGAAAGGCAAATTCCCGGTTTTTATAAGGGTTGCCGTATACCCCGATCCAAGGGTATAACTCAGGGTGCAACTGTATATCCCGGGGTTGGAGTTGGTGAAGGTTGCCCCGCCAGCGGTAAGGTCGTTTATACTGCCTCCCAGGTTCGCATTGACACTCACCGGGTCAACCGGGTTTGACTCCATGACCACCTTCCAGCCATTTGAATAGCGGAATTTCCAGTCTCCCATGGTCAGTGGCTGGTTGGTGATCGTCCATGACATGATGGTCGGGTTGAAAGCCGACTCGGTGAGGTGTGTGCCATTGAGCCATCCGAGCGGCGTAGCAGCACCGATCATCTCCCACGAGACCCTTGCAATGGCAACTTTTCCCAACAGTTCATCAATGATAACATGGTAAAGGCCGTCAACAGGAACAGTGAAGGTTGTGGTGGTATCGGCATAATGTCCGCGCTGAAGGCCCAGTGTTGGTTCATCCGGTCCTGGTGTCACCTCCGTGAAATCATCCGAAGGTCCGATGAATTTCCTAAGGGGCCCGGTTGCCTTGACGATGTTGAAACCCCCGTTTCCAGCTTTGATCGGGATATAAAGCTCTTTTAACCATGGGCGGCTGGTCTGGTAAATCTCGTTGAGGGCAGTTTGCATCATGGCATTCGAATTGGTTTCAAGATAGGCAGTCGCCGGCCCGGTTACATAGTAGCCATCTGAAACGGGCAATGGTGATAGCTCAAAAGTGTAGGTGGTACTCTGAACGGGGGCGCTGTTCATCGATTCAACAGTATATCCGTCTGCAACGGCAAAAAAGGTGAGCTGATCTCCCAGATGGTAAACAAATCCATTGTTGACGCCAAGTTTACCCTGAACCTGCTGATCTGCCGCAGGTAGCCCAATATACCTGATCCCGTTGGTTGTGCCGCTGCTTCCCAGGCTGATGAGTTTGACCGATTTAATTTCATTGTGTCCGATAACACTTAAGACCAGGAGGTTTTTACAATCAGTATCTACTTCAAACTGATGTATTCCTGCTGAAAAATCATTCCGGTAGTCACCAAGGACCTTTCCATGTAAATCAGAGAGTATTAAATGCAGATTGTCATTTCGTGTCACCTGGACCCTAACCCGCGTGGAGCCGTCGAATGGATTTTGAATCGTTGGCAGCAAAGAGAAGGAGCCGGAAGCCGGCAGGTTGTTTTCTTCAAGTCCTGTTGAATTGATCAGGATAATGGATGGATTTGCCTCGTATAGGGTTGTATCGCATCCAAGGGTTAAATTCATGATCATCAGGCTTTGCAGGTTAACCGGGGTCTGCGTCTGAGCGTCAATGGCATTAAAACTCAGGGTGATTGAAGGAGTGGTTTGGGCATGCGAAAAGGCAAGTTGCAAACAGGCGATGACGAACAGGAAGCGATTTTTCATATCAGCATCTTTAATGGAGTGAGATCACCAGAAGTATTTTATGGTTGTGTAAAGTTAAGGAAAAGTAGCAGGTTGCATAAAAAAAAGGTGCCCTCATCAGAGAGCACCTTTTTAAGCAATAAATGTAAAAGATTCTGCCAGTTAGTTTTTCGTAGCAGTCATCGTGTAGGTTTCGGTAGCAGCTTCGATTTTGAAAACGAGGGTGTAATTGCCGGCTACGCCAACTTTAATGTTTCCGCCGTTGTTGCTGAAATTGGCTGCAGCAGCGCCTGCCCAGGTTACATCGCCATAACCGACTGATTTACCTGACCAGTCTGTTCCCTGCCTGATTTTGAATTCTTTATCAGCAATGAGGTCTACAGTGTAGGTCCATACATAGTCGGTGCCGGTGATGGTTGGCAAGGAAGTGCCAAAGTTAACATCCCAGTCGGCTGGTGTGCCATCAGGTTTGTTGTAAGCATTTCCAATGAGACCCATTTCATAGGTTGAGTAGTTGATCGGAGGAATGTTACCGGTTTTGGTTAAGGTAGCAGTGTAGCCTGAACCAAGGGTGTAAGCCATTGTAACGGTATAGATACCGGGAACAGTGTTCACGATGTTGTCGCCACCAGGTTTCAGAGCGCCTGCAGCGCCACCGAAGTTGGTGTTAACTTTTACCCATTTGGTAGGATCTGAATCGGTTGTGTCAATTTCAACTTTCCAGCCATGTGAATAGCGGAATTTCCATTCGCCTTTACCAAGGGTCAAACCGGTGAGGGTGTATGACATGGTTGTGAGGTTGAAAGCAGACTGAGTCATGAGTGTGTCATTTGACCATCCACCCGGGGTTGCGGCGCCAATAAGACCCCAAACAACTCTCATGATGGCAACCTTGTTGTATTTGGTATCAAAAACAACATGGTAGAATCCGTCAACAGGAACCGTGAATACAGCAGTGTTGGCTGCAACAGGACCGCGCTGGAAAGCAAATTTCGGCTCATCGGTTGTACCTGCGCCTGCAGCGATGGTTCCGAATCCGGTAGCCGGGCCAAAGGAGGTTTTTACTGAACCGGCAACTTTTGTGATCGTGAATCCGGCTGCACCTGCTTTGATCGGAATGTAGAGTTCGTACAAGGTTGAATCTAATTTCTGTCCGTTTTCATTGTAGGTGATTTTCATCATCGCTTTTGAATTGAAATCAGGATAAGCAGTCACCGAACCTTTTACGTATAAACCGTCAAGAACGATAACGGTAGGAGGAGTTGTTTCGTCATCCTTTTTGCAGGAGCTAACACCAAAGACCATGGCAAAAACAGCTACCATCGCCAGCATTGTTGAAATTTTGATCATCAAATTTTTCATAGACATTGATTTTAAATTAATTAATTAGTGAAATTGAACAACTTGGTTTATGGAATGAGTAATAAATTGGGATTCGCATCAGTCGCCCATTTGGGAATTGGGAAGGTATTCCTTGATAAGCCATTGTAAACTTCATCAGCCTGTTTTTCCCATCGGGCATCTTTAAATTTGTCAAAACGGATGAGATCCTGTCTGCGGTGGCCTTCTGCATACAATTCCCTGCCGCGTTCGGCAAGAATCTGTTCAAGTGTGGCGCCGCTCCAGGTAGCCACACCGGCCCTGGTACGAATAGGATTGACCCATTGGTCACCGTTTCCGCCGAGGCGGACCATCAATTCAGCTTTGATCAAATAGAAGTCTGTAATTCTGAATAACGGTAAATCGTTGCTTAAATTTTCCTTGGCGCCCATTTTAATTTCATATTTGCCAACGCGGGCCCCTGTAGTCCTGATTTGCGTAGGGGTAAAGTTGGCAGCCTGCATGTAAAGGGCAGGTAAATATGGATCAATATCGAGATTTTTATGAGTCAAACCGTCGCTGATGATCCCACCGCCGTTGGTGCTGCTGGCATGCTGCAATCCGAAGATGAAATAGGCATCCCTTCTTTTATCAGTTTGCTCATAGGTGTCGAAGAAGGTAGGAACCACGGCAAAACCGTTCCATGGTCCAACCGTCATGTCATACTTCAGGTTATGCTGATAGTGCAGGGTACGCATATGGAGCCTGAATCCCTGGAAATTATTTTCATCATAAGGAATAGAGAAGATGATCTCCCTGGAAGTTTCGTTGGCGGTAATAAAAGGCGCACTTACGTCAGATTCCAGTGAATATGGGCTGGCCAGTAAACTGTCGCAATACTTCATAGAGTTGTTCCACTGTTCTGGCGTACCGGTTAAATCTTGTCCTTTGTAAACAGCCTCATTAAGATAGAGCTTGGTCAACAAGGCAAATCCCATGTATTTCGTGGCCATGTATTTATGGTCACCCGCTTTAAGGAAAGGCAGCGCTGATTTCACCGTATTGACGATGCTATCATACACAACTCCTCTTTTCACTCTCAATGGAAGGGATGGAGCGTTCTTGGCGCTGGTGAGGTAAGGAACATCACCGTAATTGTCGATCAGCAGGTAATAATAGAAGGCACGTAAAACCTCCACCTCTTTCATTTTTGCAAGAAGGGCGGGGTTTTGAGGAAGTTCGTGCATCATGTCAAGTACCTGGTTACAGGTGGTGATACCCGACCAGAAAAGGCTCCACATTCGGTTTACACCTTCATCGTCATTAGACCAGGTGTGTTTGTACATGTTACGCCATTTTCCGCCATCGTCCCAGTCGGCTCCCCTTGTGGGACCGCATAGTTCGTCGGAAGAGATCTCCTGGGCCAGGAACCACCAACCGCCGTCGTCGGCCATATTTATCATTTGCTTATAGGCGTTCACGCTTAGGTTGGCAATTTGATTTGCGTTTTCGGGATAGAGGCTTCCGGGGATTTTGTCATACACCGTTTCGTCAAGCTTTGTGCAGGAGAAGAGGGTGATAAACAGGGCTGAGATGAGTATATATCTTCTTTTCATAGCTGTACGGGATTAAAAGGTAACCTTTACACCGGCAGTATAAGCACGGGTTTTTGGATAAACATTGTATTGATCGATGCCAAAGGATAATCCGTTCACGGTGGTTTCAGGATCTACCCCGGTGTAGCCGGTAATGGTGAAAATGTTGTTGGCCGACACATAGAGGGAGAGTTTCTTCAACCATGAGATCTTCGACACGTTGAAGTCATAGGCGAAGGAGATATAATCCAGTTTAAGGAATGATGCATTCTCAACATAGGTATCGGCAATGGCAGGACCGGTTTTACGACCTTTGTTATACTCATCAATGGCTGATGGTATGGCATTAAGATCGGGGAGGTTGCCCGGATTTTCGAAAAACATCTTGGTGGCATTATACACATGGTTTCCTAACCAGGCGCGGAATGAGAAATCGAGCGAAAGATGCTTGCCAAGGGTCAGGGTATTTGACCAGCCGAGTTCAACTTTAGGTGCTGCCGTTGCGATTACTGACCGCTTTGCCTGGCTGATATCAGTGGTATAACCGCCGGAGATCGAGTTGTACACGAAGAGACTGTCCTGCATGGTCACATAGGTTGGAAGATAAAAGGTACCAACCTCTTCGCCAACCATGATGCCGGTAACATAGTTCAGATCACCAACCATACCACGACCCGAAAGGTATCCCTCTTTTCTGACACCGTCCTTATCATTGAAATAGGTTCCGAGATCAAGGATCTTGGTCTTGTTATGAGAAACCGTAAGGCTTGTCTTCCATGTGAATTTTTTCGAGGAGATGGGATAGGCCTGTAAAAATAATTCAAGACCCGTATTCGACATAGAACCTGAATTAGCAAAGGTTCTCTGTGCAAGGTTCGGCGGAACAGGTACATTATATTCGCCCAGTAGGTCCTTGGTCACTTTATAATAGACTTCAAAGCTACCACTTAACCTGCTGTTGAGGAACCCGAAATCGAGACCGACGTTCACTTCTGAGGTCTGTTCCCATTTCAGGTCGGGATTGGCATTCCAGGCGGGTTCAAATGTAATGACTTCCTGTCCGGTTTCAGGGTTGGTGCCTTTGCCGCTTGGCTGCCAGAGAATGAGACTTCTGTATTCCCCGATCTCCTGGTTTCCAGCGATACCGTAACTGCCACGTAATTTCAACTGGTTGAGCCATTTAACATCAGAGAGGAACTTCTCCTGGTCCAGGCTCCATCCGATGGCTGCTGTGGGGAACCAGCCCCATTTGTTGTTGGTTCCGAATTTTGATGAACCATCGCGGCGAAGCGATCCGGAAATAAAGTACTTGCTTTTATAGTTGTATTGAACACGACCGAAAAAGCCGATGAGGTTCCACTGTCCCTTCCAGGAACCGATATCTCCGTATTGAATGTCATTTAAAATAGCGAGATTGTCAGGACCTGCATAGGTTGACTGGGCATCACGTCCCTGCGAATAAAAGCCGCTGGTGACAGATTCCTGCCAGGAGTAACCTAAAAGTGCATTCAGGTTATGGCTCTTTTTGAAGGTCTTGGTATAGTTGCCGGTGAATTCAATCAGTTTCTGGGTATTGGAATTATATTGCTTCTTGCCAAATCCGTTATCCGCTGAAGCATATAAGTTGGCAGGTCTGAAGTAGTTGGTGGTATTGTCATCATGGATGTAGCCCACATTCACACTGGCCACTAAACCTGAAAGGATTTCAAAATCAGCTTTTAAACTGCCAAGGAATTTTTTTGCATCCCTGTTGTTGGTCACCTCATTGATGATGGCAATGGGGTTCTCATAACTGAAAACGCGCGAACTCTGGTAGTAGCTGCCTGAGGGTGTATAAACCGGATCAGTAGGGTTGCGGGAGATCGACTGGTAGATGATGTCATCTTTGCCCCAACCGCCATAATTTTCATAATCATTCTTTTCAAAGGCGCCCATGATGTTGGCTGCAAGGGTAAGTTTGTCCTTCAGCGCTTTCTGGGTCACACTAATGTGCGCAGTGGTCTGGTCCTTTGAAGTTCCTTTCATGGTGCCTTCCCAGTTGGAATTGGTAACAGCTGCCAGGTAGGAGTTGTGCTTGTTGCCACCCGAAAAACTCAGGCTGTTCTGGTAGGCAATACCGGTTCTGTAAATCTGGTCCTGCCAGTCGGTGGTTGCGCCCCCATCAATGAAAACACTGTCCATGGTATAGCCGGGATGCTTTACCTGCGCCTGGGTAAGAAGTTGCTGTGAAAATGTACGCATCTGGGAAGCAGAGAGAAGGTCCAGTTTTTTGGAAACGTTCTCCATGGAGATCTGGGTGCTGAATTCGATGTTGCTGTAAGCGCCATCATCTTTCAGGCCATCCTTTGCCGTACCGGAGGCTTTGCCCTTCTTGGTGGTAATGATAATGACCCCGTTTGAACCTCTCGATCCATAAATAGCGGTTGAAGCAGCATCCTTGAGGATGTTGAAAGATTCAATATCATCCGGAGAAATAATGTTCGGGTCAGCGCCGGGGATTCCGTCGATCACATACAATGGCTGTGTGTTCGAGCTGAAACCAGAGGCTCCGCGGATGCGGACGGAGAAGTTTTCGCTGGGGTCACCTCCTTTTTTGGAGACCAGTACGCCTGCGGCTTTTCCCTGCATTGACTGTATGGCGCTGGTAATTACACCGCCGTTAAGATCATCTGACTTGACGGTGCTCACCGCACCTGTCTTATCGGTTTTTTTCTGTGTGCTGTAACCGATCACGATAACATCATCGAGGGTGGTGACCTGGACCACCATGGTAACGTCAACCGGACCGGCTTTTTCAACTGTTACTTCTTTGGTTACATAGCCGATCAGTGAAAACCTCAGAACAGCTCCCTGGGGAACGCTGATTTTATACTTTCCATTGATATCACAAACGGTTCCGTTTGTAGTCCCTTTTTGAAGGACCGTAGCCCCGAGAAGTAGTTCCCCGGTGCCGGCTTCGGAAACAACCCCTGTTATTTCAAGGTTCTGGGCAAAAAGCCCCGTTGAACCTCCAAGCAGAAGGAACGCGACCAACAGGTGTTTTAATTGCAAGTGTAATTTTCTTTTCATACTCGTTTAATTTAGAGACTACTGAAGTTATTCACTTATGTAATGTTATTGCGCTGGTAAGGATTTCTTTTTGAAAAGTCCTGCAAAAATAGTAAAAAATCTATAAAATATTTCAAGAAGGACTATATTTATACATATCAGGCAAACTGATGGTTACTGCGCCTGATCAATATAAGAACACCTGGTAAGCCCATGGAGTTAGGGCGATCTTTTCATCACCTTTAAAGGTGCCTGCTACTCCGGTAAAGCTTTCAAGGTATTTCCCCTGAAATTCGTTCCCTTTCAGTAAGGCGGTCTGGGGTTGGTTTGACAGGTTCAGAATGATGAACATCTTTGCCTGGGCTGTTTTCCTGACAAATGCATATACAGCCTGATCAACAGTTGTATGAACCCTGATGAATTCTCCGCCGGCATCCCCTGCATCCAGCAGGTTGCTTTTAGTTTTCAGCTCATTAAGTTTGGTATAAAAAGGTTCCAGCGGATAATTACCCCACGGAATGGTATCCTTGTCAAAAAACCGCAGCCGGCGGTTCATGGCTGACTCCTGTCCACTATATATTAATGGTATCCCGGGAAGGGTGTAGCTGAGTACAGCAAACGCCCGGGCTCCTTCGCCCATGCGTTCATACTCGGTTCCGTTCCATGAGTTTTCATCATGGTTGGAAGTGAAACGCATCCGGTATGAATCTTTGGGGAAGGTTTTCGAATCTATTGCCATTGCCGAGTCAATCATGGTAGCGGGTTTCTTTCCCTGGGCAACATCATTCATCGTGTGAAACAACCGCCAGGAGTAAGTGGCGTCGAAATATCCTGTATCGTGCATTTTAGGGGATTCATCTTCAGCCAGCATGAAAACTGGTTTGGTGGCCCGAACTTTCGGAATGGCCTCATTCCAGAAGGATACCGGGAGCATGCCAGCCACATCGCAACGATAACCATCGATGTCGGCCTCCTTGATCCAGTAGATTAGGGCATCTGTCATATATTCGCGCAGGTCGGGCTGGGAAAAATCGAGTGCGGCGACATCTGTCCAGTCGGCTACCGGAGGAACAATTTTCCCGGTCGAATCTTTCTTGTACCATTCAGGATGTTTGGTAATCAGGTTGTTATCCCATGATGTGTGGTTGGCCACCCAGTCGATGATCACTTTCATCCCGAGCTCATGCGCCTTTTTTACGACATCGATGAAATCCTTTTTGGTCCCATATTCAGGATTAACGGCAAGGTAATCAGACACTGAATAGTAACTGCCCAGGCTTCCTTTGCGGTTTTTTACACCTAACGGATTAATGGGCATCAGCCACAGGATGTCGACCCCCATTTTTTGCAAGCGGGGAAGCTCCTTTTCAAATGCTTTAAAGGTGCCTTCAGGAGTGTACTGCCTGATATTAACTTCATATATGGTGGCATTTCTGCTCCATTCTACATGGGTGCCCGGGCTACCATTTACACTGGCAGCCTGGTGGTTGCAGGCGGACATTGCCAGCGCTGCACAGGTAACCAGGAGTGAAAGTCGTTTCATAATTCAGTGTTGATTAGTTTGATAAAATTTCAAATGAGTTGCCCTTAAGTTCCAGGCTGACTTTCCCCTTGTCGGCTGTAAATGCAGACCCAAACCCGGTTGTGAAGGTTGCCTCAGAATACCTTGCAGGAAGGTCAAATTCAATTTTACGTGACGATTTGTCTTTGCTGAATACCACGATCACCGCTTTGTCAAAATAGGAGCGGAGGTATACAAATACTTTCTCATTGACTTTCAGGGTGGTAAAATCACCGTATATCAGGGCCAGGTTCGTATTCCTGAGATGTGCAAGTTTGGCGGTGATAACTTTAAGTGACTGTTCCTGTTTATTGAGGCTGTCAAACTTCATCATCCGGCGGTTGTCAGGGTCGCCTGCGCCTGCCATGCCGAACTCATCCCCGTAATAGATGACAGGGATTCCGGGGATGGTCATATTGAAGGCCTCGAGGTTGGCCAGTTTCTGGTAACCGATGGTGTCTTTCACCTGGATATCGCGTTTCCAGCCGGCTTCGGTGGCATCTTCATTGGGACTGAGAGCGCCGCTTGCATAAGAGATAAACCTCGACATATCCTGGTTGCCGGTGATATTTCCCATCAGGTTATGTTCGCCAAAATAGCTGAAGCTTTGCTGCAGGGAGTAATTGAGGTCGCGGAAGGAGGTGTTGTCCATGGAAAAAGCCGATTTTGCTTCCCAGTACAGGTTGAAATCAAACTGGGCGTCCAGCATCCCGGGATTGATGTAACTTCCTATCAATTCACGGCTTCCAAAGGTTTCACCTATCTGGAACACTCCTCTTTGTTCTGGGATTGCCACCTGTTGGGTAATTTTTTGAGTTAACATTCTCCAGTAGTTTTCCGGAACGTGCTTGGCGGCATCGTGGCGAAATCCGTCGAGTTTGTACTCCTTGATCCAGAAAGCAGCGGAGTCGGAGACCATGTTGGCCACCTCTGGTTTGGTAAGGTCGAAGGTAGGGAGGAATACATCAAACCAGGTGGTCAGCCGCTGTTCATCCCATAAGCGGAGGTTCTTCCGCTTCCCGGGAAGGTCAAGCTGGGTAATCCAGTCGGGATGGGCTTTGAAAACCGGATAATCCTGGTGTGCATGATGCGATACAAAGTCGAGGATGATGTTGATGTTGCTGCTGTGGGCTTCGCTCACCAGTTTGTGAAGTTCATCGGGAGTCCCAAAGCGGGTGTCTACCGTTGAAAGGGTAATTGGCCAGTATCCATGATACCCGGAAAACTTGCGGTGCGGTGCAGGATATTCCACATAGCCCACAACAGGATTCTGCGTGATGGGGGAGATCCAGATCGTGTTGATCCCGAGGTTCGAAAAATAGCCATCTTCAATCTGGCGGGTAATCCCGGCCAGGTCACCTCCCATGTAATTTACTTTCGGGTCAATCTCAGCGTCCTTGACAGGCGCATCATTTTCAGGTTTGCCGTTTTTAAACCGGTCGACCATCAGAAAATACATCACCATGGCCTCCCGGTCGGCGCGGGTGAGGCTTTTGGCATCTGTGAGCACTTTTCCATCCTGCAGGGGAACCAGGATATGGTTGGAAATTCCAATACTGTTGTATGCGAAGACCCTGATAAAACTCCGGTCAAACTCTTTCGCCTTTCGGGGAACATCGATGGTAATCCCGGAACTGTCCCTTTTCCAGAATTTCTGGTCCAGCATGTAATTCTGCCAGAAGACAAAGATCGAATCAGCCTTGTTTTTCATGCCAATCACAATTTTTCTGCCATCTGCGGAGGAGGTGAACAGGGTGGTCAACCCCGATGGGTTCAGGTTTCCGATGGTTAGTAAGGAGTTGTATCCTCCATTGTTGTTGCTCACTGAATCGCGGTTGTTCGGGTCTGATTTCTCTTTGCCATCGATGATCAGTTTATACTGGTATTTTCCGGGGAAAAGCTGGAAGTCGATGTGCCATTTTCCCTCCTTTTCATAAAGGTAGCCGGAGGCGGCATTCCATTCATTCATCTGGCCTTTGATCTGCACATGTTTATACTTTTTGGACTTCGGATCAAAGCTGAATCTGAACTTGACTTTGGTCGATTTCTCAAGCAACAGGGAGTAAGAGAATCCTTTCGACCATATCTTCAAGGAGGAGAGTTTTGGAAAATCCCTGTCAACAGGTTTGATGACCATTTGGGTTGAATCAGTCGATATTGATGCGCTAAGTGCCTTGTCAAGTTGCAGTGAATCGATCTGGTTTGGCCTTAACAGGTAATCTGCCAGTTCGATCACCGTTGAATCCGGATTGATCAGGATGGGTGCGGAAAGCTTAATCATCTGGGGATCTTTTGCAACAGGCAGGTCATCATTGGAGGAACAGCTCCACATGGTCAGCGCAAGGCCGGTAATAATAATGGGTAAATGTTTGATTTTCATATTTATTGATTTTGTATTTGGATCCTTTACAATGATTACCACATTAGTCACATTAGTACACAAGAGGAGGCACAATAGAAAAAAATCTAATGTGTTTTTCTACTGTGCCCTACTGTGCCTATTGTGTTTAACAAACCCTGATTTCACACTCATAACGCTGTAATTAAAATACTTTCACCCATTATATCATCCTCCTTCAACCTAAGAATGTACGCTCCTGCCTGATACGTATGGTGATATTCAATCAGATTCTCTCCCGCTGATGCTGACCCTGAAAAAACCGTTCCCAGTTTTTTACCGGTCATGTCATAGAGGGTCAACTCTATTTTTGAGCCAGTCGGGGCGGAAATCGGAATCGTCGTGTGTCCATGAAACGGATTTGGCCGGTTCTGTTCCAGCTTTGATCCCGGTTTTACAGGGGGATTAATTAATCCGCTTGATATCGGGAAAAACTGCAGCAGCGGTAGACGTAAATGTCCCTTCCAGTTGCCCCAGCTGTGTCCTTCATTCCACTCCCTGAACTGATAAATATAACCTCTTGCCTGTAAAATATCCCTTAAACCATGAACCATTGGAATCAACTGGGCGATATCATATTTCCCGATATCTATGAACAATTCGAGATCGAGTTTGGGGCCGGATGAGAAAGTCTGGCTGATGACATTGATTACATCACTCGATTGTGCGGCAATCTTCCCGAATTGCTCCGGGTGTTTCATCCCGATATAAAGTGAAATATTACCTCCGTCCGAAGCGCCTGCCAAGGCGCGTTTTGCCGGGTTCTTGCTGGTTTTGTATTTGACATCTATTACGGGCATCAATTCCGTAACAATGAAACTGGTAAACTTGTCAATTTTACTTCCGGCATATTCAGCAGTGCGGTCAACCGGTGGAACAAAGATTCCTATTACAGGTAGCATTAAGTGTTCGGAAATCAGGTAATCCAGGATGTTGTTCACATTGCCAAGCGTGATGTATTCAGGGCCGTCATGAAACAGGATGACAGGATAGGCCTCACTCCCCGAAGGGTAGCCTGGTGGCAGATAGATGCGTACCGGCCGGGTATTCCCCAGGATACTACTGGTAAAGGTGGTATCCTTGATGGTTCCGTGCGGGATTGAACTGTAATAGCTGATTTCGGGTGGAACGACATAACCGGGCATGCGCAACTCTGAATTGGGCCCAAATCCGCCGGTGCAGGTATAAGGGTTATTCGGGTCGATGATCCAGTTGGATCCGTTGATTACGAGTTTGTAATCAAGACGCGCATCCTTCCCATAGCTGGTTGTGAAATACCAGAACTTTGTTCCGCTGATGTTGGCTAAAGGTACATTGGGATTCCACCCGGTTGCATCACCGGCCATGGAAACACTTTGTGCCGTCGAATTGTAAACGAAATGCACCAGGGTGTCAAACTCAACAAAAGGAAACCTGTGACCGGAACTCATAAAACTGTCGGCAACCGCCTGTCGCTGCGATTCAGGCAGGGAGTTCATCCGGTTGATGAACTGTTCGAAATTCTCAGCGCTTAGCCGGAATCCCCAAAATGTCAAAAACAGGATTAACAGTACAAATTTTCTATTCATCAGGAAATTGGTTAGGATTTTCGGTTTTCAGAGACAAAAAGCCAAAGCGCTGCAGAGATGGCCAACGATGCACCACTGATGATAAAAATGATGCCTTTGTCGCTCGCATTTTTAATAATGGTACCGATGAGTGAACTGGCAACAAGCTGAGGCAGAACAACAGAAAGATTGAATATCCCCATGAAAAATCCCATCCGGCTTTTATCCACCTTTTCCGACATTATGGCGAATGGCAGGCTCACCACAGCGGCCCAGCCAAGCGTGAGGACACACATCATGGTGTATAGCATGATGGCGCTGGAGGCGAAAAACACGATTCCGAAATAACCCAGCGCCATGATGGCAACCATCAGGGCGTGTGTTCTCACCCTGCCAAGTTTTTTGGCCATCGGTTCGAGCATGAAGGCAGGCCAGATGGCACCGACTGCATTGAGGATGAAAAATGACCAGCCGATCATCTGCCCCAGCCGCATGTTGCGGTCGGCAACCGACATGTCGTTCATGGCAGGGAGTTTCTGTTCAAGGAACGCGAACATGTAAACAAACATGGTTTGAATGCCGAGCCATGAAAATCCATGGGCGAAATAGAGTTTGAAAAGTTCACCCCATTGCGTTGGGGCTGCAATGCTGGCTTCGCCTGGTTTGCTTTTGTTACTGTCACTGGGACTTGCTGCAAGTACACGGGGTTCCTCAATAAAAAGCAGCGGGCCGATAGAGAAGATGAGGACGATAAAAACACCTGCATAGATCAGGAAATAGTTACCGATGAGAGCGCCCATCAGGTAAGCGCCACTGCCGAAGAGGTTTGAAATGGACTGCATCCAGGTGTAACCTTTTGTGCGGGGCTGCCCGTCGGGGGTGACATCGGCAATGATCGACCGTGTTGGGTTGAAACTGATGTTGATGGAGAGATCAAGCGTGAGCGCAACCGTAATGGCAACCGCCATGATGCTGGCAATGCCGAAGAAGTTGCTGATCTTATCGATGTTTGGCAGGGCGAAGATCATCAGGGCTGCAAGGATACCGCCAATGATGATGAAAGGTTTCCTGCGTCCTCCCCAGAACCAGGCTTTGTCGCTGATCAATCCAATGATGGGCTGGCCAAGAATCCCGGCAATCGGACCCGCTGCCCATACGATGCCGATCTGGTCGATCTCAAGATTGTATTTCGTACGGAGGATCCAGCTTAACACTGCGATCTGGATAGACAGGGCAAAGCCCATCGCTGTGCTGGGAAGACCCAGGATGATATAGAAGAGGTTGCTGAGACGTTTTTGGATTCCTAACATGTTGGTTGATTTACTTTTTACAAATTATTATATACCATTTGAAATATTTTTGACCTGCTTACCTGTTTACCTGTTTACCTGTTTACCAGCTTACCTGTTTACCTGTCACTATTTAAGTTCAACAATCAACACAGACTTTGCAGGGATGACCAGGGTTGATAAATCAGTTATGGTTGTTTTGGAGATGATTTCATTGCCGGTTCTGAATTTTTTCAAGAACTCATTATAGCGTTTGGTTTCAATGGTTTTGGAGACTTCGTTGTTGTTCATTACAACCATTACCGTTGATTTCTCGTTGTACCTGAAATAGGTGTAGATTCCGTCGGCCGGGATAAAATGGCGGAAACTCCCGGTATGGATTACTTCGTTGGCATTGCGCCAGTGTATCAGGTTCTTAAGGTAGGCATACATATCGGCTTCAGCAGTGCTTCGGCCGGTTTCAGCGAATACATTCCTGGGATCGCCTGGCCAGCCGCCGGGGAAATCCTTACGTTTGTTACCATCGCCTTTGTCGGCTCCTGTCGTAAGCAGCACCTCGGTTCCGTAGTAGATCTCAGGGATTCCACGGGTAGTAAGAATGTAGGCCATGGCCATTTTCAACCGGCGAACATCATCACTCTGTGAATCGAGGTAACGATTCACATCGTGGTTGTCGGCAAAAACCACGATGTTGTTAGGATTTGGGTATGAAAAATCCTGGGCAAGGATCTCGTAAAGCCTCGTGATACCAGTGTTCCATCCTTCCGGTTCGTTAAAGGCTTTCTGAAGGGCATCATAGAGCGGGAAATCGAACACGCTTGGCAGCCATGAATCATAACCGTCTTTGTTTTTCGATCCTTTCTGCCAGTAGGCAACCGATGCGGGATAGTTGAGCCAGCATTCACCCACCATGTTGAACCCGGGGTACTCCTCCTGGATTCTTTTTCCCCATTCAGCCATCATCTCTTTGAAAGGATAGGGCTGTGTGTCCTGCCTGATACCATCAAGACTGGCATATTCAATCCACCATATACTGCTCTGAATGAGGTAGTTTTTGACAAATGGATTGGCCTGGTTGAGGTCGGGCATGGTAAGGTCAAACCAACCCCGGACAAACATATTGCTATCAGCCTGAGACACATATGGATCTGTGAAGGTGCCAGCCCGGTAGTTGGTGCGGGTAAATTCAGGCCATTGATTAACCCAGTCGGGCGAAGGAAGGTCTTTCATCCACCAGTGTCCGCTGCCGCAATGGTTGAAGATCATATCCTTGATGAGTTTTATTCCGCGCTGATGCAGCGCTTCACCGAGTTTTACATAGTCCTCATTGGTGCCAAACCGTGGATCGATTTTATAATAATTGGTGGTGGAATACCCATGATAGGAGTATTTCGCCTGGTTGTTTTCAAGCAGGGGATTGATCCATAATGCGGTAATACCAAGGTCCTGAAAATAGTCCAGGTGACTCATGATCCCTTTGATATCGCCGCCATGCCGCCCATCCTGGTTGGAGCGGTTAAGTTGTTCAGCCATACCAGGTAATGTATCGTTGGACACATCGCCATTGGCAAAGCGGTCGGGCATCACAAGGTACAGAACATCATGTGAATTGAACGTATTCCGCTGTGCTGATCCTTTCTTTCTGGCTTTCAGCTCATACAGGTATTTTGCCACAATTTTATTCTTGATTTTAAACTCAAGGGTGGCGATTCCGGGGCGTGTTCCGGCACTGATGGCAAAATCGAGAAAGAGGTAATTGGGATTTTCAACTTTATGAATCTTTTTCAGGATAAAACCGGGATAGCCAACTGCAACAGTTGATGAGGCAATATTCTTCCCGTAAACCAGGAGTTGCAGGTCGCCATTCTTAAATCCTGTCCACCAGAAGGGGGGCTCCACGCGGTCAAGCGTCACTTCCTGGGAAAGTAAGTGTAGCGGAATCAAAAAGGTGAAAAAGACAAGTACTCGAAGCATATAATCAGAAGTTTATTTAAACCACAGCAGGTCCAATTTTATTTTTTTGTTTTTTTTGTTCGCCCATAGAGGGTGGTCAAATGCGCAAGTTTCGCCGCCATTTCGGGTGAAAATGCGCCTTCGTCAACACGCCACTTCCAGTTGTTCTGAGTGGTTCCGGGCAGGTTCATGCGTGCCGAAGTGTCGAGTCCCAGCAAATCCTGCATGGGCACGATGGCTGTGTAGGCCACCGAAGACCATGCCAGCCGTACAAACGACCAGTGAATGTCGTGATCGCTGGTGTTTAAATAGTCAAGTACATATTTACGATCTTCAGGGGAAGCGCTGTTGAACCACCCCACCACGGTGTCATTATCATGGGTTCCTGTATAGACAATGCAATTCTTGACATAGTTGTGCGGAATGTAGTCATTCGCTTCAGAGGAATCGAAGGCAAACTGGAGAATTTTCATTCCAGGGAGTCCGAACCCGTCGCGGAGTTCCTCCACATCGGGGGTGATGACACCAAGATCTTCGGCAATGATGGGCAGGTCGCCGAACTCTACCTGCAAGGCATTGAAAAACTCCTTTCCGGGGCAGGGTATCCACCTGCCGTTGATAGCCGTTTTTTCTGAATAAGGAACAGCCCAGTAGGCAGCAAACCCCCGGAAATGATCGATGCGGATGATGTCATAGAGGAAGAGACTCGTTCGGATGCGATCGATCCACCATCGATAGTTGGTCTCCTTCAATACGTCCCAGCGGAAGAGCGGGTTGCCCCAGAGCTGGCCCGTTTCACTGAAATAATCGGGAGGTACACCTCCTACCTGGATGGGGTTGAGGTTGCTGTCAAATTCGAAAATTTCGGGATTGGCCCAGGCATCAGCGCTGTCGAGCGCAACATACAAAGGAATGTCGCCAATGATTTTAACATTATGACTGTGTGCATACTCCTTTACGGCGATCCACTGGCGGAAAAAGAGAAATTGCATGAATTTATGAAAGTCAATCTCTTCATGAAGAAGAGCCTGGATGGCCTTGATGGCTTCAGGTTCCCGCATTTTCAGCGGATTTTCCCAGAGATACCATGGCTTTTGATCACGGTTTGCCTTGATGGCCCGGAAAAGCGCATAGTCGTTGATCCATTTGGCCTGATCCTTTAAAAAATTCCGGTACGCCATCTTTTCCATGTTGTCGGCATAAATCGTAAAGGCATGATAAGCCTTATGCAACAGGGGTAAGCGGGTTTGCTGGACTGCTTCAAAATCGACCCGCTCATTCGAAAAACGGGGATAATCCGAAAGATCATCTGCCGAAAGCAACCGTGATTTTACCAGGATATCAAGGTCAATGAGATTTGGATTTCCTGCATGTGCCGAAAAACATTGGTAAGGGGAATCGGCATAACCGGTTGGCCCCAAAGGTAAAATCTGCCAGTATTGCTGTTTGGCCTTTGCGAGAAAGTCGATAAATTCAAATGAGGCCTTTCCAAGTGTACCGATACCGTATTTGCCTGGAAGTGAGGTGGGATGAAGTAAAATTCCGCTTGATCTTTCTTTGAGCATGGTAGTTTATTTGAAATATTTAGAATTTTCGTGTTGCAACTTGGATCAGGTTGTTTTCTCCTTGATAAAGAGTGCACTGATGGCTCCCAGGAACATGCTGATACCGGCCATCACAATGCACAGGATCGGATTGTCGGCAAAAAAGTACTTAAGGATCAGCCCGCTGAAAACACCGCTTACAATCTGTGGGATGGTGATCGACATGTTGAAAAGTCCCATATAAACCCCCATTTTTCGGGGAGGAATTGAGCTTGCAAGCATCGCGTATGGCATCGCAAGGATGCTTCCCCAGGCGATACCGATACCGATCATTGGAATGATCAGCATATGGGGATCACCAATTACCAGGAAGGATAACAGCGACAATCCGCCGATAGAAAGTGCCAGGGCATGGGTTACTTTTTTCGACAATCGTTTGGCCACAACAGGTAGCAACATGGCGATGACAGCCGAGACACCGTTGTAAATGCCGAATAATATTCCCACCCAGTCGCCGGCTTCCTGAAACGAAGGGGCATTGGCATCGGCGGTGCCATAGAATTTAAGTGCAACAGCCGGAGTGGTATAGACCCACATGGAGAAGAGGGCAAACCATGAGAAAAACTGAACCAGCAACAATTTGATCATCACCGGGGGAATCATGAATTTTCCGGGCTTTTGATCGGCTTCTTCCCGGGTGAGTTGTTCCGGTGGATATTCGGTCGTTGAGAAGACTGTCCAGAGGATGGCGCCGAATAATACAAATGCACCGATGTAGAAGGAGTAGGTAACATTGTCGGGGATAAGTCCGCTGGCGCCGGCAGTTTTAGAAATTCCCATCCAGTTGCCAAGGATATAGGGCAGCCATGATCCCACAACAGCTCCGATCCCGATGAGAAGGGTTTGCATCGAAAACCCGAGCGTGTGCTGCTCCTCCGGAAGTTTATCGGCCACAAGCGCCCTGAATGGTTCCATGGAAATGTTGATGGAGGCATCCATGATCATCAATAACCCGCCTCCGATAAACATAGGGGCAATAAAAGAGGCAAGGTGGGGAGCATTGGGCATAAGGACCAGGGCAATGCTGGTTAAAAACGCCCCCGCCAGGAAATAGGGTCTTCTGCGCCCAAGCCTGCACCATGTTTTATCGCTTAAATAACCTACGATGGGTTGTATAACCATGCCGGTGATCGGGGCTACAAGCCAGAACCAGCTCAAGTTATGAACATCGGCTCCGAAAGTCAGTAAAATACGGGAGGCATTCCCGTTTTGTAAGGCAAAACCAAATTGAATTCCCAGGAACCCGAAACTCATGTTCCAAACCTGCCAAAAACTCAGGGCAGGCCTTTTCATGACTGGATTTTTCACTTTTATTTTTTCCATGGTTCAAAAGTAAGAACTTTCTATTACTTTTATAGCCCAAATCAACCATATGATCCGAAATCTTTTATTGATCAGCAATTCAACAAATGCCGGGGAGGAGTATCTCGCATGGCCACGTACTCATATCAAGGAGTTCCTCACAGGATTCGGGGTTCGAAAAGTGCTCTTTATTCCTTACGCGGGAGTGAACCTGACATCCTCCGGAATTGATAAATCTTTTGATCTTTATGAAGACCGGGTTAAAAAGATATTTAAAGAGATGGGATTTGTGCTGCACTCCATCCACCGCGAACCAAATCCTGTAGTCGCGGTAAATGAGGCAGAATCGATCGTAATCGGAGGAGGCAATACGTTTCACCTGGCGCTGATGATGCAGGAACTTGGTCTGATGGAGGCGATACGCAGGAAAGTGTTCAGGGGAATTCCTTTTATTGGCTGGAGTGCCGGCGCCAACGTGGCTTGCCCGACCATGAAAACAACCAACGACATGCCTATATGCGAGCCGCCTTCATTCAATTGTCTCAAGTTTGTTCCATTTCAGATCAATCCTCACTACCTGGATGCCAATCCGGAAGGTCATGCAGGAGAGACGCGTGAACAGCGGATTCTTGAATTTCTCCAGGTGAACCGCGATGCCACGGTTGTCGGACTTCGTGAAGGATGCCTGCTGAAAGTGGCCGGTGATTCAATGAACCTGACCGGCGATCGCCCGCTGCGGGTATTCCGCTTTGGCATGGAAGCACAGGAGTACCATGAAAATGAAAACCTCGATTTCTTATTGGGGTAGGTGAAACCTCGTTTCTCTACAATTTAATCACCCGGGCAACCCCGGATTCACCGGATTTTGTGATCGCTTTCAACAGGTAAAGTCCCCTTGGCAATTGGCTCACGGATAGCCGGAACGTGGTGGAGCCGAAATCTGAACCTCCCAGAACCGTCTGATTCAGGTAATTGATGAGTTCAACCCGCTCAATCTCCTTTTTTACCTCCACTGTAATGTACTCCTTTGCCGGATTGGGATAAACCCTGCCAATCAGTGCGGTAAATTCACTGATGCCAACATCCCAGGCAGAGATACTGTTGGATGCAACCACTCTGACAGGCTTTCCAATAGCAGAATCTCCTTTGGCAGCCCTTGGGGTAACCTCGAAAACAAGCCACTTGCCAATGTCAAGGGTGTCGACCACATAGGTGATCTTTGTGGCTGAATCGATGGCAACCGCATCAGATCCAAGTGAATTGGTGCTGCGCAACCAACGGAAAGTGGTACTGTCCTCAGGGATACCATTGATGTTTTCATAGGAGTAGATCCCGCTAAGGAACTTCTTGTAAATCAGCAGTCCCTGTATGTCGACGTTATATGCCCACGGTGGGGTTGGGATGGCCGGGTCAAGGTTGTTGAAATAGCATGTGTAGAGGTTGGGATTTTGCTGAATGGTGTCATGGAATGCATAGTTCCGGTTTGGTTTACCCGGCAACTCTGTGGTTCCGTTTTTTCCATTGATCCTGAATTTGAAAGAGAGGGGCCCCTGGTGGATCCAGGCAGTATCCAGGAAAATCTCAAAGGAGTAAAGGGTATCCCCGTCTGCGTCGAACAGGGCGTCATTGGCGCCGTTGCCATTGAAATTACCTGCAACATCAAGGTAGTCTGAGGAAATATCAAAATGATGAGCCTTCACATAATACCCCATGTCACACTGAAATGTCATGAGCCGTTTGGCGGGATTGTAATTATTGTAATCATTCACGACCTGGAGCAGGGTATCAGGAATCCGAACGATCCTGTTCGGTTTGTAAAGCAGTTCTAGTTGGTTTTTAGCAGTGTCACCCAGGTTGATACGGTATTTGTATTGCTGCACGCTGCCAGGGAGCAAGAGGGTATCCGTGTAAATGTAATTCAATGTTGTGTCGATCCGCTGCATTTTTGGAGATCCCAGCATATTGTTCATGGTTCCCACGATGGAAACGGAATCATTCATCGGGTCAAACATATTATATTGCACTGCGTACTTCATGCTGACAATGAAGGAGGTGATGTTGAGCGGTTCATTGTTCCACCATGCCAGGATGTTGACCATTCCTGGTTTGGCTGTAAGTGTCCGGTTTACTGTTTCCGGTAATGAATCGTTTATCCTGAACTTATAGTGGTAGGTCGCGCCTGAATCCAGTTTGTCAAAGAGGGTCCCGGTATAGGTATAATCGGGTCCCGGGACGAGCCTGATTTCCTGGATTCCCTGGTCCATCACAACATATACATAGTCAGAATCGGGCATGAAAATATGCTGGTTGACTGCTTTTGTCATGTTGAGGCGAAAGGATACCGACCAGGTGGTATCCGGGTTTGCCGATGTTCCGTGGAAGGGAGAAACGAACAATAACAGAAGTGGCAACAGTGCCAGCATCAGCCTGGCCTGGCAGTTGATGGCAGAACGATAAGGGAAATTCATATGATCGTAAATTTAGCTCAGTATTGTGGGGCAAAGATACGAAAATAATAGTGGTCAGCCTATGCGTTCAAACACGAGGGCTGTGCGGTTTGGATTGTAGATCTGCAGGAGGTGAGTCTCATCTTCTGCCTGGAATTTTGTTGTGTATATCAATGTGTCATTCACCCTGTTATGCCCTCCGTATTCAGGACGGTCGGTGTTAAGGATGATTTTATAATCTCCCGGTTCCGGTACGGCAAACTGATAATCTGGGATCGATTTGGTTACGTGGAAATTAAAGATAAAGATGAGCCCCTGTCGTTTGAAGATCATCGTCTGATTCTCTCCATCCATGTTCATCTGGTCGCCGAAACCGGCATCAAAAAGCCGGTAGTTCTTCACCAGGGCGATCATCTGGCGGTCGAACGCCGCAAGGAACCTGTATTTCAGATCGGGGTTGGCGAGCAGGGACCACTGCCGGCGGGCATATTGGAAACTCCAGTTGTTGCCTTCGCGCGGAAAGTCAACCCAATCGGGATGACCAAACTCGTTGCCGATGAAGTTCAGGTAAGCCTGGCCTCC
The DNA here is from genome assembly GCA_049317265.1 of Bacteroidales bacterium. Taxonomy (GTDB): domain Bacteria; phylum Bacteroidota; class Bacteroidia; order Bacteroidales; family FEN-979; genus CAIVAT01. The sequence continues at coordinate 74,686 of JBMOIP010000002.1, forward strand.
CAGGCCGATCGTGATCAGCCGGATCATCTTATGAAGGGCAATTCCGCGGTCGATCACATGACTCTCATCCTTTCGGCTCATCTTGAAGTAGATTTCACTCTGCATCAGCCTGAAGGCGATGGTCTGGTCACCTACAAGCGCCTGGTCATGCGATTCGCAATAAGCTACGGTTTTTACATCCGGGAGGCGGTCGGTCATCACCGCCCACAATTCATGGATGTTCCAATCTTCATCTTTCTTCTCCTTCAACACTTTGATCCAGTAGTCGGGGATCGCCATGGCAAGGCGGTAGTCAAACCCTATGCCCCCTTCACGAACAGGCCTGCACAGCCCGGGCATTCCGCTAACATCTTCGGCAATGGTCACTGCATGAGGCTTCACCTTGTGGGTGAGCGTGTTGGCAAGTTGAAGGTAGGTGAGCGCATCCCATTCAACCCCATCTTTAAAATACCCGTCACGGTCCCAGACTTCACGATAACCGTGGTCAAAATACATCATAGAGGTAACGCCATCGAACCTGAACCCGTCAAAATGGAACTCCTTTAACCAGAACTTAATGTTTGACAGAAGGAATTGCAGGACCTCCCGCTTGCCATAATTAAAGCATTTGGAGTCCCAGTGAGGATGATTGCCCCTTTCGCCCGGGTGAAAATACTGATCATCTGAACCGTCAAACTGGTTGAGCCCTTCCATGGTGTTCTTGGCAGAATGGGAATGCACGATATCCATCAATACGGCGATACCTTGTTCATGCGCTTTTTTGATGAGGTATTTTAACTCTTCGGGAGTGCCGAAACGGGAGGAAACAGCATAGAAGTTGGTGACATGATACCCGAACGAGCCGTAGTATGGGTGTTCGGCAATGGCCATCAACTGGATGGTATTATAGCCCGAGTTCTTTATATAAGGGATAAGATGATCGGCAAATTCTGCAAAAGTACCTACAGATTCCTCTTCCTGTGCCATCCCTACATGACATTCGTATATAAGCAACTCATTGAGCTGCTTCAGGTCAAAATGGTCGCCCGACCAGTCAAAAGCCCTTGGAGGCGCCCAATGCTGTCCCGAAAAACCAAGGGTTGCAGGGTCCTGGATTACCCGGTGAATGTAGGCCGGAATCTTTTCGTTCCATCCTGCTTCAGAATGCACCATCACCTTAACCCTGCTTTGATGGGTTAGCCGGTCTTTGTAATCTGCATCAGGGAGGAATATTTCCCACTGCCCATATTTATTGGGAGTAAGCCGGTGTGAATATCGCTGCCAGTTGTTGAAATCACCGAACAAATAGAGGTCCTGTGCTTTTGGGGCCCATTCGCGAAAGTACCATCCTTTGAGTGTGCGGTCATAATGAAAACCGTAAAACTGGTAAGCATTGGCAAATTCGCTGAGGCTGTTCCAGTTCTCTTCAATTTCCTGCATGGTTTGCTGAAAACGGTCGAAACGGGCCGTAATTTCTGGTGCCACAGGCTCAAGCCATGGGTCATTCCGGACAATAGCTAACTCTTTGATTTTCTTTTCTTTCATGATTTCCGGAAAGGTATTAATGGATGTATAATCAGACTACCAGCAGCGCTATTGCTGCTATCAGCAGTATGACCATGGGTGCAATAACCAGCACTGTTTTCCGGTCACGCGAGATGTTTGCGTTCATGGTGTCAATTTGCCGGAGGCATTCAGCATCTCCCGGTTTATACTGCAGTGCATCTTTAAACTCTTCACGGGCTGAACGAAACAGGTCGATCTTGATAAAATGTCCTGCACGAACGGTATGTTCCCTGAACTTAAGCTCTTCGTGAGTAAGATGTTCGTTTTCTTCTGAATGATGTGCCATGGTAGATAACTTTTTTCACAAAAATACAGAATATATCAATAAAAAATACCCGTTGTTTGGCAACGGGTATATTAATTTATTGCAAATATGGCTTAATGGAATTTATAGGATAGTCCAATTCCCAGCATCTCTTTAAACTGGGTTCGTGGTCCGCCATGAGGTTGTTTTACCGCATCCGTGACGATGTTGATGTTGTCATCATAAATCAACTGTGTCTGGACTGAGGCTGCGAGCCACTTGTTCACTTTCAGGCTGAGAATCAAACTCCAGTTTACATCAACATTTCCGAATTCTTTAAGATAATTACTGAAAAGCTCCAGTGTTGAGGTGAGGTTGATGTTTTTCGAAAGATCTGCATTCAACTCGGCACGTACATAAGGTCCAAATTCACCCAGCATGTTATTCCCATGGTGAAATACCGTATCGGATTTCCAGTAGCCCCGTTCAACGCCAAAAGCGCCTGAGTCGGCTAACTCCTGGTCATTGACAAAAGTAAAACGCCCTGAGGCTGGAGATACGTAAAGGGTAAACCATTTTGTAGGCACATAGGTGACACCGAGACCGACAATCAGGTACCCGGGTGCCATGAAGGTAGACACTACGTTTCTATCATCGGGGTTGTCGTACCCTTCAGAAAACTGGGACCGGAAGTTTCCAAGCACAGTAAGATACCATTTCTTATTAGCATGGAGCTCGTAACCATAGGCAGTGGTGAGTTCAATTTTATCATTTGTTTTATTGTAGGTGGCATCACCCCCTTTACCCTGCAGGTTAAACCCGTAACCCAGGTCGATGTTATTGCCCCAGACATGTTTGCCATTTTTATAATTGGCCTTGAAATTCACCCACGCAACAAGCCCGATTGAGTTGTCGCCGCCGGCCGACCAATTGGTAAAAGAGGCTTGTGTAAACTGAAGAGAGCCATTTCCGCGTACAACCCAATGTTTTCCAGAACTATCGGCAGGAACATCAGACAGAACATCGGCCTTTGCTTTAGCTGTTTTATGAATTTCCTGGGCAAAAATGCCACCTGAAATAAAACATATCAATAATAATATAGCGTACTTTTTCATCATTTATCGTAATTTTAAATGTTAACTATTTCTTCAGCAAATCCCTGATCTCCATGAGTAATTCCTGGTCAATGGTAGGAGCAGGGGGCGCAGCGGGCGCCTCTTCGGTTTTTTTCCGGCTAAGGTTCATCACCGCCTTGACCATCATGAAGATAGCGAATGCCACGATGGTAAAATCAACCAGTGTCTGAATGAAATTGCCGTATTTCAAGGTGACGGCCTCTTTGGCCACTTTTCCTGTCGCGGGATCCATCACGGCCTCGCGGATGGTAAATGCAAGGCTTTTAAAGTCCATTCCGCCTACTAAAACACCGATGGGCGGCATGATAATATCATTGACCAGCGATCCGACGACTTTCCCGAAAGCGGCACCTATGATCACACCGACTGCGAGGTCGATCACGTTGCCTCTCATGGCAAATTCCTTAAATTCTTTAACGATTTTCATGTTATTTTAATGTTTTGATCGGCAAAAGTAATCAGTATCGGGACAAAATCCAAATAAGGTGGATTTTTGCTAATGCCCGCTCCAACTGTGGACATTTTGCGGGTTCTCTGACTTTGTGATCTCCACAGAGAAACCAGTGAGAACTGCCATTCCGCTGATCGGATCGATATGTTCAACGCCATCGGCAGCCAGGATGTTTACATTTACCCCGCGGGTTTTACCTGCAACCGTAAGCCTTGAATGCTGATGACCCCAACCATGCGGCAGTGCAACGGTTTTAGACCCGAGGTCTTCCGAAATTCTTACAGGCAGCCTGACTGAACCGGTTTGACTGGTCACATCTGCAATGTCACCGTTTTCAAGTTGCAGGATTAGTGCGTCGGCAGGACCTATATAAAGGTAGTTGGTGTCATCGGGAGGTTTTACAAATTCGGGGTAATTGTGTGTCCAGCTATTATTGGTGGTTACAGCCCGCTTTGTGATAAGCCTGAACTTATCCCTTGAATTGGATTCGGTCAGAAACCACTCCTCCACCGAACGGATTGCTTCCAGCAGGCTTACCGGGGCAAGGTGCACCATCTTATCCTCTGTCACCAACCTCCGGGTGAGGAAGTCAGCTTTATGCTCCGGACCAGGGAGTCCATGAGGATGCCTGAGCAATTTTTTAAAGCCTGGCTGGCCACAGAACCGCAGAAGGAGATTTAGAATCCCGGTTTGGGGCACATCACGGATACTTTCACCACAGACATTGCGCTTACGGGAAAAGAGGAGTAACAACTTCTGGGCAATAACCGATCCAAAAAGAGGGAGTCCAGAATGCGTGCAAAGGTCAAGGTAAATGGAGGCTTCATCCCGTTGTGCCTCCTCACAGTAAATAACAGCCTTTGTTGCCTGCAGGTAGGGCCGATGCTGCAGCCCCAGCATCAGGGGGAAAATGAACGGAAGGTCGGGCCGCTCAACAGGGGAGGTACAGGGAAGCGCATAGTGAGCCAGGGAGGCAGTTTCATTTGGCAGGATATCAAGTACAACCAGCAGGTCCAATTTATTGAAAGCTTCCCGCAGGTGTTCAGATCCCGGCATCGTCAGGAGCGGATTGCCTCCTGTAACAAATAGCGCCCTGACCTTCTCTTTGCCAGGGGTAAGGATCTCATCAGCCAGGATTGCCCCGGGAAATGCATCGTTGACCGACCTGCAATTACCTACTCTTGAACGTGTTGTCCTGGTAAGGATTCCGTGTTTCTTTCCGAATTTAGGAAAGTCAATGATTCCTTTGCTTACCAGAGTGCCTCCTCTTCTGTCAAGGTTGCCGGTAACCGCATTGATGCACTCCTGGACCCAGAATGCAAGTGTGCCCTGGCTGCCCATGTTTACGCCGGTTGAACAGTATAACGCAGCGCCATTCGCGTCAAGATAGCTGGAAACAAGACGTTTAAGGGTTGAGGAAGCCATGCCGGTCACTTCGGCGGTTCTTTCAGCCGGCCATAGATCCGCCAGTGCTGCGATGGCTTCGAAGCCCGTCATATGCCTGCTCACATGCGCCTCTTTTACACCTTTTTGCAGGATCACTTCGTGCAGGAAAGAGAGGTAGAAGAAGAGGTCAGTCCCGGGGCGGATAAACAGATGTTCACCGGTGACCTTGGCTGTTTCGGTCCTGCGGGGATCTACAACAAACACTTTACCTCCGCGGGCCGTGATGGCTCTCAGCTTTTTACCCGGATCGGGAACCTGCAGGAAACTCCATTTTGAAACCATAGGGTTGGCGCCCACAATGATCAGGCATTCAATATGAGTTAGATCAGGAAATGGCTGGGTGAATGGGAATCCATACATCTCGCTTGCCACAGCGAATTTATTGCTGCAATCCTGTGTAGAGGAGGAGAACATGTTTACTGAACCAACCGCGGTCATGAATCCCTGGGCAAAAACAGGGTGCAATGCACTGAATCCGGCTGCAGTGCCAACATACATGGCAATGGCGTTGGGGTGAAATTCGTGACGGATTGAACGCACCTTGTGCCCGATCTCCTCCATGGCCTGTTTCCAGGAGATCCTAATCCAATCGTTGCCGTTACGTTTCATCGGAAACTTTAGCCTGTCGGGTGAGTTGTACAGATGGTGCTGCTTCAAGCCTTTCTGACAGGCGAATCCTTCTGTGGTCAGGTGATCCCTGTCGGGACGAATCGAGATGATCCTGTTGTTTTCTGTGTTGATTTCAAGCCCGCACAGAGCTTCGCAGATACGGCAAAAGGTTTGGGTTACAGGCATGAATAGGATTGTTGCAGGGATTGGAAAGGATGGCTGTTTATGGTTTGCGGTTGACGATTTTTGCGCTCAAGGGCAGAGAAACATAGAATGATGCACCCTCTCCCTCCTTACCTTCACCCCATACTTTGCCATTGTGGCGTTGAACGATACGCTGAACAATGGCCAACCCCACTCCGGTTCCTTCGTACTCTTTTTCACTATGGAGCCGTTGAAAGACTCCGAACAGTTTACCCGCATATTTCATGTCAAATCCTGATCCATTGTCCTTGATGCAATATACACAGTTTCCATTTTCCCTCCTGGAGGTCACTGAAATGTCAGCTGATGGTTTTTTTGAACTGTATTTGATGGCATTGGAAATCAGGTTTGACCATACCTGACGGAACATCACCGGGTCGGCAGGCGCGTTATTGAGTTCTTCAACCCGGAAGTTGATCCTGCTTCGCATGTCAATATCGGTAATCTCGAGAAAGATGGAAAGAACCAACTCCTTCATGTTGATTACAGAGAGTTGCATTTCCACCCTGCTTAACCTGGAAAATGCAAGCAGGTCATCAACCAGGTATCCCATTTTCAATGAGTTATCCCGGATGATGGAGCAGATCCTCTGGCCTTCATGATCAAGTTTGCCGGCATAATCCTCTAAGAGAATCTGGGTAAAACCATGGATGCCCCTTAGGGGTGCCCTCAGGTCATGTGATACGGAATAAGAAAATGCTTCCATTTCACTGATTGCTTCCAAAAGCTTAGAGGTTCGCTCTTCGATTCGTTGTTCCAGGGTTTCGTTTAGTTCAAGGATTTTATCCTGGGCCATTTTCCGCTCTGTAATATCGAGGCAATGGCCAATGTAGCCAATGAATTCCCCTTTCCCATCATACCGCGGGCAGCCATCATCAATCAACCACCGGTATTCGCCATCGTACCGCTTTAACCTGTATTCCATTGAAAATATTTCGCGTTTGTCAAATGCCTGGGTATAAACTTTAAGGCAGTGTGCATAATCATCCTGGTGAACCCCCTGTGTCCATCCGTTGCCGGCTTCCTGTTCAAATGTTCGTCCGGTAAAGTTGAGCCACACGCGATTGAAATAGTTACAAAGATTATTTGCGTCGGAGGTCCAGATCAGCGCCTGGCCCGAATCGGCAAGTACCCGGTAATTCCGTTCACTGTCGCGCAACTTCTCTTCAGCCATCCATACCTGAAGCCTCTCCTGTGCCTCTTCGAGCGCCCGCTTGATGGCAAAAGGGAGCCGTTTGGGCCGGTCCTTCAATACGTAATCAACAGCACCCTCCCTGATCAATTCTATTGCCTTTTCTTCGCCGATGGAGCCTGAAACGCAGATGAACGGAACGGCGGGGCATAGCTCCTTGCAAAGGCGCAAAGCGGCAAATGCATCGTATCCCGGCAGGTTGAAATCTGCCAGAATAATGTCGAACGAATTATTGAGAAGTGCATTTCTGAATCCTGCTTCCGTTTCGACCCTCCACATCTTCAGGTTGTACCCGGCATCGATCAATTGCTCGCGAATGATCTCAAAGTCCCTAATTGAATCTTCGAGTGACAACACATTCAAAACCCCTTCGGGATGGATCATTGTGTCCATTTTACACTCATTTTTCTGTGGGTAATTCATTCAATAAAGCCCAGAAGATGCCGATGTTTTTTACAGCCTCCATAAAATCTTTGAAATTGACCGGCTTTACCACATAGGCATTGACCCCTAGATCGTAACATCTCTTCAGGTCTGGTTCTTCCCTTGAAGAGGTTAGCATAACGACAGGCAGTGTCCTGAACCTGCTGTCATGGCGGATATTATGCAACACCTCCAACCCGTCCATCCTTGGCATTTTAATATCGAGTATCAAAACACATGGATCTCCTCCCTGGCGTTCTTTGTATTTCCCTTCACAGTGGAGGTATTCCAGGGCCTCAACGCCATCACTGACAACGATGATCTGGTTGGCAAGATTGTGGCTTGTTAACGCTTCAAGAGTTAATTCGACATCTTTCGGATTGTCTTCAGCAATGAGAATGTTTTTCAGTGTGATCATCTTCAGGCCTCCATATTTATTGGTAAGGAAAAATAAAAAGTAGCGCCATGTTCCGGCATTGATTCTGCCCAGGTGCGTCCTCCATGCTTTTGTATGATCCGGTAAACGTTTGCAAGTCCGATCCCGGTTCCCTCAAATTCTGTGGCAGAGTGAAGGCGCTGGAATACGCCAAACAGCTTGTGTGAATATTGCATGTCAAAGCCAGCACCATTATCTTTTACAGAAAATATATACTCCTTTTGATCCTGGACAAAGGTTATATCGATCATTGCCTGGTCTTTTCGTCGCGTGAACTTTGCAGCATTGCTTAGCAGGTTAATCCAAACCTGCTTCATCATGGCAGGATCGCCTTCAACGTGCGGTAATTGTGCCACTATCCAGGAAATTTCCCTCTCTTTACAATCTTTTGCGATACTCTCCATTGCTTCGGCTACAAGGAGGTTCATGTCGACATCGGTGATACGCAACTCCTGTCGCCCAGTTCTGGAGAATTGCAGCAGGTCGTCAATTAAAATTCCCATTTGATTTGCTGCGTCAGAAATGGTGTTAAGGTAGTGCTTTCCCTTTTCGGGCACAGAATCGTAGAATCGTTCAAGAACCAGGTTGACATAACCGCTGATATGCCTGAGCGGAGCGCGCAAATCGTGCGATACTGAATAGGAAAACGACTCAAGTTCCTTATTCAGGGCTTCCAGTTGCGCAGTACGCTGAACAACCCGCTGTTCCAGTGTCTCGTTCAGGGTTTTAAGGTCACTTTCGGCTTTCTTTCGGCCGGTGATATTGAAAAACGAAACCACCACCTGCATCAACTGGCCGTCAGGACTGAAGATCTTATGTGCATTGCATTGTACCCATACTGGATCTGACTTGTCAGGACGCATGATTCCGAGAAATAAATCATCAAAGTGATTGTCAGAAGCCATGGCCAGGTTCACCGGATACTCCTCTACTTTCAGTTTTGTCCTGTCCTCCCTGATAAAACACCAGGCCGGATCGATCGCCGTTTTTCCAAACATCTGATCGGGAGTGAGTCCAAGCAGTTCGGACGCCATAGGGTTCGAGAATAGGATACTGGTGTCGGGCCCGTGGGCAACAATGCCCACCTGCAGACTCTGGATAAGAGCGCGGTATTTCGTTTCACTTGCCTGCAGCGCTATCTCATCAAGTTTGCGTTCGGTGATGTCCCTGAAGTTAATTACAATGGCTTCAACACTCGGATCATCGAGCAGGTTGCTGAAAGTACTTTCAACCCACCTCCATTCACCCGTTCTGGTAGCAAAACGATATTGCAAAACTGGAATATAGGATGGCTCAGCCATCAGATTGGTCAACGCTGATAAAACCATTGGCAGATCTTCAGGATGGGTAAATTCAGCCGGATTACTCCCTTCTACGGCCTCTGTCGGGCCATATCCGAAAATTTTCCTTGCCGTTGGGCTGATGAACTTAAATTCGCCCTTGATATCAATAAGGACGATCCCGTCAGGGGCTTTTTCAAACAACCGCTGATAATGCTGCCCGATTTTCAATACCTTCTCTTCAGATGCTATCCGCTCTGTGATGTCAAGGAAAACACCCTCAATTCTTAGAGGCTGGCCATCTTTGTTCTTAACAAGGTGGGCGCTTGCAATGATGGAAATGTGCTTTCCTGTGGTTGTGCGGATTTCAATGGGGTAATTTGAAACTGAACCGGCAGCTCTGAGAATTTCAAGGTACGCCTGCCTTTTGTCGGGAAATAACCAGAAATTGGGTAAGAATTGTCCCCTGAGATCAACCGTTTCATCAAAGTCCAGAATACGGTTGAATCCCTGGTTGTGCTCCAATAAAATGCCTTCGGGTGTCGTGCTGTAGAAACCTTCATCCAGGTTGAGAATAATTTCCCGAAATTTTTGCTCACTCTCGCGAAGTCCATCCTCCGCTTTTTTTCGCTCGGTAATATCGATCGACATGATAAAAACCCCCTCGGATGACGGCTGGATGCTCAGGTCAAACCAACCGGTTGTTGAATCCGGAAAGGTAAATTCATATTCCATCTGGTGGGGAATGCGTTCGTTCAATGCATGCCTGATCACATGGTATACCGCTGTTTGCTCAATTCCCGGCCATATCTCCATGAACGTCCTTCCCAGCAGCTCCTCATTCCTCCTGCGGTTATGCAATTCTGCGGTTTTATTCAGGTAGATATAACGCCAGTCGAAACCGATGATCTGGCATCCTTCAAGAATGTTGTCAAGGGTAGACCTGTAAAGCTTTTCATTGAACCGAAGGTTCTCTTCCGCCAGCTTACGTTCCGTTATGTCGCGTGAAATACTGATAATATGGGGGACACCCTGGAGTTTCATCAACCGGGCAGACATCAGCCCCGTGATCTCCCTGCCATCCTTTCTCACAAATACGGCTTCATAATTCTCACAATAACCTTGTTCCCTGATTAATTTCACAACATTTTGCCGGTCGGCAACGTCTTTCCAGATATGAATATCGATGGTCGACTTGTCTGCAAGGTCCTCCTTTGAATAGCCAGTGATGGCTGTATAACCCTGGTTCACATCCACAATAAAACCATCATCCAGGCGGGTGATAATTGCGGCATCAGGGCTCGTGTTGAAAATTGACTGCAGGTCCTCGTTTGCTTCAAACATCCCGGCACCTAACCGCTGGCTGAGCATGATAATAAGTCCGAAGGTCCATAAAAGGCTGACTACGAGTGCGTCAATAAACGGAAGAATGTTCAGGGCCGATGGGATGAGGATATTTTCAACCGGACTGACCTGGAGTACCATCATGGAACGTATGGCAAAGAAAATGCCATGAACCAGGAATATAAATGCATTGACCCTTGCAGAAACCTTAATAGCCCTTATTTTATTGGTCAGAAGGGCGTGTGCAGTTGCGAAGGAAATGCAGGCAAGTGTGAAGCTTATAAGGGAAGTACGAACCTGGATTTTATTGTCTATGAATAAAAAATATAGCAATCCGGTAACAAAGACTGCAAGTAAAGGTATTATAAGGCCCTTATTAACCTTCTTATCTAAAAATTGCGTTACGCCTGCATAGAGGAAGATTGTTCCGACGACGATGAGGGAATTCTGAAGAATAATGACCAGCGGAAGGGTGGCCGGATCACTGCGTCCGAGAATGAAACTGAAGCCAAGCACCTCCGAAGCGCTCCACAGCAGCCACCAGCCGGGCCCTTTAAACGATTTGTTAACAGCATACTGGTATAAAAACACCAAAACCTGGATCAGGTGGGTAATGCCGATAATGATTACCAAAGTGGGGATATCGAGTTCCCTTAACATCCAGGTTTGTCAGTTTAAAGTTATTTATTTAACACTCAAATATACTCTTTTTACAACAATAATCAACTAAATGTTATTTTCATTTAAGAAAAGCCATTCGTTGAAATTTCGGTTTTTTTTACTCCTGGCCGGTTTCTGTCACTCCTCTCTGCATTACACGACTTAATCATGGAACCATGTACAGACAGCGAGGTCAGTCAGTTTCTGATTTTCCCGACATAACATTCAGGATTTTTGTTAATTTTGCAGGACACTTCACCAAACTGAAACCCTATGGCACGAAACTTACTTTTTACGGCGATTTTTTCCTTGCTGTTATTTGCCCTGCAGGCACAGGTCAGGCCTATCCATCCAACAGATATTACGACAGGGACCTACTACGGACTGAGCAAACCGCTGCGTGATATTCCTGCCATGTCGGCTGCAGAGTTTCATCAACTGGAATTGAAAGGGTTAAAGCGTACACTCAACAAAGATCTAAAAAACCGGTTTTACCCATTCGCCTCAACGGCATTGCCAAAGGGACCTGACCCGGCCTGGCAGAAATTCATGGGCACGACCATTGGCGGGAAAGCCCCTGTCAAGAATTTTGATGGTCAAACTTCACCATATTACCCTCCCGATTGCAATGGTACAGCCGGGCCGAACCATTTCATGCAAACGATCAACACGGTTTATGCCATCTATGATAAATCGGGGGCCCTTGTTGCCGGTCCGACCAACTTGAACCAGTTGTTTGGCAATGTTCCGGGAGCCAACAGGAACGATGGAGACCCTATCATATTGTATGACGACCAGGCCGACAGATGGGTTGTGACGGAGTTCTCCATCCCACCTTCAGGAACGAACTACATGCTTATGGCTGTCTCTGCCACCAATGACCCAACCGGGGCCTGGCACCAGTATTCGTTTGCGGTTGCCTCCATGCCCGACTATCCCAAATTCAGCGTTTGGCGTGACGGTTACTATATGGGAGATAACAACAGTGGCGGGAATGACATCTATGTATTTCAGCGCGAGCAGATGCTGACCGGAGGCGTAGCACAGGGAATCGGGTTTAACAATGCCTGGCGCCCCACCTCCATCGATGGCTTTATGTGTGTACCTCCCATTGATAATGACGGACCGCTTGCCCCTTCAGGAACCCCGGGGATGTTCATTGCTTTCAACGATGATGCCCTTGGCGGAGGAGTTGACCAGTTGTGGCTTTATGAGTTGACCGTAGACTGGACCACTCCTGCCAATTCTGCATTTGTCCGGACACAGCAACTTGATGTACAGCCATTCAACAGCAGCTTTGGAAATAACTGGAACAACATTGAACAGAAGGGCACCAGCCAGCGTGTGGATGGAATTCCCCAGGTGATCATGAATGTTCCCCAATACAGGAATTTCGGTTCCTATCAGACCATCGTCTGCTGTCAAACCGTGAACATGGATGGCAACCGCCATGCCGGAATCCGGTGGTACGAACTTCGGAAAAGCACAGGCAACTGGGAAGTTAGGCAGCAGGGCACCTATGCCCCAGATGCACATAGCAGGTGGATGGGAAGCATCATGCTCAATGGGAGCAGCGAGATCGGGCTTGGCTACTCTGTTTCAAGTACCACTATGAACCCAAGTATTTTCTTCTGCGGACAATCTGCCGGAGAATATGCCAATGCCACCGGGATCCTTGATATTGAAGAGGATACTATTATTGTCGGAGCATATTCGCAAACAGGCGCCAATCGCTGGGGCGACTATTCCCAACTGTCGGTTGATCCAGGTGATGATAAAACATTCTGGTTTACAACACAGTATATTGGCAGCGGTGGCAGCCGGAAAACCAGGATCGCCTCCTTTAAATACAATTTTGCACCGGCGGTTGCAACTGTTGCAGCCAATTCAATCACACCTGTTTCAGCCACGCTGACAGGTACCGTTAATCCAAACGGGTTACCAACAGATTACCATTTTGAATATGGAAATACGCCGGTGTCTCTGAATTTCTCGACTCCTGCAGTATCTGCCGGATCGGGCACCACCAATGTAGATGTCAGCGCTGATGTGACAGGTCTTTTAAGCGACACGAACTACTTTTTCAAAATAGTGGCGGTTAGTTCAGGCGGAACTGCCAGTGGCCTTAAAGTTAAATTCACCACCCCTGCTGCTCCATTTATTGCCGTGACGCCTCCGAATCAAAATGTCCCCGCCACGGTTTCAAATACCAAGTTTGGAGTTGCTTCAAATACGACCTGGAATGTTGAAAGTGATGCAATTTGGTGTTCGGTAACAACTTCAGGTTCAGGGAATGATACCATCAGGGCCCAGTGTGACGAAAATTTATCAGTCGGGACAAGGGTTGCTCATATTCTTGTAACTGGTCTGGGTGCCGGTAGCCAAACTGTCACCGTTACCCAGGATGGTGCCGCCCCGATGTTGTCGGTTACACCTCCCAATCAGAATGTTGCGGCTACACCGGGTACTACACAATTTGAGGTTCTTTCTAATACAACCTGGAGTGTTCTCGACGATGTTTCATGGTGTACGGTTACTGCATCCGGATCACTCAACGGTACGATTGTGGTGAATTTTGATGAGAACCTTTCAATCGGTTCCAGGGTATGTACCATCACGGTTACTGCTCCGGTAGTGGGATCTGCAACTGTTACCGTTACCCAGGCAGGGGCGGCGCCGACACTTTCAGTCACACCGCTCAACCAAAACGTTTCAGCCGTTGCGGGAAGTACTGCGTTTTCCGTTGCTTCCAATGCCACCTGGGTAGTTGCAGGAAATGCTGCATGGTGCACGGTAACGCCTTCAGGTACGGGAAATGGCACCATTGTGGCTGATTACACCCAGAACACCGTTGATCAGCCGCGGATTGCAAACATAGAGGTAAGCGTAGCCGGTCTCCCGGTGCAAACGGTAACGGTCACACAGGCCAAAGCAAGTATTGGTGTGGGTGAAAACGCAGCGGGTGCAATCCAGATATTCCCAAATCCGACCCGTGGAATCTTTAAAATTGTACCCTTGCGCACGGATGGAATGGCCATGGAGGTTTCTGTCCAGGATATGAACGGTAAAGTGATGCTGAAAAAGGTCTGCTCCGGCGAAAAGGATTACCAGATCGATCTTTCTGATGCCGCCCAGGGAACCTATAACATCGTGGTAAAGTCGGAAGGAAGCCTCATCGTTAAAAAACTCATTGTGATCAAATAAAAAGGAATTTAACCTCTGAGGTTATTATCCAGTTTCGTGAATCATTGAATTTCCCGGCAGTTGCATTGAAAAATCAACTGCCGGTTTTTTATTTCCCCCTTTCCTCATCAGGCACGCATCTCATATTTCACATTCCATATCCCCTTAAGAATCATTCTAAATTAACCCCGATTCCAATCTCGTCAGACAACTATCTATCGATATATGTATCTTTGTAGATGTAACATAAAAACAATCTACCCATGAAAAAAAAATACAGCCTGATCCTGGTATCAATAACCGGCCTCCTCTCCCTGATGGCCTTTACCCCGAAATCGAAGGAAAAATCAGCACCCATTACACCTCAGTATATTGTGGTTGCCTGGAACGACCTGGGGATGCACTGCTCAAACCTCGACTTTTCAACCCTCTGTATCTTGCCACCTTACAACAATCAAAAGGCGCAGGTGATCATGAAAGGAAGTCCTTCCTCATTGCCGGTCGTAATGACTGGAGCAAGCGGGTTATATGTTACTTACGAAATCCCCGGAAACACTGAATCGGCGACTAAAACCAATTTCTGGAACTATTCACAGCAGCTTTTCGGGGTCACCCTGCCATTGAATGTAGGTTTGACCGGATTTGGCATGTCAGGTACCATGTTGTCAAACGCCAACAACTATTTCTGGGTGGATGGCATTCCAATTACAGCCTATCCTGATGCTACACCTGCGGTTGCCGATCCTTACCAATTGACATTGATAAAAGCCTATTCAGCGGATAACCAGTTGCTGGCCACCACGCAAAGCGTAATTCCTGTGGCCCACGAAATTAATTGCGTGAGTGCCGGATGTCATGCAAGTGAACTGGCTATTCTGAACAAGCATGAGAAAGTCCCGGGATTCAATATAAACAACAAACCGATTTTTTGTGCAACTTGCCATTCCGACAATGCCCTTGGGATGCCGGGCCAGCCTGGAACCCCTCCATTTTCCCAGGTTATCCATGAAAAACATGGAGAGTTTATTAAATCAGGAACAAATACTGATTGTTATAAATGTCATCCCGGTCCGAATACACAATGCTGGAGGGATGTGATGCATGGTACCCCCGGAGGAATTACAAAGTGCCAGGATTGTCATGGAAGTGTCTCCAATGTAGGGCACAGCATTGACCAGGGCAGAGATCCATGGCTTGAAGAACCCTCATGCGGTGCAGCCTCATGTCATGGGCCAACTTATGCTGAAGAACCGGGAAAACTATTCCGCAACTCGAAAGGTCATGGAGGATTGTTCTGCAGTACCTGTCACGGTTCCCCGCATGCCATCCTGCCATCCGACAATCCCCGCGACAACGTTCAGAATATTGCACTGCAAGGTTATGCGGGTACACTTTCAGACTGCGCAGTTTGCCATGGATATTACCCATCGGGTCCCGGCCCTCACGGGATTATGAACACAGCCGTGCAGAATGTCACAATCCCCAGCGCACAAACGGTTTGCTACAATGCCACGGGGAACGTTATCGTGGCAGGTGGCGCAACAACATTTACGGTTCAGCCGGGTGGAAGTGCCACCTTCATTGCCGGACAGAAAATTAGTTTTCTTCCTGGTACACTGGCGAATACAGGAGGTTATATGCGTGGGTATATCACCACCACGGGACAATATTGTGCCAATCCTGCAGCCCCAGGTTCTTACTCAGATAATGGTCAAAATACAAATATGCGGGAACAGGAACCATCTTATTTAAAGGTTTACCCCAATCCTGCCACAGGAAACTTTATGGTTGATCTATCCGGGAAAAAATCACCAGGAAAAATCACCGTGGAAATTTTCGGAGGCCAGGGAGACAAACTTGTCACTAAGGCGCTGAATGGGAATGGCCCGTTTGAGTTTGAATGGAATGACCGGCCGGTAGGTGTATACTTTATTAGGATGGTATCAGAAAACCGCACTGAGACAGTGAAATTAATCAAACAATAGGAAAACGTAAGCCTAAGCCCACTCAATCTGCAATCTAAAATCGTCCAATCGTAAATTCCTGATATTCCCCTATATCGTTGCAATCTTCCTGAAACTCACCATTCTCTGAGCCTTTTCATCCCACAACCGGAAGGTAAGCGATCGGAAACTCGCCCAGAAGGTGAGGGGCTTGATGTCAAGGAACAAACTATTTTCACGATGACACTTTGCCAGCTTGTAATTTGGAATCATGGGACTTAGGTGGTGGATGTGGTGAAAGCCGATGTTACCTGAAAAGAATTGCAGGATCCTGGGTAGTTTGTAAAACGAACTCCCTTCCAGGGCCATTCTTTTATAATTCCAGGTATCGGTTCTGGCCCAGTATATAGGATTGAACTGATGCTGAACATAAAAGAGCCAGAACCCGATGATCCCTGCCACGGAGATGATCGGCAACTGAATCAGGATGAAGGCTTTGACCCCCATCAGTAAACTCATTGCTGCGGCAAACAGCAGCAATCCCAGGTTGGTGGCATAAACACCCATTTTCCCCTTCGGATCCATCGTTTTCCGGGTGAACCTGTTGCCGATCACGAACACAATAAATGCACCGAGTCCAAACATCGTGACCGGATGACGGTAAAACCGGTATTTGATTCTTGTCCATTTGGAACTTCCAAGATACTCCTCAACCGTCATGGTCCACACATCGCCAACATCGCGTTTATCAAGGTTTCCTGCTGTTTCATGATGAATATAGTGCTCGTGTGACCAACTGTAATAAGGGGTAAACGTGAGTATTCCGATAAAAAAACCTACAGCGTCATTAAGTCTTTCGGTTTTGAAATAGGCTCCATGGCCACAATCGTGGTAGATAATAAATAACCGGACAAGGATTCCGGCGGTGGGGAGGGAGAGAGCCAGGGTTATCCACCATGAGATGGAGAGACTTTCATACATCAAAAACCAGGCGATTGAATAAAGGAGAAGGTTTACAAGGAGTTGTCCCCAGCTTGTTTTAGTGTCGGGGCGATTGTATCTCGATACGATGTTTATCCAGGAGGTATTTGATGTTTCACGCGGTTTGCTTGGTGAAATCATCTGTTGAGGGTTTTAAGTTGTTTTTGCAAAGGTACGTCAAAAACAATTTAAAACTTGTTTGGATTAAATAAAAATAAATTCACGAAGTATTCCTCCCTGCAACACATGCGTTCACGGGCACATATTTAGGCATGTTTTTCCTGTTTTTCGATATCTGCAGCCATCCCGGAGCACACCGTGTACGATTTCAGAAAACCGGAGATACCCGGAATCAATCAAGAAAAAAAGCGGGGAAAGCAGAAAGAAACTAAAACAGTTTAATTTTGTATCATGCAAGCAAACAAGAAAATCCGCGTACTTGAGAAGCAGGCCAATGTTGTGGCGATGGAGATTTCTCCACTCCTGGTGCTCCTTGCCTATGCGCTGCTCGCCGTAATTACCCCCAGATTTGACGCCTATGATGCGAGTGGCCCAAAATTCCTTTCACTCTCCATTTTAAACCTGGGTACTTTCCTGTTTATTATGCTCAACAAAAGGATGATAGCAGGTTCGAACGGGATTGAGTTGTTTTTCAGGAACCGTATCGGTATGGTCTACACGATTTTCATCGGATTAGTGCTGCTCTCATTCCTGAAATCGGTTAATATCCCTGAATCCGTATTAAGTTTCTCTAAGTTTTTTACTGTATTTGGCGCAGTATTTAATATTTCATTATTGCTTCGGCATGATAAAAAATATTTGAAGATAATCGTGATCACTTTCTCACTTTTGTTGCTTGCAGACAGTGTGACTGTTTTTTACAACATCCTTGGCTACATTTCTAACCAGGTTACAGCTATTTATGAGATTAAATCAGTGTATTCCAATAAAAATATTCTCACTGCTGCCATGTTTGTTAAGGTGCCTTTTGCTTTATGGCTGATTACCTTCGAAAAGAGTTGGTTAAGAAGGCTTGGGTTTGTGACACTTTTTTGTGCTGAACTGGCTATATTCTTCATGAGCACCCGGGCATTTTACCTGGGGCTGATTGTGATTGCCATCTTGTTTGTCATTTATATTGCTTTTCAGGGGCCATTTCAAAAATCAGCGAACAAGATTAACACTATTGGGGTCTTTGTGGCTGCTATTATCCTGGCTTTTGCATTTTACAGCGTTATTCAACGGTATGTGTTTACCAATAAAAATGATCTCTACAATAAAACCTTTGCAAAGAGAGTATCATCCATAGTTTCAGGAGATTCACTTCGGATTGACAGCTGGAAAAGGTCTGCCACGCTTACCTGGCAGGAGCCTCTGCTGGGCGTTGGAACAGGAAACTGGAAAATCAGGGTTTTACAATATGAAAACCAGGTAAATCCCAACTTTATGTACATGGTGAAGAACCACAATGACTTTTTTGAGATTGCGGCAGAAACAGGTGTCGTTGGCGGACTATTGTTTATTTCCCTTTTTGTTCTGGTAATACTTGGTTTTTTAAAACCTGCTTTATCTAGCGAAACCAATGGAGATTCCATTCGGTTTCTCTTTGTTCCGGCTTTTGGAATTATATGCTACAGCCTGGACGCCTTTTTTAATTTTCCAGCCGACCGGCCTGAACTGCAAACGCTATTTTCCTTTTTCCTCGGGACAAGCATCGCTTTTACTTCAAAGATCAATAATTCAGGTAAAAAAGCCAATAAAAATATCGGGAAAGCGATAGTTGTTTTCTTTATCCTCCTGCAGCTGCCTGCCATATATACACTATATCTTCATACCGCATCTCTTAAGATTCAACGACTTGCTCAGGCTGATGCTGTATTTGGAAAACTAACACATCCTGCATCCGTCTTTGTTGAAGGATTTCCTTCTTTCTTCAATCTCAGCAGCACGGCAGAACCTATATCCGGTATCAAGGCTAAATACCTTATGAATGAAGGGAAATTCCAGGAAGCTCTTGATATATTACAACCTGACAAATCAAGTCCCTATGACAGCAGGCGTGAATATTTCATGGCTCAGGCATATTCAAAGTTAGGAAAAGATGACAGTGCCCTTGCCTATGCATATAAGGCATACCTGCTAAAGCCGCACTTTTATGACCCATGCGGTTTTATATGCTTTAGTCTGAAAAAGGATAAAAAACTTGATGAAGCAATCAAAATATCAAGTGAATTTATTGCGCGCGAAAAAGGGTGTTCGCTTGCTTGGCAGGATCTCGAATCTCTATACCTGGAAGATGGAAACTATAGAATGGCAATTCAAACCATAGACTCAGCAATAATTCATATACCAAATGACACATCGATAGTAAAAGTTAAAAGTGAACTTGCGTTGTATCGTCAAATTGCCCCTTACCAGCAGAGCTATAAATCAGCAATGGGTTATTTCAACCAACGGAATTATTCCAATGCACTTGATTTGTTTGACAAGATCATCCGCAGTGAGCCAGGGGCAACGATGGCCTATGCCCGCAGGGCCGTATGTTATTTTAATGCCAGGGAGTACCAGAAATGCATCAACGATGTAAATACCAGTATAATAGGTGGATATAATACCCCGGAAATTTACAATCTCCGTGGTGCTGCACATCATGGCCTGGGACAAGATGCTGAAGCCTGCGAGGATTTTAAATTTGCTGCTGACTGTGGAAACATGGATGCCGTTACAAACATGGAGCGAATATGCAAAAAGCAAAATACGAAGTAATTGACCAGCGTGGTTATAATAAAGTTATTACAAAACACTTTCGATGCTGCATTCATCATTAATCCCAACTCTTTTTACATCAAAATTGCGAAGTAAGCAGGGCGACATTTTAGGGAAGCACCATTGGTTATGGCATTGAATTCAAGGTATTTGGATTGTTCCTGAGAAACCCGATTCGGGATGCACTTCCAAAAAAAAAGGTTTCAATTTTTTTGAAACCTTTTTTTTTGTGATTCCGGCGCGATTCGAACGCGCGACCCACAGCTTAGAAGGCTGTTGCTCTATCCAACTGAGCTACGGAACCTATGTTGATAATCAGTTAGTTACATTTATTTGGTGTCTCTTCTTATCCACTGTTGCAGTTGATCTTGTACCTTCTCATGCTTCCTCAATATTTCAATCTGGGTATTGATGGTATTCATCTTCTGGTTCAATAAACCTTCCACCGTCAATGTCCTTGGATGGTCCGCTGCAAAATTACCACGATTAGGCGAGCTTTCCAAATGACCTTGTACATCATCATCAAAAAAGTAACCAATAGGAACCTTTAATATCCTTGCAATCTTCTCCAGGGTGGATGCACCTTTATCACCCCTTACTTTCTTTTCTGATAAGATATGAGCCAGGGTCTGCTTTGACATGCCCAGTTCTGCTGCCAGCTCCACGCGAGTCATCCTGCTCCATGGTGCATTTATGATATACGAAAAGATTCATACCGGAAATTATCGGATGATATGTTGTTTATTTAGATTAAATAAATTAAATTTATTGCCTCAACTAAAACCTGATCCCATGAAAAAGCAACATATAATATTATTTATCCTAATGATCATTTATTCCACGCTTAGCGCACAGGTTGGCATCAACGCCGATAACACCATACCGGATCCGTCAGCGATGCTGGATGTGAAATCTTCTGTGAAGGGGATGCTTATACCACGGATGACCACTGCACAGCGTGATGCGATCTCCTCACCGGCCAGCGGCCTGATGATTTACAATACCACCACCAGCACATTCTTTTACTACAATGGCACTGAATGGATACAAATAGGCGGTGCTGTTGGCGGAGGCAGTGGGTCTTACATTTCGGATGCAGACAATGATACGAAAGTGCAGACCGAAGAAAGCCCGAATGACAATACCATCCGTTTCGATGTGTCGGGCAGCGAATACATGGTACTTGACCGGAATGTATACGGCATTGCGACACTGCATTTGATAAACAACAACCACAGCACCCTCATTGGTGAAAATGCCGGCATACATACTCAATTCGGTAATAATTGCTATATAGGTGCACAGGTTGGTAAAGAAGATGTTTTCGGCTTAAACAACACGATTGTCGGTACTGATGCATATTCCATCAGTATTTCTGGAGTGAGCAACACCGCTTTGGGTTATGGAACGCTGGTAATGAATACCGATGGCTCCAATAATACGGCGATAGGTGCACAGGCATTGAAGCTGAATAACTCGGGCGATGACAACACCGCTGTTGGGATCCTGGCGATGGAAAATAACAATGACGGTTATAAAAACACAGCCGTTGGCAGAATGGCCTTGAATAAAAACACCGAAGGTTACCAGAATACAGCCACCGGTGAGGAATCTTTGTGGGCCAATACTACCGGCGCATTCAATACGGCCAATGGAGCAGAGGCGCTTGTATACAATACCACCGGATATTCCAATGTAGCAGTCGGTGCCTATGCATTGCATTTCAACACTTTAATCGGTAATCTTGTAGCTGTGGGAGATTCTGCACTTTTTAACAACGGAACGGGTGCATCGGCATATGCTGATGCAAAATACAATACAGCTGTTGGCAGCAAGGCTCTTTTTAGCAATACCATTGGGCATAGCAATACGGCAACCGGAAGCAATGCACTGTTTGGCAATATCAGCGGGTTCGACAATACTGCTTTTGGTGTCAGCGCACTAAGTGCAAATTCGACAGGCAACTCCAATACAGCAGTCGGTAATTGGGCGCTTTCTTCGAATACTGTTGGAAAGGCCAATACTGCAACAGGTGATTTTAGTTTGTACGATAACACCATCGGGGATGGTAATACTGCCACAGGTCAGGGGGCATTGAAGGAGAATAATTCGGGGAGCTGGAATACTGCGAACGGAGCATTTGCATTGCTTTCCAATGTTACCGGCCACTCTAATGTCGCAATTGGCGCTGCTGCATTGTATTATAGTACTTCAAAGAATAACCTGGTAGCAGTGGGAGATTCTGCACTGTTCAACAATGGATATGATAACCAGGAATTTGACGACGGTAATGATAATACAGCCGTTGGATCTAAAAGTCTGTTTACAAACGTCAGCGGCAACTATAATACGGCCACCGGTTCTCATGCCTTATATACTAATTATAATGGAGTGGCGAATACCGCAAATGGGAGCTTTGCTTTGGAACATAACATTTTTGGAAATTATAATTCTGCTTATGGGGAGAGTGCCCTTAATTCCAACACAGAGGGGAATTATAATTCTGCATTTGGCACTTCTGCATTATTCTCAAATCTGACCGGTGATGAAAATACAGCGGTTGGCTATCATAGTTTATTGTTAACCATAGGCGATGGTAATACAGCGGTAGGTTACAACTCGATGGCTCATGCTACCACAGGTGCCACCAACACGGCAGTTGGATGGAATTCCCTTGATAATGCAACAACCGGGAACAATAACGTTGCAATTGGTTCCGGAACCGGGCACGAAATTACGACCGGGAGTGGCAATACACTTCTGGGTGAAGATGCAGGGGATTTTCTATCCACCGGGGAAAATAATACTTATATCGGGAGAGATGCTTTTGGCTATACCAACAACGTCAATTCAACAGCTCTTGGCTACCAGGCAACAGTGGCAAACGGCAATAACACCGTGCGCATTGGCAACTCAGCCATTATCGAAATTGGCGGCTACCAGGATTGGACGGATCTCTCCGACAGCCGGTTTAAAACCCACCTTGCCGAAGATGTGAAGGGTCTGGACTTTATTCTCAAGCTTCGCCCTGTAACATATAACCTGGATGTTGAAAGCCTCGCCGAATTTAACCACGAAAATGAAGAGTTAGACACTGCCGGCAACCGCATCAGGCAGGAACCGGATGCCCGCACCCGTGAAGCACGGTCCAGGAAATCAGCCATCCGTTACTCAGGATTCGTTGCGCAGGAAGTGGAAACCGCAGCTGCAGAGGCGGGCTACGATTTCAGCGGTATCTCGAAACCTGAAAGTGACCAGCAACTTTATGGACTTCGTTATGCAAAATTTACCGTACCCCTGGTAAAGGCTGTGCAGGAATTAAACAAGGAAAATAATGAACTTAAAAATACAATAAAGTCACAAAACATTACAAATGCAGATTTACAACGGCAAATAACTGAATTGAAAGAAACTGTTATGATACTTGTCAATCAGCATGTGACATTACCTGTCAGATGAAAAACGAGTTTTCGCTACAACATTACCTGAATTAAAATTTGCCAAGTTGTACAACCTGACAAAATTTAATTGTAATTTAGGTGATTCTTAAGGAAGGTACATGCTTATCCTGCACGTGTAGGACTGGATCATTACCTTGACCTTTTCTCTCTAAAAGGCACTTTGTGAGCTGGAATAGCATCAATCGGGTCAGTGGCAAGATTTACCTTTTGCTATGCTTTCTGCCGCTGTTATCGAATGCCGGATCACCTGGTAAGACAGACCACCCCGGGATGGGGAAAAATGCCGGTTTCATTGAAAATAAAGGTCAGGTAATTGATCAGGACCATAAACTCAGTTCACAGGTGCTCTATTTGTTGAATTCCCCCGGGATGAACGTTCAGTTGAGAAGGGGAGGGTTTAGCTACGATTTGTATCGAATATTGAATATTGAACAACGAAATTCGAATTTCGATCCTGGGGTGCCTCCTAATACCCGGGAAAACAAAATCCCGGAGGTGCAGATCCATCGGATCGATTTCGACCTTGTCGGCGCCAATCCCGATTGTCAAATCTCCGCCTCCTCACCCTCGGCAGGGTATTCCAACTATTATACCACCGGAACCCCTGTGGAGGGCATAACCTATGTACATGCATATGGCTGTGTTACTTACAAGAATATTTATCCCAATATTGATATAGAATTTAATGCATCTAATAAATCCGGGTTCAAATATAATATCGTTGTATGGCCTGGAGGGGACATTGCTTCTGTTAAACTGAAGATTACCGATCCTGAGATTTACCTTACTTCTGCAGGTGCACTCATGCTGAAAAATTCTGCAGGCTCCGTCAGGGAGGAGATCCCTGTCAGTTATACAGAATCACCTTCCGGAATGCAACAAATAAACGTCTCCTATCGTCAATTGGGTCCGGATATGTTTGGTTTCAAATTGAATGAGGCAGTTCCGGTAAATAGCAAACTCATCGTTGATCCGGTTCCGGTGAGGTTGTGGGGCACCTATTTCGGCGGTGATGGCGATCTTGACATATTGAGTGATTTAAAATACACACCTGGCAGTCCTGAAGTAGCATGGATTGCTTGCGGTGAGACAAACTCCATGAATAATATTGCAAGTTCAGGAGCCCATCAAACAGTTTTTGGAGGGAACCAGGATGCCTTGCTGGTTAAATTCGATGCTGGAGGCATGCGCATCTGGGCAACCTATTATGGAGGTTCCGGTCTCGAATATGCAGGCGCTGTTGCACCCGACAACCAGGGTGGCGCCTACTTTTGCGGCTCCACCGGCTCCGACAACAACATTGCAACTCCGGGATGTCACCAGTTCCTTAAAGGCAGTTTAAATACCGATGATGCCTTCCTTGCACGATTCAATACCAATGGGATAAGGTTGTGGGGAACCTATTATGGCGGGTCGGACCAGGAAACAGGATATGACTGTGCATCTGACCCTGGCGGCGGGACTGATGTTTACATGGTTGGATTTACCAACTCACCAAACCAGGTCGCTACTCCTGGTTCTTATCAACCAAACATGGGGGGAGGTACCGACGCCTACCTGGTGAGATTTGATGATGCCGGGGTCAGGCAATGGGCAACATATTATGGTAAAGGCCTTCTTGATGTTGCGATGTCGGTGGAAATAGCCTGGGACGGGAACATCATTTTTGGAGGCGAAACGGCGAATTTGATGGGCATCACATCTGACGGAGCCTATCAGACTGTTTATGGAGGCGGTCTTACAGATGCCTTCCTGGTTGCCATGAATGCCGGTGGACAAAGGCAATGGGCCACCTACTACGGGGGAAATGGATGGGAGTGCATAGAGCAGATCGACGTCAACCCAAACGGGCAAATTGCTTTTACCGGCTATACTAAATCGATAGATAGGATCGCTTCACCCGGGGCCTTTCAGCCGCTTTGCGGTGGAGGAACAGATGCCATGGCCGTGTTGTTTAATTCAGATGGAACGAGGCAGTGGGGGACCTATTACGGAGGCGCCGGAACCGATTATGGCTTAGGATGTTCCCTGCATAACAATGGAAATGTCTTTTTCTCCGGGTACACTGAGTCCGGTTCGGCAATTGCCAGCCCTGATGGCTATCAGCTAGGCCTCCAGGGGACAGAGACAAACGGGATGCTTTTCAAACTTGACCCGCTTGGCCAGCGGTTGTGGGGAACCTATTATGGAGGTGACGGACGAACGGAGATGAACTTTGTAAATGCAAAATCCGATGAATATATCTGGGTAGGGGGACAGACTTATTCGACTTTTAACATGGCTACTCCAGGTTCATGGCAAACTTCCATCAACGGTGCCTGTGATGGCTTCCTGGCAAAATTCAAAGACTGCTCTTACCCCGACCAGCCCGGACCGATCTCCGGTCCGACCGATATCTGCACCCCTGCCTCCGGTGTTGTCTACAATGTATCCGCAGTTCCGGGTGCAACCAGTTATATCTGGAACGTACCCGCTGGCACAACCATCCTGTGGGGCCAGAACACAAACGTCATCACGGTTGATTTCAGTAATTCTGCCGTAAGTGGCGCCATATCTGTAATGGCCACCAATGATTGCAGCTACAGTGGAATAACCTCCCTGGATGTCAACATACATCAGAGGCCTGTCCCTACAATTGGCGGTTATGCCACCAGCATCTTAGGAACAACTTATACCTATGCCACAGAACCGGGAATGGGCAATTATCAATGGAACAAGTCGTCAGGAGGAACCCTGATCAGTGGAGGAGGGGTCAACGATGATTTTATCCAGATTCAATGGAGTGTTGCAGACAGTCAGTGGATTACGGTGAATTATGCTAACCCGGCAGGGTGTTCTGCACTTTCAGTTACACAGAAGGACATCGTAGTCACCACCAGCACTGTAATAATTGATTTTACGGCCCCAGACACTGTTTGCGTCGGCGGGAATGTCAGCATTACCAACCTTTCACAGGGGGCTGCAACCTATTATTGGAACTTTTGCTCTGGAAGTGCAAATACCAATCCAACCGGTGTGAATATCGGGAATCCTGGCAGTTTGCTGAATATTCCCACCTATATTACCCTTGTGAAAGAGGGGGTAAACTGCTACTCATTCATCAGTTGCCAGGGAGTAGGGGTGATCCGCTATTTTCACGGAACAAGTTTTGCCAACAACCCCATCACATGGACCAACCTGGGGCAATTCGGACTGATCAACTTTAACGAGGAGGGCATCCAGGTAAAATACGACAATGGGAACTGGTACGGGTTCGTAAACAGTTATACCACCATCATCCGCCTTAATTTCGGCAACTCCCTAGCCAACACCCCCACAGCCACTGACATTGGTCCGTTTCCCTCTTTCAACATGCCTCACGGATTAGTGATTACCAGGGAAGGAACCACCTGGCTGGGGTTCGTGACATGTTCTATCGGACAAAGCCTGCACCGTCTCAATTTTGGGGCCAGCCTTGCCAACATCCCCGTTCTCACCGACTTTGGCAGCCTGGGTGGTGTGCTGATCCAGCCCTTCTCGATTTGCCTCCTTGAGGAAAATGCTGTTTGGTACGCCATGATCATGGCCAGTGGAACAACCCTTGCCCGCATTACGTTTGGAGCCTCTCTGCTCAATACTCCCACAGGTGTTAATCTTGGCAATCCCGGTGGATTTAACGCCGCACTGGGTCTGACTTTTCTGAGGGATTGCGAATCCACCACAGGGTACTGGACCAACTACCTGCCAAACGGGCAATTGGGTAAACTCACTTTCCCAACCGGAATCACAGGTTCCGTTACTGGTACAGTTTTGGGAAATATTGGCGGACTTGCCCGCCCCAGCCTCTTTTCTGAACTGTTCAGGGAAAACGACAACCTGTATGCCTATATATGCAACCGTGACAATGGCACGCTTACACGACTCACTTTTCCGCCCTGTACAAATGCATCCATTCCATCTTCCACACTTTTTAACCCTCCGACGTTTTCTTATAACCAACCCGGAACCTATAATATTCACCTGATCCTGGATGAAGGGTTGAGCACCATGGCGAGTTTGTGCAAGCCGGTAGTCGTTGTTCAACCTCCGGTACTCAATCTCGGGAATGACCGCTCCATCTGCCCCGGAGGTTCAACAACCCTGGATGCGGGAGCGCTATTTTCCAACTACCAGTGGTCAAACGGGGCAACCACGCAAACCATCACTGTTTCTGCAGCGGGGACTTATTCAGTGACAGCCACCAGATGGGGTTGCACTGCCGGTGATGAACTGGTGGTTTCCATCCTTTCCACTCCTACAATAGACCTGGGCCAGGATGTCACTATCTGTGCCGGACAAACCCAGACCTTCGATGCAGGTTTTTGCGCAGGCTGCATATATCAGTGGGACAATCTTACCACAGGGCAGACAAATATCGGGACTGGTCAGACTTATACAACAGGCAATGCCGGTGAGTATATGGTCACTGTAATTGTTGCCAATGGCTGTGTTGGCAGTGATATCGTTCGTCTTTTTGTGGATCCTCTGGTGCCTGTCAGCATAAGTATCACCTCTTCGTCGGCAAGCGTTTGCGAAGGGTCAACCGTAAACTACACAGCATTTGCATCGATGGGGGGCAATTCTCCCTTGTTTCAATGGAAAGTGAATGGTTTAAACCAGGGGATGAACAGTGCGCTCTTTTCATGGATTCCCTTAAATGGTGATTGCATCACCTGTACCCTCTCGTCAAGTTATGCATGCACCACAGGTAACCCGGCCACTTCCAACCAGCTCTGTATGACAGTGACACAGGCCTTGGAAATCAGTGTGGCGATCACGCCCTCGGCCAACCCTGTCTGTGCAGGCACGACTGTTACATATACTGCAGTATCGCTGAACGGTGGAGTTTCACCAGCCTATCAGTGGAAGGTCAACGGGCTGGATGTTGGAGGAGCCACCAGTTCAACCTACTCATTTATTCCATTGAATGGCAATACTGTTGAATGTACCGTTTCATCTTCCGAAGCATGTATCACAGGGAGTCCGGCCACATCCAATATCATCACCATGACGGTTGATCCGCTTCTGCCTGTGAGCCTGGTGGTTGCAGCATCAGCAAACCCAGTATGCGGAGGGACCCTTGTTGTTTTTACAACTTTCCCTGTAAATGCCGGAATATCACCATCTTATCAGTGGAAGGTAAACGGCGTGAATGTTCCGGGAGCCACAGATGCCAGTTGGTCTGATGTACCGGCAAATGGCAGCATGATCAGTTGTGTGTTAACATCCGGTGAAACATGCGCCATGGGATCACCGGCAACCTCCAACACGGTAGTCATGACGGTCGATCCGCTCCTGCCTGTAAGCCTGGTGGTTACTGCAACAGCAAACCCGGTATGCAGCGGGACCCTGGTTACGTTTACAGCAACACCCGAAAATGCCGGAACATCACCGGCATACCTATGGAGTCTGAACGGTATTAATATTCCGGGAGCTACCAATCCAACGTACTCCGTAATGCCTGTGAACGGCAATATAGTTCAATGTGTTCTGACTTCCCGTGAAACATGCACAACCGGAAACCCTGCTACCTCCAATCCCATGGTGATGACAGTAATTTCAATGCTACCGGTCAGCCTGTCGATCCTGGCATCGGCGAACCCGGTATGTACAGGTACTTCCGTTACATTCACTGCAACACCAACGAATGGAGGCACTTCACCAGCCTATCAATGGATGGTCAATGGTGTTGGCGCCGGTTCTAATGCTGCTTTTTTTGATTATATCCCGGTCAGTGGCGACCAGGTTTCTTGTTTGCTGTCCTCCAGCCTGGGATGTGTAAGCAACAATCCGGCACCATCAGGTATCATTGTATTGAATACCTGGCCCTTACCAGATGTCACCTTTGCCAGTTGTTTTGATCAGATAACCTGCACCAATGCGAAACCCTTTAAGTTAAAAGGCGGTCTCCCTTTAGGCGGTTTCTACAGCGGTACCGGGGTGAATTCACTCACAGGGATCTTCGATCCTGCAGTTGCCGGGAGCGGGATGCACGTGATTACTTATAGTTATACAAATACTTACTCCTGCAGTTCAGTCGCTTCACAGAACATCAATAACCTGTCTGCCGTCCCATTCGCCTGCGGAAACATTCTCACCGATTTCCGCGACAATAACACTTACCCCACCGTGAAGATCGGAACCCAGTGCTGGATGCAGACAAACCTCGATTTTGGCGCAACAATCAGCGATCTCTTTCTCCAAACCGACAACTGCCTGGCAGAAAAATACCTTCGTAATTCCAAGTTCGTTAATCAATATTCAATATTCTACCAATGGGATGAACTCATGCGCTACACCACCGCTGAATCCGCTCAGGGTTTATGTCCCCCGGGTTGGCACGTACCCTCATCCGCAGAATGGGAACAACTGTTGTCAGCTACAGAGGGCCCGGGACTTGCCGGCGGAACCCTCCAGGACATGTTCCTGACCAATGGTTTTCAATCAGAACAACACGGGATTTTCTATATGAACAAAATCTGGGCTTTCATTGCCGGACCAACCGCCGGCTCGATGTACTGGACCTCCACACCCTCGGGAGTAACCCGCGCAGTGGCAAGGGGCATTAATGAGTTTAACCTGAGTGTCTCAAGGTATGACGGAGCAAGGGGAAATGCATTTTCGGTGAGGTGCCTTCAGGATTATTGAGGTGGATTATTTAGAAAAGAGGCTGTCTGAAAAGTGGTTAAGAACTTTTGGGACAGCCTCTATTAACCCCTTTTCAAATTTATTTGTAAACTATTTCTCTCAGCAATTTCCCGCCATAAATCGTTCTCATGCTGACCCTGCTTTCGTTCAGCTTTTTGGCAGCCTCTTCACCGCCTACGATCTTTTTGCTGATGGCTTCATATTTCTCATCTGCACCATCCATGGAGGCGAGGTTCTTATATTCGGTCATCAGCATGATGTCCCAGTCTTCTGGATTTGCTGCAGCGCCTTGCAGAATCTTGTATGAAACAATGACCCCCTGCTTCACAGCTTCATCGTGAATTGCTTTCCAATTGTTTTTAAGATTGTTCAGGTAATCGACAGTCATGTTGGCGTTTAACTTAATAAATCCAACTTGCCATACTGAGCCGGTGGTATATGATTTATCCTGGGCAAAGAGTGTTGAACTGCATGAAAGGGCAAAGGCTAAAATTATCAGTGTTATTGTTTTTTTCATAGGTTAAAATATTAAAATTAAATAGTGGGTGGTTGGATTAATGTATTGCAGGTCAAACACCTTTAACCCTGCATCAGGTAAACTGATGCAAACATACAAAACTTTAAATGTAAATGGACTAAATAAAAAAAGAATATTATGTAAATGATATAGTATTAACTGTGCCGAAAGGATTGATTCCTGCTTTTCGGGAAAAATTTTCAATTATTGAATACTTTGGGTAAAAATATATCTATTTTTGCCTTAATTTAATCTAAATAATATTTAAAAATCCAATACACCTCCTTTACATACATCTCTTTCTTCCAATGAAGTTCCACCGGTGTTGAAATTATCTATTCCTTAGGTTGAAGTCACAACAAGATAATACCCTTTATTCACCTTTTTAATTCAACAGATCCATCATGAGAAATATTTATAGAATTTTGGTTTTACTGTTATTGGTCCTGGTTATCCCGGAGATACATACCTGTTGTCAGGTAAGCATCAACATTGATGGCAGTGCCCCCGATCCTTCGGCAGGGCTGGATGTTAACTTTACCAATAAAGGTTTCCTGCCACCCCGGGTATCCTTAACAGCCATCGACGAACCAATGCCTGTGGAGACTCCTGCCATAGGCCTGCTTGTTTATAATACCGATGTTGCAGGTACAGAACCAAATAATGTACTGCCCGGGTATTATTGCTGGAATGGTTTTAAATGGCTTTCGGTGTCGGCACCGCAGGGAACATACACAGGGGATATGCAATATTGGAATGGCATTCAGTGGATCAGTCTTTCAGCAGGTTCGCAAGGCCAGGTACTTACAGTGACCAATGGGGTTCCTGTTTGGAAAAATCAGCCATTTCATTGCGGTATGTCTGTCACAATCAGCCATGTGGAAGGAGTTGTTGCTCCTGTTTCAAAAACAGTTACCTATGGTACCATTTCGAACGTCCCCGGAGCAAATCTGAAATGCTGGATTACCAGCAACCTTGGCTCTGACCGCCAGGCAACAGCTGTTAACGACGCCACGGAGGCTTCCGCCGGCTGGTACTGGCAATTTAACCTGATGCAGGGATATAAACATGATGGTATAACCGTAACACCGGCATGGACGATCACCAGTATCTCTGAAAATTCGGATTGGATTGCGGCCAACGATCCTTGTACCATTGAACTTGGCAATGACTGGCGTATTCCAACCGCAACAGAATGGAGCAATGTCAATGCAAGCGGATCCTGGACAAACTGGAATGGCCCATGGAATTCCGGATTAAAAATGCATGCTGCCGGGTATATCAGGTACGATGATGCTGCATTGTATTACCAGGGCACTTACGGATATTACTGGAGCAGCACTCAGAACAACCTTCTTAACGGCCTGCCCGTTTATTTCGCCAGCATAACCAGCAGTATGGGCAACAACAAGAAGGCATACGGATACCCACTCCGCTGCCTGCGGGATTTTTAGGATTGTTTTGAACAAACAGCCAGGGTTATCAAAGGAAATCTTAACTTTGTGTTCTGAAAAAGTGGTTTGGGGCAGGGGGGTGAAAGGGGAGAGTTCAGGTGAACTGGTAAACTGGTAAACTGGTAAACTGGTAAACTGGTAAACTGGTGAGCGGGATCGTAAATGAACAGGAAGAAAAGTTTAATGATTTGATAGATGAGAATTCTAAGGGAAAAGACAGTATTGGTTGTGATTGATTTCCAGGAGCGGATATTTCCCGCCATCAATGGTCATGAGCAACTTTCGAAAAATGTGCCGTTGCTGATTGAAGGACTGAAAGCGCTCGAAGTCCCCATTATCGTGACTGAACAGTATGTGAAAGGACTCGGGCCAACTGTTCCGGAAATCGCAAAAAAACTGGAAGGGATCGAACGCATTGAAAAGGCCTCCTTCAGCTGTTGTGATGAACCCCGTTTCATGATGGAACTGGCATCTTCGGGAAAGGATTTTGTGATCATTGCCGGCATTGAAAGCCATGTTTGCGTTTTGCAGACCGTGATTGACCTCCAGCAAAACGGTTACCACCCGGTAGTGGTTGAAGATTGTATCTCCTCCAGGAATCCGAATGACAAGTTGATGGCCATTGAACGGATGCGAAAGGAGGGAGTGATCCTTACCACCTATGAAGCAATACTTTTCGAACTGCTCAGGTATTCAGGAGGGGAGACATTCAAGGCGATTTCAAAACTGGTCAAATAGGTTGATTTTATTACTGGTTGAACGTGGAAGACAATAACGGCGAAAATCCCGAATTGGAATCGGGGACACTGAAGGAGACGGTTCATCTGTCGCAGATGTACCAGAACTGGTTTCTGGATTACGCCTCCTACGTAATCCTGGAGAGGGCTGTGCCGGAAATTACCGACGGGCTGAAACCTGTCCAGCGCCGTATCCTCCATGCCATGAAGGAGCTGGACGATGGCCGTTACAATAAGGTTGCCAACATCATCGGCCATACCATGAAGTACCATCCCCATGGCGATGCCTCCATTGGCGACGCACTGGTTCAGTTAGGACAAAAGGATCTGCTCATCGATTGCCAGGGAAACTGGGGGAACATTCTCACCGGCGACAGTGCTGCCGCTCCAAGGTATATAGAGGCCAGACCATCAAAATTTGCCCACGAAGTACTTTTTAATGCCAAAACCACAAGCTGGCAGGCATCCTACGACGGCCGGAACAAAGAGCCAGTTGCCCTGCCTGCCAAATTCCCGTTATTGCTTGCCCAGGGAGTTGAAGGAATTGCCGTTGGGCTGGCATCAAAAATTCTTCCGCATAACTTCAATGAACTGCTGGACGCCTCTATCAAGATCCTTCAGGAGAAAGAGTTTGAGCTCTATCCCGATTTTCTCACAGGTGGAATGGTAGATGTGTCACGATACAATGACGGCCTGAGAGGCGGAAAGATCCGGCTGCGGGCGAAAATTATTCTTGAGGATAAAAAAACCCTGGTTGTCCGCGAAATTCCTTTCGGAACTACCACAGGTTCCATCATCGACTCCATCCTCACGGCCAATGACAAAGGCAAGATCAAGATACGCAAGATAGACGACAACACTGCTGCAGATGTTGAAATCCTTATTCACCTGGCTTCCGGTGTTTCACCCGATACCACCATGGATGCCCTCTATGCATTTACGGAATGTGAAGTTTCCATCTCGCCCAATGCCTGCGTCATTGAAAATGGGAAGCCCCGGTTCATGGGAGTTTCCGACATTCTGAGGGCCAACACTCAACGTACTGTCGATCTGCTGAAACTTGAACTCGACATTCGCCGGCAGGAACTTCTTGATCAGCTGCATTATATATCACTGGAGAAGATATTCATTGAAAACGAGGTTTACGAAGGCATCAAGAAGTGCAAAACTACGGATGAGATCGACAAGGCCATCTTCAGCGGGTTAAAACCTTTTGCAAAAATGATCATCCGCCCGGTTTCAGAAGAGGATGTTCACCGGCTGCGCAAGATTCCCATCGAAAGGATCTCGCGTTTTAACTCCGCAAAGGCGGATGATGCCATGGCTGCAGTAAGCCTGGAGATGGAAGATGTTGACAACCACCTGGCTCACCTGATCGATTATGCCATTGAATATTTCAGGCAGGTCCGGAAAAAATTCGGGAAAAACCGCGACCGCCGTGCAGAGATCCGCAGTTTCGATAATATTGAAGCAGCAAAGGTTGCGGCTGCCAATGAGAAACTCTACGTAAACCGGGAGGAGGGATTTGCCGGCACCAGCCTGAAAAAGGATGAGTTTGTGTGTGATTGTTCAGACATTGACGACATCATCGCTTTCAGGGACGATGGTACCTTTATCGTTGTGAAGGTTACCAATAAAATATTTGTCGGGCAGAACATTATCCACATTGCGGTTTTTAATAAAAATGACAGCCGGACCGTGTACAATCTCATTTACCGTGACGGAAAAAACGGTAAAATCATGGTGAAGCGGTTCAGTGTGCTTGGCGTTACCCGCGACAAGGAGTATACGGCTACCAAGGGCACACCTGGTTCGAAAGTTCTCTATTTTACGGCCAACCCAAACGGCGAGGCGGAGGGAATCCGGGTGGAACTGAAACCCAAACCAAGACTGAAGAAGACCTCCTTCGATTTCAACTTTGCCGAAATTGCCATCAAGGGCCGCAGCTCTATGGGCAATACCCTTACCAAGTTTGCAGTCAGAAAGATTGAACAACGGCAGGAGGGAATCTCCACACTCGGTTCGCTGAATATCTGGTATGATGAAACAGTACAACGTCTCAATACCGATGACCGCGGTATCCTGCTCGGGGCTTTTTCCGGTGCCGACAGAATTATAACCATTACACAATCAGGACACTACAGGCTCACCACCTTCGATCTCTCCACCCACTTTGACGAGGACATGATCCTGATTGAGAAATTCGATCCTGAGAAAATTTACACCGTTGTTTACCAGGAACATGCTACCAGGCAGCACTATATCAAGCGTTTTAAGGTCGAATTGACCGATAAAAAGGTTGAATTCGTGGAAGATCCCGACAAACTCACTCATTTTTCGGCAGATTTCAGCCCGAGGCTGGAGCTTCTTTTCGATATGAAGCTGAAAACCAAAGGAACAGAGTCTGAAGAGATTGTGGTCCATGAGTTTATTGGGGTTAAAGGGTACAAAGCAAAGGGAAAGCGACTTTCGCTTCATACGCTTAAAAAAATATCGTGGCTTGATCCCCTGGAAATTGATGAGCCGGAAACGGAGGGATCGGAATTATCGGAGGAAGATTCAGCGCCCTTGCCATTTCGCGTTGATTCGGTAGAGGAGGAGCACGGGAATTCTGATGTTTCTGAACCGTCTGATAACCAGGATGAAAATTTGAATGAAATCTCCATTCAGGACCTTCCTCTGCTGAAAACTGGTTTATTGCCTATCGAACTTCCGGAAGAAGGAACTCCTGGGGAGATCACTGAACAACAAACACTCCCGGTTCCTGGCAAGAAGTCCCCCAAAAAAAAGAGATCAGAAGGTCCCGGCAACACGGCAACTGACACCGAAGACTCACAAAGTGCCGGCCAGATGGAGTTACCCCTCTAACGTCCGCCCGTCCGCCCGTCCGCCCGTCCGCCTGTCTTAAATAATTGTTTTCCGATTAAAAAAATCACTATCTTTCGTCACTAATTCAATGACATAAGTAACTATGTTGTCCCGCATGAACACGGTAAATAAAGTGAATGAAGGCGATGATGGACCCACCATGCTGATGGCAATCAGGAAGATCAACCAACTTGCTGGAAATGTTACGAATACGAGAGAATTGGTCCGGCACGCATGTGATCTAATTACCGCTGTCAGGGGTGTTTCCAGTGCATGGATAGCGCTAACACGCGAAGATGGAACCCTTATGACGTTCGAAGTTGCAGGTCTGAAGGGCGATCCCACTCAGTTTATTCACATGCTGGAACAAGGATCCGTACCTGATTGCATGCAAGTACCTGTTGAAGATGAAGCAGGATATGTTATCCGGCAAAATTATGATCATTGCGGGGATTGCGTTTTCCGTTTTGCCTATCCGGAAGCTCAAATTCTAACAACAAAAATCAATTTCCAGAGCAGACACCTGGGATATTTAACAGTTTCTGTGTCAGGAGCTTTGCTTGAAAACTCCGGGAGTACAGGATTATTCGTAGATATCGCAGAGGATATTGGCCTGGCAATAGCCACCCTTGAGCAATCGGAAAAGAACAATAAGAGTGTAAAGGAGATCATGCATGCGATGGAAGAGTGGGAGAAAACATTTGATGCTATTCCCGACCTGATTGCCATCATTGATACCGATCACCGTATTGTCAAAGCCAACAAGGCGATGGCCGAAAAACTTGGCTGCAGTGTGAAGAGTGTTGGGGGGTGCCATTGTTTTGAAGTGGTACACGGGATGGATACAGTGCCCGAATTTTGCCCGCATTCCCGCTCTCTCCAAAGTAAAATTGAAGAGCACAGCGATCTGGTGGAATACCGTCAGGGAGGCTTTTACGATGTTACAACTACACCTATCTTTGGCGAAGGTGGTGAATTAATCGGAAGCGTTCATGTTGCCCGTGACGTAACGGCAAGGAAGAAGATAGAAGAACTGCTGGCTGAAAACCTCTCCTACAGTGAGTTTGCGTTGAAACAACCGATGAACGCACTTATAAAACTGGCAATTGACAAGGCAGAGTTATTAACGCGAAGTAAAATCGGATTCTTCCATTTTGTGGATGAGGATGAAACAACCATTTCCTTGCAAAACTGGTCGACCAACACGTTGAAACAATTTTGCACTGCTGCTGCAAGCGAAGTTCATTACCCATTGGAAGTTGCTGGTATCTGGGCTGATTGCGCCAGGGAAAAGCGTCCGGTGATTCATAACAACTACTCTGCGCATCCCGACAGGAAGGGATTGCCTGAAGGGCATGCTGAGGTCATCAATGAACTGACTGTTCCGATCATCAGGGGAGATAAGGTGGTGGCCATCATTGGGGTTGGAAACAAGCCGGATGATTATGATGATAAAGATGTGGAAATTGTATCGCAACTGGCCAACCTTGCCTGGGAGTATATTATAAGCAAACGGTTTGAGGAGGCGCTGTTCAAAAGCGAACAACATGCCCATGCACTGCTCGATGCCTTTCCTGACCTGATCTTCCGGATAAGCAGGACTGGAAAGTATCTTTATTATAAGGGAGCTATTGAGGATCTTAGTTATCAGCAGGATACGATTGTAGGCAAATTCAGCAGTGATATGTTGCCCGCTGCTGTGGCAGATTTGATAGATTCCAATATCAAGCTGGTCCTTGAACAGAAACACATGGTTCTTTTTGAGTACCAGCTTGATGTGCCGGGAAAAGGATTACGTGACTTTGAGGCCCGGATGGTCCCCAGCGGACCAGATGAAGTGACCGCTGTATCCCGCGACATCACAGAACGTAAGAAGACAGAACTGGCCCTTAAGAAGAAAGTTGATCAGCTGGAGTGGTTCAACCACATGATGATAGATCGTGAATTGAAAATGATTGAACTTAAAAAAGAGATAAACTCCCTGTCTGACCGGCTGGGAGAAGGCAACAAATATGTAATTCATCAAAAAAAGGAGGTGACATGATCATTGTTGAATTAATATTCAACCTTGCCCTTCTGGTCTCAGTGAGTGTCCTGTCAGGCTTTATTGATAGTCATTGGAAGAGGACAACAAGGCATGGTGTCGTATTGCAGGGAATGCTCTTTGGCTTGGTTGCATTGCTTGGAATGCTGAATCCATTTGTTCTCGCCCCGGGAATCTTCTTTGATGGCCGCAGTGTGGTGTTGAGTTTGTGCGGACTTTTTTTTGGGCCGGTCGCTGGCATTATTGCAGCCGTTTTTGCATTTTCATACAGATTATATGTTGGAGGTTCAGGTGTTTACATGGGATTATCGGTCATTGTTTCATCAACGCTAATTGGCATTGCATTCCATTATTACCAAAGAACAACAAGGTTGTTGTCAAATCTGTTTTACCTCTACGGAATTGGATTGATCGTACATTTAGTAATGGTTGCACTCATTTTAGCCATTCCGGCTCCTTTGAGATTGATGACATTTAAAACACTGGTATTTAGTATTCTGGGTGTTTATCCCCTGGCAACGGTTCTGATAGGGAAAATCCTGATGGACCAGGCTGCCAGTTCAGGCCGCCACGTGGCGGAAATGGCGCTGCGGGAGAGTGAAAACAAGTTTACACTTTTTATGGACCATTTAAGAGCCTTTGCTTTTATCAAGGATAGTGAATCAAGAGCGATATTCGTCAATAAAAACATGAATGAGGTGTTGGGCGCATCGGCATGGCTGGGTTTGAAACCTGATGACTTCTTCCCGGGCGAGTTTGGCGAACAAATGATCAGGGAGGACCTGAAAGTACTGGATGAAGGGTTTTTAATCATTGAGGAGCAGGTTCCTGGTGTTACCGGAGAAGTCCGCTGTTACGAAACTCAAAAATTTATCATCCCGAGAGAAGGCCAGGACCCCTTGCTTGGTGGAATCGCCATCGATATTACGGATCGCAAACTGGCAGAGGAGGCATTGAAACAAAAGGCGCTCGAACTTGAAAGGTTTAATACCCTTATGATTGGCCGGGAGTTGAAAATGATCGATCTGAAAAAAGAGATTAACTCGCTCTGTCTTATTTTAGGGAAGGAAGAAAAATACATTATCCATGAAAAAAATGGCTCCTGATAGCGCCATGCTGGCTCTTGCGCTGAAAAACATCAGCGATTGCGTGTGCATTACGGACATGAATGACAACTTAATTTTTGTCAACGACTCCTTTTTTCGCATGTACGGGTATACCAGGGATGAACTCATCGGAAAGCATATCAGCATGGTAAGATCGGAGGAGGTGAGTCATGAAAAGGCTGCTGGTATTTATGAAGGTACCCTCAAAGGCGGGTGGCGTGGTGAACTTGTAAACCGGAGGAAGGATGGCACTGAATTTCCGGTTACCATTGCCACCTCATTAATCCGTGATGACGAGGGGAATCCTATTGCCATGATAGGGATTGCAAAAGATATTACCGAAACAAAGCAAATGCAGCTGAAATTCAGGGCTGTTGCCGACCTTTTCCAAAGCATGGGGACTGATACGGAAAAGAATATCAGTACAATTGTTGCCTGTGCCTGCAATGTTATCAGGGGAGCAGCCTCTCTTTATAACCGGCTCGATGAAACCGCCTGTTCACTGATTATTTGGGCCGGGCACAACCTCCCGGCTGAAATGGTGCGCCAGGATGCGCCAGATGGCCATATTTGCTATGAAGCCACCATGAAAGGAGGGGAGAAGTCGGTGGTTCTGAGTGATCTTTCAAAAACATCCTACCTTCAGTCTGATCCCAATGTCGCCAGGTATGGGTTGAATTCTTACCTTGGAGCCCCTGTGTTCCGGGGCGGAAAAGTGATTGGTTCACTTGCAGTTGTGGATACTGTTACCCGTGAGTTTACCCCTGAAGAAATTGATCTGATCGAAATCCTTGGGAGCGCTCTATCACAGGAAGAAGGGCGTCAGAATGCAATTACCATGCTTGAGACTGCAGTAGAACAATCACCTTCAGGCATCCTGATTGCCGATGCCCCGGATGTGAAGATCAGGTTTGTAAACTCAAAAGCCAAAGCCATTCTCCTTGGCGAAGGCAGCGTGGGGGCAGATTCGGGGCTCTATGAATCCACTCGTACATGGGAATCCTTCCTGCCCGATGGTACACCTATGCCAGTCGATCAGCTTCCATTATCACGGGCTGCATTGAAAGGGGAGATCATTGAAAATGAGGTGTTTCTTATCCGCAATGCGAAAGGAGTTGAACATCTTGTTTCTGTAAATGCCGCCCCGGTCAGAAATAGCGAAGGGTTCATTACTGCCGGTGTCGTTATTTTCGATGACATCACGGCCAAACGCAAAACAGAACTTGAGCTAAACGAAAGTGAAGAGTTGCTCAGAACGCTGATCAATGCTATGCCCGATATTGTGTGCTTCAAAGATGGAGATGGAAGGTGGATCGAGGCAAATGATGTTGATTTGAAATTATTTGAATTACAGGGCGTTGATTATAAGGGCAAAAAGGATTCAGAACTTACTGACGAAAATGGGTTCTACTATGAAGCGTTTTTAACCTGTGAGGATTCCGATGAACTTACATGGCGGAACGGTTACCCCACAAGGTCGGATGAAACCATTAAAAAACCTGATGGAACCTCCGTTGTGTTTGACATTATCAAGGTTCCGACCTATACTGAAAAAGGCGACCGAAAGGGCCTGATCGTTGTTGGGAGGGATGTCACTGAACGACAACAGACTGAAATTGCCCTGCAGGAAAAAGCAGCGGAACTTGAACGGTTCAACAACCTCATGGTAGGCAGGGAACTAAAAATGATTGAGCTTAAAAAGGAGGTTAATGACCTTCTTGTATCGCTCGGACAGCAGGTAAAATATACGATCCATGAATAGCATCAGGCTTATAGTTTTGGTATCTGTTTGTGTTATGGTCGGGAAAATTTGTTTTCCCCAGCGCTACTTTACAAAGTCATATACCATCGAAAATGGTCTGCCAACAAGGACCGTATCCGATGTGTGCCAGGATTCCACCGGAACGATGTGGTTCGCAACCCACAACGGCATATCATCCTATGATGGATTTCACTTTGACAACCATGAAAATACCGATGGACTTCCTCAACAACCCTACAACAATTTGAAATTCGACGCTCACGGTGTTTTATGGGCTATCCCATCCTGGCTGAACGGTGGCATTGCATACTTGAAGGATGGCGTTTGGAATTCCATACCTCCGGCCACCAAAAGAGGGGATATTGAAGCTACCTCTTTCGAAGCAACCTATCTGGATAACAAACCTTTTCTCTGTATAGGCAGTACGTCCGGCCTTGATTTTTATGAGAATGGCAGGTGGTCTCATTTCGATTTTTCAAAAGACCCTGTTTTGAATTGTGTTTTTTCCGTGATTTCCAGGGAAGGAAAATTTTATGTTCTAACAAAAGCAGGGCTCAAGGTTGTTGAACGGAGCAACTCCAGTTGGGGTGCAAGGGATATAGTTATACCTGTGATAAAAGGCGTCATCAGTGTCAGGTTTGAGCACCCGGGGATGCAGGATGAGAAATTATGGGTTTTAACCAACAACACGTTAAGTTATTTTCAACACGGTAAACTTAACCTTTTCGCAGAGGGTTTTAGCCTCAAGGAACTTGATATTCAGAAAAATGCATTTGTGGATTTTGATGGGATGGGGAATGTTTTCTTTGGGAATAATTGGTCAAAATATTATATAAACAGGTCAAATCGTATTGTGTTGCCGTTAATGATTAAAAACGGGTTTTCTTCAGATGGAGCCTCCTCTGTTTTTATTGACCGTGAACATAATGTGTGGTTTACCGATACACGGGGGGTTGATAAAGTCGGGAGCCTGCAACTCAGAAATTATTACGAGGCAAACGGTCTCCTTGAAAATGAAGTCACCGCTGTTGCTGAGTTGGCCAATGGGAATTTAATGTTCGGTCACAACAACGGTCTGACTCTGTTTGATCATCATAGATGCCGGAGAATACCATTTCAGGCTCCGGAAAATAGTATTAACCGGGTTCTTGATGTGATACAGGACCGTGCAGGGAATATTTGGTTTGCCGCCAGCAGCCTTGGATTCGGCAAACTGAAGGCAGATGGCACATTGAAGTGGATAAATATTGGTGCAAAATCAGTTGCCACTGCGATTCATCAGGATAAAACCGGAACAATATGGGCCGCAACCAACCATAAATTATATACCATTCATAATGATAAACTTATTGATTATGAGTATAATGGTGAGTTACACAGTCCGCTCAGAAAAATATTCTCTACAAGAAATGGCGATCTCCTTGGAGCTGGTCTTTATGAGTTTTACAGGATTGATAAAAATGGAATTGAGGTAATTCCTTTCGCAGACGGGTCAAAGTCCCATAGCTTCTATTCCTATTATCAGTGCAAGACGGGTGAGGAATATATTGGTACACTTGAGGGTTTGTGTATTCTGGAAAATGGGAAGATCCGGAAATTCGATAAAAATGGCGTTCGGATTGACAGCCCTGTTTATTTTATTTTTCAGGATCACAATCAGAAATTCTGGATAGGATCAAATAATGGCTTGTACAAATGGGACGGTAATGATCAACTGGAGGTGTTTGATATTCATAACGGTCTGGCGGGCAGAGAGACTAACCGTTCGGCAGGAATGACTGATAATCAGGGAAATGTGTGGATTGGTACTGACATGGGATTGTCATGTTTTTCGCCGGAACCGGCCAGAGTGAATAACCAGGTGCCTTCCGTTGAATTGCTTTTTGTTGAAGACAGCAAGGGCAATAATCATTTGCTTAATAACAAATGTACGATTGCATACAATGACAATACCCTGTTTTTTCATTTCCGTGGGATATCCTTTGTAAATGAGGATCTTATCTCATACAGGTATAAACTGGATGGATTTGAAACGAAATGGCAGTTTGTAAAACAGTCGGACCTGGATAAAATAAGGTATACCAATGTACCTCCCGGAGAATACTACCTCTTAGTCCAGGCTAAGAATGATGCCGGGGCATGGTCCCCGTTGGCGAAATCAGAAGAGATCACCTTAAGCATGCCCTATTATCAAGCCTGGTGGTTCAATATGTTGCTCATCCTGATGATAGGCGCCTTGATTTTTGGCTTAATAAAAATCATCCTGCAGGCACGATATAATCAACGGTTGGAAAAAGAAATCTCAGAGCGTAAAAGAAGTGAAGAAAAGACCTTGCAGGCATTGCAGGCTTTGCATGCAAGTGAATTGAAATACCGGGAACTGATAGAGGCTGCCGTAGATGGTATTCTTCTTGGATCGAAGGAGGGTGTCATTATCGGCGCAAATTCTTATATGGAAGTACTTACAGGAAGGAGTACGGATAACCTGATAGGCATCAGTATCAACAGCCTGTTTGATTCAGGGCACCTTGATGAAGTCCCCTTGCGGTATGATCTGCTCGAACTTGGTGAAATGGTGCAGAGCAGGAGGAGGGTACTTCGACCCGACGGGACTTTCGTACCGGTTGAGATGCACACGAAAATGATGCCGGACGGCACTTATCAGTCTATTTATCATGATATTACCCAAAGGATCCAGGCGGAAAAGGAGTTAAAGGAGAGCAGGGAACTCTATAAACTGATTACCGACAAGATGACCGATGTGGTGTGGTTAATGGATCTGAACCGGAAGAGCATCTTTGTTTCCAAATCGATCGAACAATTTACAGGTTTTACGGTTGAAGAGTACTTAAACCAGACGGTAAAGGATCGTTTTACGCCTGATTCTGCTGCAACAGTAGAGTTGTTGTTCAAAACTGAATTACCAAGGTTATCGGCTATGCCGGAATCACTGCCAGGATACAGCAACACCCAGTGCCTGGAGTATGTCTGCAAGGATGGCGGGATAAAGTGGGGCGAATTGCTGATGACACCTTACATGGGACCAGATGGATCATGGCTTGGTATCCACGGCGTAACCAGGGATATCACGGACCGCAAGCGGGCTGAGGGTGCCCTGAAGGAAAAGGCCTCTGAACTG
Organism: Bacteroidales bacterium; assembly: GCA_049317265.1. GTDB lineage: Bacteria > Bacteroidota > Bacteroidia > Bacteroidales > FEN-979 > CAIVAT01. The sequence goes on from JBMOIP010000002.1 coordinate 118,283, forward strand.
GAACGGTTTAATAACCTGATGGTTGGCCGGGAGATCAAGATGGTAGAGCTCAAAAAAGAGGTGAATGAAATGTTGGAAAAAGAAGGCAAACCTTCAAAATATAAGGTTCATGATTAAAACCGGGTAGATGACCACCAGAAAGATAATCGAAATTGTTGAGGCAGTATATGGGAAGGATTTATCAGCCTATTCGGCTAATTTCCTTCGAAAATCACTGAATTTCCGGTCAAGAGAAATATCTTCAGGTGATTTGGAGGCTTATGGTCAATACCTGGAAAAATTCAATTTACAGGAGTTGGAAAAACTAATTGCCAGCCTGACCATTTCCTATACCATGTTTTTCAGGAACTCCATTGACATTTCTCTCCTGGAAGGATATATACTTCCTGAACTTTTAAATCTGAAGATAAATCATAATTCACACTCTGTCAGGATATGGTCGGTTGGTTGTTCCAGCGGTCCCGAAGCATATACCCTGACCATGATTGCCGACAAGGTAGCCTGTGAAAGAAATCATAAAATTCCAATCATGGTGTTTGGCACGGATGTTTCTGAGCAAGCTCTTGTAAAAGCGCGAGCCGGCATATATGAACTCAGCGACGTGCAGAATGTAAAACTCTCTTATGTTAACAGCTGTTTTTTGCAGGATTCATCCAGGTTTGTTGTTAATGAGGAGATCAGGAAAATGGTTGATTTTTCTTCTGGCGATATCATTTCGCCCTGGTTTCATTCACCGGCGGCTGGCATTTTTGCCGATTTCGACCTGGTGAGCTGCTGTAACCTGATGATATATTACACTAATGAAATTCAGCAAATGATCCTCGAAAAGCTATATAAATCATTGAATACCAATGGTTACCTGGTGGTTGGAGAGTCAGAGACGTCGGTTGTTGAAAAATTCAATAAATTCCGCAAAGTCTATCCTTGTGGCAATATCTTTATAAAAGAATGATGCATACTGAAATCGTCAACCGTTCATAGTATTCAACAGGCTAATATTTATCCTATGCGATTCGAGAACCTGAAAATTAAAACCCGCCTCCTGCTCGGCTTTGGCGCTTTATTATTAATGGTCCTCGCATTGGGAGGGCTTGCTGCATGGCACTCGCAGCTAATATGGAATAATACCGATTATCTTTACAATCACCCGTTCAAAACAAACATGGCGGTTCGTGAGATCGAGACCAGGGTAATGGCCATTCAGCGAAGTATGAAGAATGTGGTGATCTCAGAAACACAGGATGAACTTAACGAAGCAGTGCACCGCATAAATCTTGACGAATCAGAGGTTTACCGGCTTTTTGATACGGTTTATAAGGTTTATCTCGGGCAACAAACTTCAGTTGACACGGCATTGAGCACTTTCAAGGACTGGAAACCGGTGCGTGATGAGACCATCAGGTTGCACCAGGCAGGAGCAACCCATGATGCGTTGATCAGAACGAAAACAGTGGGCGAGAGTCATGTAGTCCTGATAATGGCCAAAATCGGCGTGCTTAAAAATTTTGCCGGATCCAAAGCAATCAGTTTCTATAAATCTGCCGAAAAGGGTAAAAACCTGTTGTTTGTCCGGCTGATGCTTACGATTGGAATCATTATTGTTTTATCAGTTGTGATTATCACATTTATCATGCGCGGAATCACGATTCCGCTGCACAGCCTGGTGATTTTTTCTGACAAATGGAGCAACGGCGAATACCAGGAACGCAATGAATACCACTCAACAAATGAATTGGGCGTGCTATCCGCCTCGATGAACAGGCTGGCTGAATCGGTGAATTTTGAATTAAACGTTAAAAACGGGGCCCTTGAAATTGCCGATGCCATGCTCGCAAATGATGACATCCAAATCTTTTGTGCCACTGTGCTGGAAGCCATGATGGCAAAAACAAAATCAAACATGGGGGCCATCTATATTCTGGATGAAACCACCTCGGTGTTTTCTCCGTTTTACTCCTGTGGCTACTTAAAGGAACATTTGAAATCCTTTTCCAAGGAGTTAAGGGAGGGTGAATTCGGACATCTGCTCACAGGAAAGAAAGTAGTGAGGATAACCCAAATACCGCCTGATACCGTATTTGTTTTCTCATCGGTTGCTGGCGAAATGATCCCAAAAGAGATCATCGCCATTCCTGTTATGCGTCAAAACAACGTGATTGCAATCGTTTCTTTAGCCTGTCTTATTCCCTATTCTGCTGAATCTCTTGAGATTATCAGGCTTACAGAGAAGAACCTGAATATGAGCATCAATGCAATTCTTGCCTTTGAACGTATCAGGGAGTATGTCAAAACGGTTGATGGCCAAAATGCTAAGCTCAGCATACAGGCAAGAGAGTTGCAATCGCAAACTGCCGAACTGGTTGAACAAAATACAGAACTGGAGATTCAGAAGCACCAGATTGATGAAGCAAACAAACTGAAAAGCCAGTTCCTGTCGAGCATGAGCCATGAACTCAGAACCCCGTTAAATTCAGTGATTGCGCTTTCAGGGGTGCTCTATAAAAGGTTGAAGAACCAGATACCGGATGATGAATACAGCTACCTTGAAATCATAGAACGAAACGGGAAAAACCTGCTGAACCTGATCAATGATATTCTTGATTTGTCGCGCATTGAGGCAGGAAAAACGGAAATCCTGTACAGTACCTTCAGCCTGTATGAAGTTGTGCATCATATTACTGCTGCGACGCAAATCCAGGCATTGGATAAACAAATTGATATGGTAAACCTGGTGGATCCGGAACTGCCCATGATTACCAGCGACAGGGATAAATGTCATCATATCCTGCAGAATATTATCGGGAATGCCCTGAAATTCACCGATACAGGATCTGTTGAAATAAATGCTGCCTTTAATGATTCTGAGATCTCCGTTTCGGTAAAAGATACAGGAATTGGAATTCCGGCCGACCAGTTGCCATTCATCTTTGATGAATTCCGACAGGTTGACGGAACAACCTCCCGTAATTTTGGCGGAACCGGATTGGGGTTGGCCATTGTGAGTAAATATGTAAATAAACTGAGTGGCAGGATCGAAGTTGCCAGCACACCAGGCCAGGGGTCGACATTTACGGTCTTCTTTCCAGTAGAACTTTCTCCGGCAACGCCCTTAGTGCTCCTCCATCCTGAAATTCATAGCAAATACTCCACAGCAGGTCACCATACAGAATTAGATAAATTGATTGCCGCTGAGAAGACCATTCTCATTGTCGAAGACAGTGAACCGGCCATCGTTCAGATCTCGTGGATTTTGCATGATCAGGGCTACCAGGTCGAAGTTGCAAGAAATGGGATGGAAGCGCTGGCCTCTGTGGGAAAAAAGATACCCGATGGCATTATCCTTGACCTGATGATGCCTGGCATTGATGGATTTGAAGTACTTGAATCAATCAGGGGCAACGAGAAAACTGCCACCCTGCCGGTTTTGATCCTGACAGCCATGTACCTCAATGCGGCCGACCTGGCCAGGCTCACCCGCAACAACATTCATCAGCTCGTACAGAAAGGTGATATCAATCAATTAGCCCTTTTATCAATTGTAAGAAAGATGTTGTTTCCCGACGAGAAGCATTCCGAAAAAGTTGTCGCCAGGCCGGAAGTAAGCCGTCGTAAAAAATCAGGAAAGGCAAAAATCCTGGTCATCGACGACAATAGCGATAATGGAACCACAATCAGCGTGTTGTTAAATCAAGAGCATATTGTTTCAACTGCCAAGGATGGTAAAAGCGGCATTTCAATGGCCAGGGAACTGGTGCCGGACTTAATTCTATTGGACATCTCCCTGCCCGGAATAGATGGATTTGAGGTCCTTGTCGAGTTGAAAAAGGATGATGCGCTTCGGGAAATTCCTGTAATTGCTGTTACAGCCAGGGCAATGAAAGGCGACCGGGAACAGATTTTAGCTCACGGATTTGATGGTTATATATCAAAACCCATCGATATTGCTGTTTTTGAGGAAACAATCAATCAATGGATCGGATAAATCTATTTTTCTATTAACTTTGTGACGTAGCGACTCCATGCTCCGTGACGCTTTCACAACCAGAACGCCTATGATCAGGATCCTTGCAATTGATGATAACAATGATAACCTGGTGGTTCTTCATGCCATGCTCTCCAGTTCTTTCCCTCACGTGGAATACGAATCAGCTCACTCCGGGCAAGAGGGGATCGAGCGGGCGGAACTGGTGCATCCCGACCTTATCCTGCTTGACCTGGTCATGCCGGGAATGGATGGTTTTGAAACATGCAGGTTGCTTAAACAGGATCATTTACTACAGCGAATTCCTGTTGTCATACTTACAGCTGAAAGAACCGATGCTTCGAGCAGGATCAAGGCCCTCCAGATTGGCGCCGATTCCTTTCTTTCCAAACCGGTAGTTGAGGCAGAACTGATCGCGGTAGTCACCACCATGATCAGGGTTAAACAATCTGAAGACCTTGTCCGCCAGGAAAAACAACTCCTTGAAAAGACCATTGAAGAGCGAACCCTCACCCTCCAGGTTCAACTGGAAGAACTTAAACGGGCCGACCGGGAGTTGAAAAAGTCATATGAAGCGCTCGAAACAACAAAGCAGGCTAGTTTGAACCTGATGGAGGATCTCAAGGCTGAAGTTGACCAGCGCAAACGCTCTGAAGAGACACTTAAGGAGAGCCAGCATAAACTGATTGAGCTTTCAATACTCTTCCGGTCCATCAGCGACAACATGACAGATATGCTCTGGGCCAAGGACCTGGATAAGAAATTTATTTTTGCCAACAAATCGGTCTGCGATAATCTTCTCCTTGCAACTGATACGGATGAACCCATCGGGAAAGGCGATATGTTTTTCGCCGGGAGACAACGTGATTTGTACCCGGATAACCCGGTATGGCATACGTTCGGCGAGTGTTGTATTGATTCCGATAAGGCAGTGATGGAGTCAGGTAAACCTGGGCAGTTTGATGAATATGGCAATGTAAAAGGGAAATTTCTTTTTCTTGACGTCAGGAAATCACCCCTGTACGACCTTAACGGCAAACTCATCGGCACAGTTGGCAGTGCCCAGGACAGTACCAGCGAAAGGGAGATGTCGCTACTCCTGGCAAAAAGCGAACAGCAACTCTCAACATTAGTGAGCAATTTACCCGGAATGGTATACCGCTGTCTGGATGGATATGACGGACGAATGTTATTTGTAAGTGAAGGTTGCTTCACGGTTACCGGATATACCCGGGAAGATTTTCTTGAAAACCGGACTGTATTATTCAATAATCTTATTCTCGAGGAATACAGGGAATCAGTATGGTCTAAATGGGAGGAAGTGCTAACTAAAGGTGGAATGTTTGAAGGTGAGTATCCTATTAAAACAGCTTCAGGAGATACTAAATGGGTATGGGAACGTTGCCGTGGAACCTATGATGACAATGGCGATGTTTTATACCTGGAAGGGTACATTGAAGACATATCTGCACGTCGTGCAGCTGAGGATGTAGTGAAGAAACTAAATGATGAACTGGAAAACCGTGTGCTGGAGCGTACTTCCCAATTGGAGGCTGCCAATAAGGAGCTGGAAGCATTCTCCTATTCCGTATCCCACGACCTTAGAGCACCTTTGAGAGCCATCGATGGATTTACCAGGATACTCTTCGAAGATTACCACCCTCATCTTGATAGTGAGGGGAAGCGGGTTTGTTCAGTAATACAAGAGAATGCAATCAGGATGGGGCAGCTGATTGACGACCTCCTTGCACTGTCACGCCTCAACCGTTCAGACCTGCATCACACCAGGATCAACATGGAGAACCTGGCCAAAGTTGTTTACGAAGAGCTTGCTACCACTGAGGACAAGCGCCGAATCAGTTTTATAGCCACAAAAGTCCAGCCATCCATGGGAGATAGTGTACTCGTGCGGCAGGTAATTGTAAACCTTATCGGCAATGCCATTAAATTCTCTTCACAACGAGATAAAGCAGAAATCAGGCTGACATCAGAAATGCAGCTGGATATGGTTGTATATTGCATCAGTGATAATGGTGCAGGTTTCGATATGAAGTACGCTGATAAATTATTCGGTGCATTTCAGCGCCTGCACAGCGTTAAAGAGTTCGACGGCACTGGTATAGGGCTGGCAATTGTTCAGCGGATCATCCACCGCCACGGCGGAAAAGTATGGGCAACTGGTGAAGTTGATAAGGGGGCATCATTCTATTTTTCCCTACCTTTGAAAGTTGAAACTCAGGAACGATCCGTTCCTGTCTCAGAATAATAATTTAATTAACATGAAACCATTTGATCCTGTCGAAATTCTGCTTGTTGAGGATAATCCCAGTGATGCCGAACTGACCATAAGGGCATTAAAGAAAAGCAACCTTGCCAATCATATTTTCGTTGCCGAAAATGGAGAAGAGGCGCTGGATTTTATCTTCGGCCGGGGGAAGTTCTCCGAAAGGGATAAATCAAAAACGCTTAAGGTTATCTTTCTCGACCTGAAACTTCCCAAAGTCAGCGGTCTGGAGGTTCTCAAAGAACTTAAATCCAATGAGTCCACCAAAATGCTTCCGGTGGTTATCATCACCTCATCAAAGGAGGATCCTGATATCCAGGAGGCATACTCCCTTGGTGCGAACAGTTATGTTGTGAAACCTGTGGATTTTGATTCATTTATCCATGCAATCAGTGCAACGGGGCTCTACTGGCTTCAAATCAATATACCACCAAAAGTAAATGGATAACACCCTGTCACCCTGTTACCCTGTTACCCTGTCACCTCTTCCTGCACAAACTGCTAAAAATTATCTTTCATGATTGACGATAAAGTGTTGAAAATAAGTAATGACGTAAGTTGGATTGGCGTTCTTGATCGCGATATTGTCACTTTCGATGTGGTCATGGAGACCAAATACGGTACTTCCTACAACTCCTACTTTATCAATGCCACAAAAAAAACTGTTGTAGAAACTGTAAAGGAAAAATTCTGGGATACCTACCTGGCTAAACTCAGTTCGCTGGTCAATCCAGAGGAGATTGAATATATTGTTTTGAACCACACTGAACCCGATCACTCCGGATGCCTTGCACGGTTACTCGAAATTGCCCCACATGCAAAAGTAGTCGGGAGCGGTAATGCGATCCGGTACCTGAAGGATCTTTTGGGAACAGAATTTCCTCACCTGGTAGTAAAAGACGGGCAGACCCTTGATCTGGGAAATAAAACCCTGCAGTTTGTAGCGGCTGCCAACCTTCACTGGCCCGATTCGATCATGACCTACCTGCAGGAGGATAAATTACTCTTTACCTGTGATATTTTCGGAGAACATTACTGTAATGAAGGGATGTTCGATGATGTGGTTGGCGACTTCGATGATGCTTTCCGCTACTACTATGATGTGATAATGAAGCCATACAGCAAGTTCATGCTTCAGGCAATTGAACGGATCAGGCCGCTGGATATTTCAGCCATTCTACCCGGTCATGGCGTTATTCTGCGCAGGAACTGGAAAAAATATGTTGATATTTCTGAACAATATGCGAGGGAGGCGCTAAACGGGCAGAAACCGAACCGGGTATTTCTTGGATATGTCTCAGCCTATCAGAATACCGGGATCATAGCAGGAATGATTGCTGAAGGTATCCGTGAGGTGGGGGATATAGATGTTGACCTTTGCGATATCGAAAAAATGGATGCCGGCGCCATCGAGCAAAAAATCATTGCAGCCTCAGCCATCGTGTTGGGTTGTCCCACCTTCAGTCAGAATATTCTGATGCCTGTATACCAGGTGTTTGCTTTGATAAACCCAATCCGCGACCGTAATAAACTGGCTGCAGCATTTGGCTCCTATGGATGGAGCGGTGAAGGGGCAAAAATCATGACATCTGCTATGAGTAACTTGAAACTCAGGGTGATGGATGAAGGTTTGATGATTAAATTTACACCGCATTCCCAGGTTAAAGAGCGTTGTGTGGAATATGGCCGGAAATTCGGAAGACAGATGATGGAGGAGCAAAAATCCATGTCAGGTTCAAAATTACAATAAATCGTTGTTTTTATAGTTTACCTATTTATTTACCCGATTCAAAGTGAACCATAGCAGAATCTCCTTCATTGCCGGATTGATCCTGATTACGGGAATTGTGTTCCTGCAATCCTGTATGCCTGAACGGAAAATTGCAACAACTTTTATCCAATCGCCCCATGCGATCCGCCTTATGGTTAATCCTCCTGTCTTTGTTTACAAATACAACCATAAGGGCGAAAATATCGAAGGATTTGATTCAATGCCTGAGCAACAACAGGACTCTGCACTCTGGGTGGAGAGCAAATACATGCAGTACCTCAATGACAGTACCCTTCTTGAAAATTACATGAACAACTTCATAACCGAACTGCGCCTCCTTGGGTTCAACGTCTATCTCAATACAGCCATCGACTCCTTTATGACAGGTCATCCCCAAAGTTATGTGGTTGATGTTTCACAGATACAACTCGATGAATACTATTACCCGCTGGAGGATGAAGATGCTTTTTTGGATACGGTTTATCTGAAAAAATTTAATCTGAATGCCATTGACTGGAGTTGCTGGTTTAACCTCGGAAAGGCCGGTGCGGGCAGTGGCAGGAAAACAACGCTCTATGCTACCAATACGGCCTATGATACTTTTGACGGACAGTTTTTCAACGACCCTTTCACAGGAACCGTTCGCTACAGGTATAAGATCGATTCACTTCAAATAAAGGATGTTTATGACATGGCAACTTACCTTGGTAAGAAACATGCGGGATTTCTTTTTGATTACTTCATGAACCAGTACATTGCCAGGCATATGCCCGATGGCATGAGGCCTGAAGAGAATTACCACTATAACAGAAACCGCAAGGCATTGACACCAGCCATCGAAGAACGGTTCGAAGTATTGGGAACCAAATAATTCTAATAATGGGGATTTATCCTGTTTTTTTTACAGGTTTACCTTTCTTATCTTGCCTTTCATGGTTAAACTGTGCCGGAAACTCCTACCCTGAGCCTGTAACCAATAGCTGGTTCTGTTAACAGAAGGACCGGAATAGACGGATTTTGCTCTATTTTTTTCCGAAGTTGGGCAATATGAACCCGGAGCACCTGGGAATTATCTGAATATGGATTTCCCCATATCTCTTTGCAAATGTGCGAATGCGTCAGCACCTTGCCGCAATTACGCATAAACAGTGCAAGCAGATTATATTCTGTAGCGGTAAGTTTGATCTCTTCACCATTGATTTTTACAATTCTTGAAATCAAATCGATCCAAAGCGGGCCGTTTGTTAGTATCGGCGTATCACCGGATTTCATCGAATGCCTAATGGCTACACGGATACGGGCCAGCAGTTCCCCCGTGTTGAATGGTTTGGTAATATAATCGTCAGCGCCATGATCCAACGCGCCAATTTTAACAAGTTCATCATCCTGAACGGTAAGTATGATTACCGGAACTGCAGACCATTCGCGCAGCTTCTTCAGGGTAGAGAGCCCATCCTGATCGGGAAGCCCAAGGTCAAGTAAAATGACATCAGGCTGGTTCATGGAGGCAGCAAGCAGCCCTGACTGGCTGCTTTCCGCTTCAATCACCCTGAACTGGTTCGCTTCGAGCGTGATTTTTAAAAGCCTCCGGATTTGTGGTTCGTCATCGATGATCAGAACTTTTTGTTTAGACCGGCTGGTATCCATGGAAGTTGAAGTTAAATTAATTGATTTTCCGATTGCCGCACCTGTTCTATAGTAGCATATTCATCGGCAGCAGGAAATTCGAGTGAAATTGTAAACCCTCCCCCTGGTTGATTACAGGCGGAAATGGTTCCATGGTGCGCCTCGGTAATTGCCTTGGTGATCGTTAATCCCAGTCCTGTACCACCACTCCTCGAGCCAGGTACACGGTAAAACTTGTCAAACAACTTGACCAGCGCCGCATTAGGAACGCCTGGCCCCTGGTCGGTAATGGCTATTGTCACTTTCCCGATAGAGTTTGATAAAATATTGATAATAAGAGGGGTACCTGGAGGCGTATAGACAATGGAATTGTGAATAACATTGACAATTGCCTGAACCAGGAGGCTGATGTCACCGCTTACCGGCAGGACTTCTCCGGTTATCACTACTTGTGGCGGATGATCTGCCAGCTCAGCTTGAAGAACATTTAATGCCATTCCAATGAGATCTTCAGGGTCGCACTGACGAATATTTAATTTCATCCGGCCTGCTTCGATCCGCGACATGTTCAGTATATTCTCCACCAGGAAATTCAATCTCTTCGCTGCAGATTCAAGCTCGCCGGTGATCTGTTTGCGAGCTTCCGTCAATGAAGAAGTGACAGGATCCTGCAGGTTTGACACGGCAGAAGATATAATTGCAATCGGTGTGCGCATTTCATGGGAAACGCTGTTCAATATTGTGTCAAAAAGCTTGTCTGATTCCTGGGTAATCTCCTGTTTTTTTGCGATATCCACACTGATTTCCCTTTCAAGTGCAGAGGTTACCTGCGAGATGAAACTGTGGATCAGGAACGAGGCTTCTTCATTCGGTTCGAGATCTTGTTGATACCTGATCCCCACGATGCCAAAAACTAACCGGGGGTCCTGCAGACAATAAAAACCCGGGATGGGTGCCATGGGGTTGGAAAATAGTTGGTTGGCAAGGGTAAATGTATCATCACCATATAAATATTTATTCCCGAATGCTCGTCTTCCCAGCGTAGTGCCACCAATTTCTTTAAGAAAAATTACAATATCTGCATTGAAATGTTCCTGGAAACTCTCCCGGCTGCGGTGAACCACATCCTTGATGGTAGTTGCATTGTTGAGAGATTCCAGAAACGAATTAAGTGACTGAAGCCGTTCGCGGCTTATCAGCAGGTCGAGCCGGCTCTTCCTGATCCTTGTTATCAAGGTAGCCCCCACCATGGCAACCATGAGGTTTGCGAGGAGGGAAATAACATCGTGGGGCCTGTGAATATGAAATGTGAATATTGGAGGAATAAAGAAAAAATTCCAGACTGCTGAGGATAGCAAGGATGCAAAAAAAATTGCTCCTCGTCCCAGCACTAACGATAGGAGGGAGATCACCACCAGGAAAATTAACCCTACTGCCTGGTAACCGATGAGGGGAGTTGCCGGGAAACATGCTGCCACAACCAGGAGAACCACAAAAAGCGCCAAAAGGTAGTCCTTAGGGCTTGAGCGCATTGTGTGGCTACTCTTTGTTGGTGTCTTCATTAATGATTTCCATCAGGGCCTCAAGAAAATTTATCAGCAGGAGAAAACCCCAGGCAGATAAGGCAATTTGCTTGTATTCGACGATAAAGGTACACAGAATCTGGTCACGGAAAAAAAGGAAAGTAAATATAACAGCCAGTAAGTATATCGTTAACTGGGACGGGATGATGGGTTTGAACAGGGGATTGAATCTTAGAATTGTGCGAAGTAAAATCCTGGTTACTTTATTCTGCAACGTCCTCATGATCCTGTATTTTATCTGCCTTCCTAACGATACTGAATAATTATCAGAACTTGCTGATGGTAATCTAACGTGTCATCTCCACGTGAAGATGACTCCTGATCGGGATCATAACCATTATAATACCTTTATGCGACAACCGGTTCTGGATGGCAAACTGGGTCTGATTATGAAGCAACCGCTGTAATGCAGTGGCTTTGGGGAGCAGGAACTGGCCTACAAAAAATACGCTGTCGGGGAATCGCAGCTGAATCGCTTTAGCCTCTTCCTTAATCTCATCTGCCACATCTGTTCCAATGGAATATTTGATTTCAGCGTGCTGTCCGAAGTGTCGGGCCAGTTTTTGATATTGTTCGAGTTCTCCTTTCAGCTTCTCTTCAAGGTCATGGAGTTCGGTACTCCCGCGGAAATTTCCCGCATCAACAATGCCAACACCCAGGAATACAACATTTTTATATTCACTGAAATCCTTGTTGACTTTTAAATAGGTACAAATACCCAGTCCGTTAAATCCGCTTACACAGATGACCGCAGTTTTTTGGTCAGTTGAAAAAACATCTGAGAGGACTGAAAAGTCAGGAGTGTTACTGTAAATTTCATCGATACGGTGAAACATTTTCGTATTAAGTCGTCTGACCAGCTTGTCTGCATAATTGTAATGACGCCGGATCAGCGAAACTGCCAGAATAAGCGTTGAGGTAATCACAAGGGTTACCCAGCCTCCTTCCATAAATTTGGTGGTAACCACCGAGGCAAGGATGAAAACCGTGATGATCAGACCAATACCATTTACCAGGAACCGATGCCACCAATGCGTGTCACTCTTGCGTACCTGCCACCAGTGCCGGACCATTCCCGACTGTGAAAGTGCGAAGGTGATAAATACGTTGATACTGTATAGCACGATCAGGATTGCCACAGCGCCTCCGGTAATCCAGAGGATCAGTAATGCGAGAATACCCATAAACAGGATTCCGTTTTGCGTGACAAGCCGATCGCTTAACACTGTAAATTTCCGGGGAAACCAGGAGTCCTGGGCCATGGAACCTATGACCCTCGGGCCATCCAGAAAACCTGTCTGCGCAGCAATGAACAACAAGACCGACTCTGAAAGAAGGGTGATGAAAACGAAAGTTAAACCTAAACTTCCGCCCCATTTGGCTGTAAGAGCTTCCAATAACACTGCATTCATTGTTTTTCCAGGAACAGGGGAGAGTTTGAACACAGAATAGGCGAGTAATAGTCCGAAAACAGTTACTGCAAGTGAAATCCCCATGTATCGCATTGTGAGCAAACCTGTCTTGACTTTCGGGTCCTTTAAAATTGGTATTGAATTGCTTACGGCTTCTAGACCTGTATAGGTTCCGGCACCCATGCTGTAGGCTCGTAAAACAAGGGCAAGAACTCCCATGGTGCCAAGCGATTGTTTGGCCATCTTGTAGTTGACGAGCGCATCGTGGTATACCGTTGGAACTTCATGGGCATGACCAATGATGACAAACAAGATTGCGGCTGCATGGGTTACAATAAACAGGATGAAAACAGGCATGAGGGAAAAAACAGATTCCTTTACTCCGCGAAGGTTAAGCAGGATCAGCAGGAGAATACCTGTTGTTGCCACCAGGATCTTGTATGGTTGATACTCATGGGGCAGAAGACTGAATATGGCATCTGTGCCGCTGGCAATTGAAACTGCAATGGTAAGAACATAATCCACCAGCAGGGAGCATCCTGAAATCATTCCAAGTTTGGGCGATAATAGTTTGGTGGCAACCCTGTAGCCTCCGCCACCGGATGGGAACAATCGAATTATCTGAGAATAGCTTGTACTGATGATCATGATGGTGAGGACGATTCCAATGGCTACAAAAATCGCCAGGCTATGATAGTTGCCAAGGGTTCTGTATGCTTCATCAGGGCCATAGCACGAACTGGAGAGGCCGTCGGAACCCAACCCGATCCAGGCAAAAAATGCTACGAGGGTAAGCCTGTGGAAAATTTGCTCATCATGAAGGTTTCTTCCCTTACCGATAAAGAACTGCCGAAGCCTTTGGAAGATAGAGGGAGATGGTTGTCTGTTCATACTGTTACCAGGTCGGTCTTTAAAACCGGCAAAATAACAGCAGTCGCTGTTAATTCTTTATCAAGATTTGTCGTTAAGTATAAAGAAAGTATAAAGGAACCTACAATGCCCTGGCATATGGCGTAGCCGATTGGCTGGCAAAATCCCCTTTCAGAAATTTAAAATAACCGGCGATGGCGATCATGGCCGCATTGTCGGTCGAATACTGGATGGGTGGGATGAAGATGTTCCAACCATGCTCATCTCGCGCTTTCACGAGCGCTCTGCGCAAACCTGAATTTGCCGAGACGCCCCCTGCAATGGCAACATCCGGAATTTTTCCGGCTGGGGCATCAGGAGGGTAAAACCCACGGCCCGGATCGAGTGCAAGGGCCAGTTTCGCCATGAGCATCTCAACAATGGTAGCCTGTATGGAGGCACAAAGGTCATTTTTGTTGGTTTCGATGAACGCAGGGTCTTTTCTTAATTCATCCCGTAAAAAATAGAGAATGGATGTTTTTAATCCGCTGAAACTGAAGTTAAGTCCCGGGATGTTCGGCTTTGAGAACGAGAATCGTTTCGGATCGCCAAGTATGGCAAGTTTGTCAATCACAGGTCCGCCAGGGTAAGGCAATCCAAGGATCTTGGCCGACTTGTCAAATGCTTCCCCTGCCGCATCGTCAATGGTCTGTCCGATTATCTCCATTTCCGAAGGGCTCCGGAGCCAGACGAATTGTGTATGCCCTCCCGAAACAGTAAGGCATATGAAGGGAAACGAGGGTACTGCGTTTGAGAGATCTGCATTCCTGATAAAGTGACTTAAAATATGTGCCTGCAAATGATCCACTTCTATAATAGGAATGCTCAGTCCAAGCGACATGGCCTTGGCAAACGATGTCCCAACTAAAAGTGAGCCCAGGAGTCCCGGCCCCCTTGTGAATGCAATGGCGGAAAGTTGATTTTTACCTATATTTGCCTGTTGTATTGCTGTTTCGATCACCGGGATGATGTTTTGCTGATGCGCACGTGATGCCAGCTCAGGGACAACACCTCCGAAATTGCGGTGAACATCCTGGCTGGCAGTGACATTCGATAGAACCACGTCGTTGCAAATTACAGCGGCAGAGGTGTCATCACACGAAGATTCAATACCAAGAATATAATGCTGCATACTTAACCTTAATTACCATAAAAACAGGTGCAAAAATAGTGCTTTATATCGTCACAGTGATTATTTCACTGCTGATCACACTGTTCATGGTATTTCGGAGCGATATCGTACAAACAATGCTGGTACGATTAGCTGCAGACTATTTATCGAAGGAGTTGAAGACAGAAATCCGCATCAGGAGTTTTAATTTGTCCTTCAAAAATGGTCTGTTGATCGAGGATATTTCGGTTGTTGACCAAACACATATTTCTATTTTTTCCGCACGCCAGCTTGGGCTGAAACCAGGCAAAATCTCTTTTACACACAGGAAACTCAATGTCAGCAGGGTATTCATCGACAAGGGGGTTGTACAATTGCTGACACACCGCGGCGATAGTGCATTAAGTCTTCAGTTTATCGTTGATTATTTTGCCTCCAGGGATAAAGGAAAGAAAACGGATACGACTGCTGCCTTGCCATGGCACATTTCAATTTCAGCGGTTAGCCTGAAAGATACCCGGTTCCATTTTCAGGATGAGAATGAAAAACCTGAACCTGCGGGAATGGACTATTCAAATATTGACGTTTCCGGGATCAACCTTGACGTCAGGGATGTGGCATTTGAGGGGGATAGCATAACAGGGAACATCAACCACCTGGCTGCCAGGGAAAGAAGTGGTATTGTACTTCACAACCTGAGCGGAGAGATTTGTGTTGGCCCTAAGTTTCTGAAAGCCCATCATTTAAAAATTCTAACCGACCATTCCGATGTCTCCCTTACGTTTGATTTTTTATATGACCGGTGGGGCGCATACAACGATTTCCTCAATAAAGTTGCCATTCACGCCAAAATTGAACCCTCTGCACTTGATTTGCAGGATATTGGTTATTTTGCACCGGTACTGGCTGTGATGAAAGATAAGATCCGCCTTTCCGGTGTCATCAAGGGGACCGTCAGTAACTTCAAAGCCCGCAACCTTGATTTTACTTTCGGTAAAAATACCCACTTCTTTGGCGATATCAGTGCGTTAGGATTACCTGATGTCGAAGAGACATTCATCAACATGCACGTTAAATCGATGACGACTACCAAAGCGGATATTGAGTCGCTGCTGATTCCGGGTGACCTGCGTCATGTCGAGTTACCTGCCATGCTTGGAAACCTGGGAGTGGTGAAGCTGACAGGCAATTTCACGGGTTTTTACAATGACTTTGTCGCAACCGCCCGTTTGAATACAGCCATTGGGGTGTTGGGTACCGACCTCTCCCTTACCAAACAAAAAGACAGTAAAACAATCGGTTACAAGGGACAACTTACGGTTGGATCCTTCAATATAGGTATACTCACCGGAAATGTGAAGGAACTGGGCCCGGTCACACTCCGCGCTGATTTAAATGGCAAGGGTTTCAGCCTCGATGATGCTAACCTTTCCATGAAGGTCCGGATCGATTCGATCGTTTTGAATCATTATAACTACAGGAACCTTGATGTCTCCGGCGACTTGTCTGATAAGCAATTCAATGGCCTGCTCAGGGTAGATGATCCTAACCTTAACCTCGATTTCAACGGACTGATTGATATGAGGGACACATTGCCGGATTTCAATTTTGCACTAAACATCCATCATGCACAGTTGTTTACCCTTAACCTGTTGAAACGTGATTCGGTTGAAAACCTGTCAACAAGTTTAATCGCTAATTTCAAGGGGACGAACCTCGACAACATCGACGGTTCAATAAAACTGGACAGTACGGTCTATTCCGAGGGCAACAAGCTTCTTACCATGAAGCACTTTGCCCTGCTCACCAGCCAGGATACCGCCTCCGGGAAAAGTTATCACCTCCAGTCCGATTTTGTTGATGCCGATGTTACCGGCGACTTCTCATTCAAGGCCCTTATTCCGTCACTCTCGGGTTTTATCCAGAACTACCTGGCCTCGTTCAATATGAATGATTCGCTGATTGCACTGAGTCAGAACCAGTCCAACCAAACAATGAACTACGAGTTGAGGTTTAAAGAGTCATTCCCGGTGACCAACGTCTTCCTTCCTGTTCTGAAAATTGCCCCAAATTCCCTCCTGCATGGATCTTACAATGAAGAAAAAGGAACCATCGTCATGAAGGGAAGTTCTCCCGCACTGTTTATCAATAACATCGAGTTGACCAACTGGTACCTGGATGCAGAAACTAAACTTGATGACCTGTCAATAAGGACAGGGTCCGACAAAGTCTATCTTAAAAGAGCCAGTAAAGCTGATTCTCTTGAGGTGAAGGTCGATTCATTCCAACTCGTATCCAACATCCGGCACGACAGTATCCAATACCAGGTGAAGTGGAATGCCTATTCAAAGCCAAGTGAATTTAATGGTTTTGCCAGTTTCAGAAAAAGTCCGCTCATTGAACTGAAAATGAGGAATTTCAATGTGTTTTTAAATGAAAAGTATTGGAGTATCGATCCGGAAAATTTTGTGGTGATCGATACTTCCGCGATCAACATATCAAATCTTGGTTTCTTCTCAGGCGAGCAATTCCTGAAAATAAATGGGAAATTGTCAGCCGGACCTGCAGACACATTGAATGTCAATTTTAATAAAGTGGATATTTCTAAGCTGGATCAGCTTCTTGGTACCACCCAGATTGATGTTGATGGGATCCTGAGTGGCAGGTTCAAAGTCACGAAGCCATACAGTAACATCGTGGTGTTGTCCGATTTGCGTGTCAACAAGTTCAAATTCAACAAGGAGTTACTGGGTGATGCAACCTTCCAGGTAAAATATGACGCAGCGGGTTCTCAGTTTGACGTCATGTCACAAATCATCTATACAGGTAACGTCGGGACCAATATCCCTTTTTTACTGAAAGGGAGCTATTTCATGGATAAAAAGAACCCTCATTTCGACTTTGACCTGTCATTGAAAAACCTAAATCTTAAAATGGTTGGACCTTTTGTCGCTGACTTTATGACAGGTGTGAATGGTCTGGCTTCCGGCCAGGTTAAAATCCAGGGATCCCTGGAACATCCTGACATCAGGGGACAGCTCAAACTGATGCGTACAGAGTTTAAAATCAACTACCTGAATGTTCCATATTCTTTTGCTGATGTAATTACAATTGATAGTAATGCTTTTATCTTCAACAACATAACCCTCTTCGATTCTCTTGGACACAAATCAGTGTTAAATGGTAAGATCACCCATAACCATTTCAGCGACCTGAAACTTGATCTGAATGTGGAAATGAATGATTTTGCCGCGTTTAGCAACACTCGTAGTCAAAACAGCCTCTTCTACGGGAAAGCACGGGCTTCCGGGAGCGCCAGTATCACCGGCCCGCCTGAGAATATCCGGATAGAGGTAAAGGCTACCAGCGGAGGAAAAACCCATGTTGTAATTCCGATAGATCTAACACGGTCGGTCGGTCAGGCCGACTACATCATTTTTGTGGATCATGGTGCGGATTCTCTGGAGAAGTTCCAGTCAAAAACACAGGTTAACCCGACAGGCTTATCACTTGACCTGGGATTGCGTGTACTTCAGGATGCGGAAGTGGAGGTGTTCTTTCCCGACCAGCTGGGCAACCTCAAAGCGTCGGGAACAGGAAACCTGCTGATGGGAATGACTCCAACAACACCATTTACGCTGTCGGGTACCTATACCCTGTCAAAAGGATTTTTCCTTTTTCAATTCAAGAACCTGCTTCGGCTTCCAATGTCAATCAAAGAGGGCAGTACCATTAGCTGGACCGGGGATGCAGCCGACGCAAATATCTCGATCAGCGCGGTTTATAAAACAAAAGCACCACTGAAAGGCATTACCACCAATCCGGAGGAAGAGGGGATCCGCATCCCGGTGGAATGTATCATCCGGCTGGGTGGAAAATTGCTTAATCCCGAAATATCGTTTGCCATTAATCTTCCGAATGTCGAGGAGAGCATTAAGAATGAAGTATTTTCGACCATCGATACCAATAATGCAGCCACAATGACAGAACAGACGATCTACCTCATGGTCATGAATCAGTTTAAACCTGTTGTCGCATCTGCAAATTCGAATGTGGATGTGAGTGCCACTTCATGGTCATTGGTTACAAACCAGATCAACAGCATGTTGTCCCAGATCAGCTCAAATGTAAATGTGAATATGAACTATAAACCGGGTACAAGCACAACCCAGCAGGAGTTCGATGTGGGTATCTCTACACAGCTCTTCGATGACCGTTTGCTGATCGATGGAACCTTTGGCATGAACTCCTATTCAAACTCTTCCATCCAGCAGTCAAGTACATTTGTGGGCGATATCAACATCGAATATGTGCTTACCGATAACCGCCGTTGGAGGGCAAGGGCGTTCAACCGAACCAATACCCTGAATATCCTCAATAACAATGCCCCCTATACCCAGGGGGTTGGTATAAAATACCAGCGTGATTTTACTAATTTCAACGAATTATTCTGGTTTACGAAGAAAAAAGAGGCTCAAAAGTAAATTATAATCCAAACCATGAAAAAAGGTATAATATTACTGTTTTTACTCGGATTGATCACCTCGTCCTTGTATTCACAGGTGGTTGTTAATCAATCGGATATGCCTGTAGCAGGGGATACCCTGCGGGTAAGTGTGACCAATATTGTCCCAGATGGCTATGCAAGCACCGCAATGGATACAACCTGGAATTTTTCTGCGCTGGAGGCCTTGAGCCAGCGGGTTGACACCTTTGCAAGCACATCCGTTACACCTTCGATCTACCAGCTGATCTTTGTGCTCCAGGGAGGAGCCAATCTGGCATCACCCAGGAGCAGCATCCCGATTCCGGGAATTCCTGTTTCTCAGGGTTATACATTTTTCAAGAACAGCTCTGTTTCTTATAGTGATCTTGGCTCTGCTTACACTGTCCAGGGGTTGCCATTGCCAGCCAAATATGATGTGCCGGATAAACTCTACCAATTCCCATTGGCTCCCGGGGCAGCATGGGCGTCAACCTCCGTGTTTGGCATTACCATCCCGGGTATGGCATCCTACAATACCATGAGGATCAGGTCATCGGTTGTTGATGGATGGGGCCTGCTGACTACCCCTTATGGATCATTTCAAACAATCAGGGTCAGGTCGGATCTCACTGTTCACGATAGCGTCTATATTGATTCGCTGGGGACAGGCTTTCCCATCATCCGGGATATTATTGAGTACAAATGGCTGGCTAAGGGAAAAGGAATCCCGGTCCTTCAGATTAATGAGGAACAAGGACTTACAACTGCCACCTACAGGGATATACCCCGGATGTCGGCCCTTCCCTTGTCTGTCAGCCTGGGTCCAGATACGGCAGTGTTCAGGGGAACCACACTGACAATAAATGCCACAGTATCAGGAGGAACACCACCGTACCAGTTCCTCTGGATTCCCATGAATATGGGAAATTCTATAACGGTTACAGTTCAGGACAGCATGACTTACGGTGTAATGGTATTTGACGCATTACAGAATTTTGCGACAGATTCCAAAGTTGTATATATCAGGTATCCCGACGGAATGATTGAACCAGCCTCCGGGCAACTTGAATGTTCACCCAACCCTTCAAATGGCATTGCACGGGTAACCATTCCCGGACTGACCAGCGAGGCTACTGTCAGGGTATTTAACGCCCGGGGCAAATCAGTTACTACCCTGGTGGCCCGTCCTGTTGAAGGGCAGATACAAATTAACCTTAACGATCAGCTCCCTGGTCTCTACTTTCTCCACATAACCGGAAAGAATAAGAATTTTACCAGTAAACTACAGATTATCAGGTAGTATTTGTCTTTTAATCCTTTGATTCTATACCATTATGTCCTTCACTGTTTACCGTTCATCTGCCGGATCCGGAAAAACATTTACCCTTGTGAAGGAGTATGTCAAAATCCTTCTTGTTGAACCTTCTGATTTTCAGCATATTCTGGCGATTACTTTTACCAACAAGGCCGCCAATGAGATGAAGGAGCGGGTTCTGGTTGCCCTGCGTGAGCTTTCAAAAGGTGATCTTTCGAATGACACGATGATCAAAGGTACCATGTTGCCGCTGTTAGTATCGGAGACCGGGCTTGCCTCGGGCGAAGTATCAGCAAATGCATCCAGGGCGCTGGAGATGATCCTTCATAATTATGCTGATTTTGCCATAGGCACAATCGATAGTTTCTCGCATAAGCTTATCCGGACCTTCGCCCATGATTTTGGGTTGCCGGTAAACTTCAATGTTGAACTTGATGCCAACGAATTACTCTCCACTGCGGTCGACCTGTTGCTCGACAGGGTAGGAGATGATGAGTCGCTGACCTCTCTCCTCGTGCAGTTTCTCGAAACCCGGATGGAGGAGGACAAGGGTTGGAATATCGACCTGATCCTCGTTGAATTTGCCAGAATTTTGCTTGACGAGGAGGGGCAACTGAGAATCCGGGCGCTGAAAAACCTGACCCTGGCAAATTTCAGGGAGATATCACGGGAACTTTCCACTGCAATCAGGCAGTTTGAAAAGCAGATCAGGGAAATCGCCAAGCAAGGTTCTGATATTCTGCTGGCCGGAGATTTTTCTTCTGCCGATTTTTACCAGGGTGAACGGGGGATATGGAAGTACTTCATAAATCTTGCAGCAGGCAGGATGGACAAACTGGAACCGAATGCCTATGTGAAAGCTACAGTAGAGGAGGATAAATGGTTCTCAGGAAAAGCATCGGCATCATCAAAGGAATCGATTGCAGCAGTAAAACCATCACTTCTCGATATTTATGAGAAAATCCAAAGGGTGACGGAAGTTCATTTGCCTGATTACAATTTACGGAAACTACTGGCAAAAACAATTTATCCGCTTGCAGTGCTGAATGAAATAGAGAAACTCCTCACCGATTTTAAACGTCAGAATAACCTGGTTCATATTTCCGAATTCAATGCAAGAATTGCCGGTATCGTTATGAATGAGCCGGTCCCCTTCATTTATGAAAGGCTTGGTGAAAAGTACCAGCATATCCTGGTGGATGAGTTCCAGGATACCTCTGCCCTGCAATGGATGAATTTCATCCCGCTTATTGAGAATTCGCTGGCTGGGGGATACTTTAACCTTGTTGTGGGCGATGGAAAGCAGGCGATCTACAGGTGGCGTGGAGGAGAAGTGGAACAATTCAATGCTTTACCCGAAATCAGGGGGAGCAGCCTGAACCAAATATTAAACCAGAGGGAGCAGGTTTTAAAACGCTATTTTAATGAGGTAACGCTGAAACAGAATTTCCGCTCAAAAGCAGAAATCGTTCATTTCAATAACCGCTTTTTTAGAAAGATTGCCGGCCTTGTACTGTCAGAGGGCATGTCGAAGATATTCGAAGGTCTTGAACAACAGGTGAATCCAAAACAGGATGGCGGGTATATCAGCATTGAATATCCTGGCAATGATGAAGGTGATTTGGATTATGAAACCACCACACTGAACAGGATTCTTGCCATCATACACGAAGCCCGCGATGATAATTTTGACCTGCATGACATGGCAGTTTTGTGCCGGAGCAATAAAAATGCGACGCTTATTGCACGGTTTCTGCTTGAACACGGGGTCGACGTAGTTTCAGCCGAATCACTGCTGGTCTCCAACTCCCCCAAAGTCCGGTTCATAATCGCCTGCCTGAGATACCTGTTCGAACAGGCGAATGATATTGTGACAGCCGAGATCAGGCAGTTTGTTCTCCAAACCGGTACATTGGTGGTGGAGAGCGTTGAACAATCACCGGATAAATTTACCATGCTGCCCGTTTACGACCTTTGTGAAGCCCTGATCCGCAATTATCACCTGGGCTCTCCACCCGATCCATACCTGCAGTTTTTCCTGGATGCAGTCCTGAAATTTACCGTGAAAGTCTCTACTGAAGCTGCTGAATTTCTTGATTGGTGGGAGCAAAATAAAGATAAAATCTCTATCATCGTACCTGAAGCATTAGATGCAGTGAGGGTAATGACTATTCACAAAGCCAAAGGATTGGAATTTCCATTAGTTATTCTTCCTTTCGCCCGTGAAGGACGCAAAAATACCAGGTCCTACCTGTGGGTCGACCTTGAAAAGGGGGTTGCGCCGGGACTTGAAACTGCCATCCTGCGAAGCGATAAAGAGATGGAATCAACCATTTACAGGGACTTGTTTACCGATGAACGGCAAAAGTCGATGCTCGACCTCCTCAATGTCCTGTATGTATCCATGACACGCCCGGAGGAGCGACTCTATATCCTGACCACACTCCCTCCCCAAAAACAGGAGGAGGTAAGCTCCTTGCCTGGTTTCTTTCAATTTTTCCTGCAACAGGAAAATTTATGGGATGAAAACCGGCTTCAATACGAATTTGGCAATAAATCGGGACATTTGGCCAAAGTTGAAAAGCACGAATCGAGAACGATTGCGCTGCCTGAGGTGTTGAGTACCGACTGGCGTCAGAAAATTGAGATCAGGATGCGCGCACCCGGGATGTGGGACGTGGAAAATCCTGCAGGTGAATCAAACTGGGGCAACAGAATCCATACACTGTTGTCATGGATCATCACCCCAAAGGATATTGATGCTGCAATTGAAAAGGCTTTGGCAACAGGATTGATGGAGAACGACGAGCGGAATCTTATTAAACAAATACTTTATTCAATAACTTCAAATGAGTTATTGATCAGATACTTTAGTAATGAAGTAACTGTTAAAACAGAGGCTGAAATTCTCTTACCGCAGGGTTCTTTCTATCGGCCCGACCGGGTCGTATTCGACCATGACCGCCTCACCATTATCGATTATAAAAGCGGCAAACCAAACCCCAAACATGGTGATCAGTTGATCAGGTATGCCGGGTATACAGAGGAGATGGGGTATGTAAATGTCCACCGGGTACTGGTTTACCTCGACCCCCTTAAAGTCGTGGAGGTATAACGCAACCGCTGAATTGCAAAAATTGGACAATGACTGAAATTGAAAATGATTTAAAAAACCTGTTTACGAGATGGAGTGGGCGTGAAGCCGTTTCCATCACCAGGCTTCCTGGTTCCGGGTCCTATCGGATCTATTACCGTTTGCAAAGTGAACAGGAAACCGTATTAGGCGCATACAATGAGGATATCCGTGAAAACGAGGCATTTATATCTTTTACCAACCATTTTCGCAAGACAGGACTTCCCGTTCCGCAAATACTTGCGAGTGACCCGGAGAAGCGGATCTACCTTATCACCGACCTTGGAGATACAACCCTGTTTCAATTTTTAACACAGATCCGTACGGTAGTCACTCCAGTTCATCCATTTACTCCGGGAGAAGCAGAGCAAAGGTTCCCTTCAGAAATCATGGACGTGTATAAAAAAGCCATTGCCTGGCTTCCGGTTTTTCAGGTTAAAGCAGGCAGGGAACTGGATTACACTGTCTGTTATCCGCGCGCCTCCTTCGACCGGCAGTCAATGATGTGGGATCTTAACTATTTTAAGTACTATTTTCTTAAACTGGCAAAAATTCCTTTTGATGAGCAGGCGCTGGAGGATGATTTTGCTGGGCTTTGTGATCTTCTTCTTGGTTCTGACAGCGATTTTTTTCTCTTTCGTGATTTTCAGTCACGCAACATAATGATAGTCAATGGCGAACCATGGTTCATTGATTACCAGGGTGGGCGTCGTGGGGCTTTACAGTATGATGTTGCCTCCCTGCTTACCGATGGTAAAGCAGGTATCCCAATGGCCGACAGGGACGAACTTCTCTCTTATTACCTTGGTAAGCTTGAAGAGATATTCCCTGTGAATCGCGATAAGTTTCTTCAAACCTATTATGGTTTTACCTTGATCAGGATACTTCAGGCACTGGGTGCTTATGGGTTCCGGGGCTATTATGAAAACAAGGCCCATTTTCTGAAAAGCATCCCTTTTGCCCTCCGGAACCTGGACTATCTGAGGGCGAATAACCTGATCGGTTTTGGTCTCGATACCCTGATGTCCATCATCGGCACGATGATTGAAATGCCGTCACTTTATATTCAAGAATCACTTAATGTAAACAACGATATAGATAACAATATAAAACAGATAGAAGAAAGAAATAATAATAAATTACACCCTGGTAAATTAACAGTAACGATCACAAGTTTCTCGTTTAAAAAGCGGGCTCCTGTCGATACCAGTGGCAATGGAGGAGGGTTTATTTTTGATTGCCGGGCGTTGCCAAATCCCGGGAGATTTGATGAATTCAAAGCCCTGAATGGTAAAAACCAGCCTGTGATTGCCTACCTGGAAAAGGAGCCTGATGTCGCCATGTTTCTTGAAAATGTCTTCTCATTGGTCGATCAGAGTGTTACCACCTACCTTACCCGTGGATTTGAAAACCTGATGGTTTCCTTTGGATGTACCGGAGGTCAGCACCGTTCGGTGTATTGCGCTGAACGGTTAGCAGGATATCTCACATCCAATAAAAATGTCATTGTTAAAATTGTTCATCTTGAACAGGACTGAACACCAGCAAATCAATTTGTTGGGTCGCATATTAATCAAAAGCAGTTAGATGATTAAAGCCATGATTCTTGCCGCCGGCCTCGGAACGCGGCTTAAACCATTCACCGATCTTCATCCCAAAGCACTCTATGTTGTGGAGGGGAAAACCCTGCTGGAACATGCAATAATCCACCTTCGGTCTGCCGGGATTACTGACATTATTGTGAATGTACATCATTTTGCAAATCAAATTATTGAATACATTCATTTAAATAAAAACTTTGGAATAAATATTTCTATTTCCGATGAAACCGGGGAGCTGTTGGAAACAGGGGGCGGGTTGCAAAAAGCAGGTTGGTTTTTTGAAGGTTGCGATTGTGCCATCGTGAGAAATGTTGATATAATCTCCGACCTTGATCTCACCACGATGACGGGGTTTCATCTTGGTAACAGCTCCATAGCCACCCTGGCCATCCGCAACAGGGAAACATCAAGGTATTTCCTGTTTGATGAAAGAATGAACCTGTGCGGTTGGGAAAACCGGAAAACGGGGGAGAGAATACTCTCCTATGAACCAACAATTTATAAAGTATTTGCTTTCAGCGGGATCCAGGTCATCGATCCGGGATTGGTGCCTTTAATCAATGAAACAGGTAAATTTTCCCTGACCAGCCTTTATCTGCGGCTTGCCAAAACGAAACAGGTAAAAGGGTATGTAGAGGATGGGCTTTTATGGAAAGATATTGGAACAATGGAGAAGAATATCGAAGGATGAACATTGTATGGTGTTGAAAAACAGTTTAATGTCCGTTATTTTTGTGCCCGTTTCCTTGCGGGACAGAGAGTGCTGTCTTCATACCATTTGCATTTTGGTTTACAACTAAAACAAGCATTAACCTCTTCATTGTTAAGAACATGGTTGGTCCAATCCGGATCGGCCAATTGGGGCCTTCCAAGTGCAACAAAGTCGGCATGATTGTTCTCAACCAGCCAGGCTGCCCGTTCCCTGGTCCTGATCTCATTGACCACGATGACCGGGATATGAACCTGTGATCTGATCGTTATACCACTGAATACGATCCAGTTATAATCAAAATCCTTAGGAGTCCTGGGTAGGTTCTGCAAACTGCCACCATGAGATACATGCAACAGGTCAACACCGGCGCCTTCAAGAAGCCTGGCAATAAGGATACCGTCATCCAGGGTGGGGGAATTTGCTCCCAGCCTGTAACCTATGATGAAGCGCTCTCCGCACCTTTGCCTGATTCCCTGAACAATCTCAACAGCAAACCTCATATTTTTCTCCGGTGTTCCGCCATACTCATCCTCTCGTTTGTTGAAAAAGCCGGAGGCGAACTGGTTCAGGAGGTAGCCATGGGCACCATGCAACTCAATTCCATGGAAACCTGCTTTTTGGGCCCTGCATGCTGCTTCAATGAAAGCGTTCCTGATCTCAATGATCTCATCCACTGTCATTTCAGCCGACCTTGGGTTGTTAGCACTCACCGAAGGCGCCTTTGCAACTGGAGATACCATCTCGTGTGTGATCAGCCCGCCGTGATGTATCTGCAATAATGAAACCGCACCTTCCCGGTTAATTGTTTGGGCAACAACACTCATTCCCTGGATTTGCTCATCAGTCCAGAGCCCCAGCTGGAATGGGGCGAGGCGGCCATCCTTCCATACAGCGGTTGCTTCGGTAATGATTATGCCAGCACCCCCGGCGGCTAACTGCTGGTAATGTTCAATGTTCCTGTCAGTTATCATTCCATCTTCCCCTGAATAATGGAAGCATACAACCGGAGGAAAGACGATCCTGTTTTTAATATTGAATTGTTTCAGGCGGTATTCAAAAAAGAGTGCATTCATGGAGTGTGAAAAATAAATTGATGGTTCAAAGGTAGGAAATCTTTAAACCTTACAGGATTTTCAAATCTGGAAGGCTGACCGTACTCAAAATGACTAATTTTGTGGATATAACTGAAATAAATGGTCCCTTTCCTTCAGAAAACTGCCCAGTACCTTGTTTCAACATTTGGCGATGACCTGGCTGGTTTATGCATCGTATTGCCGAACCGCCGCGGCGGGCTCTTTCTTAGAAAATACCTCGCCGCGGAAGTAGGAAAGGTGACGTGGGCGCCCACTATTTTTTCCATTGAGGACTTTATAGGAGAACTCAGTGGTTTGCAGGAGGTTGACAACCTTTACCTGCTGTTTGAACTGTTTGAGGTTCACAAGGAGGTTGAGGGGATGAATGCCCAGCCTTTTGAAGAGTTTTTGCGATGGGCACCCCAGTTGTTAAGCGATTTTAACGAGGTTGACCGCTACCTTGCTGATGCTGAGGAGCTGTTTTCAACTCTCACCGAAGCCAGGGCAATCGCGCTCTGGAATCTCGACGGTCAGCCACTCACCGGGTTTGAGAAAAAATACCTTGCCTTTTATCAGTCTCTTTTCGGCTATTATGAAAAATTAACAGTTCGTCTGGTTGCAAAAAACCAGGCATACCAGGGGCTCTCCTTCAAGAATGCCGCCGCGAAGATTGAAACCATTAAAGACAAGTTTCCATGGCGTCACATCATTTTTGCCGGATTCAATGCCCTCACGAAAGCTGAGGAGCATATCATGAGTGTTTTAAGGACCGAAGGAAAAGCAACTCTCCTTTGGGATGTTGATCGCTATTACCTTGACAACAGGCAACAGGAGGCAGGCGATTTCCTGAGGGACTGGCTTAGAAAGTGGCCGGTAAAAGAGCCTCATTGGATTTTCGACGATTTTGCCACTACAGCCAAACAGATTGAAATCATCGGATCCCCGGACCCGGTTGGACAGGTGAAGTATTGCGCAAACCTGCTTGGAGAATTGGCAAAGAATGGTCAGACTGATGAAAAGACAGCAGTAGTGCTTCTTGATGAAGGATTGTTAATTCCATTGCTCAACGCAATACCTTCGGAGGTGAGCGCCCTTAACATTACTGCCGGCCTTCCGCTCAGTCAGACTCCACTCGCCGGACTCTTTGAAGCAGTTTTCCAGTTGCACCTGCATACGGCCCAATTTACCGCCCTATCCAACCGTGATCTCGGGAAATTCTATTACAAAGATGTCCTTAAACTGCTGCAACATCCTTACATTCAAAGGATGGTCATAGGTACCAACGGGGCCGGAAGGTTTGTGTTTAATGAGACCATTGACCGGATAAGGCTTGGGCACCGGATATTCTTGGAAGTTAACGATATCATTTCAAGGGATGCAGATCTCTTTTCGGGTAACCTGAACTTTCCCCATTCGATGTTTGCCCGCTGGGAAAAACCGGAAGACGCGCTTTTCTGCTTTAAGGAGATGATCGAAACCATCCGTCTCAGTGGTGCCAAATCCATTGAACTTGAATACTTATATGCCTTTTCCAAAATTGTTCATCAGCTTGGCAACCTGTTGTCAGATTTTCCATCGGGGCTTAAAATCAATGCGTTTCATGAACTATACCGGCAAATCATCACAGGAACCAGTCTCCCGTTTTATGGCGAGCCCCTCCATGGCGTGCAATTAATGGGGATGCTGGAAACCCGGACCCTCGATTTTGAAAACCTGATCATCCTTTCATGTAACGAAGACCTTCTGCCCAGCGGTAAAACAGGAACTTCGTTCATCCCTTTCGATATTAAAAAGAGTTTTGACCTTCCGACATACAGGCACAAAGATTCAGTGTATGCCTACCATTTTTATCGCCTTATCCAGAGGGCTCAACGTGTTTGGATACTGTACAATACCGAGCCGGATCAGTTGGGCGGAGGCGATCGCAGCAGGTTTCTGAGGCAAATTACCTCAGAATTGCCCGGTTATAATCCTCGAATCGTTATTCAGGAATCGATTTTAACAACACCTCTGCTTAAAAATAATCCCCAGCCTGTTATCCTGGTCCCTAAGTCCGGTGAAACCCTGAAAGCGCTGGAGGCTAAAGCAGTGAATGGTTTTTCGGCGAGTTCACTTAACTCATACAGGAACTGTGCACTCAAGTTTTATTATGCTGAAATAGCCGGTATCCGTGAGCCGGAGAACGTGGAAGATACCATTGATCCTGCAGTCCTGGGAAGTGCAGTTCATGAAGCCCTTAATAATCTTTATAAGCCATTTGTTGACATTCCATTAAAAAGGGAGCACTTTGCATCCCTGCAAAAGCGCTGTGAAACTGCAGTGGATGAAGCTTTTGAGGAAAAGTTCAAGGGTTCCGGCATTACCTACGGGAAAAACCTGCTGCTGGTAAAAGTTGCCAAACTCATGATAAGGAGGTTTCTGGATTTTGAAGCTGACCAATCCGATGAACTGGCGAAATCGGGAAAGGAATTCGCAGTAGTGCTCCTTGAGCAGCTTGTTGAAACTACGTTGCTGATACCATGCGGGGACCAGGAAATAAGTGTCCGGCTAAAGGGTTTTATCGACCGTGTTGACAGGGTCGATGGCTCATGGAAGATCATTGACTACAAAACCGGCCTTACCGAACAGAAACAGGTAAAAGTGAAGGAGTGGGACGACCTTCTGATCAATCCTGACCTTAATATTGGTTTTCAGTTGTTGGTTTACGGCTATCTGCTGGCCAAAAAAGATGACCGCCATGTAAACTCAAGTGCAGGGATCATCTCCCTCAAGAAGCTTGCTGCAGGTTTTACACCGGTTTTAGTGCCTGCGGATGAACCCGGCAAATTTTCCCCGATGCTGAATGAAACCACCGGCAACCGGTTCGAAGAGGTGATCAGGCATATCCTGGGGGAGGTCTTTGACCTGACGATCCCATTTGCCCAGACAACCGACCTTGAAATCTGTGAACGCTGTCCCTATATCAATCTTTGCGGTCGGTAAGTTCCGGAATAATCGATCCTCCCCTGTAACCTGTTCCTGAAGTTGAGCAACAACGGGATTCAGGGAGCGATTTCATGATGGAAAATTTTAAGCTGTATGGGTAAATGGTCAGAAAAGCCTCCATGATACCTTGGACCGGTATATGTTCTGTTCAGTTTATCCCCAAAGTAGGTATTATCCTCTTCAAGCAGGAATGATGACCTGATAATACGAACACATCCCGGGTTTGCGACTATTCCGGAACTCCCCCTCAATAATGCGCCGGAAATCATAAACTGGTCGAAGGTGCTCCATTGATCACGGTATTTCAGGGTACCCTCCCTGTTTTTTTTATTTCTGATTCCCATGAGGTTGTACATGGAACTATCGTAACATGGCAAAGAGTCGGTTTTTGCTGATAAAACTATCTTAATACTCTCGTTTTCAGGCTCATCGTTGAAATCTCCCATCACCAATATGTTAGCCTTCGGCTGGGTAATCTGAATGGAGTCGATGAGACCTCGCAGTATGGATGCGACATAATTCCGTCTTGGCTGTGAGCCAAGGTATCCTCCCCGCCTTGATGGCCAGTGGTTTATAAATACAAACAGGGTGTCATGATTGAAAAGGATCCCCCTGGCCAACAGGATCTCACGCGTTTCCGCAAGGGTATCAAACGGGAACCTGATGCTGATAGTCTTACTGGCTGCAATTTTAAACTTGTCGGGCCGGTATAACATGGCTACATCAACACCTCTTCGATCGGGCGACTCGTGGTGGAGGAACCTGTATTTCCAGGGTTTGAGCGGTGTTTCATAGATGAGTTTGTTCAATACATACCGGTTTTCGACTTCACAAAGGCCTACTATGGCCGGGGCATTCCATTCGCCGATGCTGAGCAGGGTTTTTGCCACTTGATTGAGCTTTGTGCTGAATCTGCCCCAATTCCAGTGCTTTGCACCCAGCGATGTGAACTCATCATCCAGCCTCGTGGTATCATCGTAGGGGTCATAAAGATTCTCTACATTCCAAAAAGCAACTATGACAAATTGACTTTTTATTTGTATAGAATCTAAATTGGCACGATTTTCGTAGGAGATAGAACTTTGCTGTTTCGGATGGCCTGTAGCTGAAATGCAGGTGATTAGTATAGCTAAAAATTTGATAATCAATGATTTTTTCATGTTTTTGTGTTGTATATGCAACCTTTACAGATTTAGATTGTCTGTTAATCGGAGAAGCGAGTAAAAGGTAGTATGCAAAACATGATTTTCTTTAACTTTTTTTTAACAGGAGATTAACAGAATTTAACAAGAGGGGTGAAAATAAGAGAAACATTGGGTCGTTTTAGTGCTGAATGTTGAGTTTGCGGTTATGCAAATTCACAAATTCATCCATCAATCACTTTTCATGTTTTTAAGTCAAACCTGTTTAATCTAAAAGATGTAAAGAGTTATGAAACGAATTGCAGGAGTTTTTTTAATTGCCTTATTAGGAGGAGCTGTTTCACTGGGACTTTATAAAACCTTTGAAAAGCATTCATCAAATTTTAATACCCGTCCTGAGGGTATACCCATCAAACAGGTCAGTTTTACTCCCGGCGCAGCATTCAATCAGCCGGACTTCGAAGCTGCGGCCTCTGTTTCTGTTCATGCTGTGGTCCATATCAAATCGGAGTTTCAGAAGAAGAGCCTTGTTTATGATGATTTTTTTGAATTTTTCAATTTTGGAGGCAGACCCCAGCCGAGGGAATACAGTCAGCCATACAGTGCCATGGGGTCGGGGGTAATAGTTTCACCTGACGGATATATTGTTACCAACAACCATGTGGTTCAGGAAGCCACCCAGGTTACCATCACACTGAATGACAAGCGCGAATTCAAGGCAACCATTGTTGGCACCGATCCCAGCACCGATCTTGCCTTGATTAAAATTGATGAGCAGAACCTTCCATTCTTATCCTATGGAAATTCTGACGATGTGAGAATAGGAGAGTGGGTTCTGGCTGTGGGAAATCCTTTTAATCTTACTTCAACGGTCACAGCAGGTATTGTAAGTGCTAAAGCTCGTAATATCAATATTCTCGGTTCACAGGGAGCCATAGAATCCTTTATACAGACTGACGCTGCAGTCAATCCGGGTAATAGCGGCGGAGCATTGGTCAACACCCGCGGTGAACTGGTAGGAATTAATGCAGCCATCGCGTCCGGAACCGGTTATTACACCGGATATAGTTTTGCCATCCCGGTGAATATTGTGAGAAAAGTGGTTGGAGATTTTATGAAATATGGCAAGATCCAGCGTGCTTACCTCGGTGTCTATTACCGTGAAATCGATGATCAGTTCGCAAAGGAGAAGGGGTTTACCGATCTCAGGGGAATTTACGTGGATGATGTCGTGGAAGGGGGACCTGCCGACCTGGCTGGCGTAAAGAGCGGTGACGTCATTATTCGCATTGATAACATTGCATTGAACGGAAAAGCCGAACTGATGGAGTTAATCGGTCAGAAAAACCCGGGCGATAAGGTTACCATGATCGTTAACAGGGAGGGTAAAGAGTATGAGCTGGCCATCACCATGCTTTCGGAGGACTCAAAGCCTGTTGCCGACAATGGCAATAAGCTGATCATCCAGGGTGCAACAATGGAGGCGCTCACTGCCAATGAAAAAGCCAGGCTAAACATTGATTATGGCTTTAAAATAACCTCGCTGGCCAATGGCAAATTCAAAAATGCCGGCATCAGCGCAGGATTTATATTATTATCAGTTGATCGCAAACCATTGCGTACAACCCAGGATTTAAGGGAAACGCTTTCAAACCGCCAGGGGGGTGTCCTCATTGAGGGTGTCTATCCTAACGGTTTGCGGGCATATTATGGACTAGGACTATGAGACAATTAAAAATATCAAAATCGATCACCAATCGTGAAACCGCATCTCTCGACAGATACCTCTCCGATATTGCCAAAGAGGAGTTGATCTCTGCCGATGAAGAGGTTCAGCTTGCACAGCGCATCAAGCTTGGCGACCAGGCCGCACTTGAAAAACTCTGTAAGGCAAACCTGAGATTCGTTGTTTCAGTAGCCAAACAATATCAGAACCAGGGGCTTTCACTTCCCGACCTTATCAACGAAGGGAATGTGGGGCTTATCAAAGCCGCCCGCAGGTTTGATGAGACACGTGGATTCAAGTTTATCTCCTATGCCGTATGGTGGATAAGGCAGTCAATTTTACAGTCGCTTGCCGAACAATCGAGAATTGTACGGTTACCATTGAACCAGGTAGGCTCGATGAGTAAGATGTCGAAAGCCACCATTAAGCTGGAGCAGCGCTTTGAACGTCCCCCATCGCTCAACGAACTTTCAATTGAACTCGAAATTCCCGAGCATAAGGTTGCAGAAACCATCCGGATTTCCACGCGAATGGTATCCATGGATGCACCCATTGACCAGGATGAGGAGGTACGGCTCGTGGATGTCTTTGTGAACGATGCACCCGGCACGGATGAAAACCTGATCAGGGAGTCGCTGGCCAAGGAAGTTCAGCGTTCCTTGTCGACCCTTGCTGAAAAGGAGCGTGAGATCATCAATATGTTTTATGGCATTGGGGTTCCCCATAGCTATACACTGGATGAAATCGGGTCGATGTTCGATCTTACCCGCGAAAGGGTACGACAGATCAAGGAGAAGGCGCTCAGGAGGTTGAAACACTCCTCCAGGAGCAAACTTCTGAAATCCTATATGGGATAAAAAGTTGTTAATTTTGCAAGGAGTTATTCCAATGGTAACAACTTGATATATATTATATTGCAGGATGATTTATAGTCACTGCCATGGCTTGAATATGCGATGTTATGAACAGATTGTTGATAAAGAAGTTCAAATTTGGAACGTTCTGTGTCTAAATTAAAAAAATAGTTGTAATTTTGCAACCTGTTAAACATTTATCAACTGATGATCCGTCGCCGGCGAAATAGCACTATCGTTTTTCTCTGTTTTCAGGCCATGGCCGTGGCAATCATCTGCCTCGGATCGTTGATCAATTTCCATCAGTATAAGATTTGGGGAAAACCACTTATTCCCAATTTTGTAGGATACAAACGTGATATTGAAAAATATTCGAAGACGTTGTCCTATGCGAAATTATCGCGAGACAATCAGCACGCTCCTCAAAATTTCAGCGGATTTGATTGTGAACAACATGTTGGAAATCACCTGGTCTTTTCTGCATCAGGAGTACTGATTTTCTTTGCGGTAAATAATAATACCCCGGCGCCCTGCCGGATTTCCTCGAGCGGCCTTCGCGGTCCTCCTGTTTCCTGAGATTTTCCGGTTTCCTGAGAATTATTTGATCTGCTGAACCTTGTGTTAAACAGTTATCCTTCTTCAACAATTTGATGAGGATATAATTACCCGACAACCGATCCATATTTCCCAGTTTCCAGGTCACATTTTCCCGTATTCACCTTTGATTCATTTTACAACCAAATCCATCATCATGAAAAATAACTCTACAGTTTTATCATTTTGCCTGTCAATACTGGCGGTTTCAATCATTTCTGTTTCAGCTTTCAGCCAGCGGTCAATGGTGTCAGATTCAATTACCATGTCAGCCGGATATGCAAATGAGGTTTACTATAGTATGAAAAACGGTGTTGTCCAAACAGGTCCAAGGGCCACCTGGGATATTGCTTTTCGCACCATGAAACGGAGTTCGTCCATTCTTACGAACGATGGGGCAGGTGTTGTGCTTTATACCTATCCTAAATCTGACACCACCGGATGGGCTACTATCGACACTGTTGGCCTGTCAACATGGAAACCGATGTTTAACGATCCGACGGATTGGGAAAATGGCGCCTTCTCACGTAATGCCAAAGGGCACCCTGACTATGGCTGGTGCAAATACAATGATGTTACCCACAACCTTATTGGCGATTCCCTTTTCGTGATTAAACTCAGGGATGGCAGTTTCAGGAAATTGTGGATAGTGAAAAAACTCTCAGGGCTTAATATCTTTGTTTTCCGCTTTGCCAACCTGGACGGAACCAACGAACAGACAGTTAATGAGGATCTCAATTCGGTTTCCCTGATAGATTTTTCCGGATATTCTCTACAAACCAACGCCCGCGTTGAATTTGAACCTCTTAAAAGCAGTTGGGACATCCTGTTTACCAAATATATGTCAGTCCAGTCAAACGGAACTCCTTATCTCGTAACAGGGGTATTGAGCAATGATTCGGTAAAAACAAAAAATTTCCATCCTGTAGTGCTCAGTTACAACGATTTTGGCGCCGGAGTGTGGGATTCAACGCGCTCATCCATCGGCTGGAACTGGAAAGTATTTGACATGAACACCTTTACCTACAAGGTGATTGACTCCTCTGTCTATTTTATCCGCCCTGTGCAGGGAGATATTTATAAACTGATTTTTACCGGATTTGCCGGAAGTTCAACTGGTGTGGTGAACTTCAATCTTGAAAAAGCCGCAGGAGCAGGGATAGAAGATTCAAACACCAGCAATATCAGGGTAATGCTCTTTCCGAATCCTGCAAGTACCAGGATCAATCTTTACATGACCGGTAATGCCGGTGAAAACCTTTCAATTACTCTTACCGATCTGTCAGGCCGACAACTCCGTGCAGATCGTCCGGGACGATTGGCTGATGGGCTCAATGCTTATACAATGGATGTAACCGGGGTGCAACCCGGCATTTACTTTGTGACTGTTTTCACAGCAGCAGCGAAAACAGTGACCAAAGTAACTATATCCCGTTAAGCATGAATAAAGGCCCACTCAGCCTCCTTATCGGACTTTTCAGTCTTTTGGCCATAGCCTCTTCAGGTTATGGCCAAAAGGCTTTTATCAAGGTTATAGACCAGAAAAGCAATGAACCGGTAGCCTTCGCACACGTTTGTTTCGAAGGGTTAAAGTCCGGTTTGCCAAAATACAGCCTTACTTCAATAGATGGTATGGTTTCCAATGATATTAAGGAAATTTCTAAAATTGTTGTCAGTTATATGGGCTTTGCAACTTATAGCGATACTGTTAAGCCAGGCCAATCCATTGAAATTCAGCTTCGTCCAAAGGTGTTAAACATGGATGAGGTCGTCGTTACTGCCCAATATACCCCTGAACGGGCAGATAAATCCATTTATAAAGTCGAAGTAATCAATGCCCGCCAGATAGAGCAGAAGGCTGCCACCAACATGGCCGACCTTTTAAAGGACCAGTCGACCATGCGGGTCACCCAGGATGGAGTTCTTGGAACCAGTTTGAGAATCCAGGGAATGTCGGGTGAAAACGTCAAATTCCTCCAGGATGGCGTTCCCCTGATTGGTCGTATGAACGGGAACTTCGACCTCAACCAGATCAATCTTTTCAATGTTGACCACGTAGAGGTTATCGAGGGACCTATGTCGGTAATCTATGGCAGCAATGCGCTCGCCGGGGTTGTCAATATCATCACCAAAGAAAACAAGTCATCTGTTTTAAGTGCCTCAGCCAGTACCTATACAGAATCAGTAGGTGTGGTCAACTTTGATGGATCGGTATCATCCAACTATAAAAAGCATGGTTTTTCCCTGGATGGAGGACGAAATTTTTTCGGAGGATATTCAACGGAAGATACGAGCCGGGTGCAAACCTTTAAACCCCGTCGTCAATATTTTGCAGATGGATATTACACGTTCACAACCAATATTCTGAAACTTAAACTAACCGGTGACTATTTCAATGAAGTGCTTGTTGACAAAGGTCCGTTTGTAGATATTTATGATGAAACCGCCTTTGATAATCATTTCACAACAATCAGGTATTCCGGCCGGGCAGATGCATCCATCAAGTTGCCGAAAAACCACTTTATTAATCTGCTGGGATCCTGGTCAGGGTATACCAGGATCAGGGAAACGATTTTTAAAAATCTGACAACATTGTCAGAGAATGTGGTGCCGCAATCTTGGGCCCAGGACACCACCACTATAAACAACCTTATCGCCCGGGGTACTTATGCTAAAAGCAATCCCGACAACAAATTTAATTACCAGGCCGGGGTAGATATTAATATTGAGCGCGGGGAGG
Source organism: Bacteroidales bacterium (assembly GCA_049317265.1). GTDB lineage: Bacteria > Bacteroidota > Bacteroidia > Bacteroidales > FEN-979 > CAIVAT01. The sequence goes on from JBMOIP010000002.1 coordinate 155,322, forward strand.
GAAAGAAGATCGCCGGAAATAAACAGGAAATTGGAGATTACGCTGGTTTTCTGAGTGTTAAATGGGATCCGTTTAAATCATTGTCCATTCAACCTGGACTGAGGTTGATATACAACACCAATTACAATGCGCCATTGGTTTACGCTCTGAGCGCCAAATGGAATTTTGCGGAGAACCTCAATCTGCGGTTTTCCTATTCACATGGATTCCGGGCCCCTTCCATCAAGGAACTTTACCTGGTTTTTGTGGATGTAAATCATAATGTGTATGGCAATCCTGATTTAAAGGCGGAAAAATCAAACAACTTCAATCTTAACCTGAACTGGGCTTTTGAAAAACGGAAAGTTGCCTGGTCAATGGATGCCAGTGGTTTCTATAATTTTATTGAAAATGTGATCCTGCTGGCACAAACAGGAACCGGACTGGAATACAGCTATGAAAATGTCAGTCTATACAAGAGTGCTGGAATTCAACTGGGATGTTCCTATTCCATGTACCCTGCGTTGAAGCTTCAGCTTGGATTTGCTGAAACCGGAATTACCGGGAGCCCTTCTTCCGATACTCCTTATGAACCATTCAAATGGTCTGCCGAGGTGACAGTTAGTCCTTCCTATCGCTTCATAAAACCCGATATCACATTGTCGTTGTATTATAAATACTCAGGATCGGCCCCTCAGCTTATGTTTGATGAGAAAGTGCTTAAATGGGGCTGGATAGATCCATATAATACCATGGACTTCACAGCCAGCAAGGGATTCTGGGATAGCAGGCTCCGGTTGTCGGCAGGAGTGAAGAATATTTTTAATACCACCACCATCCCATCCACAGGTGGAAACGGCGGCGCACACAGCGGAGGTGGCGGAAGTACAAATATTGGATGGGGACGGACCATTTTTCTTAAATTGTCGTTCCAGTTTAACAAGTATAAATGATGAGGATAGCTACAGCAGTCGCATTGTTGGTCATGACCATTTCGCTCCAGTCTTGTTTCAAGGAGGATGACCAGGTTACACCTCATCCTGTAGGGGACCTGCAGACTGACACCATACCCATGACTGATACTTACCTGAACCAGGTTTACTTCAGCCTTGATTCAGGCAGAATTGTAAGTTCAAATATTAAAACCACTTTTGATCTTGGTTTTGAATGCCGGAAGTCGGGATGGCATATCATTCTCAATACCAGTAATTTCATGAAGGTAGTTGACCTTGGGGAGGTTACATTTGGTGCTCCATATGATACCACCGGGTATAAACTTAAATTTGATAAATCAGACGGGAATATCGATTCCACTGCAATTGATTCATGGTTTAACGTTGCCGGGAATGATACAGTTTCCAAAAGACATGTGTATGCCATAAGCCGGGGACTTGACGAGGCCGGTAATCCGCTGGGAGTTTACCAGGTGATTTTTGACAGCCTGAAGAACAATACCTATTATTTCAGGTACGCTCCGTTGGCTGGAGGATCCGGATCAAGAGGTTATGTTAAAAAGGACCCTCAGGTAAACTTCATCTATTTCAGTCTTAAGACCGGTTCGGTTATTGCAGCAGAGCCTGCAGCGCCGACCTATGACCTGTTATTTACCCAGTACACCACCCTTTTATTTACCACGGAGGGATTGCCTTATCCATACCTGGTTACAGGTGTGTTATTAAACCGGTTCCAGGTTGCAGCCGTTGCTGACTCATTGACGGACTTCATGGCGATCACACGTGATATGGCGAGGAATATGACATACAGCAATGCCATGGATGTTATTGGCTGGGAATGGAAAACCTACAACTTTGACACGGGGGTTTATACCATCAAAAACCACCTGTGCTTTGTGATCCGCGGTGTTTCCGGGTATTATTACAAACTTCGGTTTACCGGGTTCTACAATAAAGACGGTCTGAAGGGCTATCCTATGTTCGAATACCAGCGATTATAGTTGAAAGCGCAGATTTACCCGTAGTTAGCGGAATTTTCTTTCATACATACCTACCGGGATAACCACCCCGACCGTTATCCCCCAACCGGGGTTGCGAACCCCCAGTTCCTTCAGTCGGCTCATATGATCATAATACGTTGTATTTAAAAGATTTGTGCCGGAAATAAAGATGGTCCAAAACTGATTTGCTACGTGCAGCCTTGTTCCTGCAGAGGCATCGAGCAGAAAATATCCCGGGGTGGGTGTTTCAAAAGTGTCAATACGGTTCTGGGCAAAATGGACCTGTCCACCGATTTCAATATAAGGTGCAGAGAATTTGTTGGTTTTTGCTGTTTCAAAGTTCCATCGGAGTTTATGCACTGTGTGGAGCGCCGGGATAAAGGGGAGGGGAGTCGAAGTAGATTCGTTTGTGCCGGATACCAGATCGATGCTGTTTTCGAAGTGGAGCTCGTCAACCGGGTGAATATCGATTTCCAGTTCAAATCCTTTCAGGACTGAATTTCCCTGTACAAACCTGTAAACCTCGTATTTTTTATTGTCCTTTATAACTGATTCATTATCAATATTCCGCTGGTATATGTAATTTGCAATATAATTGTAATAACCGCTAAATGTGATCTTCAGTAAATGCCAACCTACAGAAACCTCACCATCAACCTGCAAACTGTTTTCAGGTTTTAACAGGGGGTTTCCGATTTCATATCGCAAGGTTCCCTCGTGTATGCCGTTTGATCCGAGCTCTGCAATGTTGGGCGCCCGGAAGCCGGAACCCAGGTTAAACTTGAAATTCAGTATGCTGGATGGCGCAAATGTAAATCCTGCTGAACCGCTTAAAGCAGAAAATTTGGTTTTAAAGCCCGGGAAGATCGTGTCCCCTTTTTGAGAAGGTAGCCCAAGCGCATCCAGAAACAGGGACTCTCCGGTTACCCATCGTACATCTTCCCGGAAACCGGCATTCAGTGTCCACTTTTCCCAGGATTTTTTTAAATAAATGAACCCGCCAAGGTCTTGCATCCGATAGGCGGGAATCAGGTATTCACTGCCTTTATTGGTGTTTATCTGGGTAATACCTCCAAATCCGCATACCAGTTCCAGGTTACTGCTGAACAGATGTGTATATTTTACATCATAAGTCCAGGTGTCGAGGTGCATGAACAGGGATGGCTCATCCTTACTAGTTGAAAACTCCCGGCGGTCGTTGTTCTGGTATCCAAGGTTGATCCTCAACTGGTTATTTCCAAAGAGAAAGTTGGAAACCGAGGTTAATTTATTGTGCTTGACATTCTGGAAAGGGAGTTCAGTGGTTCTTCTCCGCTCCTCATTTCCTGTTACAAGTTCACCGTTCATGTTGATGAACTTTCCGGTAGCACTATCCCTTTCTCCTTCAACCATGCCAATGGTTGCATCGTACCTGCTGTAGTGAAGATGAGAGTAACCCCATTTTTTATTCAAACCGAGCATGGCGCTGTAATTCATTTCGTTGAAACATGAATTATAAACATATTCAGGAGGAGATTTGTAGGAAGCAGCACTCTTGTAACTACCTCTTGCTCTCCAGGTAAATCCGTTCTGATTCCCCTCCAGCATAAGCGTGTTGTTGGTCATCATGTTGTTGGTGGCAAACTGACTTGCAATTTCGCCCCTGATGGTGTTTAAAGGGGCATGAATGGGTTCAAGGATATTGATCACTCCTCCCATCGCATCAGAACCGTAGAATAGACTTGCAGGGCCTTTAAGCACCTCGATGCGGTCGGCCGAAAACTGATCAATCTCTATCCCATGTTCATCTCCCCATTGTTGCCCTTCCTGGCGAACTCCCTCATTGAGCGTAACAACATGATTGTAGCCGAGACCACGAATCACCGGTTTTGAAACTGCACCACCAGTGGTAATTTCAGACATTCCCGGTACCGCCGAAATAGCATCGATGATATTGGTAGAGGGTGTTGTAAAGAGTTCTGCCCTTCCAATAGGAGTAATGGTGATGCTGCTTCGGCTGTTATCAGTTGAGATCCCGCTTCCGGTAATTACCACTTCCTGTGACTCTATTGCCTTTTCCGACAAACTGAAATTTAATGTCGCAAGGGTTGTTAAATCTGCCATTACTGATTTTGACCCATAGCCGATAAAACTTGCCTGGATGAGCAAATTGCTTTTAGGGAGATTCGAAAGGTGGTAGATGCCATCCTTGTCTGCCGAGGTTCCGGTCTTGAGGTCGGGAATGAAGATGGTTGCACCCGGAAGGGTTTCCCCGGTTTTTGCATCGGTGACTTTTCCGGTAAGTGTACCCTGGGAATAGGTGGGTATTGGTATTTGTAAAATAAAGAATATTAGTGATATATATATTAATATGTTGGTTTTCATCGGACAAAAATTGTCAATAACGATTAGTAATGATGGAATAGAGAAAGGTTACCTTGAAAGCTGCAAGGGCGCATCCGCGGGGCTAAAAAAGATAATGGTGTTGATTCCAAACTCCTAAGACTCGCAAGAATCCTACCTGGCGCTTGTGGTAACAAACTGGAAAGGTAATCAGCCCAGGGGAGGTGCCCTTAGATGGATAAATCTAACATTGGCAAGTGACGGGGACGTTGTTGCAGTAAGCGGAACAGAGGACGATATTCCAGGAACGATGACAAGGCCAAGGATGTCAGGGGAACTGAATACCTGCGCATCGATATGCAGTAACCGGCAGTGTGTATGGAGTATGCCGATTGTACTGGTTGCCGACGGAATACAGCGGGTCTCCTCATGATGATGGAATTCATGAATAAGGGCACCCGGTGTTAGGACGTAGCCAAACACAACCAGCAGTATCCGGGAAATGTATTTATTTGCCAGTGACATCTCCTGCAAAGGTAGCGAAAAAAGAAAAAATCGGGAAATTGTTAGTATATTCGGAAGTTAATTGGGCTTAGACTTGCTGGTGGTGATGTTTACATTGTTTAAATGAAAAATCCCTCGCTATGAAAATCTCTGTTATTTTCTTGTTTCTGCTTGTTTCCCTTCAGGCAACAGCTCAATCCCGGGAAAACGTAAAGCATGTGATGCTGATAAGGAACAACCACGCCCGGAAGTTCATCCGGATTACCTCGAATACCATGTTGTTGGTCGTTTCTCAGTCAGGTAAATCCTATTCGGGTAAGGTAGTGGAAGTGAATTCTGATACAATTATTTTTGAGGACACCTATTTCCGGATTTCCGAAATCAGCAAACTGTTTCTTCAGAATGGCCCGGTAATGCATAGCCCGTTTCCAAGCGGGCCGGGAAGGCCTGCCTATCTGTCAGGCTCATCCAACTTCCAGGTGATCTGTCCACCCGATAGTGTCTATTCGAGCCGGTCAGCCTATCAGGCTTTTTACAGCAGTCTTCTTACGGAATTTGGAAAAAAAACAAATGACGCCAACAACCCGATGGGGGTCATGGAAGCCGCAACAGGGAATACAACTCAAACAAGACATTATGAGAATTTCCTCAAGTGGAATGTTTCAAAACTTGGTCACCTGGAGATTGCATTGGCATATGAACGGGTAATAGTTCCGAATTTAACCTGGGAGAATGAATTCAGTGTGATTTTTGGCGTGCAGGGAGCGGATGCCTATTATATGAATAACATCCCGCTCTATAACTACAATGGTTTTTCCATTACCACCTATCCAAAATACTATCTGCCAAACCACAAGGCCTACCTTTCGATGGTGTTTATGTACCGATATCTATGGGCTACAGGTATCAGAACTGATTGGCCAGGGCAGGCTGGAAGCAGTGGAAATGGCAAGCTTCAGGATCAGTACAGGGACGACTATGGGTTAAGCATCAGGGTTGGATGGATGAAGAGAACCAAACAGTTTATCGTAGACTTTTATGCCGGTGCAGGTATTAAGTATGTTGCGCTTCACCAGTTAGTCTATGGATATTATCGCTACCACGACAGTGAGTCTATGGGCTGGTACAACCCCGACCATTCTCCGGATGTCTATGACAAGGGACTCATTTCACCAGTATTGAACCTCGGAGTTAAAATTGGGGTTGCTTTCTGATTGATGATGAGATAGATACAAAAAAAAACTCCCACTGAATTACCAGAGGGAGTCCAGAAAAAATGTGTTAAAGCTTAAAGCTGGATTGTGTAGGTTTGACCATTGATGGTTGCAATGGCATCATTATCACAAAGACCATTCCCATAATCGAGCACGATGAGGGGTAAATCCTGCACCTGGATGTTCAGAATTCCGCTCTCAAGCCATTCACAGTTAAGCTTTTTCTTCAAAGGGGTGGTAATGTTGATAGTATATGTCTTACCATCGGTCCCGGTTCCGTTGGCCGAACCGGTAATAATGTAGACATCATCCCACCATTGGAACGGGGTTCCTTCTCCTTCTGTCCATTCGTGCTGCCTGGTCGAGTTCCAGGTAAAGGTTCCCCCGTTGTTGGCTTTGATCAGTGAACCGCTGACGACTGTCTCCCACCATAAATGGTTGGCCGTGTTACGTCCTTTGTTGGTAACTATTTTAATACCTGTGAGCTGATTGTTGTCGATGTAATAGTTTTCAAATGTATAGGTGATCACTGTTCCCTGAGCCCAGTAACTGCCATTGAAATGAACAAAGATCTTTCCACGGCGGTATTTATTGTCCGCACACAGGCAGTTTGACTGGCCGAAGTCGATGACCAGTTTGTATGGCAAAGAGTTGAGGTCGAGGGTTGCCAGCACGCAAGTGCCCATATAGACTGTATCCGTCAGGGTGGATTTGAGTGAATGTCCTGCCATGGCCTGGTCAGACCATTGGGTGGCATTGTCGAATGCTGCTTCGGCCAGGAAGTTGTTCTGGGCGGTGGCAGTATCAGTTTTTGCGGTTGTTTTGGAGTCTTTCTTGCAGCCGGTGTACAAAACGGTCATTCCTGCAATCAGCAGTAATCCTGAGATGATCTTGATGGTTTTCATGGGCTGGGGTTTTGGTTAATACCGAATTATTTATTCCGATAAATAGTATAAACGGCAAATTAAGGCAGTTAAGTATTCATATCCATTGAAATTTTGGTAATAGCAGATTATATTTATTGCAACAGCATGTAATTCAAGAATAATGCAGCCTTACTGTTTGTTTTACATCGGGATGAAGGCTTAGTGCGACAGGACAGTTTTTTACTGTAAATTCGATGATCTTTCTTACCTTCTCAGGATAATCCTCATGTGGGAACGTAATATCTATCATGATTTCTGCAATTCTCCTGGGAGCCTCTTGTGTCATTATTTTTGTAATAACCAGTTTCGCCCCGTCGATGTTGAATTGATGTGTCCGGGCGGCGATTCCCATCACAGTGACCATGCAACTTCCCAGGGAGGTGGCTACAAGGTCGGTTGGTGAAAAGTACTCCCCCCGGCCCTGGTTATCAGGTGGCGCATCGGTTATCAGTTTATTTCCTGAAAGGAGATGGGTGGCTTCGGTACGAAGGTCGCCCAGGTAAATGGTTTCGATGGTTGGCATAGCAGGATTATTTGGTTACAGCAAGTGTTGCATCTACGGCAAATGCAGCGCCGCCGCTGCTCTTTCCTACCATGTTGAACTTCCAGGTTCCGAGTTGTTTGGTATAGGCAATATCAATTGCCTGCAATGGGAAAAGGGCATTTTTAACGTAGGGTGCACCGTTAAAGTTATAGGTGTAATAGCCTGATCCGGGATTGGTTATGGTGACATTGGTCATGGTTACACCGTTGTTTGTGCATTTGGCGAAAAACTTAATACCGTATCCACCCCCGGTGAGTGGCACCGTATCTGAACTCATGGTAAATGTTGGAACAGGATCATCAGCTTCTTTTTTGCAACCACTGAAGATGATGAAGGTGAACAGTAATAGCGTACAAACCGGAATTAATTGTTTTAAATATTTCATACAGGCCAGGTTAAATTGTGAATTCGTGAGATTTACTATGGACAAATGTAGGGAAAGTTTGGTTTGTTCGACAAGGCGATACAGTAATATAACAACGATTTAACCAAGAATTCAACGGTAAAGAATCCTAGGTTCGTCAGTGTTTTGAGTCTACTGTCAGAAAGCCCCGGAGACGAATATCCTTTGAAGAAGATCCAACCATGATCCTGAACTTTCCCGGTTCAACAAGCCACTTCATATTTTCATCCGGGAAAGCGAGATCAGAATGCCTGATGTTGAATGTGATTTTTCCCGATTCACCCGGTTCCAGGTGAATACGTTTAAATCCCTTTAATTCTGATACAGGCCTGGATACTGACGACAATTCATCGCGGATGTATAACTGACAAACTTCATCACCGGCTACCTGCCCGGTATTTTTTAACCTGAACCCAAGGATGGCAGAATCGCCAGGTTGAACGGTGTCACTATCAAACCAAAGGTCACTGTATTCAAATGATGTATAGCTGAGTCCGTACCCAAACGGGAAGAGCGGCATTCCCGACAGATCATTGTAATCATCCCCACGGCCTGTCGGTTTGTGGTTGTAAACCAGGGGCAACTGACCCTCGGTAATAGGGAAGGTGATGGGTAACCTTCCGGCGGGATTGTACCTGCCGAAAATAACATCTGCAAGAGCAACTCCACCTGCCTCACCGGGATACCACACATCCAATACTGCTTTGACGCCGGTAAGCCAGTTTCCCATTATAACTGCGCTTCCACCTACAAGGATAACAACTACGGGAGTTCCTGAGGCAGCAATGGCACGAATCATCTCTTCCTGCCGGCCGGGCAGTGCAAGTGATGATCTGTCGCGGAACTCACCTTCATCAATGCCTGCAACGACAATTGCCATATCCGATTTAGCAGCAAGTTTTACAGCAGTGGCAATTGATTGGTCCAGGGTGTCTGTGACTCCGTCGTCCCATAACAGCCTGAGTTTAGCGTTGCCGGTACTTTCAAAATATTCCAGCCTGAAATCATATTCTTTGTCTTTAATGAATGAAAATTCAGTCATTTTAGTGGAAAAGGATTTCTTTACCCAGTTATCGATGAGTAGTTTTCCATCCAGGTAAAGCCGATAACCGTCGTTCCCTTCGATGCCGATTTTGCGGATACCGGTCGAACTGCTAGAGATCATTCCTGTCCACCTGGCAGAATACCAGTCATATGGGAGTGAAGGATCCGGCCCGTACAAGGTCCATCCGAAATCAACTGTAGCATCTGTCCTGGTAACTTTTGGTTTTCCATCAAGCCGGATGTTGTCGTAATACGCTGCCAACAAACCCTGGCTCTTCTTCCCATCATTATATGAACACAGGTTTCCAGCCGGAACAGTCACGAATTTCGATATTGTTCTGCCGCATCCCGGGCTGAAAAGGACCTTTACATACTGCGGGGCGGTCTGCTGAATCCCATCAAGGATCGAAATCGTGTTATTCCCCGGGCCACTGTATCCGCCCAATCTCGCTTCACGTGCATCAACACCGATCACCGCAATTGTTTTGACTTTTCCTGCAAGCGGAAGGATGTTGTTCTCATTTTTCAGAAGTACAATTGCTTCACGGGCAGCCTGCAGGGCGATATCCCTGTGTTCGGGGGACCCATTGCTGCTGGCTGCTGCCGCAGGATTGCAATAAGGGTGTTCAAAGAGCCCAAGTTTAAATTTGGCATAAAGCACCCTGCTGACGGCACTGTCAATGGCTCCCTGTCGCACCTGCCCATGGATAAAGGGGCCTGAAAAAAGCTCCAGGTGAGAGAAACTTGTTTGAAAGATTACATCCAGTCCATTTTCGATGGCTTGCTTCCCGGCATCTGCATAGCCCGGTGCGGTGTAATGCAACACATTTGCACCTCCGACAGCACAAGCATCCGAAATTACAAACCCCCGGAAGTTCCACTCCTGCTTTAACTTTTTATTCAGCAGCCAGTTGTTCGAAGAGCAGGGAGTTCCATTGAAAGAGTTGTAGGCTGTCATGACAGATTGGGCACCCGCGTTATTGATTGCTGTTTTAAAAGCAGGAAAGTAAATTTCCTCCATCAGCCGCTCACTATAGTGAACAGGATAGCTGTCGCGCCCGCCCTCGCCTGAATTAACAGCAAAATGTTTCGGCGTGGCAATGATGCCGGCTTTTTCAATTTCGGAGATATATGCCAGCCCCATCTGGGAAACCAGGTAAGGGTCTTCACCGTAGGTCTCTTCAGTGCGTCCCCAGCGTACATCACGGGCAATGTTCAGCACCGGCGATAGAAGCTGGCGAATTCCTCGCGATCTTGATTCTGAGGCAATCGCCTTTGCAACCTGGTGCATCAGGTTAACATCAAAGGATGCTGCTAGTCCGATGGATTGTGGAAAAGATGTTGCACCCTGACAAATGAGTCCGTGCAACGCTTCATCAAACGGCATCATGGGGATACCAAGCCGTGATTCATTGATGAAAAAGTTCTGAATATTGTTGACCGTTTGTGCATAATTGGCCGATGAAGCGGATGAGCCGTATGTCAGTAGTTGGGCTGATGCCTCGTCCTTCAAACCTTTAGCGGATACCTGTAAGCCGAAGATTCCGGCTGAAAGCTTTTCTTTACCAATTGCCAGGTCACCGGGGATCATAAACAGTTGTCTGAATTTCTCCTCGGGTGTCATTCTTCCGAGGAGGTCATGTACTCTGAGTTCAACAGCCAGGGTGGAATCTTTATAAACGGGGATTTTTTGGGAAAAGCCGTGGAGAAGCCCGCAACCCAGGATCAGCGTGATGTGGAGTTTTCGAACAATGCCCTTGCAGATAACGGAAATCATGGTTTAGCCAGGTTTTCAGGGGCCATTATTGGCTTCGTACAAAGTTATTAATTCATGTGAATACCACTGATATTTTATAATTTTTGCAGCAGAATAGGTACTTTTGCAGGAAATGATACTATCCTTTTGAAAACAATTTTAACAAATCAGCATAATTTCCGTGACATTGGCGGACTGGAAACCGAAGACGGTTGGCAAATAAAGCCGGGAATGCTTTTTCGGAGTGGCGATTTTTTCACCCTTACCGATTCGGATATTCTGACCCTCGAGAACCTTAAACTAAAGACAATCATTGATTTCAGGGCACAGCGTGAAGTTGACAAGCGGCCGGATAAGCCGGTATCAACTGTGAAGGAACTCATACACCTTGATATCCATGATGCCGCCCGCGACAGGGCCGAACGGTTTCTTGAAAACAATGATGCAAAAGGACTTGAGACGGTTCTTATCGGGGATTACCTGAGGATGGTCGACATCCACCAGGCAGATTTCAGGAAGTTTCTGGAGATACTGGCGACAACCGATAACCTGCCGCTCGTTTACCATTGTGCGGCGGGAAAGGATCGTACCGGGATGGCTACTGTTTTCCTGCTTAAAGCTTTGGGAGTGGGTCTTCCTGTGATTTGGGACGATTATCTTGCTACAAATCTGTACAACAAGGAATATTCGGAGAAAATAGTCAGGAAAGTGACGGCAATGGGGAGTAATGGAGAAATCCTCAGACCTTTACTGGAAGTTCGCAGGGAATATCTTCAGGCAGCACTTGACCGGATTGAAGAGCAGTATGGAGGTCTCCATCATTTTGTAATGGGGATTCTGGGAGCGGATGTTAAACGGCTGCGTGAAAAATACCTTTTTAAACCTTCTCAATAATACCCTTATTCCCATCCAGTCTGATCAGGTCGCCATCCCTGAGGAACTGACGGGCACCTTTAGCGCCTACCACAGCAGGGATGCCATATTCACGGGCCACGACGGCTCCATGCGACAGAGGACTTCCGATCTCTGTGATAAGCCCGGAAATTATGCTGAAATAGGGAGTCCAGCCAATATCAGTAAATGCAGCAATCATGATCTCACCTTCCCGGAGTTGCTCAGCATCCTGCAACGAGTGTATAATTCTTGCCCGGCCTTCGACCATGCCGGCACTGACCGGGATACCCTTTAGCTGACCTTCCAGGATTACAACTTCTGCCTCATGTGCCAGGGGTTCCGGGATACCGAAACTCACCTCATCAAAAACGAGGTTATCGAGTTCGGGAAGGATCGCACGACGTTTGTTTGCTGTTGCTTTCCATGAACTATCATGATCATCGATCAACTGCCCGATTTCATCCTGGGTGAGGAAATAAACCTGGTCGGCATCATCGAGCAGGCCGGCTTCCAGCATTCGTTTGGCGAGGATTCTGTATCCTTTTCTAATCGTGCTGACCATTTTGATCGAGTATGCTTTCGTAATTTCCCTGCGGGCCACGGCTTTTCTGGCACCGGCAATCATGGCCAGGAGAATCCTGCGTTTAAGGAATGGCTGGTCTGTAAGTAACTCCCCGTTATCGTGCAGCACATTTTGCCTGACATGGGATGATGCACCCAGCCGTACGCGGGTTTGGAGGGTCTGGATCAGCAATTGTGGGTTTTCTTCCCAGGTCTTTTCACGAAGTTCAGATTCCCTGACGCACCGGTGCCCATGGCGTTCAAGAAAATTTCTGAAGATTTCCGATATTTCAGCAGGAGCCTCTGTTTGCAATATTCTCAATGCTTCAGATGGTTCAGCAGAGGTAAAACGATCAGAAAATACCTGATCCCTACGGATTTGAGCAGAAAAGTTCTCGAGAGATTTCACAGCATCGGCGCTTTCAATATCAGGAATATCCAACAGAAGCATGGTTGCTATGTGATGATCTTCGGCATTGGGCAGGCGTTTATCTCCGGTCATGATCCTCATAAACGCTGAGTAGAGGGTTCCCGACTGGGCAGAGGCGCTCAGATGGTGTCCAAATCCGATTCCAAGCGGCAGGACTGACTGTTTCAGGTTGTTATGAAGTTGTTTCAGAGAGCCGGATGTGTCAATAGAAAAGCCGGAAGTGAGTAATTTTAGCTTGTTCAGATGCACTGCAGCGCGGTTTGTGTTGATCATCTGCCTGAAAAAATTCACAATCCGGAGAGGGAGCACCACCTCGGGTTTTGCGTCCACTCCCGGGAAAATTTTTCCACTAAGGGCAAACTGCACATCTGATGCTTTGTTCAGCCAAACATTTTTAGGGTAGTCCATCATGTTGCTCATATTGATGAACAGCCGGTTATAAAACATCTGGATATAACGGGGTGTGGTTCGGTTTTTCAGGTTGAATGCACCGGACCGCTGAGCCAGGATGGTCATGCCATAATCAATGGCCTCGGCAGTTACGGAATAGGTGAGGGGCGTGGCCACACCGGGCATCATCTCGCCTATGTTTCCGAGCGTCCAGATGTCGTTACTACTGCCCTTAACCGTATCAAGTTCATTGTAATGAACATCATCAAGGGTGGTAATCGGTCGTACCTGTAACCAGTGTAATACACCTGCTTTGTCTATGGCCCATTCGAGATCAACCGGTTTTTGATAATGAAGTTCAGCCTGAAGGGTTCCGTCAAGGATTTCCCTGAGTTGTTTCTCATCAAGGAGGCCACTGTTTGTTTCTGCTTCTTTCTTTATATCTGATCCGCTGCGAAAAATCTCAAAGTGATGAGCGTCGCGCATCCCGCTTACAAGATCTTCCCCTTTCCCGGCAATTGCATTGATGATGACCTTGTCTCTTCTGTTATTGACAGGGTTTGCAGAGAATACCACCCCTGCAACATGAGCATCAACCATGTTCTGAAGGATTACCGAAATCCTGAGGTCAGCCTCGGAAAGGAGTTTACCTGAGTAGGATTTAACCCGGTCGGCTTTTGCTGCATCGATGCATTTTACAATGGCTGCTTTGATCTCGGTAAAGGAGTTGAGATCCAGGTAGGTTTCGAATTGCCCTGCAAAGGAAGCGGCATTTCCATCTTCACTGACTGCCGAGGAGCGGACCGCTTTTGGTCCATCTCCCAGTTGCTGAAGATGTTGTCTGACTTTTTCGTCATCCAGGGAGTCAATATTCGGATGGATCAGGACGAATGCGCCCGGTACCCGCAATCCAATCTTTTTTAATGATATAAGACCACGGGCTTTACCACCCACCTCCTCATTTGTGATCTCATGCAAGAACCTGATCAAATTTCCAATCTCCTATTCTCGATCTGTAACAATTGATTCTGCTCTAAAGGGGCTTGGGCAATTTGCCACAAAGGCACCAACGTTCAGATGCTAAATACCCTTATATCTGTCTGCATGAAACCCAAATTCGACCATCCCCACTCCATCAACACCATCAAATTTATAGGTGCCGATCCCCTCGCGCATCATATATTTTCCATCATGAAGGTAAGGGAATTCGCCATGGCGCCAGAACTCCATTTTGTGTGTATTTCCGCTACGGGTTTTTATTTCCACAACCCCGTGATCAGGAAGCAATTTGGCCTTTGAAACAGTTTCAAGGTCGGTACACTCAACAATGGCATCCGTTGTGCCGTCGGCAGCAGTGATAAATCCGGCGGTAAGACGCCCCAGAAATTGCCATTTGATGGTTGTGACAGTCCAGTGTATCCCGGCATCGGAGACTCCGGTAATCCAGTAGTGGCGATCCCATGTGAGCCAGTTCCTTGATCCGAAGGAGTGGTCACGTGAACCCATCATCTCAAGGTGGATGGTGTTTCCGTCGAGGATAATGGTTCCTTTCAATGTCCCGGTTTGTTCATAATGCACCTGGTGGGTGTCCTTCATGGCATGAAAAAACTCTTTTGTCCACTTTTCAGATGCAATGGCTCTGGCGATGGCGGTATGATCTGAACTCCTTGCAAAATCATATACAGGATGGTCGCCCGTGAATACCAGGTTAGTGATGCACCGGTGCGGTTTACCCGACCTGTCATGCACCGTACCCTCAAAGGTTACCCGCCACACTTTCCCAGTTTCAATGGGTTCCCATTTTAAAAATCCTTGTTGAAATCCTTCCCCCTCAGGACCGGGAGAGGATGTCAGGCCGAAATACCCATGATCTTTAAGGAAAAAGTCGAACCAATATTCATTGGACCTCCCGGGTTCTCTGAAGGCCATGCGGGTAATGAAGGCATTACCGTTTTTATCCCCTCCATAAAAGTAAGAACTGTCGTTGGGATAGGGTTGAGCCTGATCAACATGTTTCTGTTCCAGGTAATCAACCGGGTATTGGCGGCTTTTGGTCCGTTTCACCATTTGCCGCGCGATGAAATTTTTAAGCATTTTATCTATTTTTTCTTCTTTTTCTTTTTCCCAGCCCACTCCTCACTTCCTGAAAAGGGGTTGTCGCCTTTCGATTTAATCCACGACTTGATCTCCTCATCTTTATTCACAGAAAAGTCCTTTTCCTTTTTGAAATCAGAGGTGCCTTTTTTGGAGTCAGCTCCTCCCTTTTTATGGTCAGCTCCTCCCTTTTTAAAATCGGCCCCGACTTTTTTAAAATCAGCCCCGCTCTTTTTAAATTCTGACCCGCTTTTTCTGAAATCAGAACCACTTTTTTTGAAATCGGGTTTGCCGGAAGATTTGCCTTTATCTTTAAAGGAACGGCGCTCTGTTGCACTGACCTGTGCCTCACCTTTGGCGATACCCACTGTGAGGCTTGCACCCTTGAATTCGGCTTCACTCAGTGATTGTGAGAGGAACTGGGCATATTCAGAATCTACTTCAAACACGCCGTCATTTTTTCCCAGCGTGATATCTCCGATGCGGATTCTTTTTCCAGGGCTGTTTGAATTGATCAGCTCGATCAGGTTATTGGGGTACAAACCATCTCCCTTTCCCGCATTGATCACGAGCCGGGTAAAGGATGACACTTCTTTGCGATCACCCCTGCCGCCCTTTTCCCTGGAAGATTCCTTGCCTTTTTTATCCCGGAAAGATTCACTTCCTTTCTCTTCAAATACATTGATATCCTTGGCATTACGGTAATATTCAAGGAACCTGTTGAATTCGAGGGCGACAAACCGTTTGATAACGTCTTCCTTTTCAAGCCATTCGAGTTTGCGGTAGATGGCAGGAAGGAACGGGTCAATTTCCGAATGTTCAATCTCCACATTTTCCATCTTGTTGATGAGATTGAAAAGTTGCTTCTCGCAAATTTCACGCCCCCCGGGAACTTTTGCAGCCACAAATGGTTTATTGATCAGTTTCTCGATCTGCCTGATCAGGAATTTCTCTTTCAGGTTGATGATGGCAATGGAAGTCCCCGCCTTTCCAGCTCTTCCGGTTCGGCCGCTGCGATGGGTATAGGCAGAAATATCATCAGGCAGCGCATAATTAATGATGTGTGTAAGGTCATTAACATCCAGACCCCTGGCAGCCACATCAGTTGCAACGAGCAACTGAACATGGCGAATTCTGAACTTTTGCATCACGCTGTCGCGCTGAGCCTGTGACAAGTCACCGTGGAGCGCTTCGGCATTATAGCCATCTCCGATCAGTTTATCAGCAATTTCCTGGGTGTCAACACGGGTGCGGCAAAATACAATTCCATAAATCGATGGATAGAAGTCGACAATCCGTTTCAGTGCAGTATATTTATCTCTTGCATGCACAGTATAATATACATGCTTGATATTTTCGGCACCGGAATTTTTGTTTCCTATGGTGATTTCAATGGGATTATGCATGTATTTTTTGGCAATCACGGCAACCTCTTTTGGCATGGTTGCAGAGAAGAGGAGCGTGCTCCTGGTTTCCGGTACTTCTGCCAGGATGTCGTTGATGCTGTCAAGAAAGCCCATATTGAGCATCTCATCGGCTTCATCGAGGACAACCGATTGGACATCACGTAATTTAATGGCCTTTCGGTGCATCAGGTCAATCAACCGACCGGGGGTTGCTACAACAATCTGAACCCCTCTTTTCAACGCTTTGATCTGAACATCATAGCTGCTGCCTCCATAAACCGGGAGCACATGGAGATCATCGATGTATTTGGCAAAATCGTTCAGGTCGCCGGCAATCTGGACACATAGTTCCCTTGTGGGGCAAAGGATCAGTGCCTGCGGGAGCGAATTGCCCGTATCTATTTGCTGTATCAGCGGAAGACCATAGGCCGCGGTCTTTCCGGTACCTGTCTGGGCAAGTGCTACAATGTCAGTCTTTTCACCTAACAGCAGGGGGATAACCTTTTCCTGAACTGGCATTGGGACTTCAAAACCAAGGTCTACCAGGGCCAGCACAATCTCTTTGCTGATACCCAATTCTTCAAATGTAATCATGTAATTTGTTTATTGTGTGCTGGCGGGAATACATATCAGACTCATCTGACCTCAAACACAGATTATTAATCGGCAAAGATACGATTTATTCCTGATTTACCCCCATGGAAATTCCCCACTGCATGAATTCTCCCCATCCGCCCGTCCGCCCGTCTACATTTTAATCCCCAATGCCGCCAATCCCCCTTCGGCTGTTTCCCTGTAGATCCGTGGCAGGTCATGGCCGGTCTGTCTCATGGCCTGTATCACGCGATCAAAACTAACCAGGTGGTGCCCGTCCGACAACAGTGCATACATGTTTGCATCCAGTGCCCTAGCGGCACCAAAGGCGTTACGCTCAATGCAGGGAACCTGGACCAACCCGAAAAGCGGGTCGCAGGTAAGTCCCAGGAAATGTTCCATGGCGATGGAAGCAGCATACTCCACCTGTCCGGGTGTGCCGCCAAACATCTGTTCTGCTGCTGCTGCAGCCATTGAACTTGCACTACCTACCTCTCCCTGGCAGCCAACTTCAGCGCCGGAAATGGAGGCGTTGGTCTTGATGAGGTTCCCGATCAGCCCGGCTGTGGCCATTCCGCGAAGGATCTTCTTTTCGTTGAAATCATATTGTGTTTTCAGAAGATAGAGAACGGCGGGAACTACGCCGCATGATCCGCAGGTAGGGGCGGTAACGATCTTTCCTCCTGCAGCATTCTCCTCAGAAACGGCCAGTGCAAAGGCAAAGGTAAATGCACGTCTCGACAAAGTTCCTTTAAAGCTCCTGGCCTTGGTATAGAAGGAGGAGGCTTTCCTGGGCAGATTTAACCGCCCGGGAAGGACACCTTCCGCCTCAATTCCGCGTTCCACGGCATCCTGCATAACTTTCCACACTTCAGCAAGGTGCTCCCATATGGCAGGTGTTTCGTGCATTTCAACAAACTCCCACATGGTCCGGCCGTTATCCCGGCACCATGCAAGAATCTCATCCATGGTTGTAAGTTTATAGATATTGGCCGACGGATCACGCTTGCCCGAATCGCTGATATCTCCGCCACCTATGCTGTAGGTGGTCCATTCGTCACGAACATTGTTCCCTTTATCGAGGGCTTCAAACTTCATCCCATTTGGATGGGCCGGTAAAAACTGATCAGCCAGCCAGATGATCTCAACAGGATATGGTGTCAGCGCATCCATGATGGCACGGTCAGTCATGTGCCCCTTGCCTGTTGCTGCAAGACTGCCGTAAAGGGTGACCCTGAATTTTTTAATGCCGGGGTTGCGGGTGAGGAAAATTGCAGCGGCTTTACCCGGGCCCATGGTATGACTGCTGGAGGGGCCGTAACCAATCTTGAAAATTTCTTTTATTGATTCCATGATGAATGGCTTAATTCTTTAAACACAATAGGCACATTAGGGCACAGTAGAAGGCACAATAGTAGATAACTTTAATGTCTTATCAATGCAATGATAAAGTGGAAGAGCGTGTTTACCAAGAAAAAAAGCCGTCAGAAAGGAGACGGCTTTAATTCAAAGATACAATTAAAAAAATTATCCCATTCTGACAACAAGGTCAGCCAGTCGCTGTGAATATCCATTTTCATTGTCATACCAGGAGATGACCTTCACCATGTTTCCACCCAGCACTTTTGTGAGTTCTGCATCATAGATGGAGGAGTGGGTGTTTCCAACGATATCGCAACTTACCAGCGGCTCGTCAAGGTATTGCAGTACACCTTTCATCGGGCCATCGGCGGCTGCTTTCATGGCTGCATGGATTTCATCTTTGGTAACATCGCGGCTTAACTCGCAGGTAAGGTCAACGATGGATCCATCAGGTGTCGGAACACGCAGTGAAAACCCATCCATCTTTCCATCAAGTTCAGGAATAACCAGTCCGATGGCTTTTGCTGCCCCGGTTTTTGTAGGGATGATTGATAAGGCTGCTGCACGGGCACGACGGAGATCTTTATGCGGGGAGTCGAGGATGATCTGGTCGTTGGTATAGCTGTGTATGGTATTCATAAGACCTTTTTTGATCCCAAAGCTGTCGTTGAGAACCTTTGCGATGGGGGCAAGGCAGTTGGTGGTGCAGGATGCATTGGAGATGAGTTTCATCTCAGCGGTGAGCGTGTTGTCGTTTACGCCAAGGACTATGGTTGCATCAACATCCTCTTTGTTATCTGAAGGAACTGACAGCAATACTTTCTTGGCTCCTGCCGTAAGGTGTTTGCTCATTTTTTCACGGGTACGGAAAATGCCGGTACATTCAACTACGATGTCAACGCCCAGGGTGCCCCACGGCAGGTTGGCGGGATCTCTCTCAGCCATCACTTTGAGCTTTTTTCCATTCACGACGAGTGAATCTCCGTCAATAGCAACCTCCCCGGGGAATTTGCCATGAACAGAATCATATTTTAACAGATGTGCCAGGGTTTTGGCGTCGGTAAGGTCATTGATTGCTACAACCTCTACATTGGTTTTTGATAACAGTGCACGGTAGGTGAGGCGTCCGATGCGCCCGAATCCGTTGATTCCTACTTTAATTGTTCCCATAGGTTATTTAGTTTGATTTGAATGAATTTATTTTGTTTGGAACTGCAAAATTACGGAAAATTTACGATTTACGATTTACGAATTTCTATTTCTTCCAGGGAACGCGACTGAGTGCACAATTTCAAAAAAAACGTAAATCTAAAACAGTAAATCATAAATAATTGACGTAATTTTGCCAAGGTTCTGAACTACAATAAAATTTTAATGTCAAAGACTAAATACATTTTCGTCACAGGCGGAGTTACCTCTTCATTGGGAAAAGGCATTATCTCCTCCTCCATTGCTAAACTACTGGTTGCACGCGGGTTTTCAGTTACCATTCAAAAACTTGATCCCTACATTAACATTGACCCGGGAACACTAAATCCCTATGAACACGGTGAGTGTTTTGTCACTGAAGACGGGGCGGAAACCGACCTTGACCTGGGTCATTACGAGCGGTTTTCCAATGTTCCGACTTCCCAGGCTAACAACGTCACCACGGGTGTAATATACCAATCGGTTATCACCAAAGAAAGGCAGGGTGAGTATCTTGGTGAAACGGTCCAGGTTATTCCGCACATTACGGATGAGATAAAATACCGGATCAAGTTGCTTGCCAATAAACGTGACTATGATTTTATCATTACCGAAATCGGAGGTACTGTTGGCGATATTGAGTCGTTGCCATTTATTGAAGCTGTCAGGCAGTTGCGATGGGAACTCGGGCGCGATTGCGTTGTGGTGCATCTCACGCTGGTACCCTATCTGGCTGCAGCCGGTGAGTTAAAAACCAAGCCTACCCAACACTCTGTAAAAACATTGCTGGAATCGGGGGTACAGCCCGATATTATCGTTTGCCGCACCGAAAAACACCTCTCTGAAGGAATCCGGAATAAAATTGCCCTGTTTTGCAATGTCAGTCCTACCTCTGTCATTGAATCCATTGATGCTGAATCGATCTATGACGTCCCCATCCTGATGCGCGAGGAGAATCTCGACCTTGAGATTCTGAAGAAAACCGACATGCCCTATGACCAGGAACCGGATCTCACCGATTGGGAACAGTTCCTTTATGCACTTAAACATCCTTCAGGAACAGTTAACATCGGCCTTGTCGGAAAATATGTTGAATTGAAGGATGCGTACAAATCGATCAATGAGTCTTTTATTCATGCGGGTACTTCAAACGGTGTATGCGTAAAAGTTCAGACTTTCCATTCCGAATTTATCAACGATGACAATGTTGCCGAAAAACTTGGCAAGCTGGATGGTATACTTGTAGCCCCTGGTTTTGGCGAGCGTGGCATAGAGGGGAAGATCTCAGCCATACGGTTCGCAAGGGAAAAAAAGATTCCATTTTTCGGAATCTGCCTTGGAATGCAATGTGCCGTTATCGAATTTGGAAGGAATGTGCTTGGTTATTCCGGCGCTCATTCCACAGAATTCAATAAACTTACACCATACCCGGTTATCGATATGATGGAGATGCAGAAAAAGATCTCCGGAATGGGCGGCACCATGAGGCTGGGTTCCTATCCTTGCAAACTGACGCCCGGTTCAAAGGTCTACCCGGTTTATGAGCAGGAGAATATCCATGAACGTCACCGTCATCGTTTTGAATTCAACAACGATTACATTGAAGCTTACACCAAGGCTGGCATGAAGCCAGTTGGGACGAACCTGAAAGACAACCTTGTCGAAATCATAGAGTTGGAAAATCATCCCTGGTTTATCGGCGTACAGTTTCATCCGGAATATAAAAGTACCGTTGCCCGTCCCCACCCACTTTTTGTTAGTTTTGTGAAAGCAGCAAAGGACTACGCTGACAGATAAGACATTTTTTGTACCTTTGCACCCATTTTTTCAACCCCAGCTATGAATAAAAATACCATTATAGGCCTCGTCCTGATTTTCGGGATTTTCATCGGTTACAGTTACCTGATGAGCCCGTCACAGGAGCAACTGTTGCAGCAGAAACGCAAGGCCGACTCGATCTATCTCGCAAACCAGGCAAAACGCGAATCAGATATAAAGTCAGTGGCACGCGACAGGGCCATCAATGTCGCAAAGGAGAAGGAGAAGGTGCTCGCAACCGGAAAAAAGCTCGACTCGCTTACCGTTCTCCGGCTGACAATGAAAGATGAACTTGGCATGTTTGCCAATGCAGCAGTTGGCAAAGACACTGTCTACTCAATTGAAAATGATGTTTTTAAATTGAAAATATCATCGCTGGGTGGAAAGATCTCCAATGTTGAACTGAAAGATTACCTTACCTGGGATAAGCGTCCATTGCAACTTTTGCATAGCGACTCCCTTCAATTTGGATTGTCTTTCTTTTCCAACAACCGGATTATCAATACGAACAGACTATATTTCCAACCCTTCCTGCCTGATCAGAAAGGCGCCGGAATCCCGGTTCTAAAAGTTACCGGGAATGACTCCATCCGTTTTGGCATGCGTTTGTTCATCGCTGCCTCCGATACCACCATCGATCCGGGAAAATATATCGAATATATTTACACTGTAAAGGGAAATGAATACATGCTCAGATACAGTGTTAAGTTTGTGAACATGGCCGATGTGGTTGATCCTGCCACTAAATACCTGGTACTGAACTGGAATGATAATCTTCTCCGCCAGGAGAAAAGTGTAAGCATGGAACGCCTGAGCTCAGGGCTCTTTTATAAGTACGCCGAAGATAAGGTCGATAACCTTTCAGAAACAAAGGATGAAGAGAAAGTTCTGAAAAACGAAAGGATTAAATGGTTCTCCTTCAAACAACAGTTTTTCACAAGTACGCTTATTGCTGATGATTTTTTCAGCGATCCCAAATTGCGTTCATTAACGCTCCATGGCGGAAACCAGTACCTGAAGTCGATGGCAGCAGAAGTAGGCATTCCTTTCGTTCCAAAAGAGAATAAAACGGTCTCGATGTCGATGTACTTCGGGCCAAACAAATACTATGGACTTAAAAAGTACCAGCATGATCTCGAAAAACAGATACCGCTTGGATGGGGATTTTTCCTGATGGCATGGATTAACATTTATGCGGTAATTCCGGTGTTTACCTTTTTTGGAAATTTTGGATGGAATTACGGGATCATCATTCTGATCCTGACAATTATTTTAAAAACCATTCTCTTTCCCATCGCTTATAAAACCTATAAATCCTCCGCCAAGATGAGGGTGCTCAAACCCGAAATCGATGAGTTGAACAAAAAGTTCCCAAAGAAGGAAGATGCAATGAAAAAGCAATCTGCCACCATGGAACTGTACAAAAAAGCAGGTGTAAATCCCATGGCAGGTTGTATCCCCTTATTGCTTCAAATGCCTATTCTTATTGCTATGTTCAGGTTTTTCCCCTCCTCAATCGAGCTTCGTCAGCAAGCTTTTTTATGGGCAAAAGACCTTTCATCGTACGATTCCATCTATACCTTCCCGGGTGGTTTTACCATTCCTTACTATGGCGACCATATCAGTTTGTTTGCCCTGCTGATGACCATCTCCAGCGTGATCTATACGAAGATAAATGATCAGATGATGGGTTCCCAGCAATCACAGATGCCTGGCATGAAGACCATGATGTATCTTATGCCGGTGATGTTCCTCTTCTGGTTTAACGACTACTCTTCCGGTTTGAGTTACTATTATTTGCTGGCCAACCTCCTCACCTTTGCTCAGATTTATATCATCCGTGCAACCATTGATGAGAAGAAACTTCACCTGCAGATCGAAGCAAACAAGAAAAAGACCATCAAGAAATCAGGTTTCCAGAAACGGCTTGAGGATATGGCCAAGAAACGCGGCTATCCTGCTAAAAAATAAAATTCCGGTCGCTTCCTTCAAATGGAGTTTAAGAACAGCTTCAACCCTTCTTTCTTCTGATGATCAAAATCGTATGAGATATTGTGCTCCAGGTAGGAGAGGCAATCTTTGCAATCGGGTAGTTTGTCACGGAAGTATTCAATGCTTTCGCGTTTATGCGCAACCCCGAATGCAAGCGCTTTGATAAAAGGTTGCAGGATCTCGTCCGGCAACTTCGATCCTGAGATCCAGACTGCAAAAACAAAAGGCAACCCGGTAAATTTTATCCACTCTTCTGCCAGGTCGTAAACATAGGGAAATTCAGACCGGATTTCAAAGGTTTTATCACCGATGGCAACAAGCGATTCCAAGGCGTGCATAGAGGTTATCTCACCAGTTTTTAAATTTTTCCATCGTGGACTGATCTTCCAGTAGTTGTGTGCCAGTACCTTTGCAAGTTCAATCGATGTCCGTGAATCGAAATCGAGGTGGACTTCACTGATCTGATCCATCGGAACCTTTGACAACAATAATACAGTCTTCACCACACCGGTGGCGCCAATGCAAAAATCGGAGATGTAGTGATATTCCCCAATCTCCGCTAATGCGCCAACAGGGACAAGTGCAATGTCAACTGTGCCGTCTTTGAGTTTTTTGGCACATACAGATGGAACGTCCAGTTCTAATTTGAAATCTTTCATCAAACCAGATTCTTGAAGTCCGAAAACAAATGGGAAAGTATTCAGATAGGAGACGGCAGATATTCTCAGTAATTTCATTCAGTTAGTTTGTGCCGCAAAAATAGGTGATTTGGAGATAACACCCCGGTTGATGCAAATTTCTTTATCTTTGTCACCCAAATTCTGATTAAGGAAGTTGAAAAAAGTCCTGATATATTCCTTGCTTGTCTTATTCCTGTTCAATTCAACGGGGTACTATTTCCTCTATGAGCTGAATAAGCATATTGCTCAACGGGAGATGAGTATGGCAATGCAGCGAGATGCAGGTAAAATTTCTGTTTTAAAGGTTGAAAGGGTCTCCGGAGATAAGGCTTTCCAAAGGATCAATAAAAAGGAGATCAGGTTCCATGGAGTGCTTTATGATGTTGTCCGTGAAATGAAATCAGGTACGGCAACGCTGTTTATCTGTGTTCATGATGACCGGGAGACCAGTATTGTAGCAGGTTTTTCAAAGATCAACCGTAACAAACTCGATTTTTCATTGTGGGATCAGATGGTCATGTTCTTTTTTACAAGTACTGCATTTGACCTGTGTCCTCCTGTTACCCTTTCTGTGGATTTTGCAGAGATTGACGTTACTTTACAATCGTCAATGCTCCCAAACTGGAGTCCGCCTCCCGAATGCGCCTGATCTGACAGGCTAACCATTTACCTCTTTTTTACTTTTACCGGTCATCTGTTATTCACTGACTCTGGTTTTGCAGCTATTGCTTCCTGTAATGTCCTTCATGGTGTACTTAGCGTCAGCCATTTCGGCCTTTGCGGTTAATAATAGTGAATATATAAGTCACTGATAGATGTGGCAGGTTTCAGAGGGTTTTACTCATTGATTATTAAACTATTAAAAAACTATTATATGAAAATAACTACCATATTATCCATTTTTCTCTTGTTTTTTGTCGTTGCACTTCAGGCGCAACAGGTGAAAATTCTTGACAGGTCTGATTTGCAGCCAATAAGCCAGGTTTCTATCTCCAACCAGGCAAAAACCACCATGGTTGTAACCAATATAGATGGCATGGCCGATCTCAGCGGGTTCAAGCCGGATGAGTCGATTTTTTTCACCCATGTCGCCTTCCAGTCCTTCAGCCTGGTGAAGTCAGCGATACCGTCATCCGGCCAGATTTTCCTGACTGAAAATGTGATCAAACTGGATGAATTTGTCATCACAGGAAACAGGACGGAAGAAAAAAGATCTGATTTACCTTATAAAATTGAAGTGATCCAGGCGAAGGATGTGGCTTTTAAAAATCCACAGAATGCAGGAGCCATGCTGGAACAAACCGGGAATGTTTTTGTCCAGACCAGCCAGTTGGGTGGTGGAAGTCCGGTACTGCGCGGTTTTGAGGCCAACAAAGTGTTGCTGGTAGTTGATGGTATCCGCATGAACAATGCGATATACAGGGCAGGTCACCTCCAGAATGCCATCACTGTTGATCCTTTTGGTTTGGCTTCTACAGAAATCCTGTATGGACCTGGTTCTACCTTATATGGAAGTGATGCACTCGGTGGTGTGATCAACTTTATCACCAAAGATCCTGCGCTCTCCACCACAGGGAAAACAGAAGTTCACGGCAGTCTGCTTGTTAGGCACTCCTCTGCAAATACGGAGAAAACAGGTGGAATAAACCTGAATCTCGGGTGGAAAAAACTTGCTGTGCTTCTTAATTTCTCCTACAGCGACTTTGGCGATCTTCGTGAAGGTAAACTCAGCAACCCCGCTTATGGCGATTTCGGGAAACGACTTTTCTATGCCGACCGTATTGACGGAAAGGATGTTACCGTTGCAAATGACAAACCATGGATTCAAAAAGGATCGGCATACAATCAATATAATTTCCTTGGAAAAGTGTTGTTCCAGCCTGGCGTTCACAGCAAATACATTCTCAATGTTCAGTATTCCAATTCCAGCGATGTTCCCCGGTACGACCGCCTGACCGAAATGCAAAACGACAGTACCATGACCTATGCAGAATGGTATTATGGCCCGCAGTCCAGATTCCTTGGATCGTTGAAAGCAGAATACAATGTAAATGGTCTTATTTTCGATCATGCTACCTTCATTGTCGGCTATCAGTCGGTTAAGGAAGACAGGATACAACGCAGCTTCGGAAGTTCAAAAAAGAAGTTCAACCTTGAAACGGTAGGAGTTATCTCCGTAAATGCTGATTTTGATAAAAAACTTGCATCAAGGGATAACCTTCATTATGGGATTGAACTGGATTACAACAATGTAGGTTCAAAAGCGCACAATGAAAATATTAAAACTGGTGTTTCCACTGATGACCGTGCCACACGATTCCCCGACAAGAAAGCCAACATGATGTATCTCTCCGCTTTTCTTTCCAACAAATGGAAAATAAGCGAGACTTTTGAATTTTCTCAGGGACTTCGTTTCAATTACGTGACACTTGATGCGGCCTATTCTGACAGTATGGTGAAAATCGCTGCCATCCCCTTTGATCCGAATATTACCCAGAAAAACGCCGCATTAAACGGATATCTTGCCTTCATTGTCAGTCCTGGCAGTGACTGGAAATTTTCACTTATAGGTTCAACAGGCTTCCGGGCTCCCAATATGGATGACCTGACCAAATTCAATGTGGTGGAAGCGAATACCATCGTTGTTCCAAACCCTGACCTTAAACCTGAACAATCTTACAATGCAGAGCTGTCCATTGCAAAAACATTATTCGGGAAAGTACGCATCGAAGGTACAGGATTCTATAACTGGCTTAAGAATGCCCAGGTAATCAGGCCGTTTGCATACAACGGATCAGATTCCATTACCATGGATGGCGCTAATTATCAAACACTTGCGCCAATTAATACAGGGTCAGCCCATGTATGTGGTGTACAGGGAAGTATCCTTGCACAGGTTACCAACTCCTTCTCCATCCTCAGCAATGTGACCTATACCTATGGTTTTGATGATACAGGCAAAGTGCCACTGGATCATATTCCGCCGGTGTTCGGAATGACTTCGTTCCGTTTGGAGATGAAAAAGTTCAAAGGAGATTTTTATGTGATGTACAACGGTTGGAAACGTTTGAGTCAGTATAGCAACAGTGGGGAGGACAATGAGCAATATGCAACAGCCTATGGGATGCCATCCTGGTATACACTCAACCTGAAGCTAAGCTACCAGATCGTGAAGTTTGTCAATGTTGAACTGGGAATGGAAAATATTCTGGATGAGAATTACAGGAAATTTGCATCAGGCATCAGCAGCCCCGGGCGTAACATCATTGTTGCTCTTCGCGCAAATCTCTAAAAGCGCCTGATGGATGGAAAGTACCTGGGGAATTACAAGTTCAGCACCGTCATTGCGGATTACAAAATCTGATAATCGCGACTTCTCCTCATCCTCCAGCTGAAACTGCATCCTTCGCAGGACTGAATGGCCATCGATTTTGTCTCTTTTTATGACACGGTCGATGGCCATCTCTTTTGGGCAGGAAACGTCAACGATGAAATCAAATTCGTGACGGAATCCGCTCTCGAAAATTATTGCTGCCTCCTGCATGATGTATGGCTTTTCAGAATAGCTTAGAGTCCAGCTTGAAAAGTCGCGCATGACCCTTGGATGGAGGATCGAATTAAGGAGCTTTAATGCATTCGGGTCAGTGAAAACAATGGTAGCAAGCGACCGCTTGTTAATTTCATGATCGTTCGTGAGAATACCGTATCCGAAGTGTCTGACGATTTCGTTTTTAACAAGGGGATCATCCAGAAATTTTTTCGACTCCTCGTCAGCATGATACACAGGTATGCCCAGGGTTTCAAAAACGCCTGATACCACTGTTTTCCCGCTTCCGATATTTCCGGTAAGTCCGATCCTGAGCATTCTGTTAGTGTTTATTACTGGTTTCCTTATGTTTAGCCTGACGTTTTATCATCGAATCGTTTGTGCGAAGCAAACTGTCGTTGCTGCTCTCTTCTTTGCGGCTGGCATCGGGTGTTCCCAGGGGAAGCGATTTTTTGGAGGATTGCTTTGCAAATTCGAAAAAGAGGGTGTCGGGTGAGACGAAGTAAACATCACTTGGAAAGTTTGACTGCGAAACAATCTCTTTCCCAATCCGGTTGGTCAGTAGATATCCCATGGTTCGTTCTCCAAGATAGCGCAACCGTATATTTCTCAGGCTGACCTCGTATTCCCTGTATTGCCTGATGATGAACTGTTCAGAAAAAAACTCAAACCCCTGGATTTTTATCCTTAGAAAAATAGTCGAGTCGGAACTGGAAATTATTTTCAGATTGGACGGGACCTGCCTGTAAACGAGATGATATTCAATCGAATAATAGTAATCCTTGGATAACCGTACAAGGGCCCAGATAAAAACTGAAAGCACCATGCATATCACAAAGATATACAGCTGGTTCCTGAATTTCCTGCTGCGCCGTTGCCTGGCATTTCCGATGAATTCAAGAAAATCGGATTTCATCGGTGAAAAATTAACAGAGTTACTTTGCTTCGATTGTTTGGCTGTTGTCCATGGCAACCGCTGTTTTCTCGATACGGAGCCTTACACTGTTCTCCACTTCGATCGTAACTGTGGTCTCCTGAATCTCAACGATTCTTCCATGTATTCCACCTATGGTAATGATTTTCTGTCCCTTCTGAAGGCCTTCCTTGAATTTTTTCTGATCTTTTGACCGTTTCATTTGCGGACGAATGAAAAAGAAGTAAAAAACCACGATGATCAGGACCAGGGGTAAAAAAGAGTACCAGCCATTTTGCTGTCCGCCCTGTGTTTGAGGAGCCATTAATAAGATATTCAGTAGATTGGTCATTGAATGAACGGTTTTTAGATTAACGGTTTATGTATTGTTCTAAATTATTTTTCGGTACTGGGGTTAACCACCTGGGCTTTAATCCTCAGTACGGTGGTGTTGGGTTGGGTATTGGCAGCAACAATTATGTTTTTCGATTGGTATCCACGCTTTCCATTGCTGTTGAAAGCTACTTTTACCGTTCCTTCCTCACCGGGCCGGATAGGCGTTTTCGGGTAGGAGGGGACTGTGCAACCACAGGAGGTGGTAACCTCTGCTATGATCAGGTCTGACTTGCCGGAATTTTTAAAACTAAACGAGTAAGAGACGGTTTCACCTTCAATGATCCTCCCGAAATCGTGCTCTGCTTCCTCAAACTGAATCACCGGTAGGGTTTCAGTGGCACCCTTTCCATTTGCGGTATTTGGATTGTTAACCAGGTCGGCAGGAATGGTTTCCCCCCCGTTCCGCACTCCTGGCTTGCATGCTGACATGATCAGCAGTGAAACAATTGAAATAAGAGTTATAAGCTTTCCGGCCTTCATGATATCAGCAATTTCAGCGGTGCAAAGGTATGAAAAAAATTCATACTTTTACCGCTGTGCGTATCTACCTTATCGGATATATGGCCTCCGGAAAATCCAACTTTGGCAGGTTGCTTGCCACCAAACTGGGATATGCATTCATCGACCTTGATTACTTGTTTGAAGAGCGCTTCAGGATCAGCGTTCTTGATTTTTTTGAAAAATATGATGAGCAGGTTTTCCGGAAAATTGAAAGATCGCTGCTTCATGAGACACTCGACATGGAGGATATCGTGATCTCAACCGGTGGCGGAACACCTTGTTTTTTCGATAACATGGATTTTATCAAATACTCCGGCACCTCCATATACCTTTACTGGACTGTTCCGGCACTTGTTCAACGCCTTAGAATGGTTAAACGGAAACGCCCTTTACTAAAAGATGTTCCCCCCTCGGATCTTGAAGATAAGGTAATCGTTCACCTGGCGCAGAGGGAGTTGTTCTACACCCGTGCAGATTATACCGTACAGGGTGAAGGCTTTGATCTCGAAAATCTTTTAAAAATAATTTCAAACCACTGATATACAGCTAGACTATCAGATTCAGCAGCGCAATGTTCTCCACATGCTGGGTGTGGGGAAACATATCGACGGGCTGACACTTTTCCAGCAAATAGCGGTCGCCAAGCAGTGCCAGGTCTCTCGCCTGGGTGGCAGGATTACAACTCACGTAGACGATCTTTGCAGGGCTGACCTCGAGGATCGTTCTGACCACCTTCTCATGCATGCCGTTCCTGGGCGGATCGGTGATGATGATTTCAGGCTTCCCGTGGATCCCGATAAACTCAGGGGTCAGGATCTTCTCAGCCTCGCCTGCAAAGAAGGCAGTATTTGAGATGTTATTGATCCTTGAGTTTATCTCAGCATCCTCAATCGCTGCTACAACAGATTCAATTCCAATTACTTTGCCGACATATGGAGCAATGTAATTTGCAATGGTTCCCGTGCCTGTGTATAAGTCATAAACCAGCTCATCCCCGCGGAAACTGGCAAATTCTGCCGTCAGCCTGTAGAGGTTGATCGCCTGGAACGAATTGGTCTGAAAGAAAGAGGCTGGGCCAATGCGGAATTCAATCTCCTTACCTCCCTCTTTAAAGGCCGGCATTCTTTCTGTAATAAACGGGTCTCCCTTGAACAGGTGAAAATCAAGGTCATAAATGGTATCATTCTGCTTGGGATTGATCACATAGAAAAGGCTGGTGATCTCTGGAAACTCCCCTGCGAGGGATTCAAGCATTGGCAAAAGGTAATCCTCCCGGCTTCTGACAACCAGGATGACCATCAATCCCCCTGCTTCGGTGTTACGAATGATGAGGTTTCTTAAAAACCCCTGCCAGGTGCGAACATCGTAAAAGCTAAGGTCATGATCAAAGGCATATTTCCTTGCCGCAGTTCGAATGGCATTTGATGGATCCTTCATGTGGAAACACTCCACGATATCAACAACCTTGTCATAAAACTGTGGAATATGGAAACCCAGCGCATTGGTGTTGGCTGTTCCTGGCTCAACATTCCGGTCTTCATCGGTAAGCCACCGGTGATTAGAGAAAGTATAATCCAGTTTATTCCTGTAATACCGTGTTTTAGCCGATGGAAGTATGGGCAGAATGACCGGGTTTTCCAGTTTACCGATCCTGGTCAGACTTTCCAATACCTGTTTTTGTTTGTAAAAGAGTTGTTCTTCATATTTCATGCCCTGCCAACGGCAACCGCCGCATAGTCCGAAATGAGAACAATGTGGCTCAACCCTTTTAGGAGAGAGGTGATGAAAATAGACAGCTTTCCCTTCAAGATATCGCCTCTTTTTGCGGGTAATCTGGACATCCACGATATCGCCCGGAACCACAAATGGCACAAACACAATCTTTTCATCGATCTTTCCAACAGCCATGCCTTCCGCTCCGGCGTCGATGATCTCTACTTTTTCGTAAATCATAAATTCTATGGGTTATACCCGATCAGGTATTTTTTAATGACCTCAAAAAGATCATCCTTCCGGAAAGGTTTGGACAGATAATCGTCCATACCCGCTTCGATGCATTTCTCACGGTCGCCCGGCATCGCAATGGCTGTTAAAGCTATGATGGGGATTCTTTGGCCGGGGTTCTCCAGTTTTCGTATCTCTCCTGTTGCCTGGAAACCGTCCTTCTCAGGCATATGCACATCCATGAAGATGAGGTCAATTTTGTTGTTATTGTATTGTTGGATGGCTTCCTCACCATTAACAGCCGTGATAACCTGAACGCCGGTTTTAAGCAACATTACACTTAAAAGTTTCATGTTGATGCTGTTATCTTCAGCAATCAGAATGGTTTTATCGGGACCGATGTAAATAACTTCCTGGCTCACAATGGGATGTTGTTCATGTTTTTGATTTGTTCTGGAATTTCCCTGGTGCAGCAGTTCAAAAAAATCTTTCATTTTGACCGGCTTGGTAAGGTAGCGTTCAATTCCAAGGGTTTTACATTTATCCTGAATATTATCCTTTTCAACAGATGAATACATGAAAATAACAGGTTTGGGATTCATGGATTGATTCTCCCGGATCTTTTCAGCAACTGTAAAGCCATCCATATCAGGCATATGCATGTCAATGATCACCAAATCGAAAATGTATTTTGTCTCATTGGCTTTATTCAGCAGTTCAATGGCATCTTTCCCGTTTGTAATGATGGTGGACTCAATTCCCCAATAGGTAAGCATCTCCTTCATGATCTTAAGATTGGTGGCGTTGTCGTCTATCACAAGAACCCTGTTGATGTTCGGTTTTTCTATTTGTTCCTTCTGAAGGGTATTCGCAACCACCAGGGGCAGCTCAAAACTAAAGGTACTCCCTGTCCCAAATTCACTGACAACAGTCAATGTTCCATTCATTATTTTAGTGAGCATGCGTGAAATGGACAATCCCAGTCCTGTTCCTCCATATCTTCTTGTGGTTGAGTTGTCAGCCTGGGTAAACTGGTCAAAAATATGCTCAAGTTTGCTCTCTTCGATGCCGATACCGCTATCTTTTACACTGAACAGTATTTTCACTTCCCCATTTGTACCGATAATGCCGGGTTGTCGTTTTGCAGAGATGCAGATCTCTCCCTTTTCTGTAAACTTGATTGCATTGCTGATGAAATTGACCAGTATCTGCCTTATCCGCAAGGGATCGCCAAAATAGAATTCAGGAAGACCGGGTTCAATTTCGCACAGCAACTCAAGGTTCTTTTCAAACGCCTTTACTGTAAGGATATCCACACTTTTCTCAAGGACATCATATATGTTAAACTCCACATGTTCGATTTCGAGTTTTCCGGCTTCTATCTTGGAAAAATCAAGAATGTTGTTAATGGTATCCAGTAACAGGTAGGCAGAGGTTTGAATTGATTCGAGGTAGTCGCGCTGGCTGGATGAGAGGTTGGTGGTTAAGGCCAGTTCAGTCATCCCGATCACCCCGTTCATAGGGGTTCTTATTTCATGGCTCATCGTAGCCAGGAACTCCGATTTGGCCATGTTTGCACGCTCTGCTTCCTCTTTTGCTTTCTGAAGGGCAGTCTCAATAAGTTTTCGTTCGGTTATGTCAATGAGTATGGCAATAATAGCTGGTTCATTGTCGAACATGATGTTGTCGCTGCGAATGATCGTATCTTTTACCTCGCCTCTTTTTGTAATTGCCTTTATTTCATAATCTCTTACGACCTCTTTGCCTTCTGCCCGTTTACGCATATTTTCAACAACCAACCCCTGTGACTCCTCTGCAATGAAATCCATGATATTGGCATCCATTATCTCTTCCATGGAGGCGCCCATAACCGACAAGGCTGCATCATTCGCAAACAGAACCCTCCCGTTACGATGAATGATGATGAGGTCGGGCAGTTTATGAACCAGCGTTGAGTATCGCTGGTTGCTGTCGAACAAGGCTTTCTCCACCTCTTTCCGTTCTGTAATGTCCTCAAAACTTTCGATTCCTCCAATGATTTTTCCTGCTGGATCCCTTAAGACATCGACATTTTTAGATACCGTTAAAATCTGGCCTGACTTGCTTCTCATGGTACATTCACGACCATGAATCGGTTTGGTAACGGATTCTGAAAAAAGGCCGCATCTCTCATTGCAAGGACTTTCAGCAAATGCATGGCAGCTATTTCCTATCATCTCTTCCCTTGAAAACCCTGTGATGGCTGCAGCCTGTTCATTCCAGCTGGTGATTTTCTGATCGAGGTCAACCGTGAATAATGCGCTCGGAATAACCCGGTAAAGAAGTTCGGCAAACTCTTTGGCCTCTGTTAATTCCTTCTCGCTTTGCTTACGTTCAGTGATATCTTCCTTTATAGCAATGTAGTTGATCAGTTCTCCGTCAAGATTCCGTATCGGGGCAATACTGGTGAATTCCCAGAAAAATTCACCATTCTTTTTTACATTGAAAAATTCACCTTTCCATTCATTGCCTGAAGAGATTGTTGTCCAAAGATTCTTATAAAATGCATCATCCTGAAATCCGGATTTCAGGATCCTTGGGTTTTGCCCGATAACTTCAGCGGGTGAATAGCCGGTAAGTTCCGTAAACCGTTGGTTAACATATTCGATTCTACCATGAATATCTGTAATCACGATGGTATTGGCACTCTGTTCAACAGCTGTTGACAACTTTGTAATTTGTTCATCCGCTTCATCCTTTTCGGCTATTTTTTTTACCAGGTCAGCCTGTTGGGTGTTAAACCTGCGAATAAGCCTGGCAATCTCACCAAATTCATTTTGTTTATTCAGAATGTCTTTGACGGATCCAATATCCCCACTTGATAAACTGGAGGTAATCTGTTTGAGCGGGGAGGATATCCAGCGGTTGATGCAGTAAAAAAATATCAGGCATACAAACACAAGGATCAACGCACTTGTTATGACAAAAATCCTCAGCGTATTCAATTCCGTTGCAAGATTGTTCTCTTTAAAGAACCTCAGCGTCAAGGGTTCATTTGCCTGGAGCAAACGAAGATCATGGTCAATGATTTCGATGTTAAGTTTTTGATTAACATGATCCGCAGAATCGTGCCGATGAATTTCAAATTTGAAACCGGTCGATTTTTCAATTTCAGCGCAATAAGCCAGATTCCACGATCTGGCGGCAATCAGGAATGCCTGTGGCGCCGTATTCCTGGCTATATCAAAGGTGGGTACAACGGTAGCCCCGAATACTTCAAAGAGTTTTCCTCGCTGGAAAATAAAGGTGTTCCAGAAATTTTTACCTGAAAACTGGCCCGTGATCTGCTCAGGGGTGATTGAAAACCCGATGCCTGAGGAGTCGTTCACGGAAAAAACAGCCTTACCGGTTAGATCATAAATGCCGATAAAACTCATGTTAAAAGTTTCCAGGATAGGATTCAGGTTATTTTTCGCCCAAAATGAATCCCTTGTCTTTGCGAATAGAACCATCTCATCCCAGGCCGAATTATCCTTGACAGGTTTTAGAAAGCCTTCCATCCTGAATTCAAGAACTGTTTTAATTACCTGTTCATCGCTGCTTTTCTTGGAATCAACATACAATCGTTGTTCTTCGGCGCGGATATAAAAATAGCCAAGTGCAAACAATACGAAAAAGCCCAGCAATGCACTAAACAGCAGTGTGATTTTTGTGTTGGTCTTCATGGAACAGTGCTTTGGTGAACAATATTAATCAAATTTCTGTTTGGTTCGAAGGAATAAATTATTAAATTGGTCAACTAAATTTCTGTTTGATTTTTTGAATTTGTACCCAAATTATTTTTCCATATGATTGACAAAGAAAAATTCAACGACCTTTTCCAAAGCCTTGATGCAAAGATAATTGTTGAACTCATTGATTTATTTGCAGCACAGCAACCCGAAGTGATCAATTTTCTTCAACAAAGCATTGAAAATTACAACATTATAGAGATAAAAAAATTAGCACACAAATTCAAAGGAACTTGTGCCCAATTTTATGATCCTGTTTCTTCCAAACATGCCGGGATAATGGAAGAGGCAGCACATTATAAAATATTGGAAATTGTAGATAACTTGATACTGGACTATCCCGCATCATTGCGGGAAATGCGAAAGAATCTTGACGATAATGATTTCGTTAAAAAAGCGCTGAAGTCTCCTTCATTAAAAGTTTTTCTTGAAGGTTTTACAGATTCTGTCTCCCAGGAGCGGATATTGAAGATGGAGAGCCTTGAGAAGCTAATGATTATGGAGAGAATGCCTCAGATGTTTGCGGATTTGGAAGTGTCCTCTGCGCAATTAAACAGTGAACTTCAGCAGATTAAAAAAGAACTTATTTCCTGATAGAGTTAAACTTGATCATCACCTTATTCTGGAACAAGGTCATCGAAGGCAAAAAAACCGGGAAATTATCTGATTACCTCGTATCCTGAACCTCTACTTACTGAAATTATTTGCTGTTTCGTTTGATGAACCGGCCCGATTGGTTCTGATTTCCGGCCCGGATGGTATAAAGGTATATTCCTTCCGGGAGTTCATGGATATCGATTGTCCTGCCTTGGATTCCTGAATTCATTATGCCCCAGTCCCAGGTTCCTTTAAGATTTCCACGGGAATCAAAGATGGAAAATGTAATTCTTAATTGCTGCCAAAGCTGGAATCGAATCGTAAATGAATGCTCAGCCGGGTTCGGAAACAGATCAACCTTTGATTCGTTCGTCTCCCTGTTAAATAAAATGCCCAGGTAGGCAGGGTCAAATTCATGCGCCCCGATATCGAAATTACTTCCGTACAGTCTGTTATGATAGAAATAGTCGATGGTAACTCCTTTACTGTCTGTACATCCTGCATCGATCAGTGGTGAGTTGGGCAGAAGGGTGTGGTTGAAAGATGAAAAGCCTGCACTGTCGGGGGTTCTGGCTAAGTAGTTGTTCCTGATGTCAACTGAGGAACCCGCATCCGGAATCATGATGTAGGCATCTTTGCCTTTAAATCCAGTGTGTCCATGTTCGTAATAGTCAAAATTCCCTGGATTGATGATGACATTTGAAGCAATGAGGCTGTTCCTGCTGTGATTGCTTGAAAACCGGATTCCGTCCGACTTTGGATTGATGATGTCGTTGAAAAGGATATGGAATGATGAGTCCTGGATCACTGTTACATCGGTGACGAAAATTCCATATTTCATGTCGGATGAATCACCCGGCAAGAACATCTTTCCGGCATTCAGGATGATGTTGTTGAAGATGCGATACCCGCCAAGTCCATGGCTTTCAATTCCATTTCCCATTCCATCTGAGATGGAGTTGTTATAACAGTCACATTTTGAACCTCCTCCGATCAATATTCCCGACATCTGGTTTTGTGACTGTTCCTGGCTGTCATACATGATCAAGTTATTGAATATCTGGCAATTTGATGAGGCAGAGCTTACCTGTAAGCCGTCCCAACCGGTGTACCTGATGATGTTGTTAAAGATCTTTACTCCATTCAGCAAACTTGGCAGTAGCAATGTATCCCTTCCTGCGCACTGAACAATTTGTCCGAAGTACTTGGTGCTTCCGATATAGAGACCTTCAAAACTCACATCGGCAATATAATTATCATGAATGAGGGTGTTGAATTGGGTGAATTTGTCGCGGGTGGATAAAAAGGAGCAGTCGGGATCGGTTTTTGCACTTACGCCCACGCCTTTACAGTTTTCGATGGAGATATGGTCAATTTCAAAATCGGAACTCATTTCTCCAATGCCAAAACCTCCTCCATTACCAACCCGCGTGACCATAAATCCATAAAAATGGGCAGTGTCGCCTGTTCCGGTAAACCTGAAGTGCCTGCATTTCCTGATGGAAATACCGTAGTAATGGTCGGTGTTAAAGAGAACGACCCCTCCGCTGTTCATCATGATGATCGGATTCTCAGGAGTACCTTCAAAATTCCGGATCAGCAGGAAATCGCGACGGCCATGTTCAAACAGGAGGGTATCGCCTGGGGCCACTTTGTTGTAGGGCGCCAAGGCACCGTCGACCGTTGTGGTCAGTGAATCGATGATATACCGCTTTCCCTGTGCGAGAACTGGTTGACCCGCAACTGAAATAAATAGGAGTAATTGAAACAGGAAAATTCGATAATGTAGGGGCATTGTTTCAGGTTGATTAATTAACCCCGCTTGGCTCTTTCCCAGTTAACGGATTGAGAACCTTTGTAATACCGTTTGAATCCAAGAAAGACTGACAGGTTCATGATGAAAAAATAGTAGGGAACAAAGAGCAACTTCACTTTGATGGACCTGTTTTCGAGATACCAGCCGAGTAAAGCGGCCAGGTAAAATGCAACCTGCAGCCAGAACAGGATGCTGTAAGAGCCAAAATTGAAGATCCCCTCATCAAGGGCCAACCCAAACCCGATGATCAGCATTAAAAGCAGCGAAAGGGGGGCGAGTGTCCAGCGAAGCACCCTATGGGAGATATACTGAAATGAAAGGGTGCCATACTTGAAAATATTTAACAGTGAACTCATTCTGATCACTGATTGGATGCCCCCGGCTGAAATTCGGATTTTGCGCTTAAGTTCCTCCTTGACGCTTGCTGAGGCGGTTTCAATAGCATAGGCTTCAGGATCATATTGTATGGTGTATCCTTTCTGGGCAACCCTGAGAGAAATAATAAAATCATCGAGGAGGGTGTCCTTTTCAACCTCCTGGTACAATTCGGTGCGGATGGCGAACAACTCTCCTGCAGCGCCTACAACAGAATAGAGTTCTGCATCCCATTTCTTCAGGGTAGATTCATACTTCCAGTAGATTCCTTCACCGGCACCGGCGGCGGATTCCTTCTCCTTGCTGAAAATCCGCTTCTCGCCTGAGACACAACCAACTTTTGGGTCGCCAAACAGGCGAACAATACGGCGTATCGATTCGGGGCCAAGCATGGTATTGGCATCGCAAAAAACAACAATGGGTGTGGTAACGAACTGCATTCCCCGGTTCATGGCGCCGATCTTACCGCTTCGCTGGGGTAAGTGGTGCACCTCCATGCCCGGGTGCTGGCGCACCACATCAGGAGTGCCATCGTCAGAACCATCCGTAACCCATACCATATGCAACTTTTCCTTTGGGTAGTCGAGTTCCATGGAATTCTTCACTTTGTCTGCCACAAAGTCCTTCTCATTGTAGGCAGCAATGAACAGGGTCACGTCGGGTTCATAGCCGGGTGTGGGGTTGACTGATTTTTTCCAGAACAGTCGTTTGATCTTAACCAGAAAAAACAATAAGATTCCATACCCGATATAGGCGTAAAAAACGATAAACAGGAGGACCCAGAAGGTGATTTTTAATGCGAGTATCATTTGGTTCAGTTAAAATGGGTTTGTTTGACCTTTTTTGCAAAAATGTTGAATTCATCCACGATGCCAAATTCAAACATGGCCAGTTTACTCAGCTCATTGTTGATAAACTCCTGTTTAATATACCTGTCTTCAATGACAAACATGATATTCGGATGATATTTGATGAAATTCTCAGCGCCCCTTAATGCTTCAAGTTCCATGCTTTCCAGGTCAAGTTTTATACAAACATGTTCCTCTTTGGCAATCTTAAGCAGAGGCAAAAGGGAATCAAACGTACGTATCTCAACCTGGCAATTGGCTTTTTCGCCATCTTTAGCAATATGGGAAGCGCCGGTATTTACCGGGTTGAATACGAAATCTGCTATGTAATTCTTGTCTCCCAGGCCATATGGAAGGGCAAGGCATTCATTTGTAAGCCCGTTTAATTCAAAGTTTTTAACAAGAACCTTGAAATTCTCTGAAACTGGTTCGAATGCAAGACATCTTTTCCCGTGCTTGGAAAGAAGAATACTGTAATCACCCACACAGGCGCCGCCATCAATAAATAGAGAAAAGGAATCGAGGTTGTCAAGCAGAAATTTTTTCACACCCCATTCATATTTGAAGTTTGCAAACTGAAAATCATTGGTGTTTTTCCTGCAGAAGAAGGTTCCGATGGAGGTATTAATCACCCTGTCGTTTTTGTGGGAATTTCTGAAAAGCATGTAATTGACCGAGTATATGATCGATTTAAAATCACCATGCTTCAGGTATTCGATAAAATACCTGAAATAGGTGATCATCTGCTTTATCCGTTGTTTTATCCCTGCCATCGTTTTAGTTTGAATTTTGAATTCATGTTAAACTGCTGGCTTTTCCCAGGTTACAGTTGAGGGATTATACTGTTTAATTACCCTTGCCGGATTTCCGACTGCAACGGAAAAGGCAGGTACATCTT
Source organism: Bacteroidales bacterium (assembly GCA_049317265.1). GTDB lineage: Bacteria > Bacteroidota > Bacteroidia > Bacteroidales > FEN-979 > CAIVAT01. The sequence continues at coordinate 194,982 of JBMOIP010000002.1, forward strand.
TGGTGACAACTGATCCGGCTGCAATCACCGAATGTTTTCCTATGGTAACGCCTGCCACCACCACCGAATTAGCCCCGATCCAAACCTCATCTTCAATACGGATCAGTGATTTTGTAACCGGCTGCTTTCTGATCGGGGTATTTACATCCTGGTAACCATGGTTCAACCCGGATAATACAATGTTCTGGGCAAAAATCACATCATTGCCGATGTGAACGGGCCCAATGATGGTATTTCCCATGCCTATCCTTGAGTTGTTGCCGATGATGACATCGCCCACGCCATTGTTGATGGTTACAAAATCCTCAATGGTACATTCATCACCTATGTTAAACTTATTCCAGGGGAAAACATCAATTCTTGTATACCGCCTGATGACGGATCCGCTTCCTTTTTTATGGAAAAATGGATTGACAAACCATCGAACGAGTAAACGGGGGCGCGGATTCCGTTTAGAAGTTATTAACGACAATGCCAGTTCCTTGATCCTGGGATTTGATACAATCTTCTGTTTTATCGACATGGCGTTTATTTTTTTGCCTGAAAATAGATGCTGATACGTTTTGACTCTTTTAACAACCTGGAAGAGATGATGTTAAAGAACGATCCACTCTTCTCAACCGTTCGGGTTCCGGTCCAGGCCCTGGAATTAATTTCGGTTACCCTTACAAGTTTTCCTTTTTTGAGCAGCGCAAGGGCCATCTGGCCATCTTCCATTCTCGAATTGCTTTTAATAAAGCCGATTTTCAGCGCCTCTTCGGTCGGAAAACAAAAGTTCATTCCAACCACCACCAATTCGGGATGTTTGATGTTTCGCAAGCCATGTACAATGTTTCTGAAAATTTCATAAAAAGCATACCTGATGCGGATCTTTCCACTTCCTGGTATAAAGGAGTAGGTGCCAAAACTTGCCAGACCCTTTCCTGCCAGGATGGGTTTTAGCATGCAGTCAACCCAGGTGGGAGGGTAGATTGTATCAGCATCCCCGGTAAGGATATATTTACCACGGGAGTTCTCCATGGCGGTCTGCCGGGCAAAACCATAACCTTGTTTTGTTTCAAAAACAGGTGTTATTCCGCATTTCCGGATCACTTCAGAGGTTTTATCTTTGGAGTTATTGTCGACAAAGATGAATTCGACAGGATAACTGCTCTTCATGGCGCTGAGTGAAGAGAGGTTCCTCAGGATATTGGCCTCCTCATTCCACGCAATAATGTTGATCGAGACGAGCGGTTTATCTGTTTTCTGAGCAGCAAATCCCGCCCGGATCCTTTCAAATACCTCTTCGGGAATATCTTCCAGCTTTTGATGCTCATACCAATGGATCAGGATATTAGTTGGCACTATCGGGTGAAACATATCGTCTGTGTTTATTGGTTAATATTAATTTCCAGTGTAAATTATGGTTTAACCTTGTTCATGAACACCTCAGTGTCCCTGCCTTTTGGCTATTCCGACCGCTTTAAAAATCTCCAAAACATTGTTTGCCCAGGTGTGTTGCCTGGCAAACACCTTCCGTTTTTCACGAACCTCGTCGTTGTCATCCCTTAATGCCTTGTCAATGAAATCGACATACTCCTCCTTATTCTCCGCCAGGCTGGTGAATTCGGCAAATACACTCATTGCTTCTGTTTTTGTTGCCACCGTTGGTTTACCCATGGCCAGGTATTCATCTATTTTCCTCGGATAATTTCCGATGGTAACCGGGCTGAGTACCTGTGGGTTGATCGCCACATCAAAGCAGTTTAAATAATCAGGCAGTTCATTGCCGTTCTTATTGCCCAAAAAATGAACATTTGCCATCTGGTGAAGCCTGCTTGCCCTGAAGGTGTCATCCTCAGGCCCAACAAGAACCACACTCCAGTCGGGTCGGCTTTCGGCAACATGTTCTATAACGCTTACATCCAGCCTCAAAGCATAGAGTGCCCCGATATAACCAATGATGGGCCCTGGGATATTTGCAATGTCGGGCGGAATCTTTGAAACCAGGCTGGTATCGAACAATCCCACATCGCAACCCTGTCCTACATAAAACGAGTCAGGGTTAAATTTCCCGGCCAGCGATGCAAGATAGGTGGAGTTTGCAACAACCAGGTCGGCCTTTTGCATGTGAAGCGCCTCAACCCGGATACCCTGTCGTTTCCAGTAATCCACGGCAATCAGGTTGTCGCGTGTATAATAAATGTAGGTCTCAGGTTTGAGGAACTCCTGAAGGTAGAACCCCAGGAACATCGAACTGTCGTTGAACAGGATGAAATTTGTAAATCCAAGCCGGTCGGTGGCAGACTTGATGGCATCAGCAAATATCCTGTTGTTGCGCTTGTTAAGAATATCATAAAACCAGCGCGATTTAATCCAGTTGATTGACTCCACAAGTCCGCGGGGATAAAGATTCCAGAGATTGTCACTCAATTTGACAAGATCGGGTTCCTGTCCCTGTTGGATCCGCATCCGTTTTTGAATTCTCGGTGTATTTTTCCCTTTTTGCCTGGTGAACCTGTCAAGCGGGGGATTGACATAGAGAACCCTGTTGTTTCTGGCAAACTCCTCTGCAATGTTTTTGCAATTGCTGCCGATCTCAATATCCCAGGGCTGAATGCCGATAACCACAATATCTCTGTTCTTCATCATAATTTCTATGGTGTAAATCTCAGGTCAAAATGTTCATGGTTTCAATGTAATGGTTAAGGATATTGGCTGCAGTCGACCTCCAGGTAAATCTGGCAGCCTGTGAATATCCTTTGGTAATCAGCTGCTCCCTAAGAACGCCGTCCATTGCCAGCAGTGCCATGGCATCACCGATTTCACCGGGATGATAAGGGTCAACAAGTAGTGCTGCATCTCCGGCCACTTCGGGCATGGAAGACTGGTTCGAGGAGATTACAGGAACTCCGCAGGCCATGGCTTCGAGTATCGGAATGCCGAAACTTTCCCTTAAGGATGGGTAGAGGAAAATTTTACTCAGGCAATAGACCGCTGGCAGGCAGTTGTTAGGAATGTAACCTGTAAGCAATATTCGGTTGATCAGGTTTTTATCTCCAATTTCATCCAGTATTCGTTCAATGTTGGGCCGGTCATAATCGGCAATAACCAGCCAATAATCACTGTCGGTTTGTGTTACAAAAGTCGAAAACGCCTTCAATGCTCCTTTTACATTCTTCTTGGGATCGGTATTTCCAAGGAAGAAGATGAAGTTGTCGGGCAATCGGTACTTCTCCTTTGTTGCCTGTAATTCAACAGGATCAGTGACTGGTTTAAAATGCCCGCTTACCCCATTATAGACAAAGGAAAGCTTTTTTTCGTCATGTAAATCAAAGAATGAGGCAATTCGTTTCTTTTCAGATTGGGATACCGTAATAATTTTTGCCGCCTTTTTAACCAATCGGGGTACAATGAGTTTCCGGTAGTTGTTGCCAAATTTCTGGTACGGGGTTCCTGATCCGGAAAGAATTTTCAAATAGCTGCTTTCCAGGTAGATGATGTCATGGAGAGTGACGATCAGGGGGATTTTACAATGTAGCGGTGCAGTGTTGCCTGTACAATGGAGTACCTGGCAGCCTGCTTTTTTTGCGGCTTCAGGCAATGCAAACTGCTCCCAGGCGGGATACATCCCACCCTCCAGCCTGGCAATTTTAAAGTTATCCGTTTCCTTCAGGACGGAATCATCCTTGTCGGGCTTGACAAAGATGACATATTCATTTTCCAGGTCTGATTCCTGGAGGCTGCGGATAAGTTCAAGGGCAAAAATATCCATGCCATGCTTCTTTTCCCTAAACAATCGCTGAGCTTCAATGCCTATGCGCATTTCGGTTATTCCTTTAACTTGTTCACTTCTTTTTCGAACTCATTGCTGATACGCCATGCTGGGTATGAATAAATGTTTTATTCGCCCCTTTGAGCCTGAAGAGTAATTTGAACATCAGCCAGAAACCCATTGGAAGCGTAAGTACGGCAAGCAGGGTTTGCCTGGTGTAAAATTTGCGGTGCACAGAGAATACAAATGCAAGGAAGGTGAAGATCCATATGATGAACCACTGCATGAATGAGATGGCCAAAATCCCTTTTACCCATGGAATGTTAAAAAGAGATAAGATACCCATTACAGCTGTAATAATGGTGACAGCGCCAAGCAATAAAATTCTTGGGGGCATCACCATCTGGTAGACCTTGTCGAGAAAATCGATGTTGAACCGGGTGAAAAACTGAACCACCCCATCCCAGGCAAACCGTTTAAAATAGATGAATTGTGCTGCCAGCCATCGCCTCCGCTGGTTTTCAAAAACCGCTTTATCCTGTACTTTTTCATCGAGCACCACGGCATCATCGAGGTATTCGATTTTTACCTGGTCGCGCAGCATGGTGAGTTCCAGTTCTTTGTCAAAACCCCCGATGGCCTTGATTTCCGACATCCGCTTTTTAAACATATCATATTGGAAACACATACCTGAGCCGATCAGACCCGACGCAAGACCTGCAACCCGATGTCCTTTGCGGAAGATATGGTTATTGATCTCCTCGCTGATGGAATCGAGAACAGCCATCGAATTGTTCATGTTCTTGGCCATCCTGTGGCCCTGAACCGCTGTAAACCCCGATTCGAAAGCCTGGTTAATTTTTTCGAGAAAATCGTGCGCCATAATATTGTCAGCATCCAGAACCACAGCAATCTGGTAATCATCGCCAATGGCCTCCATGGCGGCATTCAGCGATTTTGACTTGGTGCTTTTTTCAAAAACAACTTCAACCACCTTTAACGGGAGTTTCTTCAACTGCATGATGGTTTCCGGTTGAAAGGAGTCTGCGATAATGACAACATCAAATGAATCAGAAGGATAACTTTGATTTAAGGATGCTTCAGCCACCTCCAGTATGACGATGTCCTCTTTATATCCCGGGATTAACACTGCCATTTTTCGCAGGGAAGGCGTGGCATGCACCTTTCTGCGGTAGGGGAAAATTCCCAAAAATGCAAAAAAGAGGAAGTAGGCAGCAGCAATACCAAGATAAACATAGAGTGCGATCTCGATAACATTAACCAGCAATTTGATAATTTCCATGGCAGCGGTTATAAGTGCATTTTATGATAAAGTGAATTCAACTCCCAAATATAACTTTTTCATTAGGTAAATTTAAGAATTAAATCATTATTTATCATTAAAAAGCGAATTCTGCAATTCTTTTATAATTAAACACCTATTGAAGCCACCACCCCGAGAAATGTCACATACTTTGGGGTTTTTTCCTGTTTGATTGATTCTTTCATTATATTTATTGTTTCGAATAATATATTATGTATGTTTGTTTATGGAAAGGGTTGCTTTCATTTGGTACATACCCATTTGTTAAAGCAAGTTGTCAGTTGGAGTGTTACCTTTGTTTTATTGCTCCTGCAGGAGTGAATTTATTCTGATGAATACCGTTTTGCACTTACCAGGTAAAAACAGAAATCAATATGGCAAATTCAGACGGCAAACAGGATCCCGGCAAAGTCTATTTTCCCGGGATGAATGGCATCCGCTTTATTGCGGCTTTTTCAGTGATTCTCCATCATATTGAGCAAACAAAATTCTGGATAAATGATCCGGCCATCAACAACTATCCGAATATCTGGCAAACCATGTTTTGCGATAATATCGGGCATAAGGGAAGGATCATCTTTTTTGTGCTTTCAGGATTTCTGATCACCTACCTATTTCTGGCCGAGATAAGAAAAACCGGGACACTCAACCTCCAGAAATTCCATACCCGCCGGGCGTTAAGGGTATGGCCGGTTTATATACTGGTTGTCCTGTTTGCCTTTATTGTTTTACCAAGGTATACCAATATTCACTATTATAATGGAGTCAGCTTCAACGATCAGCTCTACGACGGCTATTGGCTCAAATTTGGCGTCGTGGTTTTTATGATGGCCAACTTTGCAAGGTTCTTATTCAACCCTGTACTGGGCGTAACCCAATTATGGTCGATTGCCGTTCAGGAGCAGTTCTACCTGGTGTGGCCCTTTTTAACCCGTTTCTTTAAAAAATATTTTCTCAGTTTTGTTGTAATTTTCATCGTCTTTAAAGTTTCCATAGAGATCCTGATGAAAATTTACCTTCAGAATTATGATGCATTTCCAAGCGCAATAATCACTTCATCCAGGCTCGTCACGATGATCAAATGGTGGGAAATTTTTGCTGTTGATCAGCTGGCGATCGGAGCCTTGTGCGCCTATATCTTTATCAATAAAAAGGAGAGCATTCTGAAGTTCGTTTATAACCCGATCGTTGTTGGTATTGTTATTATCATTTATATCTACCTGTTTTTTATCAAGGTCGACTTCTACGGGCATACCTTTGTTGAAGGGATTATTGCTGCGGTGCTGATGATGAATATCTCAACCAACCCCAAATGCCCCGTCAAGCTTGAGAACAGGGTCTTTAACTACCTGGGCAATATCTCTTATGGAATCTATCTTTTTCATAATATCTGTATTATCAGTATCTTAAATGTGTTGATGTACTATACGAACATCTCGGGCAATGTGGTTCTTTTCAATACCATACTTTACCTCGGATCGATGACTGCCACGCTTGTTCTTTCAGGACTATCCTATAAATACGTTGAAAATTATTTCCTCAAACAAAAGGTGAAGTTCGAGGTAATTAAGAGTAACAGAAACGAAGGCGCAAATTAGAAATGGATTATCAACCTTAATTCAAAATTGATATGGGTGAAGAATCATGCTTTTTCGGTGAAATATCACTGTTGATTACCCACTACAACAGGAGTGTGTCTCTTGAACGATTGCTCAAATCCTTTGAAGAGAGGCATATCCGGTTCAATGAAATTGTTGTTTCCGATGATGGCAGTCAGCCGGGGCATATAAGCTACCTGGAAAACCTTAAGTCCCGCTATGGAATCAGGCTGGTGCTAGCGGAAAAAAACGGTGGATTGGCCAATAACATCAACAAGGGACAACGTGCAGTTACTTCACCGTTTACCCTCTACGTTCAGGAAGATTTCATTCCTACAGAGCGGTTTGTCAAAACATTGACTGATGGTTTGAAACTGATGAAAGAAGATCCTGGAGTTGACCTGGTAAGGTTTTACGCTTATCGTAAACATCCATATTTAAAACCGGTCAGGGATGGCTTTTCGGAAATGAGATTCCATTTCTGGGGCTTAGATGCCTACCAGTTTAATTGTTACAGTGACCATCCTCATCTCAGAAGAAGCAGTTTCCTGAACAAATTCGGTGATTATGTTGAAGGAATAAAATCAGACAGGGCTGAATTCAAGATGGTGATCTCTTTTCTTCAACACAAAGGGAAGGCCTTAATACACGAGGACTACCGGGAGATATTCATCCAGGAAAACAGCGCTGCGGAGCCAAGTCAGATCGCCCGTAAAGCATTGAGAAAACACCTGCAGTTATCAGACTCTTTTCTAATTACGGCGGTGAGGGCTGTATATAGGAATATTAAATTCAGGTTGGATTACCTATTTTCATAAACCGGTAAATTTGAGGATTATGTCGAACGCAATTACGATTTTTACGGTATGTGATAACCATTTCTCGGTGTTATTGGCTGCATTGATAAAATCGATTGAGGTTAATCACCACTCTGAGGAACATGTTAACCTCTATATCGTTGGTGACAAGCTGACGTCTGTCAATATGCAGAACCTCGAAAAGTGTGCAGCATCGGAAAAATTTTCATTTTTCTGGATTGACATCAAAGAGGTCATTAAGGATAAATCCTCCCTGCCGCTCGATGGTTCCTCCTTCCCCCTGATTGTTTACATCCGACTGTTTTTTCCACTGTTTCTGCCCCAGGATATTGATAAAGTGATCTACCTGGACGTGGACATGATCGTTAGAAAAGATATTTCCTTGTTATGGAATACCGATATGGGGGATAAGATCATTGGTGGCGTTCCCGACCGTTCTGAAAAGGTGAGTTGCTCGTGGGGAGGTATAGCCAATTATGCCGAACTGGGTATTGACCCGGAGAGTAAATACTTCAATAGTGGACTTCTACTGCTGAGCCGCAGGAGATGGGTTGCTTCCAACATCACCAAGAAAATTATCGATAGCATTGCCGCTAATAAAAAGTATGCAAATTTCCCTGACCAGTATGGATTAAATGTCGTGTTTGCCAACCAGTGGCTTGAACTTGACCGGCGGTGGAACTCCTATTCCATGATGGAGACCGAGGATCCCTTTCTGATCCATTTCATTGGTATTAAACCGATATTTACCTCATACAGCTATGTTGAGAGGTATAAGGATGAGTTTTATTCCTATTTGAGGATGACACCATGGGCTGGTTACAAACCCATCGGAAACCATGTCAGGCTTTTTAAAAAGTTACAGAATAAGGTTTTCAAAAAAGGATATAGTCTTTTGATGTCGCTAACCCGAAGGAAATCGGGTAATTAGCGGCCGGGGAAACCTCTTATCCCTGTTGAATCAATTTTTGCTCCCCGGGACCTGTCACCTGGTCCTGTGGGACTATAGGACAAACTTCATCATCAAATTTTTCCGGACTCATGACCAGGGCCATTGAGGTGTATATGAGCATGCTCGTTGGAATTTGGCCCAGTACGGCATTGCCATAAGAGGCAACCATGATGCCAAGTATTCCGGAGATCAATGCCGTCATGGTTATCTTCACTTCAGGGTCCCTGATCCTGAACATGATGAGGTAAGAACCTTTCAGGATAATGTAGAAGAGGATAAATAAGTGCAGAACAAGTCCGACCACACCCTGTTCAGCCCAGATCATTACATACCAGCTGTCGGTTGCAATATTGGCAAGGAAGGTGTTCGGGAGGTTCTTTTTTGCCTTTTTTCCCGCATGACCAAGGCCCCCGCCAAAAGGCCGGGTGGCAAGGTACACCGATAAAGTTTTTTGATTTGCCAGCCTTGTCTGAAGGGAGGCATCATTCGGATCGAAGGCAGTCCGCATCCGTCGGATTTGCTGGTTATCCTGGCCTATTGTGGTGTATTTGAAGAAGATGAACACGACTGTCAGCAGGACAATACCGGAGATCAGAACCAGTTTATTCTTTTTCAAGACAAAATAGAGCATGAAGCCTGCCAGGGGAACACTGATGGCGCCACGGGTCCCGGAGAGAAACATCCCGTAAATCCCCATCAATCCGACAAATATGAAAAAGATTTTCCTCCTGATATTCTTTTGACCAAATGAGAGAATGATAAAAACCACGCCGGTATATGCCTGGTTTGCACCATATTGCCCAGCATCACTCAGGAAGGAGAAAACCCTGAGTTTCCCAAAAATAAGGTGCGTGGAGTATGCTCCTGCATCGAGCCAGGCTTTTTCCCATTGATCAACCCCGATGGTGGCCTGGATGATCCCTTTGATGGTGGCCAGGATCGAAAGAAAACCCCAGACATATAAAAAATAGTTTATCCTTTTTGTTGTGGTCATCAACAACAATGTCAGGGTCACAACCAAAAACATATAAACATTCACCCCGCGGAAACTGGCAAGCCATACAGCCATATTCCTGATCTCCGGATTTGCCGCACTCAACAATCCATAGATCAGCCAGACCGCTGCCAGGAGTGTGACATCTTTTTTTGCTGGTTTCCAGTCTACTCCTGTATAAAAATTCTGGAAGAATAACGCGATAAAACTCAAGATCAAGGTACCATCAATACTGATACCGATCATGGGAAGGTCGGCATAGCGCATCATTCCTAAGATGACAAAGCCAAGGCTTACCGCTGAATAAATACCAAGAATTGGGTTGCGGAAAAGGATGTTAAAATATAGAACCAGGAATGGGAGTACCAGTAACCCCAGGCCGCCAACAAGTCCTATACGACCAACAATCCAGGCGGCAAACACTGAAACCACCAGCAGCGGGATGAAATATCCCGGCGATCCCAGTTTTAAGGAGCCGGAGTTTGTTTCAAATGGATTGAGGTTCGACAATTTCTATCTTCGTTACAATTTCAATTTCTTCAACTACATGCTCAACCAAACTGGTTTAGATTCACACCATAGTTTAGGTTTATTGGAACTTTTTTTGCCTGATCTTCAAATAGATATCCTTATAGAACCCTATTCCATCGGAGAAAACCCTGCGGTAGTCAAGTACGAGTTCCTTATTCAGGTAATAATATCCTACCCATACACCAAGAGCGGTAAATAAAAGCGATGCCAGGGCAATTGCTGCCAGCGACTTGAAGATGAATACGGCGATCAGGTCGCCAATCACGTTGGCTGCCACCATTACCCCAACTTTCCACAAATTGAGATCCGGTTTGTTGATGCTGTCCAAACCCACGCCTGTCATCCGGTCTAAAGGCAATAACAGTCCATAAACTGAAAAAACACGTACGATATTTGTCACACTTGACCTGGTTGTGGGATCAGTTACCACATATTTGCTTCCCCCTAATAGGAGTACAAAAAAATCGGCAAAGACAAAAGTAATTACGCTAATCGCAATAAATAAATAGGTCATGGCGCCTGAATAGGAATAGAACAGATTCTTTACTTCGTCCATCTTCCCCTGGATGCTTGCTTTAGAAAGTTTGGGAAATGCTGTTGCAGCAAAACTGCGCAGCGGTATTTGCTGAAGTTCAGTAAGCTTCAACGGAATGCTGTATAGTGCAACTGCAGCAGTACCCATCGGGCTAAGGCTGATTATAAGGGTATCGGCAGTTCTAAGCAGGTTTGTCCCAATAATGGTGAATGTTGTATATTTCCCAAAGTGAAGCAATAACTTGTTTGTTCTGACTGTCGCTTTGGTGATATATCTTAAACCATCCCATCCGTAGAATATACAAATAGCAGAAGTTATCAGATTTATCCCAAGCTGCACCCAGATCAACTGCATTAACGACATCTTGAATATTAAATAATTCAGAAGGAGAAGCAGGAAAAATCCTCCGCTATTAACGGCTTTGATCCAAAGAAGCGTACTGAATTTCTGGTCAGCCTGCATCACCACGACTGCAGTATTGAATGGAAGTGTGAAAAATGCGAGCAGTGGATACCAGGTGAAAAATAATTCATATCCTGCGCGCCTGATGGGTTCACCAAATGCAAAATGGCAGCCCCAGATGATAATGGCTAAACCGATTGTTGCAAGTAAACCGATCAGGCCATTAGAACCGATAAACCTGATACGTTCATCTTTGTCAACACCTGAGAGGTACCGGACAATGGCTGTATTGGTAATCCCGAAACGGAACATGTCGATGAAGTTCCCGGTTGAAATATACAATACCCACTGCCCAAAGATTTCAATGGGAAAACTTCTTGTCAGGACAGCAAAACTGGCTATGCCAAAAAAGGCAATAGTGATATTTCCTGATAATGACAAAAAGTTAGCTTCCTTTATTATTTTCAGCAGGGCACCTTTCATGGATAGACTTGGCTAAGGATTATAACGGGTGAAAACCTGGAAACGAATCAGTTTTTTTAAAATTCTTCTAAATCTTGAGCGCTTTTTAGGCAAATCACCCAAAACAGATTCAATTACTTGCATTTCAACGCCATTCAACAGGAACATAGGGGCATTGGCTGTGAGTTTCATGAAACTGTCGAGTGTGTTCTGGTCGGCCTGTGACCATACATGATTGGCCCTGCAAATCAGCAGTGAAATATCGGCTGAAGGGACAATATCGGGAGGATAGGGGTAATAGAGGATCGGTGGGAGTTCAATAAGCACAAAATCTGGCACATGCGAAATCGCAAGATTATTTTTTGCTAATATGTCCGAATAACTGGAAACTGAAAAAAAATCAGCATCCACCTTGTAATAAAAAAACTCTCCAGGAGCGAAATTTGATTCTGTTACATCCAGGAAAGGACTGTTATAATCAACCCGGGTATCGCCATAACCAATAAGTTGGCTCAAATAGGAGATTTTACTTCTTTTATTGTTGTGTTCCTTTACCGATGCAGGTGGCTGAGACTCGGCATATCCAATCTGGGAGACCTCAGTTTTATGGAGTGATTCACGCGCATAATTAAGGACGAGAACTTTTTTCCCCTGCATTTTCAGTTTAACAGCGATGTTCCTGGCCATGACCGTTTTACCCTCATTGTCGAGGGTGCTGAAGAACAATAGCGTCCTGGTTTCGTTTTGGGCGGGTTTATCCTTCGGGTACAAACCAATATGCTGAATAATCATTTCCAGCAGGCGGTTTGCGATATAAAGGAAATTGAGAGAGCCGGTTTTAAGGTATATCTTGGGAAATACGCCAACGGGATCGAGGTTGAGAATTTTTGCCGCTTTCTTTGGATTTCTAAGGGTCTCATCAAAATACTCCATAGCCAGAATAGTAGCAAGGACGAGGATAAAACCAATCAATGCTGCTACAATAACCAATAATTTGCGTTTGGTGGGATTGGGCGATAAGGGGAAAAACGGAGGATCCACCGTTTTAATACTTGATGACAATTCTGCATCCTGCATTTTCAACTTGGCCATGTTCAGCCCGTGTAACAATTCGAGGAACTCCTGCTCGGCCACATTGATTTCACGTTCAATCCGTTTTATGTTCGCACCGGCCGGGGCATATATCGCGTATTGTTTCTGGAATTCAACAATCCGGTCGCCAAGAACATCCAGGCCTGCCTTAGTCTCCTCATACTGGATAACATTTGTAAGCCAGTCATTCAGCAAAGTAGCGATGGGGAGCCCTTCGGTGGTATTGCCGTAACTGTATAAATTACTGACCGAATTCCTCATCTCCTCCTTCAGTTTATCTGCCCTGATTTTAAGCTGTACAAGCGATTTGTCGTCGATGCTATCTCCAAATCCTATGGTTTCTGCCATGGCAATTTTGGAATTGATATCGCCAAGCTGGTTCCGTTTTTCAATGATTGAAGCGCTGCTAAGCTGAATTTGCTGCTGGTTTCCAAGTTTTTCCTCAATCCTCTTAATGGCAGCTTTTGCTCCGGCAAGTTCAATCCGTTTGTTGTGGTAACTCACATCGAGGTCTTCCTTTACAATGGCGACTGCTTTACTCTGCTCATAATAGTTGATGATATTATGGTCTTCGTTGAATTTCAATAGCTTATCCTCTCCAACTTTGAGTCTTGCCGCTGCCTGCTTTACCTGGAATTCAAAATACTTTACAACAGCGTCCGACCTGTTTTCCTTGATGTTTTTATAGTTTTGAATGCACACGTCTGTAAAAAGCACAAGTGTCTGCCTGCAAATTCCCGGATCGTCAGATTCATACTTCAGTTTTACCAGGTCACTGCTTCCGATCCTTTGTACGGTAACATTGGCAATTGCATTCAAAGAATAGTGGGGATGAGTGAAATTCAGCAACTTATATACAAAGTTTGTATCGCTCTTTGCCATGTAATCCTTGAGGTTTTTAACCGTCTGCTCGTATGCGACCGGATCGATGGAAGGAGGTTGCAATGCGATGGTATTCGATGTATCAAGACTACTGAAAGAAAAAGTCTCCTTGATGGCCAGTGTATCGCTGGTTGTATCCGATATGGCGGTATTTTTCTTGTGACGGCTTTTGGTTTCTCCCTTTGCCTGGCTTAAATGATCACTTTTTGCAATAAACTTATAAATATGAGCAGGTGTTATGTTTCTGAGACTGACAAAGGATTGGTGCGATATGTACTTTGGATCAGGGCTGGGAAGCATCAGGTGCTGCGCGAGCAGGCGGATGGCGACTTCCTGCTGGGTTTCCCGGGATTTTATAACATTAATAAGATTATCGAAGGCGGTATTGTTGGCAAAAAAACTGAATGATTTATCCATCTCAACGCTGGAACCCGATGCAATTCCAGTATAGAGGATCGTCTCGGAAGAGAAGGTGTAATGGGGTTTCCGGGTAAAATAGGTCACGAGCAGCGCCATTAATGCCGGTGTTACGAGCAATAATACCAGGTGTTTTTTAAGCAGCCTTAATATATCAATTATGTTCATGACCTTCCGGTATGGTGTTAATGATGTTAAATTTCATGCCTGATGTTTCCTCCAGGATCATATATGCATTCATAAATGCCGAGCGTGCATTTTCAAACGCAGCTTCGGAATCGGAAACAGTGGCCGACATATTTGTATACTCGGTCAGTGGTATTACACCGTTCAGAAACTCCTTTTCAACCATCTGCATGTTGATTTTTACGGTCTCAATTTTCTTTGCCGCAAGGATCATTAACTTCTGCTTAAGGATAAGATCATTATACTCAGTGATGACGAGTTTCTTCAGGTCGCTGACCTTTTCTTCATAATCATTCCGGGCAATTTCAATCTCTGTTTTAACCATCTGGATTTGGTTTTTCCGGTCGACGAAATCATTGATGGCGAACTTTAATGTGCCGCCAACCCCGTATCGGAACTCACTTTTGTTGGTTGAGACCGCTAAATTGGTAATTTGTTCTGTAGAATAATTGGTAAATGTTCCATAACGGACATCTGCAGACAAACTGAGATTCTTGGTCCAGGAATTTGTATAGGCCTTCAATGCATTATTATTTACACCAACCGCCAGTTTACTTGATTTTAGACCGGCATTGTGGGCAATGGCAGAGTCGATCAGTACATTCAGCGGAGGAATAAGGGTGCTTATATTGTCATTTTCAACGTTAAACCGATGTGTTGACTGGCTATATCCGCCGGAAGGATCAACGAGGTATAAACTGAGAAAAAGTAAAGTTGTAAACAAATATCTCATAACCCGCAAATATACTAAAATTCAGTTATTACAATGGAGGATGCCCTGGAAGCCTGTTCCGGCGAACATTTCATGGAAACCGGATAAAATTTTGCGCAAATTCATTACGTAATTTGAGGTTAAAAGTTTGGTTGTTCATATACCTCTTTGGAAAAAAGATGGCTCATATGCCAGCTTACAGCATTTTTATATGCCCTGAAATGATCAAAGGATCCTTTAACAAGGAAGACCATTGCATTCTTTGGCATGGCAATGCACACCTGGTATAGTGCTGCAATCATGAATGTTAAGCCAGAGACATTCCGTCTCAGAAAGATGAGCCTGGAGCGATTCATGTAATAGGTTTTCAAAGGACTCAATTTTCCTGTGGAGATCGACTCCTTGTGATACACCAGGGAGTTGTGCACGTACCACATCTGGTATCCCGCATGCCTGATCCTTGCTCCAAAGTCATGCTCCTCGTAATACAGGAAGTAACACTCTGCCATCAGCCCGATTTCCCTGATAACTCTTACCGGGATCATCATGGCGGCTCCGTGGCAGTAGGAGGTAAGGGCATCTACCCCGAACTGGCCGGTATCTTTCTGCCCCATGCCGAGACTCTTATTACGAATGGTAAAATGGTTGAATTCGGTAATGCCTGAAAACTGGATCGTATCGGGGGTGTGGAAATACCGGATTTTAGGACTGACAGCCCCGATCGAAGGATTTGCCTCCAATTTTAACACCAGTGGCTCCAGGAATCCCGGATCAACTTCCGTGTCATTGTTTAACAATAAAATGTACTTGCCTTTTGCCTGCCTGATACCCAGGTTGTTGCCACCTGCAAATCCCAGGTTCTCACTGCTCAGGATCAGGTTAACCTCCGGGAATTGTTCTTTGATACAGGTGGGGTCATCGTTTGGTGAAGCATTGTCAACAACGATGACTTCAATATTCGGATAAGAAATTTTACGCAGGGAAGCAAGCATCTCGCAGGTCACTTCCGGGTGATCATAATTGATGGATATGATAGATATTAAAGGAAAATCCATAATTAAAATTAAACTGAACTCTTCTGAAACAAAGCCTTGGCTGTTCTGTAAATAAGCCATAAATCGTACCAAAAGGAGTATTTATTGCCTATCATATGCTCTGTATAATATTTAATATCATAACTTTTACGCTCTGTCTCAGACATATCTCCGCCTTTACCCCTGAGTTCGACCTGCCACAGACCTGTAATTCCAGCTGGTGCCAGGCAGCGGATGGCTGTATCAACACCCTGCTCACTGTTTGTAAGCATCCGTTGAACTTCATATATTGGCAGGGGCCGGTTTCCAACGATGGACATATCGCCTTTTAATACATTGATGAGCTGTGGCAACTCATCTATGCTGGTGTTACGGATGAATTTACCTACCCGGGTCACCCGTGGATCGTTGGATATTTTGTTGAAGGTAGGCGTGGTTTTATTGATCTCCTTTAATTGCCGCCGGTATTCATTTTCGCATATTTCCGTACCATAAATATATAATTTTGGCGAACAGGACTCTCCCGGAGAAAACTTTGCGCATTCGGGGCATTTGACGGTAAAATCGACCCCGGTTTGGTTCTGTTTTACAGCATATTGGTTCTTTTCCTTTGCAAGCTTTTCCAGTTCCTTGTCAGCGCCTGTCCGCATGGAACGTAGTTTGTAAAAATCAAAGTCATGCGATCTGCCGAATCTTTTTGAGGTGTAATACACTTTGCCTCTCGATTCAACCCTGATGGCAATAATTATAATTAACAGAAGAGGGGAGAGCAATAATAACGCGGTTCCGGCAACAACAATGTCAAAGATCCTTTTCGATAGAGGCATTTTAAATTGGACATCCTCTTTGAAACTCGGCCGTTCCACCGGATATTTTTGACGAAAGGTATTTAGAAATTTGATACGGTTTACCAGATCTGACGGCAATTCCAACCCTGGAACTTTATAATCATTCACCTTTTTTACAAAAAGAGGGAGGACATAAAAATCATCAACCTTTTTATCAAATGCTTCCCGGATCATTTCAGGAGTGAATTCATGGGTGAGCAGAATAAAAGCAACTTCGTTGAAGGCAGGATCGCGCCGGAGTTTGTCGTGCAATTCAATGCCGGTACCGCCTGAGAGGTATTGTTCACTGAGGATTGCATTCGGTTTCGCGTTGTTTTGCAGATAAATATCAGCGGCTTGCTTATTTCTGCATACAACAAGATCTATTTGGTCACTGAGCGCCAAATGGTCAATTTCGTCAGTTGAAACTCCAATATAGAGAATTGATAATTTGTTTTCCATAGTTGCAATGCCTGTTTCGGGATCAATACAAGATATAAATCGACGAATTCTTCATTAAGTTCACCATTTCCGGGAATGGTGAACAGGATTAAGGTTTTTGAAGACCAGTGCATCCAGCTCTTCAGGATTGAAAGGCTTGCAAAGGTAATCCTGTGCCCCAAGGCGGTAACATTTTACCCGTTCCTTGCTGTTTTCCACGCTTGAAAGCATGATCACGGGGGTGTGCTTGGTATAGCCTCGCTGACGAAACATCTCCAGGAACTCGTAACCGTCTTTGTTGGGCATCTGAATATCGCAGATTACGAGATCGGGCAGGTTTCCTTCCAGCCATTCAAGCGCTTCATTTCCATCTGATTTGGCAACGACTTCATAATTTTTTGAGACCAGGAACCTGTCAAGGATCATTCGGATGGTAGGTTCATCATCAATTACGAGAATTGTATTTTTCATAGGATTCATTTTTACAATTGCAACATTCAATTCGTATGCAATATACATTTTATTAATTAATACAACGCATTGTTTGCAATGAACAAAAATGCAATTTTTTTTTCGAAAAGAGACATGGGGATTCAAGAAATCGTGAAAGGCAAATGCTGATTTTTATGTAGGTGTTTGCCCTACAACCCGGGAAAGCAAGAAAAAGTAAGAAATGCTATGAACTTCGTTTGGCAAAATGGTCTGAATCACCCCATTCTCCATAGCCAATTGTATCTCCAGCCATATGTATACGGGCTTCAAGGCAGCTTTTACACTCCTCAGCCTCCTCATCCAGGCAGGGTTTGTTTTCGTAAAGGAGATAATCCTGGCGGTATTTGACCGGTGTCAGGTTGGGCATGATCACATTGGCACCAACCATTAGAGCCTTCTCACGGCCCTGGGGATCAATTGTTTGCATTGCTGTTGTCGCCGCAATATTGATGTCTTTCATCATGATCCGTAAAATGGCAACCATTTTCAATGCAAGGTCAAACCTGCTTTTCAGCGGCAACAATTCATCCTTGTACTGATATAATGGCGTATCAATGTGTTCAATATAGGGCCCCATACCGGCCATGTCGATGTCAAAGTCCCTGAAAAAGAGCAGGTCGTCGGCAAGATCGGGAATGGTTTGAAAGGGGAGGCCGATCATTACGCCTGTTCCAACCTGGTAACCGACCTTTCTCAATGTCTTTAAAGCATCCAGCCTGCGGTTGTAATCGTGGGTTTTATTCTCAGGGTGCAATTTTGCATACAGGTTTGGGTTTGAAACTTCAATGCGAAGGAGATACCGGTGGGCGCCTGCTGAAAACCATCGCCTGTAGGTATCCTCAGATTGCTCCCCAAGAGAGAGTGTTACATGAATCTTTCCTTCTGTCTGGTTGTGAATTCTTGATAACAGGGACTCAATTTTGTTCACAAATGTTTTATTGGTTTGTTCCCCCGACTGGATCACGATGGAGGCATAATCATTTGTGTATGCGTAGTTTACAGCGTCCAGCACTTCGGTATCGGTCATCTGGTACCGGACAAACCTGCTATTACCGGAACGGATGCCGCAGTAATAACAGTTCTTTTTGCAATAGTTAGAGTATTCGATCAACCCCCTGAAATAGACTTTTTTCCCAATCCCGGCAGCCTTCACGGCTTTCGCTTTTTCAAATAGTTGAAGGCGTTCCTTTTCACTGGTATTCAACAGGTAAATCAAATCCTCCCTGGAGAAGGATGCCTGTTCGAGTATTTTCTCAATGACCTTCACTTTTCAGACTTAGTGTAATGATTCCAACTTAAATAATCCGGCTAAACATTAAACCTTATGTGTAAAATATCCCCGTCCCCAACTACGTAATTTTTCCCTTCAATCATAAGTTTTCCATTTTCCTTGCAGGCATGTTCAGAACCAAGCCGGATAAAATCGTCGTATTTCATCACCTCAGCCCTGATGAATCCACGTTCAAGGTCGCTGTGAATGACCCCTGCTGCCTGTGGGGCTGTCATGCCTTTTTTAATGGTCCAGGCACGGATCTCTTTTGGGCCTGCTGTGAAAAAGCACTGAAGGTCAATCAGCTGGAATGCAGAGCGAACCAGCCTGTTAACACCGGGTTCGGTCAATCCTGCATCGGAAAGGAATTCAAGCCGGTCCTCTTCACTTTCAAGTTCTGCTATTTCAGCTTCCATTTTTGCAGCGATTACCAGCACTTCAGCCCCCTGGTCTTTAACGGAATCAATAAATTTTGTTGAATAACTGTTCCCTGCAATGGCAGAGGTGTCGTCCACATTGCAGACATACATCACCGGTTTGTCGCTCAGAAGGAACATGTCATCCATGAAACGACGGTTATCTTCAGAAATAGGGGCAGTGCGCGCAGATTCAAAGGATTCAAGATGTGCTTTCAACACATGAAGTACCTCGAGTCCGTGTTTTGCATCTTTATCCCCGGCCTTTGCAAGTTTTTCCATGCGGCCGATTTTCTTTTCAACCGATTCAAGATCTTTTATCTGAAGTTCAAGATCGACAATTTCACGGTCACGTACTGCATTTACAGAACCTTCAAGATGAGGAAGTTGCGGGTCGTCAAAACAGCGGATTACATGAATGAGGGCGTCTACATTGCGGATATCCGACAGGAATTTATTTCCTTCAGTCTGGCTTCCTCCTTTGGAGAGACCTGGAATATCGACCATTTCAATGGTTGTCTGAATGACTTTCACCGATTTGATAATCTTGTCGATTTCGTGCAGGCGTGCATCAGGAACATTCATAACCCCGAGGTTTGATTTTGTTCCTGAAAAGGCTGCAGCATGTGTTTCAGCACGATTGTTTGAAATACAGTTGAAGAGGGTTGTCTTTCCGGAACCGGAAAGACCGATGATTCCACATTTTAAAGGCATGATGACGGTATTTTGGCCTGCAAAGTTATGAAATTTACCTTGGTTTTTAAATTATTCCTTCCTATCTTTGCACCCCATTTTAACAGGGCGTAAAATGGTGGTTGTTCTTTATTTAAGTCCCTGTCAGTTAACTAAATGTTAAACCCGGTAAGTGCAATTGCACTGCCATAAAGCAAAATTGAATGACTCCTGAAGAAACCAATGAGAACATGGAGCAGAATGCTGAACCCATTGCTGATCAAAATGTAACCGCTGAAACGGAATCTCCTGTTGTAGAAGAGACTGTTGCAGAACCGATTGCCGAACCTGTTGCCGAAATCGCTGCCGAACCTGTAGCAGAAGTAATTGCCGAAACTGTTGCGGAGGTAATTGCCGAACCTGTTGCGGAAGTTGCAGCAGAGCCTGTTGCCCAGGTTGTTGCAGAACCTGTTGCTGCAGCTCCGATAAAGGCTGCCAGAACAACGCATGTGGCACCTGTTGCCCCTGCAGATTTTGACTGGGATGCCATCGGCAAAAAGCATGAAATTTACACCAATGAAGAGCGTACCAAACTGGAAGATCTCTACGATCAGACCCTCAGGGCCATCCAGGATCATGAAGTGATCGAAGGTACCGTAGTGACCATGACCAACCGCGAAGTCATCGTTAACATTGGCTTCAAAAGCGATGGTGTGATCCAGATGAACGAATTCCGCTACAACCCGGAACTGAAGATCGGTGATAAAGTGGAAGTTTATATCGAGAACCAGGAAGATACCAGCGGCCAGTTGCTTCTTTCGCACAAAAAAGCGCGCATCCTGAAATCATGGGAACGCATCAATGACGCTTACGAAAAGCAGGAGATTATCAAAGGTTATGTGAAATCCCGCACCAAAGGCGGTCTTATTGTCGACATTTTCGGCATTGAGGCTTTCCTCCCGGGCTCTCAGATCGACGTAAAACCCATCCGCGATTACGATGTGTTTGTAGATAAAGTTATGGAATTCAAGGTGGTGAAGATCAATCACGAATACAAGAACGTGGTTGTTTCCCATAAGGCACTTATCGAGGATGAACTCGAAGCTCAGAAGGCAGAGATTATCAAGAAACTTGAGAAGGGCCAGATTCTTGAAGGTACCGTTAAAAATATCACCAGCTACGGTGTATTTGTTGACCTTGGCGGTGTTGACGGCCTGGTACATATCACCGACCTCAGCTGGGGCCGTATCAACCATCCTGAAGAGATTGTTAAACTTGATCAGAAAATCAAGGTCGTTATCCTTGACTTTGATGAAAACAAGAAACGTATTGCCCTTGGTCTCAAGCAACTTACGCCTCACCCATGGGATTCACTGAGCCAGGATCTGAAGATTGGCGATAAAGTGAAGGGAAAAGTTGTTGTCATCGCCGATTATGGTGCATTTGTTGAAATTACCACCGGTGTTGAAGGACTCATCCACGTTTCTGAAATGTCCTGGTCACAGCATCTGCGTACCGCCCACGATTTCCTTAAAGTGGGTCAGGAAGTGGAAGCTGTTATCCTTACACTCGACCGTGAAGAGCGTAAAATGTCGATGGGCATCAAGCAGCTTATTCCGGATCCATGGACCAACATCCGCGACAAATATCCGCTCCGCTCGAAGCACACAGCCACTGTTCGCAACTTTACCAACTTCGGTATTTTTGTGGAACTGGAAGAGGGAGTTGACGGACTGATCCATATCTCTGACCTTAGCTGGTCGAAGAAGATCAAACATCCTGCCGAATTTACCAAAATCGGAGAGAGCATCGAAGTAATGGTACTTGATGTGGATGTTGAAAACCGCCGTCTCAGCCTCGGACACAAACAACTTGAAGAGAATCCATGGGATGTATTCGAGAATGTGTTTGCAGTAGGTTCAGTGCATCTTGGAACCATTGTCAGTTTGAATGACAAAGGCGCCATCATCGCACTTCCATACGGAGTTGAAGGATTTGCACCTCTCCGCCACCTGGGCAAAGAGGACAACAGCATGGCAAAGGAAGAAGAAGCCATGGATTTCAAGGTGATCGAGTTTTCCAAGGAGAATAAGAAGATCATCCTGAGCCATAGCAAAATCCACCAGGATGTTGCCAACGTTGAGAAGAACAAAGATTTAAAAACCGGAGTAAAGAAGGAAAGCGATACCAAAAAGGCCGTTAAAAAGCTCAAGGACAACCTTGAGAAGACCACCCTTGGCGACATCGATGCCCTTGCAAACCTTAAAGCCGATATGGTGAAGGCCGAAAACCTGGCCCGTGATGCCAAATATGCTAAAGATGAAGCAACTCCTGAAGTTGAACCTACTGAAGAAGAACCCATTGCAGAAGAATAAAGCATGAATTTTTCTTTAACGGTGCTGGGTAGCAATGCTGCGATCCCGGCAAACAACCGAAACCTAAGCGCTCATTTGCTCAATGCAAATGAGCGCTTCTTTTTGATTGATTGTGGTGAAGGCACCCAGTTTCAGCTTAGGAGATACCACATTTCATTTCAGCGCATTAAGCATGTTTTTATCAGCCATCTGCATGGTGATCATTTTTTCGGACTGATCGGTCTGCTGAACTCCATGCATCTGCTTGGCCGCAAGGAGGAGTTAAATCTGTATGCCCCACCCATGCTATCAGAGATTATAAACCTTCAGATGGAGGTATCGCAAACCACCCTTCAATATCCCCTTGTTTTTCATCCGCTATGCATGGACCGGTACGATCTCATCCTGGACCAGGAAAGGCTTTCCGTGCATAGTTTTCCACTGGTACACAGTATCCCCACCTGCGGGTTTGTTTTCCGGGAGAAAAATCCTCCACGAAATATTTCCAGGGCTCGCTCTTATGCTTATTGTAGTGATACCGCATATACGGAAACGATCATCCCTTATATTAATGAGGTCGGATTGCTGTACCATGAAGCTACTTTTATGCAGGCATTGGCCTCCGCCGCTGCAGATAAATTTCATTCCACCGGCATGGAGGCAGCTGCGATTGCCCGTAAAGCCAACGTAAAAAAACTTTTAATAGGTCATTTTTCAGCCAGGTACGAGGAGATCGGCCCTTTACTTGAGGAAGCCAGGTCGGTTTTCGCCGAAACCTATCCTGCGGAGGAGGGAATTCCTCTAAATATTGGATGAGGTATTGGGTTTTTTTTTAAATTTGCGTGATTTTGTTGCTGGTTCATTACCTGATTCCTTCAGGTGATGTGAAAAGGGAATCCGGTTGAATCCGGAGCTGTTCCCGCAGCTGTAAGCTCTTTAAACGTTTTCGACCTCTTTGAGTCACTGTCCTGTTTCATCCGGATGGGAAGACCGCGAACAACAGAGCAAGCCAGAAGACCTGCCACCAACTATTTTCGGAGCTTTCGGGAGAAAAGTAAAGATTCATTTATCTAAACAATTAATCATGAAAACAAGACTGAACAACTATGTATTGGCATTGCTCATTGTGATTTTATATTCAGCATGCACGAAAGAGGAAGATACAATTTATACTCCAACCGGACCCTATGCCAACGGGGCGTTTATCTCCAATGAAGGGACCTTTGGACAGGCGAACGCATCGGTGAGTTTCTATGATTATACCGGCGACAGCATCAGGAATTCGATCTTCACTACGGTTAACAACAAACCTCTCGGACAGGTACTTCAATCGATGTATACCGTCAATGGAAAAGTTTACATGGTATTGAACCTCTCCGATACCGTCGTGATTGCCAATGCGAGAACATTTAAGCAGGAAGGGATTATCAGCGGGTTAAACTCACCACGATACATGACCTCCTTGAACAACAAGGGTTATATCACCCAATGGGGCGAATGGGGTGAAAAGGGGGTGGTCAAGGTAGTCAACCTCAGCACGAAGGCCATCTTAAGTTCCATTGGAGTGGGAGTAGGGCCGGAGCAGGCAATTGTTACCGGTGGTAAAATCATTGTCGCCAATGGCGGAGCGTATGATGTGGATTCCACGGTGTCTGTGATCGATCCGGCAACCGACCAGGTCGTTAAAACAGTTGAAGTAGGACACAATCCCAAAGAGATGGTGGTCGATAAGAACAACGATATCTGGATCATCTGCTACGGCTATATTAAATACGACGGTTCGTTCAATATCATTTTGGAGACCCCGTCAAAACTTGTGAAGTTATCAGGGGCTACCCTTGAGAAAACGAATGAGTATATTATTTCACCAACACAGCATCCGCAACACATTGATATAAGTAAAGACAGATCGACCATTTATTATGGTGGCGGTTTTGGCTATGCCGGTATTTATGCCATGAAGATCACTGATGCTGTACTTCCGACCACAACACTTATAGATGGAACCAGGTATTTCTACGGATTCAATGTGAATCCTGCCAATGGGGACATCTATGCACTTGATGCAACCAATTTTACATCGCAGGGATTACTGGTCAGGTATTCCCCGCAAGGTTTGCTGGTCAGGGAATATTCAGTGGGAATTGCTCCCAATGGGGCGATCTTCAGATAGAGATATATTCAATGAGAAATGATTAGCCTGTGCGACTGATCCGGTTCAGTCTTACCGGGTCAAGTATCTCTATGTCATTGTCTGTCATATTGATAATTCCATCATTTTGAAATTCCCGCAGGATTTTCACTCCACTATCCTTAGACATTCCGGATAGATCCGAAATGTCCTGGCGTGACATGTGAAATGTGAATTTTTGAGATTCAAAAATCTCTTCGCTTAGATAAATAAGGGTATCTGCCATTCTTCCCGGCATTTGTTTTTGTGTGATGGACAGAAGCCTGTTGTATACTGAAAGAATATTGCGGCTGAAATCCTTCATGAATTCGGCTGCAAAAATTCTGTTCCTGTCAATGATCTCCTTGAATACATTAACATCAATAAAGCACACTGTTGTATCCATCAGCGCTGTAACGGAGAAGTGATGCCTTTGGTCAAGGTAGATTCCCGGTCCGCCAATGAAATTTGTCGGTTTGACGATCCTGATGATGGCATTTCGCTGCTCCATACCCTCAAGATAAAGTTTTGCAAGTCCTGAATTTACCGAGATGACATGCGACATGAAGGTGCCTTGCTTCCTGATCGTCTCACCTTTGTTGAAACGTACAATGATTTTGTTTATATCGATTAATTTGATATCCTCATCCGTTAAGTAGCAGAATATCGGAGACTTATATTCGCATCCGGAACAATTACGGTTTGGGTTTTCACAGTTGCTTTTCATGTTTTTTAGAAAATATGAGCTGTTAGATTACATGTTCCCGCCGGGGATAACAATGAATTCCGCGAGATATTTCCTGAAATATACGAGATATTTCCACCAAAGAACGAAATATTTCCCAGCTAAAATAATAAAATTTCCAGCTCCTTATGTATTAATTAGACTAATTCTATATAAATTTGCAAAGATTAGGTATTGGACGGAAGCCATGAAGCAAACATTTGTATATTATTTTAAGCTCGTCCAATTATAATAATTGAAAATTTGAACCACAACCATTCTATAACAGGAGGAGAAATATGAAAGATAAATTTACAAATTCCGAAGAGACAGTCAACAGGGAGTCTTCCTCAAGATTGAGGATCGCGCGAACTATTCAATTTTTGATGATTGTTTTTGTATTCGCTTTGTTGTCCTTAAAATCGGTTGCCCAGGTTTGCTGCCCCGATTTTATTTTAAAGGATGCCATCGAAATATGTCCTCCCGAACAGGCTTGTGGAACAGCCGGAGTCCAGGGGGGACATTCAATGGCTGCCTGCAAATTAAGCGCACACACCTATACGGTTTTTCCTAATACTGCCCCGTATACCTATAGCTGGACTGTGACCGGAGGAACACCGGCTGGTCCGACCAGCGGTAATCCCATGACAATTTTATGGGGGAGTGGTTCAACCGGCTATATAACCGTAGTGATCAATGGGGGAGGCTGCCATGATTCGATTGTTCAGCAGATCTGCCTTATTGATGGACCACAGGCGAATTTTACAGCTGTTCCGAACCCTGTTTGTAACGGCGTTCCTGTAAATTTTACAAATACTTCCGCCGGTGGTGGTAGCTATTTCTGGGACTTTGGTGATGGCACAACATCAAACCTTGCCACACCTCCTCCGCATACTTTTCCCGGGCCCGGTAACTATACAGTTGTGCTGACGGCCTATGACCAGGGTGCAAACAAGGGAGCACCAGATCAGCGCACACCATGCGGCTGCACAGATACAATTTCCATGGTCATACAGGTACTTCCCGGCATTGGACCAGTCATTGAAACAACCTGCTGCTATGGAACCGTTTGTCCGGGCGATACTTCTTCATTTTGCACACCAACTGTTTGTGGTACATACAACTGGACAGTGGCTGGCGGTGTTATCATTTCAGGAGCAGGCACGAATTGCATTAAAATAAAATGGAATGCAGTTTATACTGTACCTCCCACTGTATCACTAGCTGTGCCGGGATGTGGTGCTGCGCCTTGTCCGGGAACAACAACCCTGAATGTGCCGGTGTTATACCCCAACCTTCCTATTTCAGGCCCAAATCCTCTTTGTGTTGGTTCTGCAGGCAGCTTTTTCCTTCCTTCCATGCCAGGTACTTATTATCAGTGGACTACCACAGCGCCTGGCGGCTCCTATACTTTTAACGATGATGACCGGAATGTCGCCAATGTAAACATGACGTTTAATACTCCCGGATCCTTTACAATCCAGTGTAATTACAACAATCCGCTGGCTGGTTGCAGCGGGACAAGTTCATTCACGGTGAATGTCCTTCCGATTTACTCGATCTACGGATCTGAAAAAGTTTGCCAGGGTTCTACGGAGACCTATTCCGGCAGTGGCTCAGCTACATGGACGGTTACAGGACCTGGTGGAGTGATCATCGCACCGGTCATTGGCAACCCGACGAATATTACCTTCAATGTTCCGGGCACCTATACCATTACAGCAACTCCGCCACCCGGTGGTTACTGCAATCTGAATGCGATTAAAATCGTCAAAGTGGTTGCCATCCCGATCCTCGGCCCCATTGTTGGACCTACCCTCGTATGTCCTGGTAAAAATTTAACATATACCATCACTTCAAACCTGGCAGGTAATCCGTTTACCTGGTCTGTTCTACCCGGAGGCACCGGTACAGTTCAAACACAATTCGGAACCGACCGTTTTACCGCGATCATAAAACTTAATGGAGCAGGTCCATGGACGATCAGCGTGATTCAGCAGGTGGAGATCAGTCCTGGAGTTTTCTGCACATCGGTGCCACAAACTCTTCCTGTATTCAAATACGGGCCACCAGTGATCACCCCTGCAGGCCCCCTCAATGTGTGTGTTGATGCCACCACTTCATTCACGGCAACGGGACCATTGCCAATTCAATGGACAGTTACTCCACCTAACAGGGGATCCATCCTTAACGGTCAGGGAACCAATGGTGTAACGATCCGCTGGCACGGACCTCCTACAGGAGCAGTTGTTACGGCGTCTCATTGTGGTGGAAGCAGCTCGGTTTCAGTAAATATTCTTAATCCTCCGGCAACACCCGTCATTACCCCAAGTGGACCACTGACTTATTGCTTGCCGTCTTTCCCTCCGGTTGCTTTTTCGTTTAGTGTTCCGGCAGTTTATGCCTCGTATCAATGGTATGGACCAGGGATGACCCTGATTCCGGGCGCGACCAATCCAACCTTTACACCCGGGCCAGCCGCATTTAACCCACCGATAGGAGGCTCATTTGTCTTCACAGTGGTTGTTTCGAATGGGATTTGTACTGCTTCCTCAAACATTCAGGTTTTAATTGGTACCTGCGGGGGAGGAGGTGGAACACCGCCTAACCCGATTAACTGTGCCATCGACTTTACAATAAATCCGAATCCTGTCTGCGAAGGCCAGCCGGCAACATTTACTGCAACACAGGTATTACCAAATATTACAGATCCGGGGTTCAGCTACCAGTGGGCATTCGGCGATGGTTCCACCTCATTCACATCGCCAACACAGCACACATACCTGGCTGCTGGTTTATACAATGTTACACTAACTGCCACTCTTGGAACCTGTGTAACAACCAAGGTCCACCAGATCACGGTCCGGCCTACACCAAACCCGGTGATAACGGCATCGGATACGATGTACTGTCCGGGAGGTTTTATAACACTCACTACTTTACCTGTGGTCCCTGCATACCCCACATTCCAGTGGTATAAAAATGGTGCGTCCATAGCAGGTGCCACCAGCAGCACTTATAATGTGTATCAGTATGGTGATTACCATGTAGAGGTTTCAAACAGTTTTGGATGTACAAATTCTTCGAACAGCATATTTATTTACGAGAAAGCTACCCCTGTCGCCAGAATTACCGGTGATGGATTGGTATGCTCCTCACCAGGGGGCACTGCAACTTTCCAGCTGTCATCTTTCTATGATCCCAATTATACTTATTCATGGTCGAGCAATCCGGCGGGTGCAACATTCAGCCCAAACAACAGCAATGCTGCGTATATCACAACGGCCAGTATAACCCTGCCACTTGTTTTACCTTATACAGCCAGCTTTATTGTGAAAGTTACCGATGTGACAACAAACTGCGAGAATTTCGATACACTTTGTATTACCTTCTATGAAACACCACAGTTGAGTTTTGCTTTCTACAGTGGTTGCGAAGGGGTGCCGGTAACTTTAAGTCCGACCTTCCCACCGGCAAATCCCGGCTTATACCATTACCAGTGGAGCAACGGGAAGACTACCCCCACAATCACCGTTTCTCAACCAGGGAATTATGGTCTGACCATTACCAATAAGGTGTCAGGTTGTTCCGCAACGGCATTTGCCGCCATGATCCACCCGTTACCGGATTTAAGTTTATTCCCCCGCGGATGTGATACGATTTGTGATACAGCCGTTTTCCACCTGTATATTCCTTTGCCGCTCAATGCTCTGCCACCTTTCAATACATATGCAGCTGCCTACCCGGTGATCAAATGGTTTGACAATGGAAATTATGCTACGCCCATCGGGATCGGACAAACACTTAACTTCAGCACCTTGGTACTTGGAAACCATCAGATTTCGGTTGTGGTGGGTACAGTATTTGGTTGCACCGATACTGCGGGTGTATTTTGTCTGAATGTCAAACATTGTGTTCCATTTACCGGGCTTGATTTTGGGGATGCACCAGATAATGCGGCAGGTGGTTATAATTATCAGACATTGCTTCCTAACGGCGCCCGTCACACCATTGTTCCAGGAGTATATTTAGGATCTAAGGTTGATGCCGAGCCCAATGGACAGCCAAGCATTGGCGCCGATTGTGATGATAACGACTGCTTGTATGCAGCACTCGGAGACGATGAAGATGGCGTAATAATTCCTGCTGTTGTTGAAATTGGCAGTACCGTCAACATTACGGTGTTTGCTTCGGTACCGGGATACCTTGATACCTGGATTGATTACAACATCAACGGAAACTGGACTGGCCCGGGTGAGCATGTATTCAACACTCAATTTGTTAACACAGCTGCCAACTTCCTGTCATTTGTTGTACCTGCAACGGCTTCTGTCGGTCAGTCGTATGCAAGGTTCAGGTTCAGAACAATTCAATCTGCGATCACGTTCAATGGACTGGTCAGCGATGGTGAAGTTGAAGATTACCCTGTATATATCAACGATTGCTCGGAAGGCAATGAACTTGATTTTGGCGATGCCCCTGACAGTCCGCTGATTGGATTCAATTATCCTACACTGCTCGCCAGCAATGGCGCCCGCCATGCCAAATATACCAACATCCGTCTCGGTGCATTGATTGATGCTGAAATCAATGGCCAGCCCAATATGACATCGTTGGGTGATGACCTTGCCATCAGCGATGACGAGGATGGAGTACAGTTTATTGGTAAAATGTACGTGGGCAGACCTGCAAACATTCAGGTAACTGCTTCCGTACCCGGGTTCCTGAATGCATGGATGGATTATAACCATGATGGTGACTGGGCTGATGCAGGAGAAAAGATCTTCACAAACCAGCCATTGGTTGCGGGGATAAACAACCTTACATTTACGATTCCTACTACCGCCACCCAGGGGAAAATCTATTCAAGATTCAGGTTCAACACCATTGGCGGGTTGAACTATTTCGGACTGGCGATGAATGGCGAAGTTGAAGATTACCAGGTGCATGCCTGTCCTTACTGGTGGCCTGTACATACCAATTACAAGCACTACATCACCATTCCTCATGACCTTGCCAATCTCTATGCCGGCGATGTTCTTGGAGTATTCTACCATGATGCAACGGGTGCACTTGTTTGCGGCGGGCTCTCAGAGTTCAATGGATCTGACGACCAGGTTATGATCGTTTATGGTGATAATCCTGCCACAAATGTCAAAGACGGTTTTGTGGTTGGTGAACCCATTATATGGAAATTGTGTTCTATCGTTAAAGGTGATGCTAATCCTGTGGATGTTATTTATGATTTCACCTATCCAAATTCCAGCGGAGTGTATGCACAAAACGGTATATCGGCACTTACTGATATCATCGGACTGCATGTAACTGCCAGCGCAACACCGGCAACGATCTGCAGCGGGAATCCTGTTCAGCTTCATGCCGATGTTGGCGGGGCTTCGGGTATTTCATATACCTGGACCTCTTTGCCAGCGGGATTTGTGGCAGATGTTCAAAATCCTGTTGCTTATCCAACCGCCAATACCAGCTATCTTGTTGATGCTTTTGACGGAGTCTTCCATGCCACTGCCAGCGTACCGGTCACCGTTACACAGGTCAGTCCCCTGGTTGAGATTCTGCCTTTGAACAACATCGGCATACCAGCCGGTCAAAGCAACTGCTATAATGCAACCCTTACGATCACTACTGCAGCGAACGGACCTTTCATTGTTGAGAGTGGCGGAGCGGCATCTTTGATTGCAGGACAGAAAATCAGGCTGCTTCCCGGGACAAAGGGTAACAGCGGCTCTTACCTGCATGCATCCATCACAACCACAGGAGCTTATTGCTGCAGCAGTGTTCCTGCAGCACCTTCGGGTATGATTGTTGAATCAACAGGTAGCCAGGTTGTTGCCGATAAACCATCATTCAAGGTTTATCCCAACCCGACAACCGGCACTTTTACACTTGAACTCAATGGTGTTGCTGAGTCTTCCAAAGTTTCAGTTGAGATTTACGGGATCCTTGGGGATAAAATCCTTAAAAAGGAGATGAACGGGTTTAAACAACAGCTCTTTGACCTGTCGGGCAGAGTACATGGCGTTTACCTGATCAGGGTGATGAACAACGGCAGTGAAATGGGGATGACAAAGATCATTAAGCAATAATTAATAAACCAGACGATTAGTCGTCTCACAGAGAGCACCCTGTCACTCATCCGTAAACCGTCCTGAAAAGGATGAATGTTTCCGGGCGGGTGACAGGGTTTTTTACAGGTTCAAGGTACTCCGGCAAGAATGACAAAAATGGTGTTCTTTTTGGTCAATATCTTCCACATAGGTACTTGATCTCATCACACAGGTTGAATTTTTGCAGTGAATGAGTCCAAAAGAGTGGCCCAGTTCATGAACCACCTCTTTTTTAAAGCGTGTTAGTAGCAACTGATCATCAGTCTCCATCCCGTAGCCACTGTTATGCAGCCGGTACAAGGATGCAATCCCTGTTCGTCCGCCAAGAAATGCCTGACCGAAAATATAGGTCAATATGGGAATAAAAAGGTCGACATTGAATAATCCGAGGGTTTTGCAGGATTCAGCAGAAGGTAATGAATCAACGAATTTCAGCAGGCCATTTCCATTATACTGCCGTCTTGCCGGATCATAGTATTCACTCAGGTCGATATGACCCTCTTTCAGGTTCAGCGGGCAATGGAATTCCTGTTCGACAGACTCTGCAATCAGGTCAAGAAACCCCTTTTCGAAAAACCCGTAGGATACCAACGTGATGCTTGGCAGGTTCATCAGGCATTATGATTGGTTGAGGGTTTCAGCTCATATTTCTTTATTTTATTATAGAGGGTTACACGGTCCACTTTCAAGGCTTTGGCGGTCCGGGAGATGTTCCATTCATATTTTAGGAGAATCTGAAGGATGAATGCTTTTTCAAAATCATCCAGGCTTTCAACTGAACTGTTCACGATTGTTTTTCCCAAAGGCAGGTCCTTCAAATGGATCTTTTTTCCGTCGCCAACCACAATGGCACGTTCGATCATGTTCTCCAGTTCGCGGATATTCCCCGGAAATTCAAAGTCCTGCAAACGCCGGAGTGCCCCTGCATCGATGGTTATGGGAGGTTTATTCATCGACAGGCAGTATTTCCTGATAAAATAGTCAACCAGCAGGGGAATATCAGTTTTACGTTCCCGTAACGGCGGAATCTGGATATTAACAACATTCAGCCTGTAGAAAAGGTCCTCCCTGAAGGCGCCGTTTTCAACCATCCCCTTCAAATCCTTGTTGGTTGCACAAATTACCCTGAAATCTGAGCTGATCTCCTTATTTCCGCCAACCCTGATGAATGATTTGGTTTCGAGCACCCGCAATAGTTCTACCTGCATTTTATTCGATATGGTAGCTATTTCATCCAGGAAGATCGATCCGCTGTCGGCCATTTCAAATCGACCTTTGCGGTTATACATTGCGCCGGTGAAGGCACCTTTTTCGTGGCCAAACAGTTCGCTTTCCAGTAAACTTTCCGTCAAAGCGCCGCAATGAACACTGACAAATGGGAAAAATTTACGTGAAGAGTTTGCATGAATAGCCCTGGCAACCAACTCTTTACCGGTGCCACTCTCCCCCGTGATGATGACCGAGGAATTGGTCTGGGCAACACTCTCAACCTCCCTGAGTACCCCTTTCATGGCCTCGCTGGTACCGATCAGATCTTCAACACTCTCCAGCGAGATCACTTTGGTCTTTAACGATTCATTCTCCTCTGACAGCGAGATTTGCTTGGTAGCATTGCGGATCAGGTGGGTCAGGTCGTCGGGGTCGAATGGTTTTGTGATGTAGTCAAATGCACCGTCTTTCAGCGCTTTAACAGCAGTATCCACCGTTGCAAAGGCAGTCATGATAATTACAATTGATTCACTGTTATGGGCTTTTATCCTGCGAAGCATCTCCAGTCCGTCCATTCCCGGCATCTTAATATCAGCCAGTATAATGTCGAACCGGCCGGATTCAAGGATGGTCAGTGCCTTTTTTGCATTTTCAGCGCATTCAACGCGGTATCCGTCTTCAATAAACCAGCTGTAAAGTGATTCCCTGACTGATTCCTCATCGTCGACGATTAATATCGAAATTTTCTTTGCCATTTTTTACCGGGTTAGCTTTGAATAGAATGCATTTTTATAAATATAGTTTTACCCTTTGATCACCGGGATTGTTACGACCAGTGTAGTTCCCAGGCCAAGTTCTGATTTTACCTGGATTTTCCCTTTATGGTTCTGAATAATTCCGTGAACGATGGCCAGTCCCAGCCCGATTCCACTGGCATCCTGCTTGGTGGAAAAGAAGGGTTCGAATATATGTGGAATGTCTTCAGGAGCGATTCCCAAGCCATTGTCGGATATTTCGAAACAGATTGATTCATCATCCGGGTTCCTGGTTTTCATTAAAATCTCCCCGTTATCCCTGGCAGCTTCAGAAGCATTTACCAGCATGGCCATGCAAGCTTGTTTGATCTGATTCGGACTGCAATATATAAGATCGGTTTTCGCCGAAAAATCAGAAACGAAGATGATGTTGGCAATTTTCATCGGATGGGCCATTAATTCAAAGGTGTCCTGAAGAATTTCATGAAGATGTTTCGGTTCAAAGTCATCATGGTCTTTCCTTGAAAAATCGAGCAGCCCTTTTACGATATCCCCGCATCTCTTGGTTTCATTCTCAATCATTTTGAGATGTTTAAGCATTGAATCCCTCTTTGTATCATTTAGCTCAGGATTACTTAATTGCTTATACAACAACTTGGTGTAAATCAGAATTCCAGACAGGGGGTTATTTATTTCATGGGCCACGGAGGAGGAGAGTTTTCCCAACGAAGCCAGGCGCTCAATATGCATCAATTCATTTTGTGCGGCGCCTAACTCTTCCGACTTCTTTTGAACTTTATATTCAAGCTGTTGCGACCAGTTCTCAAGTTCATCGTTGGCTGCCTGCAAGTTGTCGAGCATGTCGTTGAAGGCAAGAGAAACCATGCGCATGTCATCCAACTGGTTGGGCTTGAGTTCAACACGGGTGGTTTTATCTCCGTTGGCAACGGCAATACTTACCTTGATCAAGGCATTCAACGGATCCTTGATCCTTTTCCTGGTAAAAAAGATAAGTACTGAAAAGAGAATCAGTGTGATGAAAATGGCCAGCAGGAAAAATTCCACAGATGACTTTTTTACAGCAGCGTCCAGGTCGTGCAGGGGAATTTTAATGACAAGGGATCCAAGCATGATGTCGGTAGCCTTGTGTGCATGACAGGCATTGATATAGCAGGATTTTTCATTGAGGATCGGGGTCCGCAGTAAGAGATGCCGGCTTTGATTGTCGTTCTGAACCATCTTGCAATCACTTTCAACATCCACAATTTTGTACTCCTTCTCTTTGCCGGGGAACATCGATTTGATGCTTTCATGACAGCTGATGCAATTCGGGTTGCTATGACTGTTGTTTGTATCTGAGTCGATGGATGAATAAACCAGTTCATCGTCGCTGTCGTACATGTTCACCTCATCTATCCCGGGAAGTGTGTTGATAACATCCAGCGTATTCTGTAGTGACCCTTTATCGTTTTCCAGCATCGAATGATACAACGCTCCCTCCACGATGGAACCGATATTGTTCCCGTTCTGGCGGATGACAGTATTCAGATATTCCTCATTTACCGATTTGAAAATGAGGCTGAAAGAAACAAAGAGAAATATTGAAAGGGCAGTTATGATGAATACGACCCGGCCATAAATTGTTGACCGGAATTTAACATACTTATTAAAAATGGCAGTTCCTTTTCTGTTGTTATGCTTTTTCGGGAAAAACATGGCTTCATATAGTTCGTTGTAGTGATGATTCGTTAATAACCAAGAGGGTATATATCACTGCAATATACTAAAAAAAGAGAGGTTGCCGACAATCAGGGCTCAAAGTATTGCAAATTTATTTATATGATATTCAGTTTTTTATATAGTCACTGCCCCTTTGTTGCCGGTGACATCCTGTTCCTGATGATTTTTCAGATCACTTTGAATAGTTCTGTGTTACACCCGGTAGAGGCATAAAAAATCCTGCTGGAACTCTTTCCAGATTTCACCGGGTAACGCTGACAGGGTATGGTCACATAGTTCACCACCATCCTGCAAAATCACCATCGATGCTTCGGGAGAGTGGTTTTGCATGGTACTGGCAAGGAAATCTTTAAACCGCACCAACTCACTGGCAGACCAAATGGTAGCCTCTTCTGCAAGGTAACAAGACTTCACTTCAGAAATCCAGTTGGTGGGTTTTATTTTATATACCCACCCATTGCCGTAAGGATCTTCGTTCAGGAGTGCCGGATTGTGCGTCAGCATCTCATTTGCTGTCACAATGGTCCCTGAAACAGGCGACAACACCTGGAGGGTCTTGCCCTGCTGGTCAATCTCTGTGAGTAAATCTCCTTTGCAAATAACCTCACCCGGGCTCCTTAGACTTGTTAATGTTACCTCCCCGGTGATGTGCAGGAGAAGGTCGTCGAGTCCGACTCTGGCGGTGCCCGATTTTTCCATGAAAATCCAGGTATGATTCCTGCTGAAAAAGAGTCCCTGGGGTATCCTTATAATTTTCGAGGTAAGATTTCCCAATGACTGTTGAACCTGGCGGGTAATTTTCACCTGCCTGTTAAGAATCATGGTAAACGGGATCAGAATTGCCAGGAATGCAATAATGATAAGATATTCAATGCCTTTTGTGGCAAAAATATCAGAATAACTAAATCCGTCCATAATGTTGATTTTTAAGATTTTACTTTACTTAACTTTATCATTGACCCAGTCAGGCGCTTTGCGTAAAACCGGCATTCTGTTTATAACCCACCTGAAAACCCAGATTTCGGTGAAAATAACTGCCAGCGTAACCGCAAATTCCATCCATGAAGGAATATAGTGTACTGCACTATCCCACCGGAATCCGATAACGGTGACATTCAGCCGGTTAAGGATAACCCCCACCATGGTGATGATCGAAGCAGCTTTCAGCATGGTGATGTTTTGCGAACGGTACCCGGCAAAGAAAAGGATCATTGGCAGGAGAACAAATCCGATCATTTCAACGAGGTACCATCCACCCATGGGTGTCCAGAGCAAATGCCACTGCTCTCCATGAATAAAAACAAGGAGTTGCAGGAAAAAATAGGCAAACATTGTTCCTGCGCAAATGCCTGATAACCCGGTGATGATCCCGTTCTGTGACTGATGGTCCTTTCCGCTGATCTGGGATGAAAACACCTTATGGGTAATCGATCCCTCGAAAATGACCATGGATAAACCTGCGAAAATGCTTGACACAAAGAACATAATCGGAATGAACTCCGAATACCACAACGGGTGGATCTTATCTTTTGCCATCAGGTAAAGGGCCCCCAGTCCCGACTGGTGAAGGGTTGACAATGTGATGCCGAAGATCACGGCGGCGATGGTCATCCCGGAAAGAATATTGCGGGCTCGACGGGCGCCAAGCCACTCTGCTACAGCTGGAGAAAATTCAATGAGTTGGGCAATCATATAGAGCAGAAAATGCCAGGCAACCAGGAACAGAACCGAGCTTGTTCCAAACCCGTTTCCGATGATGGGGTTGATTACATGCCATGGACGTCCAAGGTCGAGGAGCAAGGCGCCTGCATAGAATACATAGGCAAGAAATCCGTTTAACACCGTAACACGCACAATGGAGTGGTATTTATGCATCTTCAGAATATAGACCATGAAGGTGACCACATATGCGCCCCCGGCAAAGGCAACTCCTGTAACTACGTCAAAACCAATCCATAATCCCCAGGGGATTTCCTGTGAAAGGTTTGTTATTGCCCCAATTCCTTTCCAGAACCGGATCACGATGAGGATAAGTCCCAAAATCATAATGGGTATCGAGATGATGTTGAACGGAGTCAGGAATTTCCCTTTCGGTTTGAATTCACTGATCAGGAAATTCCAGATGGATTTTCCGTCGCGATCTGTCGAAATCTGATAACTGTTATTCATCGTCGTTCTCCTCCCCGGGATGATTCCCCTTTGTAGCCTGGTAGATTCCGGTCAGAAGTGCCGGCACAAGGACAAATACGGATGGTACGCTGTAAAGAAATCCTTTGGTCAATGCAGGATAAGAAGATTTTTGGAGGGTGGTATTGAATCCAAGTTCTTCGAAAGGAACCGGTGCAATGTAGAGCCAGCCTGTACCGCCGGCATCATGTTCGCCGTAAATGTGATCAACATAGAGGCCGGGTTTTTCGAAAATCCTCCTCCTGGCTTCCCTGATCAGATCCCTGCGTTTTCCATACATCAAGGCCTCGTTAGGACAGTTAAATGCACAGGCTGGCATTTCGCCGGTTTTCAACCTCTCAAAACACATGTCACACTTTTGGATTTTCGGATTGGCGCTGTGATATTCAAATTTGGGCATATCAAACGGACATGATACCATGCAATAACGGCATCCCATGCATTTATCGCCATCCCAGGTAACCGGGCCCATTGTTGTTTTGTGCATGGCTTGCGTAAGGCATGCAGCCACACATGCCGGCTCGTTACAATGCATGCACTGGCGCTTGATGAAAACTTCTCCCTTTGAAGTTTTATAAGTATTTACAACAGTGTTGCATGTTTCATCCGTTTTCCGGATGGCAGGAATTTTATCTGAGGGCAATGGCTCCCGCAGGTGATGGGCCTCTTCACAATCATATTCACAGCCCCGGCAACCCTTGCAGCGGGTAGAATCATGCAATACTCCGTAGAATTCAACCTCCCCTTTATATTCAGAGGAGGCTGCTGCATTATTTCCAATGGCAAGTGTCAAACCGGATGCTCCCAGCAGTTTGAAAAAATTTCGTCGGTTTAATCCCATGATCTTCTGATTTAACGTAACTGGAGTTGTTCTGTTAATCTCTACCCGGCTAATTAAAGTGTAGGGTTTGTTACTTGTTGCAATCTATGAATTGGGTTTGAAAATCCTCCCAAACTTCAGGGGACATACCTGCGAGAATGTTATCTTGCAATGCTCCGCCATCCTGCAACGCAATTGTTGCCAATTCTGGGGTATTGACCATTGCAGTGGTTGCAATGAAATCTTTTAACCTCGAGAACTCGCCTTTCAGCCAGGTTGTATATTTTTCGGCCATTTCCAGGAATTGGATTTCCCTTGGCCAATTGGCTGGTTCTAGGGTATAGACCCATCCTTCGGCACCAGGCATCGTATGGAGAGATGAAGCGTTTTCCGCCAGAGTCCTGTTTTGGGCAGTGATCACACCGGAAACCGGTGCATAGATATTGAGTTGCTTTCCTTTACTGACCATGGTGAGCAACCTTTCCCCTTTTTTAATTTTCTCACCTGTACTTCTCATTTCAATATGGGTAAGCGGTCCGGTAACATGTTGAAGGAAATCATCAATCCCGATTTTAACCGAGCCGTCTTTTTCCATAAATGCCCAGGTATGGGTGGTGTCGAAAAAAAGGCCTTTGGGAATATTCATCGAGTTTTCATCAAAGGCGACAGGGCCGGAACTTTTTTTTGCATGACCGGGCATTTTATCTTTCCTGAAATACCTTGACATTACCTCCAGGCTAAAACCTAAAAGCCCAAAGGCAATTAAAACAAGGAGGATAATTTTAACAATTGCATACGAATCATGACCGGGATTCACAACAGCAATCGTATTGTTATTGATCCGCTCAAGCTGCGTTTGTCTTTCACTGGTAACCAGGTCGCTATAGCCATTGGAGGTAAGCAGTTTTTGTCCATCGGTCATTACCCAGTTAAGGAATGCGACTTCTGATTCATTTTGAGGCTTTCCCGCAGAAACAGAAAATATTTTTCCACACAATGATTTTGGGTATTTCCCAATCCAGACACCCCTGGCGAAATCTTCAGGATTACCATAAATATCCTCCATAAAGTCAATTCTTCCGTTCCCGTTTTTATCAATGGGCACCAGGCTAATATTCTCTGTGAAATTTCTATTACCGGGTTCAATGATGTCGGTAAGCTTGCAAAAGGCAAGTGCACCGGGATCTTTCTGTAATGCCGTGATCAACTCATTGGCTGGTAAAGATGTTACTCCGGTTATCCTGAGTTTGTCATTTTGCAGAAAACCGGTAACCCTGGATGTCACAGAGGGATCGTTCAGCATATAAAGGTGAAGGGGTACAGTCGATCCGTTGGTCTGGAGAGCGCTCCAGTTATGCTGATCAGGATTACTGAATATTTTCTTTAACCCTTCAGAGGTAATACCAACTTTGCAAATTTCCTGGTAAAGGGGATTTTTTATATTCATGATGGGCACTATTACATCCCGGCCAACCACCATGCTCCATGATGTTTGATTGTCAACGGGCTTATAGTTCGTAGTAAAGGCAATTCCAGAAACTGCCTGTAATTTCCCATATAATTCGATTTCAGAGGATTGAACTACGCTGATGGTAATGCCTGGATTGGCTTTTATGAATTCTGAAGTCCAGTTGTTTGTCAGGTTGTACAAATCCGGCGATGTGAAAACAGTAAAGGATTGATTCACTTTCGGGCTTTCCCCGGTTGCTGGTTCCGAAATTCCGGCGATACTGCAACTCAGCAGTAACATGGCGATAAATACTAAGGTCTTGGTTTTCATGGTATTGAATGTTTTGGGATAATGATGTTACCATACATTCAATAATAGTGCCAGAAGAGGATATTGAATCTAACTTACACGATATGAGTATATTAGAAAATAAGTGTATAGAATTATTACATAAAGAAGTGTTTAATAATTCAACACAATATTCTCCTTTTACACCTAATGAACAGTATATTAAATAATTATGTCATGTGTTTAAATATTATACACATGTTGAATTATTCAGCAATACATTTTACTAAGTTGAAATTCAAATGGTTAGAGCTTTGCAGCATTCGGATAATGAAACTATTGAATGATCAATTTCATGGTACCAGAAGTTGTTTTGCATTGAACATGAAGGATATAGACTCCCCGTTGAAGCTCAGAAACATCAAATTCCTGAAGCAGTGTGGAATTGCCTTGTCTGAAAAGCTCTTTTTCCAGTATCCTCTGCCCAACCATGTTCCTCAGTTCAATATGGGCATAGGAACTTGTGTTGTTTATGAGGAGCCGGAAGGATTGATGAGCAGGGTTGGGATAGAGAGAAAAGTCGGAGTTCCCGGTTCGTTCTCCGATACCAACACAATCGTCGAAGGTGAATGTGAGTTTTATGGTTGCAGAGTTGATACAGCCATTCTGGTTTGTTACAACAACGGTATAGGTTTGAACATCATACCCGATACCGGTTGTTGACGTTGAAATATAACGGCCGGTTGAGCCTGTTGACCAGCGGTAGGTTGATCCCGGATTCCCGGCGTCGAGTCTTACGCTGTCATAAATGCATACACTGGAATCAACAGGACCAAGGTGGATCACAGGCAGGGGATAAACCACGACGGATGTATTTCCTGAGCGCTGATTAAACCCGTCGTTGACCGTAATATGGTATGTGGTTGTACTGGCAGGGATTACAAATGGGTTTGCCAGGGTGGAGCTGAAACCTGCAGGATCTGAACTCCATTGGTAAGTGTAAAGTCCAGATCCTCCGCCTGATAGGGCATAGAGCCGCGCTGTATCCCCAAAGCAAACAGCATCGGGCTGTACAATTGGATTTACGGAGAGCACACCACCTTCAACCGCTACAATTACCTGGGAAGGAGGGCTCTGACATCCGCTGGCAATATCGGTGACGGTGAGAATATAAATGAGTGTATGATCCATGTTCCCGGTGGAGGGCTCTGCCAGGGATGAGGTAAATCCCGGCGGGTTGGAAACCCAGGAATAACTGTAGGTTCCATATCCTCCGCCGGCAGTGCCATGCAAGATGGTGCTGGTTCCATTCGGGATGGTAACATTAACTCCTGCATTGGCAACGGGTACGGGGTGAACAAGCACTTTGGCCGTATCTGAAACGGAATGGGTGCAGACATCCGTGACTTTCACTGTGTAGCTGTTGTTGCCAACAGGTGGAACTAGAGAAATGATGCTGTCATTTCCCGGAATATTCCAGGTATAAGAAAATGGCATGATCCCGCCAGTGGTATTGGCCTTCAACTCAATTGCACCGCCAAAACAAAGGGTTGTGTCTGGGTTGGGAAGAATGGTCATGGGTGTATAATCTTCTATTAACACCGTATCCCTTTTAATTAAGCCATCGCAGGAGATCTGGTTCAGGGTAAGGATCACACTCTTTTCACCTTCAGGAATGAGGTCGGGGATCGGGTGGATAACGACATTCACACTGTCCTCCCCGGGTGGGAAGGTGACAAAATCATCGATATGCGCATAGTCCATACCGTTTACCGCAGTGCCGCCGATCGTGTAGTGTATTGAATAGGGGTAATTTAGCGTAGCCATCAGCCTGAAATTGATGGCCACATCATTGCATCCTTCAACCGCCTTGTTGCCCAGCAGCGGGATGGTACTGTTATTCACCATGTTCACACCGGGACTGCTGAAACTGTTTTGTTCAAGAAAAACACCGGAGTCAAATTTCTTGTCCACCGCATCGCCGATGGCCAGTTTAATATGATAAGTAACACAGGGCTGAACAACATACCAGGCGGTATAAACATAGGTGAGACCGTCGTATTCGTAATAGAGGCCGCCGGTGGGATTTGTCCATCTCGACAAGGTATTCGCACAAATATTATTAATGGTGACATAGGAGCTCAGTGAACCGGGCATCCGGGCAATGTTTTCACTGTTGTTTGAAAATGTACCGGTGATGCCCGGGCCACTCAGAAAGAACCCAAAAGCATCGTTGAACTGGTTGCAATATTCGAAAAATTCTTCAGAACCAAATACATAGCTGAATCTAACCGTATCAAACTGGGGGATGAAATCAAATTCGATCACTGCTTTATCAAGGGTGTTTGAGCCGGATAACGTGTTTAGGTCGGGATCTCCCGGGCCGCCGACCTGAAAGCCTGCACCAGCAGAAGTGTTTGGACCGATGGCAATGTTTGCTTTGCCGGAGGTCATCAGGATGCCGCCCCCGATTCCAAGCTGGGTTTTAGCAGGACCGGTTGCATTGAAAGTGCCCACCTGGTCGGAACTGATCATAGACGACGAACTGTTGAAGGTGACATTGCTCACCGTAATTCCTGCTCCAACAAGATAGTTCTGGACCAGTTGCTGTGGTGTCAGGTTCATGGCTGTTCCCTGCACGACCGTAAGTTGGGCGAAGGCAGCATGGGGTATCGCAATCCGGTAAAGAATAACAATGATCGTAAATAATAGTTTTGTCCCAGGAGATTTCATGAACACTTTATGATGATAATCAGAGACAAAGATAAACAAGATTCCTCTATTTTTTCAATGCATCAAACAATACCTCCACCGGGTGCAGCGCCTTTCGGCCGGTACCGTCCATTATCTGGTGGCGGCACGAGGTACCCGGGGCAGCGATGATCATGTGAGGTGATGCCTTGCGGACCTCAGGAAACAATACAAGTTCGCCAACCTTCATGGAGACATCATAGTGTTCCTTTTCGTAACCGAATGCACCGGCCATTCCACAACATCCTGATTTAATCTCCTCAACCGAGTAATTAACAGGAATTGAGAGCATTTTCTTCGTTGATTCAACCGATGCCAGCGCTTTCTGGTGGCAATGTCCATGAAGTTTGATCACTCGCTCTTCACCGGAAAAGAGCCCGGTAACCTGTTGAGCCTGATCTTTTTCCCCCTGTAAGGCGAGAATCCTTACCACAAATTCATCAAACATCAGGGCATTTTCTGCAAGCTTTAATGAAGCTTCTTTCAACGGGGTGTCAACCAATTCGGGGTATTCATCACGGAAAGTCAGAATTGCGGACGGTTCAATTCCGATCAATGGAGTTTCGCTCGTGATTAAATCCGTTAATTTTCTCACGTTACGGTTGGCCAGTTGTTTGGCTTTTCTGACAAGGCCTTTGGAAAGGTAGGTTCGCCCGCTCTCATCATGGTCGGGGAGGATCACACGATAACCGAGGGCATTGAGCAGTTTAATAGCTTTGATGCCGATTTCGACATCGTTGAAGTTGGTGA
The DNA here is from genome assembly GCA_049317265.1 of Bacteroidales bacterium. GTDB lineage: Bacteria > Bacteroidota > Bacteroidia > Bacteroidales > FEN-979 > CAIVAT01. The sequence goes on from JBMOIP010000002.1 coordinate 238,116, forward strand.
ATTCGTCGGTGAACAGGTAGACTGTTTGCAGCGGTTTTGTGTTTTCTGTACTTTGCTGATTAATAGTACCATCGATAAGATTTTTGCCTGCCCATGCACGCAGGGTGGATGAATAAAGTAATGGGATGTTCCGTTCCGGGGCAAATCCCAGGATTCTTTTTGTGATACCGGAGATCAACCCGTTTTTCTGTAAAAAATTAAACAGTGAAGGCAGGATGCTTCCAAGTTGGTTGATCTTTGTGATATTGGCGATAAGTCTCGACCTGAACGGAATGCCGTTCGTATCATAATAGTGCTGAAGAAATTCGGCCTTGAGTTTTGCAATATCCACATTTGACGGACATTCTGACTTACATGCCTTGCAGGAGAGACAGAGGTCCATCACTTCGTAAATTTCCTTGTGATTGAAAGGATTTGATTTGGAGGAGTTGGTGAGGAACTCACGAAGGATGTTTGCCCTCGCACGGGTGGTGGTGGTCTCATCTTTCACCGCCATGTAAGAAGGGCACATATACCTGCCGGTGACTACCGTATTTCGGCAATCGCCCGACCCGTTGCACTGTTCGGCAGCCCGCAGGATGCCATGGCTTCCCGAAAAATCAAAAACCGTGGGAATGTCGCGCACCGGTTTTCCGGGTTCGAACCGCAGGCTGGTGTTCATCTTCGGGGTGTCGACGATTTTGTTGGGATTAAAAATATGGTTTGGATCCCACATGTTTTTTATCTCCCTGAAGAGTTTGTAGTTCTTTTCACCCAGCATCAGCGGGATGAATTCACCCCGGAGCCTGCCATCCCCGTGCTCTCCTGAGAGCGAACCATTGAATTTTTTAACCAGTTTAGCCGTTTCAAGTGCAACAGTATGAAAGAGTTCCACATCAACAGGGTCTTTCAGGTTCAGCACAGGCCGAAGGTGAAGTTCGCCGGATCCAACATGTGCATAATAGACGCAATTGAGTCCCAGGCGGGCAAGCATCTGGTCGAACTCATCAATGTACTGAGGAAGAACCGCCGGACTTACAGCAGTATCTTCCGTGACGGGAACAGGTTTGCGGTCGCCGGGATAGTTGGAAAGAACCCCGAGCCCTGCTTTACGAAGTTCCCAAACCTTTTTTACATCAGGCGGGAAAACAATCGGGAAGTGATAGCCAAGCCCGGCAGCACGTAACTCGTCTTCAAGTTTCTTGTAAATTTCCAGGATCTCCTCCCTTGAATTGCGTGCAAACTCAATGATCAGGATGGCTCCGGGATCTCCTTCAATGAAGAACCTGTTCTGCCGCTGGGTGATGTTGTCGCGGGTGCAGTCCATGATTGCCTTGTCCATCAACTCAACCGATCCCGGTTCATATTTCAGAGCGATGAGGTTGGCTTTCAATGATTCACCGATGGTGTGGCAATGCACACAAATCAACGCTTTCTCCTTTGGAGGTAAAGGAACGAGGTTTAGTTTGATCTCTGTCATGAAGATCAGGGTACCTTCGGAGCCGGCGAGGAGGCTGCAGAAGTTGAAGGGGTGAACGGGTAGACAGGTGAGCGGGTAAGCGGGTGAACTGGCAAATGGTTCTGTTTGCAGCAGGAGGTCGAGAGCGTAGCCGGTATTTCTCCGGTGAAGTTCCTGATCGGGATACTCTTTAACTATGTTCTCCTGGGTTTGAGGGTCAGAAAGGATTTCGTGGATCTGCCGGTAGATCTTGTTTTCCAGTGATTCACCGATGAGTTTTCCTGAAAATTCATCCATTGTCAATTCCCTGAATTCCACAGCAGAGCCATCGCTGAGAAAGCCCTTCACGGAAATTACGTGATCACGGGTACTTCCATATAATATAGAGTGGGCTCCACAGGAGTTATTTCCCACCATGCCTCCCATCATGCAACGGCTGGAAGTGCTGGTTTCAGGGCCAAAAAAGAGTCCGTCCTTTTCAACAATTTTGTTTAATTCATCGAGGATAACCCCTGGTTCGACACGCACCCAGTGTTCCTCCCTGTTAATTTCAAGGATGCGGGTCATGTAACGGGAGATATCTACCACCAGGCCAGCGCCTACTACCTGTCCCGCCAGTGAAGTTCCGGCAGCGCGGGGAATCAGGGGGATCCCGGCCTTACCGGCAAGCAGAATAAGTTTCTGGATATCTGAGGCGTTCCTGGGGCGAGCGACACCCATTGGTAATTCCCGGTATGCAGAGGCATCAGTTGCATAAAGCAGCCTCTGTTTATCATCAGTATATATTTCGCCATCGAACTGAGTGCGCAATCTTTCAAGATCTTTGATTAATTCTGCAGTATCCATTATCTGATCGTTTTCAACAGTTCAACCCACGAAGGTGAACTGGTCATTGGCTGGAACTCCACCTGGTTCAGGAGTCGTTGTTTATCGGTAAATCCCTTTTTGATAGCAATAGTTAATTGCCCGATTGCTGCTTCACTCTCCTGGTGTCGGGCATAGAGGATGGCACGCATGTAATTGGGCTCAGGATTAACCTTGTCGGCCAGTTCATAAATTGTGATGAGCCTGGCAGATGAAAGTTCATCCTGCTGCGAAACAGCCGCATTGGCATTCATGTAGCAATAAAGGCTCAAAAAAGCCATCACTCTCCTGTCTTTCAGGGTGTCTTCAGGATTGACCTTACTGTTTTTTAACCTATTTTCCGAGAGTCGGTGTTCCATATCCGATATTTTCATCTTCCACCATGCAATCTCCTTTTCCTGCAAGGCTCCAGCCAGTTCTTGTTTCTCCTTCTCCTCCAGCTGGAGTATTTTTTCCCGGTATGCCTGCTGGGAACGATAGGAGGGGAGACCTTCAAGGGCAGCCCGTTCGCTTCGATATTTATCCACGGTGGTCAACCCTTCCAGAAAGGAGATGGCCATGCGGTACATCCCGTCTGCAGCAATAAGGTCGTTGCGGTTTTTCAACTGGTTGATCCGGTCAGTAAATAACTTGTCTGCCCCCGAAATGAAGGCATTGTCCTGAGGTATTTTCCTATCTCTGAAGGCATTCAGTGTAATCCATGTGACAGCATCTTCCATTGCTTCATACGATGGCCAGGCATGAATTCCTGGAAATGTTGCAATAAAATGACGGAAACCAGTGCTGGTCAATGGTTCCTCCATTTGAAGCAGCTCTCTCATGTTAAAATCGGCTGTGCCTGCCATGCCATAGTAATCAAATTTATAGCGTACAGGTTGCTGTGTATTTCCAAATCCGGCTCCACATCCAATAACTCCCTTAACCTGCACCTGGTAGAGGCCGGCCATGGCTGCAACCCTTGCTCCTCCTGAGAAGCCGAGCAGGTATATCCGGCTGGTGTCAACCGGGTAAACTGCCCTGGCTTCGGTCATCAGCCCATTCACAATTTCCTGTATTTCGGTTGCGGGTAATCCATTTTTGGAATTGTTGGACCCAATGAACATGATCCCGAATTTTTCAGCCAGCGCCTGGTATTTTGTTAATGGCAAAGATCCGTCTCCATGGGGGTCGAAAGCGATGATCAGCGGGAATAAATGTGTTGACGGGATATCTTTTCCAGGATATGATCCTTTGGGAATGTAGAGGGCATATGAGAGTGACCGGTTGCCGGCACATGCAATGCTGGTATGCACCACACCCGGCTCTGGCACGATACTTTCGCTATTTTTCTTTCCGGAACCGCTGCCCGAGCATGATATGATCAGCATCATAAGGATGCCTGGCGCCAACGTCCTGAAGAGGGAATTCACTTCTTGTAGAAATTCGTGGATTCGAAGATTTTATCAGCTGATTTTGCAATAAAACCACTATAGAGGTTGCCGTCAGTATCAGGATAGCGCTTGGCAAATTCATAATAACATCCGGGGATCTCATGTGTCCCATCGAGGAAATTGAATTTTACCATTCCTGCGCGTATGCTTGACTGTTCAAGTAACTCCCCGGGTGTTCCCTGGATCTCCCCGCCGGCGTCATTCAACAGGAAACCATGGGATTTAAGGAACATGTTTACTTTTTCTATTGTGTCGTATTTGTGCAGGCGGTTTACACTGACAGTAAAATGGTTGGCACAAAAGCCGTTGACATAGAGCCATGCAGCATATTCCGATTCGGTGCGCAAGGCCTCATATACCTGAAAGGAGGGAATACCCGATACATTGCCTGCATAAATGATATCGTCAGATTCATGCAGTGCTGCAGGAATATGGCCGATCCAATCGCTGACCGTTTTCTGCAACTGCTGACTGAACTCCTCTACCAGTAATTCGCTGATGAATACCCTGGGGGCTTCCGGGTCGCTGCAATGTTCAAAGTGTTTGGCATACAATTTTTTAGCCTCAAAATGATAGTCTCCTTTCAATTCATATCCGTTTTTCAGAAAGACCCTGGCCAGCTGGTCGATGCCAATGGTTGAATGTCTGAAGGTTCGAAAAGCAATATGGTCATTGACCACCGTTTCTCCCTCTGAAACAAAAAGATCATGAATCTTGTTTGTTGAGGGGTTCTGACGGGTATAGTCGGCCCAAAGCCTGGTGAAAATATCCTGGTAATTCATGAGAATTTACAATTTATAAGATGTGAATTTTTTCCTACAGGTAATCCGGGAACCTGCGCTGCATAATTTCATCGATCATTTCAATGGTGAGAGGTTTAAACTGAAAACACCCATCCTCCAGAATTTTTTCCGCTTTTGTCCTGTCTGATGGATTTAAAGAGGTTGTGAGCATGATAAAGACAATTTGACCTTTCTGATACTCTTCGAGTTTCTGATACTCTTCAAGGAATTCCCATCCATCCATGATGGGCATGTTAATATCAAGGAAAATTAATTCCGGCTGGGAATAGGCATCATCTGGCTGTCCGCACTTCCCTTTGGTCTTAAGAAAATCAAGCGCCTCCTTCCCGTTGAGGGTAACAGCGATGTTGTGGGCAATCCCTGATTTTTCAATTACCCGCTTGTGAATGAAGTTATCAGACTCATTATCGTCTACCAACAACACACAATTCAGTTTCCGTTTCATATCAGATGATGTTTTACGATTGTAAAAATATAAATAGTTCTGTTACGATTATCCAAAGATACTCATTTTTTGATCCTTAAGGAATCGTAAATCTGAAGGTAGACCCAAAACCCAGGGCGGATTCGACAGAAATTTGACCACCATGGAGCTCCACAATCTTTTTGCAGTGGGCCAGCCCAATCCCGGTTCCACCATATTCATTCCTGTTATGCATTCGTTTAAAAATGATAAAAATCTTTTCCAGGTTTTTTTCAGCAATCCCGATTCCGTTATCGGAAACTGAGAAACACCACTCATTTTCGACTCGTTTTGCAGAAATTTCTATTTCAGGCGGAATGTTCTCCTTGCGGAATTTTATTGCATTATGGATCAGGTTCTGCAATAACAGTCTCATCTCAGTCGCATAACCATATATAACCGGCATTTTGTCAATGGTTATTTTTGCACCGGAAACATTAATCGATTCGCCCAGGTCAGACAGAACCTCCACTACCAGTTCATTGCAGTCAATTCGTTCAATTTTACTCTCTTTTCCCAGGATAGAATAGTCGAGCAACCCTTTTATCAGCTCTTTCATTCGTTTTGCAGATGATGAGATAAATTCAATGGATTTGTTTCCATCATCATCCAGTTTTCCTGCATACTCCTCCCGGATAAGTTTTGTGAAATTGGTAAGTGAAACAAGCGGCTCCTGCAGATCATGGGAGGCAATAAAGATAAATTGTTCAATTTCTTTCAAATGAAATCCCAGGGCCTTGTTGGACGCTTCAAGCTGATGAGTTCGCTCTTCAACACGTTGCTCAAGGGATTCATTTAATTTTCTGATCTTGTCTTCAGATTCCTTCCGTTCAGTGATATCAACTATTATGCCTCTTAAACCAACTGGTTTGCCGTTCAATAAAATAGGATTTGAGTACACCAGGGCTGGGAAGGTCGACCCGTCTTTTTTGACCATGGTATATTCATGGTTGTCGACAGTTTGCCCCACCATTTTGCGTTTTACATTTTCAACAACTTTTTTCTGATCTTCCGGTATATGGAAGTTAATAGAATTGATTCCAATTATCTGAAAATCATCTGGGTATCCAAAAATCTTAAAGGCTTGCCGGTTTACAAAAGTGAAATTGCCGCTGGCATCTGTTTCGAAAATAATTTGAGGCAACAAGTCTGCCATCTCCCTGAATCTTGCCTCACTCTCCCTTAATTCGACGGTCAGCTTCTCAGCCATGAGGATCCTGCTTTTTATTCTTGACCATGAGAGTACCAGGCTGGAAAGAAGGAGACTGATGGCAGTGCCTCCCAACAATACAAGGACGAGGGTAGGGGAAAATATCCGCACCTGGTGTACAGATTGGGAAAAGCGCAAAGTCCACTCTTTGCCGTTAAAGACGATGGGGGAGATGAGTGTTCTTGATGGTAAATCTTTGAAAACCAAAGAGTCATGCTGCTGGCTGTTAAACAATAATCCATCCGGGGAGAGTTTATTGTCATCGAAAATTTCAAGGTGAATCCTATTGTTATTAAGCGAGTCCCATCTGCCCATTATGCCGTCCATCAGGTCGTGCATCCTGTATGGACTGTAAACCCAGCCTATAATTGCAGACCTGCGTTCGGCAATTGTGGTGGCAGGCATACCATTCCGATATACAGGGACATACATAAGGGTACCAGCCTGTGGATTTTGAACTGTTTCCTGAACCAGTGTCACTTTCCCTGAAATTGCAGCAACGTCATAATCACGGGCCCGTTCCATGGCTTTCCGTCTTACCGGTTCAGAAAACATATCAAAACCAAAGGCCCTTAAATTGCGGCCTGAAAATGGCTCAAGAAAAATTATTGAAGTGTATGTATCCCTTTCACCGGCCGGAATAATTGAATACAATGGGAATCCCTCATTTCTGATGGCTTTTACATGTTCAAGCAACTTCTTTTTTGGAATGATCAATGCGAACCCAACCCCCTGGGTTCCGGGCAGGTTTTTGTTGATTTGTTCGCGGTCGTTGAATTTTCTCCAATCGGAACGGGTTACGCTATCGGAAGCGGTAAAGAAGGATGACCCGCTACGCAGAAGCTGTGCACAAGTATGCAACCGGATGGAGATTTTTGCTTTCAGTTCAAGACAATCAAGGGCAAACTCTGAGAACTCACTGGCTTCAATCTTCCGATAGGTATTATAGGCGAAAATTGCAGTCAGGGTTAACCCGATAATTAAAATAATCACAGCATTACTGCGTGCACCTGTATTGGCCAGCCTGAAGGATATTGATTTTCTTGTTTTCAAGAATACTTCTTTATAATGTATTACAATGGAATGGTGAAAATAAATTTTGATCCGATACCTATTGCCGATTCCACGCGTATTGATCCGCCATGCAATTCGACGATTTTTTTACAATGAGCCAGGCCTATGCCTATCCCTGCATATTCATTTCGGTTATGTGTTCTTCTGAAAATGATGAAAATTTTTTCCTGATCTTTTTCCGCAATGCCAATTCCATTATCCTCCACCGTAAAAGTATATTCAGTTTCATTACATATGGCTGAAACATTCACTACCGGGGCAGTTTCTTTATTCCTGAATTTTATGGCATTGACGACCAGGTTTTGAAACAGCATGCTGATCTCCACGGGAAAACCATTAATAGTGGGTAAATCCGATACGGTAACTGTCGCATTATTTGAAGCGATGGATGCTGCTAAATCGGACAGAACTACCTCCATGATCTGATTGCAGTCAACAGGTGACTTTACCTGCTCTTTCCCAAGGAGGGAGTAGTCGAGAAGGCTTTTAACCAGTCCTCTCATCCGATCAGCAGATCTGGAGATGAATTCAATGGATTTATTTCCGTCATCATCCAATTTCCCTGAATATTCTTCTTTGATAAGACGTGTATAGTTCGATAAGGTCAGAAGAGGTTCCTGCAGGTCATGGGAGGCGATGAAGGTAAATTGCTCAATTTCATTGAGATGGAAAGCTAATTCCTTGTTGGTTGTTTCGAGTTCCCGCGTACGGTCGGCTACGCGTTGTTCCAGTGTTTCATTTTGTTGCTGAATAACCATGTTCATGCTTTTCAATTCAACATTGAGTGTTTTTTGCCGTTTGTTTTTCCTTAACAGGATCACAAGAAAAATGGAATTGGTTGAAATAATTATCATGAACGATATAAAGAGCACCCATAGCATGATATTCCTGTTTTTAATCTCCTTTTGTTTGCGTTCAATCTCGAAATCGTGCTGCAGGTTCCTCAGTTTTACTTCAATATCCTTCTGATAGTAATCCATACGGCCGTAATAGGAAATGGTATTATAATCAAGGGCCTCCTTGTATTTCCCCTGATCCTCATAAATTGCGCCGATCAATCCGGCACATATAAAAATATAAGATTTTATATCATGTTTTGTAGCAATACGATATCCTTCCCTGGCAAATTCCATGGCTTTTTCATAGTTTTTTGTCTTAAGATGCAACACCCCGATGTTGTATAGTGCAAGTGGTAACTCAAAAGCCGAATTGGATTTTCGAATATCCTCGAGAACCTCGTTGTATAATTTGATTGCCTTTTCTGGTTGGTGGGTTACCGAGAAGAGGGCTGCTATAATGATATTGGTCGAAATTTTAACTGCGATAAGGTCCTTGTTAAGTGAATATGAATTGGCCAGGTGGGCATAGTTAAGGATGATATTATATTTGATCCTGAAACTATCATTGGAATTATAGATCTTATTAAAATTGTAATACTTGTTTTCCAGAGGTTTGCGATGTTCTTCGTTGCCATATACGATGTCCCCGTATTTCTCATAACAGGTAGCGGCAAGCCGGTTGTAGGTCCTTGCCAACCCGTTCGAGTCTTTGCTTCCGATATAAATTATCAGGGCTTCATTCAGAAGTTCCATAGATTTTGACAAGTTGCCGGCAGCCCTGTTGGTCTCACCGATATTCACCAGCACCCCTGCATAGTTATTCTGCATGTTCAGCCTCTGGTAGATTTCAAGTGCTTCGTAAAGATATAAGATGGATTTTTGGTTGTCGCCCCATATTTTCCAGGCAATACCCTGCAAATTAAGGGCTTTGGCAAGTTCAGGGTCCTGTTTGAGTGAATAGGCCAGGCTGCGTGCCGTTTCGGTGGTGAAGATTGCCTCTTTATCGCCCAGGTCAATCTGCTTTTCGGATAATTCAAGCAGCTTTAGCAATTTTATCTTTGGATCTGCAATCTTTTTCAGTTCCTGTTTCAGACTGTCTGTAATGGTCATTGCAAATCCTGGTGCAGTGAAAAACAGGCAAAAGAAAAATAAAATAGTAAAAAGTAATACAGTTTTACGGACCTGCCATGGGTTATTATTTGACTGGCCGGTATTACCGGAATTATTCTGTAAGCTGAACAATGAGATTATATTTTGATGTTCATTCATAAATTTTCGGAATGGAAAAACTGAACGTGCTGCTTTCTCCCGGTGTGGATTCCACCCAAATCTTACCCCCATGCAATTCCACTATTTTTTTGCAATGTGCAAGGCCGATTCCGATACCGCTGTATTCATTCCTGTTGTGCATCCTTTTAAAGATGATGAAGATCTTTTCCATGTCTTTTTCCAGGATGCCTATTCCATTGTCTTTAACGCTGATCACCCATTCTTTTTTCAGGTCAACGGCTGATATTGTTACTTCAGGCTTTCTATTCTCCGGCTGAAATTTTATTGCATTCAGTATAAGTTGTTCCAATAGCAGTTTCAATTCCGGTTCATATCCGGTAACCGTGGGCAATTCAGTAACATTGATCACCGCTTTTCTATGTTTCACAGAGGCGGCTTTCGCTAATAAAACCTCGTGGACAAGCTTCTTCATGTCAACAATTGTTGTCACACTCTCTTTTCCGAGCAGTGAGTAGTCGAGCAATCCTTTCACCAGCGACCTCATCCGGCTGGCCGAATTGGCGATAAATTCGATGGAAGTATTTCCTACATCATCGAGTTTACCGGCATATTCATCCTTCAATAGTTGGGTGTAGTTCGACATGGTCAGCAATGGTTCCTGGAGATCGTGGGACGCGATATAGGTAAATTGCTCAATCTCTTTCAGGTGAAATGAGAGTTCCCTGTTTGATTTTTCAAGCTGGCGGGTTCGCTCCTTAACACGTTGCTCGAGGGTTTCATTCAGGTTGCGAATTTCATTTTCAGCCTTTCTTTGTTCTGTAATGTCCCTCATCACCCCTGTAACTTTCAAAGGAACCCCATTTTCATCCCTGATCAATTCAGCAATAGAACTGATCGTTTTTCTCTCTCTGCCGTTGACCGGGTTGATGTCAAAAATAATATTATAAGGTATGTCCCTTTCAATAAGTTCAGTCATTGCCTTGTTTACGGTGTCCGGATCAATCACACATTTCATGACCTCCTCGGCCGAGAAGTTAGCATTTTCAATATCAAATCCATAGATTCTTTTTCCTTCATCCGATCCCCAGAAAGAATCATTTTTTATATCATATTCCCAGCTGCCTACATGTCCGACTTCCTGGGCTCTTCTATAGCGCTTTTCACTTTCGGAAATTGCAATTTCTGTCTGCTTCCGGTCTGTGATGTCCTGCACTGTGCCAATACCTTTTAGCGGAATGCCATGGTCGTCAAATAAAATTTGACCTTGTGCATACAGGTTGCGGATTTGACCATCCGTCCGTATAATCCTGTATTCAAAAGGTACAGGTTCCCCTTTCTGCGAGGCATTGCTCAAATTGTGCAAATAGAGTTCCTTGTCGTCGGGATGAATATATTGCAACAGGGATCCGGCATCGTTTGTAAATGATTCAGGGGCGATTCCGAAGATTCTCAATAACTCTTCGGAGCAACCAAAAAAGTTCGTCTTCATCTCCCATTCCCAGCTTCCTAAATGGGCAATTGACTGTGCAGAACTCAGGCTGGCCTGGCTCTTCCGGAGTAGCTCCTCTGCATGTTTGCGCTTGGTAATGTTGATAAACGTACACACGACCTGCCTTACGGTTCCATCGTCATTGTATTGCGGTTCAGCATCTACCAGCAGCCAAACCCTGTCCCCGGTTGCCGGGCGGTAAACGCCCATGATTACATTTCTGACCGGGAGCCGGGTGGCGATGGCCTCGGGAACCGGATGGGTTGGACCCGGAAAAGGTGTGCCGTCTTCATGGATCACGTTCCAGTCGGGGTCAAAGGATGATTTTCCCAATAGCTGGTCTTCACTGAGACCCAGTAATTCCAATGCTTTTAGATTACAAAGAAAAATTTCCGCCCCGGGACCTTGTAACAGGACTCCAACCTGCATGTCCTTTACCAGGTTCCTGAATTTGAACTCACTCTCTTTGAGTGCATCATCTATCCTTTTACGATCGGTCATATCGGTTATGAACCCTTCAAGATGGTGGACGGTATTGTCAGGGGAATAGATGCCCTGGCCGCGCTCCCAAACGGTTTTGACCAGACCGCTTTTAGTGATAATCCTGTATTCGATTGAAAATGATTCCCGTAGGATCAATTTCTCCTGAATGCTCTTCCACACGTCGTTTCTGTCGTCGGGATAAATAATGTTATTGTAAGCGATACCTGCATTATCCCGGAATTCATCGGATAAGTATCCTGTCAGTTCCAAAGATCCGTCACTGACAAATTTCATTGTCCAGTCCTTGTCGTTCAGACAGGTGTATGCCATTCCCGGTAAATTATTTATCAATTGGGCGAGTCCGCTCAACCCCTGGTAAATTGGCTCAATGCGATCTCTTGCTTCAGCATGGTATCGGTTTAATTCATGCAATTGGATGCACTCCGCTTTCAGCTGTTGCAACTCTTCAATGAGTTCCTCCCTGGTTTTATCGTAATCGCTCATGGTTTGCCGGCTTCAAATTTGGTGATTTGGAATGGTAAAACTGAATGTGGATCCTTCGTTCAACACAGATTCAACCCGAATGTCACCTCCAAGCAATTCGATAAATCCTTTTGCGATGGACAAACCGAGTCCGCTGCCCTCGTGCGTTCTGTTAATGTCGACCTCTTTTTGCATGAATGGTTCGTACATCCTGCCCAATGTTGCTTCATCCATGCCTAACCCTGTATCTGAAACAAAAAAGGTTGTGATCCCGCCGTTTGACTCAAAACCAATCGTCACACTACCCTCTTTCGTGAATTTCACAGAGTTGTCAACAAGATGGGACAGGATTTTACGTATCAGTTCACGGTCACTCGTGATTTGAATTTCGCTGGTGATAAGCTGTTCCTTAACGCAGAGCTGCAGGTTTTTGGCTATACACAGGGGGGAGAATTTCTCACGGATTCCGGAGAGCAGTTTGCCTGCTGCGAATGTGGAAATTGTCATTTCCTGGGTGCCGGAAACGACCAATGATATATCCATGATGTTGTTCACTGTGGTAATCAGCCTGTCGCTGCTGACGTTTACCAATGAGAGGAACTCCCTCCGGTTCTCAATGGTCAGGGCGGGGTCGGTTAACATTGGGCCAAAACCGAGAATTCCGTGCAGCGGAGTGAGAATTTCATGGGAAATATTACGGATGAAAGCTGTTTTAAGCCGGTCGCTGGCTTCAGCTTTTTCCTTTGATTTAAGTAGTTCCTCTTCAAACTGTTTCCGTTCGCTGATGTCCCTTGATATTCCAAATGTGCCGATAATGTTATCATCCTGGTCGCGCAAGGGCATTTTTGTTGAGAGCGCCCAGGTGTCGGGACGGTCGGGCCACGTTTCCCGCTCCTCCTTCACGAGAGGTTTGCCGGTACGGATGATCTCCTGTTCGTCAAGATAGGCTGCCTGTGCATGTTCCTCGGTGAAAAAGTCAAAATCCGTTTTACCTATTGCTTCACTAGAATCTTTGAGACCGAATGATTGGTTGTTTGACTTGCTTATGCGCAGGAACCGGCTCTCAAGGTCCTTAAAATAGAGATGATCAGGAATGTTATTCATGAGGGTTTGCATCAGGTATTGCTCCTTCAGCAGCGCCAGTTCATCCTGTTTTCGTCTTGTAATATCGATTAATGTGCCGCTGCCTCCAATAAATTCTCCCCCTGCAAAGATGGCTTTTGTAGAGGTCCTGACCCAGCAAACATCTCCGGCTTTGGTATGGCACCGGTATTCATGCACTGTTTCGGAGTTAATCTTTAAGTCTAAAAACCGGTCAATGATCGATTGTTTATCCTCATCCACAACAATATTCGTGAATTTAGTACCGACAAGTTCATCGGGTCTGTAGCCGATTATTTTATGAATTACCGGGCTTACATAGACGATATTTCCAACGTGGTCAACTTCGAAAATCACATCGCTGATATTTTCGACCAGGTTCCGGTAGCGCTCTTCACTCTCGCGCAGAGCGATGTCGGAAGCGATCCTGTCCTGAAGTAACTCAGCCTCATAAAGCACCCTGTTTATGGCAGGGACCAGCCGCTCCGGTTTTGCCTTGAGCACATAATCTGTTGCCCCATTTAACAGGGAGCTAATAGCAGCATCTTCTCCCATCTTGCCTGTCACAAAAATGAATGGGATCCGGGGATATTGACTTTTCACCACCTGCAAGGCATCCATTCCGGAAAAGTCCGGTAGCTGATAATCGGAGAGGATTACGTCGATTTTTTTTTCTTTCAGGACTTTAATGAAACCCTCTTCATCATCCACAAAATAGTATTCAAAGGAGCTGAATCCTTTGCTGATAAATGCCTTGATAAGGATTGAATCAGCCTCCTGGTCCTCGAGATGAAGTATGCTAATCGTTTTTTCCATCAATTAAATATCCTCATGGTTATTTGTTCGGCAAGCTAAAAGAGAAGGTTGCACCGTTATTTGGTTCACCTTCGGCATGGCATTCGCCCCCGTGGCGTTTAATGATACGGTTTACGTTGGCCAACCCGATCCCGATCCCTTCAAAATCCCTTGATTTATGAAGCCTTTGAAAAACTCCGAATAATTTATCGGCGTATTGCATTTTAAAACCGACACCATTATCCCGGATGAAAAAAGTGGTCTTTTCATCGCTGTATTCACTGCCGATGTCAATGATTGCCTCGGTCGCTTTCCCGGTGTATTTAATGGCATTTGATATCAGGTTGGTCCATACCTGCCTGATGAGTTCATGATCCCCTGTGGTATCGTGAAGAGGCTCCAGGTTGAAGGTGATCGTCCTGTGCTGCGTATCCGGCTCAAAAAACCTGATCACTTCATTGACCATGGCGTGGGAACATATCGGCGTTTTTCGGAGTTCTGCCATGTTCAATCTCGAAAAAGAGAGTATTGCATTGATAAGTTGTTCCATTTCCAGGGCAGAATGTTCAATTTTCCTGAGATATCCCAGTCCATCTTCTGAAATTGAGGTGGAAGCGTTGTCCAGAAGCAGGTTGATAAAACCGTTAATATGCCGCAGTGGTGCTTTCAGGTCGTGTGAAACCGAGTATGAGAAGGATTCCAGTTCCTTGTTGGCTGCTTCCAGTTCAGCTGTGCGTGTTTTGACCCGGTGATCGAGCTCTTCATTTAACTTAAGAAGTTCCTTTTCCGCTTTTTTGCGATCTGTAATGTCATTGGTCACTCCGATAAGTGCCAATGGTTCGCCATGATCATCCTTGATGACGGAAGTAGATACAAACACCGGAAATTCACTACCGTCTTTTCGCTTGTTAAAGAGTTCGCCCTGCCAGCCACCATGCAAGGTAGCAGGGAGGATTTGTGCCACCTTCGAGTCTGGGTTGTTTTGAGACCGAACCATACTGATCGATTTCCCAAGCAATTCATGCTCTTCAAAAAGGTAGGTTTTAAGGAATGCAGTGTTTACAAATACAATTTTATCATTCATATCTGTGATACTCACACATTCGCTGATGCTTCGAACCGCATGCGCAAGCATAAAGATGGTCTCTTCCGCCTGCTTGCGTTTGGTAATATCCTGGAACATCCCCACAACTTTAACAGGATTTCCCCGGTCATCCTTAACAAGGGTACCAAGGGAATGCAATATCCTTGGAGGGTCACCATTTGCAGGTATGATGCGGCTTTCAATATTGTACGGGATATCCTTTTCGATCAAATCAAACAGCGCTTTTTTGGCTTGTTCGTATTCCTGGATGAAAGGTTGCACGCCAGACATCTCAATTTCATGATTCTCATTTACCGGCAATCCATAAAACCTGAACGCTTCATCGGAACCCCAGATTTTTCCGGTTGCAATATTGTATTCCCAGTCGGCTATCTGGGCTACCCGCTGAGTTTGCCTCAGATGCTCTTCACTTGTCTTGATGGCATTTTCTGCCATTTTCCGGGCAGTCACATCCCTGGTAACTGTAATGATTCCTGTGGGTTTGTTGTTCTGGCCAATTAAAACCGAAAAGGAGAGTTCGACCCATATCCTGGAGCCGTTTTTATGATACTCTTCCAGTTCGATGGTTGGGAAATCACCCGTAACAGGTGTTTCCATGGGCCCGTTTGGGAAAAACGATTGATACAGGGTACGGACTTTTTCAACAGACTCCGGCGTCAGAATCTGCTCCATTTTCATTTTAATGGCTTCATCTGGGGTAAGTCCAAGAATCTTTTCTACAGACGGACTGAAGTAAGTGAAATTCAGGTTCATGTCGAGCATCGTGATGGCGTCACTTGTGTTTTCGGCAATCAGCCTGAATTGTTCTTCACTATGGGCCAGTGATAGTTCAGCAATTTTGTGTTCTGTAATATCAAGGATCATTCCAAAAGAACCTATAAACTTACCCTCTGTATCTAAAATCGCGGTGGAGGATACTATTGCCCATATTTCGCTGCCATCTTTTCGTTTAAAGCGCCGCTCATAAAAATCAGACTTGCCAGCCATCCTGTCTAACCGCCGCAACCGGTGCTCTTCACTATCTTCCGAAAACATGAAATCATTGACATTCATCGTCATCACTTCGTCAATTGTGTATCCAAGCATATCAGCCATTTTTCGGTTGACATAGGTTGTATGGTAGTTACTGTCCATTGCCCAGATTCCCTCGTTGGCAGTTTCGACAATACGCCTGTTAAGGACTTCGCTTTCGCGTAATGCGGCAGAAACTTTATTTTGCTCTGCAATTTGTGATTTAAGCAGCAGGTTATTGTAAGCTTTTTCTGAAAGTTCCCTGGAAAAGGCTTGCAACATCCTTGTAACTTTGCTGAACTGTTCATCCGACATCACAGGCACTTCTTTGAGCGCCGACAAGTACTCTTCATGACAGATGCCGTGCTGTTGAGGTGCTTGAAAATGATCTTGGTCAATGGGCTCTTTGCTGCGTACCTGTCCTATGATCCAGTTGGCAATATGTTTACCGCCTACGGAGATACATGCCTTTGCATCGAGGAGACCGCAACTGGCGCATCTTCTTTTAACCGGGGTTTCTGAATTGCAATTCCCATGGTGGGTATTTGAGAAAAAGCAGTCAGCATTTTCATGTTCCGTTTTACACACCTGGCTGAGGCAGAACCGGGAGAAATTACTTGGCCGGGTTATACGGGTACCGTCGGGATGTGTAATGACGGATGCAACGCCTGAGGCATCTGAAAACAAATCCTGCAACTCCTGAATCTCCTCAAGGTTGAAAATGTCACTGAAGCCAAAGGCATTGTTTTCCTCAGCTTCAGTGACATCGCTGGCCATCTCATTATTCATTTGAAATCAATTTAATAGTAAGTATTAGTCGAACAATAGTAATTCAATCAGTCATGTTTCACCGTCGGGTTATGCGGGCAATGTAAAATAGAAGGTTGCACCATTATCTGTCATCCCTTCGGCCCGGCACATGCCACCGTGGCGGCTTATAATCCTGTTGACATTTGCCAGCCCGATACCAATACCATCAAAATCCCTTGATTTATGAAGCCGCTGGAATACATTGTAAAGTTTTTCAGCGTACTTCATATTAAACCCGGCGCCATTATCCTTTACAAAAAAGGTTGTTCCGGCAGGTTCCTGGAAACTGCCGATTTCTATCACAGCTTCGTCTTTTTTTCCTGTGTATTTGATAGCGTTTGATATGAGGTTTGTCCAAACCTGCCTGATAAGCTCCTGGTCACCTTTGATATCCGGGATAGGACCTACCCGGAAGGCGATGTTCCTGTCTCTGGTTTCAGGTTCGAAAAAACGAATAACCTCTTGTACCATGGAGGATGTACGAATGTTGGATTTTCTCAATTCAGTCATGCTGAGCCTTGAAAACGACAAGATTGCATCGATCAGCAGCCCCATTTCTGAAGCAGCATTTGAGATTTTGTTGAGGTGCCCAAGTTCTTCACCGGTTAGGCCTGTTGATTTCGTTTCCAGAAAAAGGCTGATAAAACCGCTGATATGTCTCAAAGGTACTTTAAGGTCGTGTGAAACAGAATAGGAGAATGTTTCCAGTTCCTTAATGGCGGCTTCGAGTTCTTCTGTGCGCTGCCTGACGCGCTTGTCAAGTTCAGCATTCAGTTCAAGGATTCTGAGTTCGGCCTGTTTTCTTTCAGAGATGTCGGAAAGCGAGGTTACCAGAACGCTCCTTCCCTTATAATGCATCATTTTACCGCGTAACATGCAGGGAAATGTCGTGCCGTCTTTTCTCAAAGCAACCGCCTCATAGGGGTCTTCATATCCCCGCAGCATGTTTTCCATGACTGTTTCCCTGTATTCCGGGGCAATCCACTCGGTACCATACCGGCCAAGTGCTTCTTCAGAGGAGTATCCGAACATTTTTTTTGCTGCTGGGTTTTGCTCGATGCAGATGCCCTTTTCAGAGATAAATATGGCTTCAAAAGCAGCTTCACTCAGCCCGCGGTATCTCTCTTTTCTCTCTTTTATCTCCTCTTCGGACCGTTTACGTGCTGTTACATCCTCGATAATACCAACGCCAGGGTAGGGAGGCCCGCTCCCTGTATGCATAGGGGCAAAGAGTGCCCTGACAAAGGTTTCTTTATCCGCTGTGACAGAGTGGTATAGGTCTTCATATATTCCGGTATGTCCGTTCAGGCTTTCCTGAATTGCTGAAACCAGTTTTTTATCGGGCAGATTAAGCATGTTCAATCCGAACAGTCTTTTCACACTGCTTCCGATAATTTTTGCAAAGCTTTCATTGCATGCAGAGATGACACCATTTTCATCAAATGATAAAATCCCCAAAGGAGAATAGTCGAAAATCAACCTGTACTTCTCTTCACTTTCCCGTAATGCTTCGTGGATGAGTTTACTTTCTGTGATATCGCGGATCGTACCGATCATTTTTACGGGCTTTCCCTTGTCATCCACTGTAAGATCGCCCACGCCATGGACCCACCTTGTCTCGCTGCTGTCGATCCTGACAATTTTATACTCTTTGTCAAACCTGCATATTTTGCCAAGCACTTCACGGGCAAAATAATCACTCATGGTTTGTTGCCATTCGGGATGAATGATGTCAATCCACCCCTTGATTGATCTGTGATAATCAGGCCCTATGCCAAAAATATAATCCAGTGTTTCAGAACTTGTCCAAATTCCGGATTCAATATTGAAAGTATAGATGCCAAGGCTAGCCACATTTTGTATCTCCCGAAGGAAATTTTCACTTTGGGTTAACTCCCTGGTTGCCTTGTTGAGATCTTGCCTCGTTTTGTCCAATTCAGCCTGCAAATTTAATAGCTGCAATCTGTAACTGGCTTTTTCAGAAAGGTTACGGGAGTAATATTGCAGAAGGTTATATGTACGGGTGAATTTATCGGGGAAATTGTCATCTTCCTTATCCGTGATCATCCACCTGGCCAGAACCATATCGCCTGCCATGATGTTCACCCTTGCAATCCAGAAGCCTCTGGTTAATATTGGAGGGAAGCTCTGCGCTTCCTGGATGTAATCCTCCGCACCTGGTCCCAGGTCCTCCAGTTTGTCCGGGTTCCCTGGTTTCAGCAATGGTTTGCCATCCGGAAGAGTCATAATAGACCCTGCACCTGTGGCATCTGAAAAGCTATCCTGCAGTATTTGGATCTCTTCGAGATTAATAATTTCAGTTAATCCAAGGGGGATATTAGCGTCAGGATTTGATTTTTGTTCAGCTGGTTCATCTTGCATGTGATTTCCTTTTAACGCGAAAAAATCAGATTCATGCGGGTAACTGATAAAAAGAACAGCTCCCTTATTATCAAAACATGAATTCCTATGAAATAATTCTCATAAAAACAGAGTTAAAAGTAAATCATTTCAGTTGACAATTCACAAAAATTTCGCAGAAATATTTAATTTAGACATGGTTTAAATGCTGCGGCAGAAATCAATTACCGATAATTCGGTTAACTTTACATTATAAATGATTACTTGTTTAAACAGTTTTCCAATCAGGAAAGTAAAACGAAAATTATGCAAACAATTTTAGGCGCCGGAGATGTTATTGGCATCGAACTGGCAAAAGCGCTGACATCCTATACAACGGATATTCGGCTGGTAGGCAGGAAACCTAAACAGGTAAATGTTACTGATTCACTGTTTGTTGCCGATTTAATGAACCGCGATGATGTGTTCAAGGCTGTTAAGGGATCAGAGGTAGTTTATCTCACGGTGGGTCTTGAATATAAAACACGCACCTGGCGGGAGCAATGGCCGCCCCTGATGCAAAATGTACTGGATGCATGCCTGGAATACGGTGCAAAGCTGGTTTTCTTTGACAATGTATATGCTATCGGGAAAGATCATGTGCAACATATGACGGAAGATACTCCCATCAACCCGTCAAGTAAAAAGGGCGAGGTCAGAGCCAGTCTTGACAGGATGGTCCTGGATGGTATCTCAGGAGGGAAACTCACGGCCATGATAGCCAGGTCGGCCGATTTTTATGGAATCGGCAATAATATCATGCTGATGGAGGTGGTCTATAAAAACCTGGCTGCCAATAAAAAAGCGCAATGGCTCTACACTGCCAAAACAAAGCATTCATTCACCTATACACCCGATGCAGGACTTGCCACAGCCATGCTGGGCAATGCTCCGGATGCATACAACCAGGTTTGGAACCTGCCAACCGACCGGAACAGCCTGACAGGAGAGGAGTGGATTGCCCTTTTTGCCGCGGAGATGGGGAAATCCGATAAATTTCAACTGATGCCTGCCTGGTTGGTGAAAGCAGTCTCCCTGTTTGTTCCGTTGTTTGCCGAATTGTATGAGATGCGCTACCAGTTTGACCGCGATTTTTTTCTAGACAGTGCCAAATTTGAGAGGAGGTTCGACTTTAAACCCACTACTTACCAGGATGGTGTAAAGGCCATTGTGAAACAACTTCGATGACCGGCAGCCCATCTTTGTAATTCATTCAAAGAACTTTAGTAATTTTGTAATTTGGTTTAAATATAAATAACCGTTTTTACCTGGTATTTCGTGAACCAATAAAGTAAAATAGATGTAGTTCATACACTAAATTGTAGACTCTGGGAGTAATAAAATAGCAGGGAGAGATAACCTATGACCAAAGGAGGGAATCCATTATCCGGGAATCACCAACACAGCGGAGTGCAGGCAAAGGCTTCGTTCAGGGATTTTCTGGGGGAGTTGAAACAACACATGAGGACTGTTTTCAGGGAAGGGGGAGAGACGGACAGGTTAATCCTGCCTCGTGGGATACCGGCTGGAGTTCTTGAGGATATCATGGCGCTTAATCCCCTGGCAGTATGCATTCCTCTGGAATATGGCGGGAGGGGAGGGAAGATTGAAGAAATATTAGCTACGCTTTCTGCCGCTTCCTACGAATCGCTGTCGCTCTCCCTTACACTGGGGATCAATTCAGGGTTGTTTATCCAGCCTGTGGTTAAATATGCCAGGGAGGAGGTCAAAGGACCGATATTTAAACGGTTCCTGAATAACAGGAACATGGGGGGGCTCATGATCACCGAGCCTGATTTTGGGACTGATGCACTGAATATGCAAACCAGTTTCACATCATCGGGAGATTTTTTCAATATCCGCGGAACAAAACACTGGGCCGGACTAACCGGGGCTGCCGATTTCTGGCTGCTTACGGCCCGCGAAGCAACTGCAGCCGGAGAACTCAGGCGTGATATTGACTTTTTTATTTGTGATACATCGATGCCCGGACAACGGATCGTGGTTGAAGAACTCTTCGACAACCTCGGTCTGCACCAAATCCCTTATGGGCGCAACCTGATTGATGTTCAGGTTCCTTCAGCACAACGACTTATCCCTAAAACCACGGGGATAAAATTATTGCTTGACCTGTTGCACAGGAGTCGTCTTCATTTCCCCGGAATGGCCCTTGGCTTTATTCAACGAATGATGGACGAGGCATTTAGTCACTGTCGCCAACGATGGGCCGGGGGGCAGCACATTATTGAGTATGACCAGGTTCAGCAAAGGCTTGCAAGGCTTCAGGCATCCTTTACCATCGCATCAGCCATGTGTTCATACAGCAGCCACAAGGCCGGCCTGGAGCATGATTTATCGGCCAGCGGAATGGTAGCCAACTCCATGAAAAGCTTCGTAACCGACCTGATGCAGGAGGCAGCGCAATCACTGGTGCAACTTACGGGCGCTAAAGCATACCGTTTCAGCCATATTGGCGGCAGAGGCATTATAGACAGCCGGCCATTCCAGATTTTTGAAGGCTCCAACGACATGCTCTATTCCCAGGTTGCCGAAGGGTTGCTTAAGAGAATGAAAAAAGCAAAAGAACACAACCTGTTTGGCTTTTTAAGGCACTACCGGCATACAGAGCATGCAGCCAGGGAGTTGAAAGATCAACTGCAGTTTGACCTGGTCATGCAATTGCCGCAACGTAAACTGGTAGAACTGGGTAAGGTGATCAGTCGCATTGTGTCAATGGATATGGTGATATTGCTTGCTTCAAGGGGATTCAGGCAGGACCTGATCGACAATGCGATCGTAGAGATCAGAAACGAGATTGCAGGGTTGCTTGGTTCATTCAATATGATGGTTTCACCTGCCGTTGTTGATGACTACCGGGATCACAGCTCCTGGTATGCCATATAAAAAAAGGCCGTCTTTTCAGACAGCCTTTTATCTTAAATTTCTATCTGGCTATTTTGAACCGACGGGTAAAACATAGTTTATCCCGACATTGAGTCCGCCATAGATATTATGGGAAGGATTATAATTTCCTGTATGATCTTTAATCCTGAAATCTTCTGCATTAATGTCGGTCAGGCCATAAGCCATTGTCAATCCAACGTTCAGAAAGATGTTTGAAGCAACATGAATATCAACGCCAAGATCAAGCCTGCCCATCACATCCATGGATGAATAGCGGGTGGTGATGGTCTCTTCACCTACATTATAAGGATTGTTTTTCAGATCTGCGAGTGTTTTGAAATACATCGAATCGCTTTGGATGTATTTTTGTTTTGCCGAGAGGAGCATGTCAAGCTGGATGCCGGCCATCACATAGAATTGTGCCGTGCCACCTGTCCTGTACTTGAACATCAAAGGAATCTGGAGGTAGTTGAGTTTAACATTCCTGGTATAAAGTGTATCACCATGGGTATCTTCGTATTTCTGTCCCAGCTTTGCAAACCCGAGTTCCAATTTCAAACCGATATGTTTGTTGAAATCGAAACCGATGTTGACATTGCCTGAACCACCAAATGTGACCTTGTAATCCATTTCGAAATATTGTCCATAATTGTTCTGGTTGGTAATGACAGAACTCAACCCTGTGCCTGCAAGGCCGAAATAGAGTTGTTTTTGCGACATAAGGGGGCCTGTAAATATCAACAGGGCAACGATCAAAGCGGATAACGATTTTTTCATGTTGTTTTGAGTTTTAATTATTTTGGTGCAAACTTAGGAAAAAAACTACTAATATTTTACAATTTTCCGCATGATTGTACCAGTTTCTGTTATTACAGTAACAAAGTAAATCCCCGTGGGAACTGCACTTAACTCCATCGGTATGGTTGTTTTTGATGCCACTGAAAAGCCGGACCGTTGCAATTCGTTTCCCAGCAAGTCGCTTAAAACCACCACGATCTTTTGCGGATGGTCAGGAAGCAGCGAGACTTCAAATCTTCCATGTGTTGGGTTAGGATAAACATTGACATAGCCTCCGGGGTTGAGTTCAGGAATATCGATCGTCATCCCGACGGTGAAACTTTGGGCAACTTCCCTGCCAAAATCGCCCTGAAATGATTTGATGATCTGTCCCTGGAAATTTTTCAGTTGCGCATACCCCGAAGTGCCATTTCCATAGGGGGGCATGTTTGCCCAGTAATTAAGCCCTTCACCATCGGCATTTCTCAGGATCAGGCGGTAGCATCCTTTTGCAAGGTTGAATGTGTCCTGGTAAATGGTGTTGTTTTCCAGGGGACCGTTTTGGTAAACAATATGGTCATCCTGGTCGACCACGAACCACGATAACGAACCGGCCATATGGTTTGACTTGAACTTCAGAACCAACTGGTTCTCATAGGTAGGAGGGATGACAAACGAACTGCGCGCAGAGTCGTTAAGAGGATATTCGTCAACACCTCCATTCGGGTGATAGAGACGGAAACTGAAATGTCCATCCTCACCGGTCCAGTCGCTCCAGTCGATGGCAGGAAGCAGAATCCTTGCGGTATCCTGGAATGCCAGTCTGCCGCTCCATGCGAATGTTTGGGTTTTGCCGCCTGCCGGTCCGAAGTCAATGGAGAGACTCCTCAGCGTATCTGAACCATTGTTTTTAATAGCGATAAGTGGACGGCCGCAGAGCGGGTTATAGCGGTTATACAGTTTATCGTTGTTCGGAGACAGGACCTCTTCCAGTGCCGCATCCAATCTGAAATTCGGCTTGCTGTAGGTAATAAGTTGTGATTCAATGGAATAGTATGGCCAGCTTCCCTGTCCGTTCCAGGTATACCCAGGCTGCAGATTGTAATCGATGGTTAGGGAATCGCCGGGAACAATCAGATTGGACAATTCGAAATTTTTGGTTCTGACCTCAGCGCCGGGGCACCATTCAGCGCGGTCATAGAGCCAGGTTCCTCCTTGTGGGTATAAAGGGTTCAGTCCGCAATCGGCCCGCCATACAAGGTGATTATATGCATGCAGTCCGTTAATTTTCAATTCGTTGGTACGTGAACAGAATTCGGAGCAATCGAGGTTTCCGCCAAATCCGTGTCCGGTGATTCTCATCTTCAGCCTGGCGTTCTTTACACCGGAATCCACCATCACCGTTACAGGTGGAAGGTTATGCTGGCTCTCATCAGCATATCCATGGTTCCCGGAATAGATGTTTTTAATGCCAAGAACATCCCTCGGGGGAGTGCCTTCAATCATCCTGAACTTCATATCGAGCAACTCCTGCCAGTTTCCGGCAGAAAGGTGCACGGAGTCGTGAAGAAGGGAGGCATAATCGGTGAGATCAAAAAACCAGGTCCAGCCATTTCCAAGACTTAGGTTGTTTCCATATGGAGTGATATACCTTGCCAGTTCATATCGTTCAAGACCTTCAAAAGGTTTTCCGTAGTAGGTGTAATTCTTTTTATGCAATGTGCCGTCGGGAGCAACGAGCGCTGAGTCGGTGGACTGACCCTGGGCATTGTAATGATAATTGTTATACCAGGCCGGGTATTTTGTCAGGGTGTCGGTTGGTACGTATGGATGAATGGTGTCATTAAAGAGGACAATCATGACAGGCGATTTGCCGACAGTGTCAATTTTAAACGTTGAATCAAGGGTGGCAGCGTTATAGTTTCCCTGTTCAAAAATCACACAAGGCCGTTGCGATAGTCTGTCAAAATTCCTGAACAGATTTTTACCCTGAAAGCTCTGCCATTCCGGATATCCAGCCAGGGTTGCATCGTGGCCACCCGGTGAGGCATCAACTGCCTTCAGCCCATCGCCGGTGTTGAATTTATAATAGGCCAGCAGGTTTTGATAATCGGGATGTGTTGTTTCCACATCCCGATACATGAATGCCCGGATGGCGGTATCACTCAGCGCTTTGTTCCAGATGGTGAATTCATCAACCGAGCCATCGTAAAAGTTGGAACTTCCCGAACCGTCGCTGCCAATCCTGAATGTTTTAATGCCATGCAATGGTTTATATCTTGAGCCCTGGTTAAACCATAGCTGGCCGTTGAGGTAGATCTTCATCCGGCCCTTTTTCACATCCTTGGTGAAAGCCCAGTGGTTCCATTTTCCCCTGAATTTGGATGGATCGCTAACAATCTGGCTGATACGGTCATATGCTGATCCGTCGGACCCGGCATCCCAATAAACTTTGCTGTCGCTCCAGGGAAGATGAACATTCACTACCCGTCGTCCTGCACTGTCGATGCCTTCAAAAATCGTGTTGTTCTGGGGTTGAAGCAGTGGATCACCATACTGCCAGAAAGCAACGGTAATAGCGCTGTCAAGTGCAGATACAACAGCTTCAGGAACCTCAACGAAATCCAGATCCCTGAACTTCAAAAAGCCGTCATCACTGGTGGGGCTCACTACCGAAGGATGAGCAGGTACCCCGGTGAAAATTTCATTGTACCCGCCGGGTAATCGTTTTTCATAGCTGAGGTCGACCAGGATATTCGATAAACCATCCCATTCAAAGGGAAAGGTGAAATGTAACGTTTGCCACCCTGTTGACGAAAATTGCCAGTCTCGTTTCCAAACTTCTGTAAAACCAGTTGACTCAATGTTAACCGTACTTACCGAATCAAGGGAGGTGTTTTTAAACCGGATAAGGAGTTTTCTGAGCGGGCTACCGATTGCTGAAAATTTGAAACGTAACCCGGTGATCTGTCCTGCATGAAGTCCCTGCTGAAGAAGATCAGTGGCGGGAAAGATAAATTGTGACCTCGAATCGATGGCCTCATTGCTAAAAAAAACCTTGGAGGTTCCTAAACTGTCGCCGACCGTGGCTGTTGAAAGAGGTATAGTTTGGTTGTTGAACAGTTCAAAATAGGGGATATAGGACAATGCTCCTGAATTGGCGTACATCAGGGAGTCGGGTGTGATCCCATTAATTGTATAGTTGGCATGAGAGTATTTGGTTGAATCGAATTTGCCTGTATGCCGGTAGAGATAGGTATAGGTGAGGTAATCCCACTCCCCGCAGGCGGGCACCTGGGCCGGATTGCACTTGAGGGTGTATTCCATCACGATTTTGCTCCACCGGTGGGAATTAGCAGGAAAAAGAAATTTTCCCTCCTGGGCTGAACCAAATTGAAAAGTCTGAACAGTTGTAGTGTCTCCTGGTCCCGCAAGGCAGATGGATGATAACCGGAGGATTGAAAAAAGCAACAGGACGGCAGGAAAATTCTTCTTCAGCATGGTGACTTTATTTGAGGCTAAAGGTAAGAAAATTTTCAAGGCCCGCAGATCACTTTCGGAGCAACATGAAGGAGTGGTTTACATTCCTGTACTGGTTATAAATCAGGATATTATCGATTTTTGCGGGAATGATGCCGTTCAGTTGCAGCACTTCAGGAACATTACCATTTTTAAGGATATTTGCTGCGGCATAAAGACCGAAACCAGTGGCGGTATGGTATTCTCCGCACAGGTGTTTGAACCAGCCAAGCGCTTTCCCGGGGAAAAAACGGTCAGCAAAATGAAGATACAGCGGATCATAGTCGCAGTCGCCGTTGACTCCAAGGATTACAAGGTCGACATCACTGGCAGAAATCCCGTGTTTGCCCAGGAAGGAGGGTATAAATTTGTCAGGATTGAACGAATTGTCAAAATTGATGCAGGTAGCAACATCGGTCAATTCTGCATAGGTGGCAGGTTGCCTTTCGGCACTGATGACAAAGAAAGCAGCGCCTTCGCCGGCCAACGCACCGGAACTTTGTGTATTTCGCAGCGTCATATTATTGACAGGATTCATCTTCCAGTGCCCGGTGCGGCGGGTGATCTGAAGATGGTTCATCGTCATTTCGTCGATGCCGCCTGCAAGGATGTTTACTGCAATACCTTCTTCAATCTGCATAAGCCCGTCAATCAACCCGCTCTCAAACGAAAAAGTGCGATGCACATAGGTGGAGTTATACTTATGACATTTCAGCTGGATGGCCACCTGTGAACTGATGGTATTATAAGTTGATTGTATGAAAGGCGTTGGGTTTAAAAATCTCTCTTCCCTGGTGATCTCCCCAAGAATTTTTTCAGTATCCTCCACACTACCGAGGCCTGTCCCGGTAATAATGGCATCCGGCATCTGGCACTGTGCATCTGCCATGCACATTTTTGCTGAGGAGATACCCATCTTGATGAGCCTGCTCATCCTTCTCGACTGGATTGGATCGATAAAAGAACGGTAAACCGGTTCAACGCATTTAAGGTAATCTGCTGTATAATCCAGGATTTCAGGTAAAAAAGCACCTGGATCCAGCGTGTTTTGCGGTGAAATAAGACCGATTCCGTTGATGAATGCCATTTTTTACTTGATATCTTGGTGAGTACTTTGTCCGCTCGTCCGCCCGTCCGCTCGTCCGCTCGTCCGGTCGTCCGCCCGCACAAAAACCAACGACGTATCATTTCCCCCAAATCCAAATGAGTTCGACATCACTGCATTAACCTCTACATTGGTCAACAGTTTTTTGACAGGGGAGAAGTTCAGTTCGGTGATTTGTTCACTGAAATTCAGGTTTGGCCAGATGACCTGGTGAAGAAGACAAAGGATGGAAAGGATCGCTTCAGTAGAACCAGCCGCACTGGTGGTATGCCCGGTGAATGGCTTGGTTGAGCTGATCATCGGGATACGGTCGCTAAATAGTCTTTCAATGGCCTTACCCTCCGACAGGTCGTTGTTGTCGGTGCCTGTCCCATGGGCATTCACATAATTAATGTCGCCGGCAGAGAGCCCGCTCATATCAAGCGCCTGTTTCATGGCGAGGTATGCGCCAATGCCATCAGGTGATGAAGCGGTCTGGTGAAAAGCCTCACAGGCATTTCCCCAACCCACCA
Organism: Bacteroidales bacterium; assembly: GCA_049317265.1. GTDB lineage: Bacteria > Bacteroidota > Bacteroidia > Bacteroidales > FEN-979 > CAIVAT01. Next base: position 265,961 of record JBMOIP010000002.1, read on the forward strand.
ACTCGGCCAGGGCGACATTGCCTGTTTGTTTCATGCAGTCTTCAGACTCAAGCACCAGGTAAGCGCCACCTTCTCCAAGATTGATACCGGCCCTGTTCTGATCAAAGGGTTTGCAAGGGTCTTTGTCAAGTATTTTCAGCGCATTGAAACCATTGAGGTGGAACCTGGTGAGCGATTCACAACCACCAGCCAAAACCCGGTCGAGCCTGCCGGTGCGGATCATCCTGGCACCCAGCATAATGGAGTTGGCGGCTGATGAACATGCCGTGCTGATCGTTGTTACGAAGTCATGAATACCCAGCATTTGAGCAATCTTCTCCGTACTGTCTGCACAGTCGTATGAATCGATGAAGGAGTTGCGTGTATCGTTGGCCAGGAAATCGTTGTAATAGAGTTCACAACGATCCATTCCGCCAACCGTTGTTGCGGAGATCAACCCGGTTTTCAACTCCTTATGGTCAGCCATCCTGCCATGGGCATAGGCTTCCCTGGCTGCGACCATTCCAAGCAGGGCATTTCTTGAATACCCGTCGGCAGGGGCGATCCCTGCCATTTCAAAGAGTTCTTCCAGCGTTTTTTGCACTTCGCCAACCAGCAATTCGTCTTGCAGAATCGTCTCAATATGACGTATCTTACCCGTTCCGGGCTGAGACCGTAGCATAGAGGACAAATGCTCCTCTATATTGTTGCCGATGCAGGAGATGATGCCGAATCCGGTAATAAAAATCCGCTGGGGCATCGGGGGCTATTTTTTATGCTCCGTGATGTATTCGGCCATGGAACGAATGGAGAAGAAAATTTTCTTGCCATCCTTTGGATCTTCGATTTTAATTCCATAGTTCTTTTCGAGCAGAACGATAAGCTCGAGGGCATCAATCGAGTCAAGGCCAAGGCCTTCACCAAACAATGCAGAATCAGGATTTATATCATCCGGTGTAATATCTTCCAGGTTTAATTGCTCTATGACTTCTTTCTTTAACTTTAAAATCAATTCATCCATAAGATCAGGTCAGTTATGTTTCATTAAAAACTTAAAATTCGATTCATTAAAAATAACCGGCTTAAAACCGGCACTATCATTATTCACGGGAGCTTCAACATTTTCAATCAAGGTCATGAAAGCATTACATTGATCTCCCATTACCTCAACCCATCCGCAAAGAGAGGCTTCCACCCGTTTGTTTTCAAATAACTCATTTACAAAATCGCAAAGCAGGTTGCCGTTAAATGATTCAGAGATCAAAAAGGCATTCTCCCCTTTGATTTTATGCCTTATACAAATCTCCCCGATCACAATGTTGGGAAGGGTATAAACAAATACGGACGGACTCGGAAAATAACCGGAACGGTCTTTGATGGTTTCGTTATGAGCAAGGTCAGTATCAAGGCTTGAACTTGAATTCGACAACACAACTCCCACCATTTCACGAAGATATCCCTCTGTATTCTTCTCCCTTAAAACCAGTTCCGCCGATAGAAATCCAAGTTTGCTGACGGCATCCATCTTATAGAACTTGGGATAAACAATCTGCTCTTGTTTAAACACAGTTTTAACAAAGTCTGCAAATTTAAGAATATTTTCCTGATAAAAGATAAGCCGGCCATTCACGATCACTTTGTTACCCTGAATATGGCAATATGAGGTTATTTGACGGTCCATGTTAATCTTTCTGATAAATGATGGCAGCATTGCATCCACCGAAGCCTGACGCTGTTTTGAGACAGGATTTCAAGGAGGCCTCATGAGTTGATGTAATCACATTCAAGGGAGCCGGGACACCTGACGTCTCAAACCCTGCCGAACGGAAGAGGATGTTGTTGCGGAGGGAAGCTATTGCTGCTACAGATTCTACTACTCCGGCAGCGCCCAGGGTATGTCCCCAGTAACCCTTAAAACTGTTCACAGGAACATGCGAAAGGTGGCAGAATTCAATCGCCTTTGATTCCATCTCATCATTGAAAGGGGTTGCGGTTCCATGTGCTGAAATGTAGCTGATCTCCTGTGGAGCGGTCATAGCCTGTTTCATGGCCTGGTTGATGGCGCTGCCAAGTTCTTCGCCTGTGCGTGACGGCCCAGAAATATGGTTGGCATCATTGGTGGTGGCTGCGCCGGCAACCCTAACTGCAGGTTCTCCGGGATTACCAGGCCTCGTAGCAGAAAGTACCAGGGTACCGCAACCTTCGCCGAGCGACAGCCCGGTGCGGTTAAGGTCGAATGGTTTGCATGGCGCCGGACTGATAGCCTGGAAAGACTGAAAACCCGAGATGACAAATTCTGAAGCGATGTCGCCTCCCGTTACAACAGCATGGTCATAGGCTCCTGATTGTAAAAACCTGGCAGCGGTCATGATGGCCACCACGCCGGAGATGCATGCATTGGAAATTACAATGGGTTCGTTGGCAAAGCCGAAGAACTCCTTTAAAATCCGGCCAAGTTCCCAAAGATAGAGGCGCCGGTGGCTGAACAGGGTTTTATATCGGTTTTCAAGAAGGTCGATATTGCCTTTGGTGGTGGAGATTACAAAAAGTGTCCGGGGATTTTCCGGCGCAACATGCTGGTCCCTGAGGGCGTCATGAACGGAAAGAATGAACAGTTTCTCCAGGCGGGTGAAGGCATCAGGTGACGAATCTTTCTTGTAAATTTCTGAGACCTCCCTGAACCTGAGGGTCAATTGCGGTGAATCGACCAGCGAAAGTTGGACCGGAGCCGGATAAAGCCTGGTGTCGTCGGCTGTCCGGATGCCGATGGTCCCTTTTTCAAGAGATTCAAGGTTTCCGGCCGTTGAAAATCCCAGGGAGGTGATCATATTATCGTTCAGGATATATACTGGTCTCATGTCAGCAGCAGTTAAACGCCCCATTTGTTTCTCCATCCGATGAAGAATTCAGGGGCAGTAAGCAATAGCTCGCCTTCGGGTGTAAGGAAAACCTGGGTGGATGTTCCTGTGGCAGCGATCTCGTTGTCTTTTTTGCGGTAGATGGTATATTCAAATACGATCTTCGCGGCTTCGGTGGAGACGAAACGGGTTTCAACAATTGCGGTATCGCCATATTCCAGCGGACGCTTGTAGTCGCAGCTGATCTTTACCAGGGGGATCATCACATGATGACGGTAAACATCAAGGTATCCCAGGTTATATTTCAACCCGAACGACTCTCTTCCATCTTCAAAATATTTAAGGTAGTTCCCGTGCCAGACGATGCGCATGGAATCAACCTCTGAAAATCTAACAACAATCTCTCTCCGGTCAGTTAGTATCATATACGTGATCAGTGGTTCAGCGGACTTTTAAATTTGTAGTAAATTCCGGTTATGGTTACCGTGGAAATGAAGAACAACAGAAGTTTAATGGCCTGCGGGGCGATCTGGATCAAACTTCCACCCCGGAGGAATATGCTGTAATACCCGGTAATGGCCCAGTTCAGCGGACTAAGCATGGCCACCGAGCGCATGAAAGGCGGCATGAGATAGATGGGGACCCATAAACCCCCTACGGCAGCAAGGATGATCACAGAAATGGAGCCAAAGGACGCGGCCTGCTGGTGTGTTTTAGCGATAGTGCCAATCATCAACCCATACCCAACCGAGGCGAGCGCAACAACCAGTGTCATCACAAAAAGGCCAAGAAAGTCATTCCCGAGCACGAGCATCGGAAGTCCGAACAGTGGCAGGATGAAAATTCCTGCAAGCAGCATGGCCACCGTTTGTGTAAGGCAAACAACAAGGTATACTCCCACTTTGCCCATCAACAGGGTCATGTAATGCACAGGCATTGTGAGCAACCTGAAAAGGCCTCCACCTTCACGTTCCTGGATGAGACTTTGCGTAAGCGGAATTACGATGAAAAACATGGCAAAAATGGTCCATGCCGGAACATTGTGCTGGGTGGCATTCGGGATAAGTTCAACCTCACGGTAGGTGGGGAACTCTTCCCTGAATTTCAGCACTTCATGAAAGGTCTCGTTGGGAGGCCTGAACATCGGCATCTGGATGGCGATCTCCTGGTTAAAGGTGGAGAACACCCATTCAGTCTGAATTTTATAATAGTTTTCCCTCACTGAACTGATCAGTGCATTTTTAAAGGTCTTCTTTACAGTAGGATCGAAATAGATGGTTACATTCACCGAATCCCTGAAGATAATGCTGTTCATCAGCATCGGGTTGCCTAGTCCGAATCCGGCAAGGGTCTTTGCCACTGTCAAACGGACGTTTGCCCGCATGGTTTTGGTAGCGCCTTTGGGAACCACGATGGCAATGAGGTATTCCCCTTTTCGTACTGCATTTTTTGCAGATGCTTCGGTTAATGGCTTATGATTCAGGCTGTCAATAACTTCAAAAGAGGATGAACCTTTGAAGCCGTTCTTGATCTTCATTCCAAGGCTGTCGAGGTCATTGTTGACAAACAGTACCTGTACACTGGGGTCTTTGGTGAGGGAACTCCAGCCGAACTCCTGCATCAGCGAAGATATCACAATGAGCACGACCGGCATGATGAAGAGCATGGCCAGTCCCGATTTATCACGGATCAGCAACAGCAGCTCTTTACGGCAGGATGACAAATATTTCCGCATGGTCAGTCCCTCATGTCTTTACCGGTGAGATGGAGGAAGACGTTCTCCAGGTTCTTGAATTCCGGATGACCTTCGAGCAGCTCTTTCGGATGGCCAAGCGCGATGATGTTACCGCGGTCGATGATGGCTACCCTGGTACAAAGGTGCTCTGCCTCTTCCATGTAATGGGACGTGTAGATAATCGTAACTCCTTTCTTGTTGATCTCCTTGAGGTATTCGAGGATCACCACCCGCGACTGCACATCTATCCCTACGGTTGGCTCATCCAGGAAGATGATCTTCGGATCGTGCAGCAAGCCTGCAATCAGGTTCACCCGGCGTTTCATTCCTCCTGAGTATTTACCCACCAGTTTATTAGCATGTTTTTCCAGCCCGAATTCACCCAGGTAGTGGTCGATCTTGTCGCGCAGCTCCGACCCGTGAAGGCCGTACATATTTCCGAAAAAGGAGAGGTTTTCCCGTCCCGTGAGGGTAGGGTAGAGGGCAATATCCTGGGGGACAACCCCGATGATCTGTTTGATTTTGCTCAGGTTGGTATGACTGTCGAGGCCATCGATCATGATACTTCCCCGGGTCGGAGGAAAGAGACCACAAAGGATGGAGATGGTGGTGGTTTTACCAGCGCCGTTGGGGCCGAGCAGACCGAATATCTCATGCTGGAAAATATCGAGGGATAGTGAGTTAACAGCCGGTTCTTCGGCTCCTTTGTAAATTTTTGTAAGCTCCCTGATCTCAATAATGGGTTGCCCGGACATTAAAATTTCAATTTTTTAAGTTTCTGGTATACCTTCTCTTCACTGGCGGCTATCTCCAGGAGCCGTTCCGAAAGGGTCCCGTAATCTTCCTCAGGTTTCGACCGGTTCTTGCAGTTCCTTGCTCCGATATAGGTGAATTCACGCCACTTATTCGCCGTTTTCCCCATCATGTCGGAGGCTTCGAGCAATTCATGGTGGTTGTTAAACAGTTCGCCGGCCTCCTTCAGAAATGCGCCGTAGATATACCTGAATCCTGCACCTCCGGTTCCAAAATCCTCCGCCATGCGAAGAATTTGCCCCAGGTAAAAGGATGCCTTGTCGTTTCCATGCTTCCGGGGCCATTTTTTGATGTCGCGTGCAAGCCAGCGCAACCCCTTCACGCCGATGAGCGGAAATGGAATGCCTATCATCTCGTTCACAGTCTTTTTAAGCCCTGCGATGATGGCGGGTTTAAGGTCAACAGGCGTTTCTATTGCATGATTGATCCAGTACATCTTACCCTGTGGTGCAAAGGCGCCCTTGGCATACCTGACGCGTAACAGATCTTCATAGGTAAGGGTTTGGGGAAACTCCATGACCGTATCGCTGATGTGATACAAATTCCCCTCCTTCCCAAAAACCACGAGATTGTGCATGTTATAATGCATCCGGTATTCAGGCGGAAAGAAGGTCAGCTGGAAAACACCTACCTGGCAACCTGTCGGGATTCCTTTTTCGAGATTCCTGTCAAGCATATCCATGGCCTCTTTGGGATCTTTTATTTTTTTTACCACAGTGGCCTCAATTCCCATGTAGGCTGTAGATCTCTTGAACACTGTATTTGGAAGATTCCTGAACGAGATCATGGGAGCAAACTGGATTTTAAGAAAAGGAATATAGCTGAAATACAAGCCATTGCCAATTCCAAACGCCATTGGTTCAGAAATCTCCAGTCCATTGAATTTAAACAGGTTCGAGGTTGCCCCGCTTTCGCAATGACCTGCCTGGCGGTGCGTATAATTGATGATTGTCTTTGTTGGTTCCATAATTTGCATTAATTAATCTACCTTTTTGAGCTGGTCAATGGTGATGTTAAATGCCGTGGCGTATTTCCGCAGTGTCTTTTCGCTCAACCTTTTGAATACGCCGGGTTTAAAATGCCATTTGACCCGCCACAATGAGATACCTGCCATCATCGAGAGATTCATGGGGTCGAGCAGGTTTTTCTCCATATAATATACAACAGGGCTCACTTTCCCTGAAATGACTTTCTGCCGGGCATCCTCGATCCGCTCCTTGAACAGATCCCATGCCTGCTGCAGGATAAGACGGTCAGCTTCTCCATGGAATCCCACGGTCTTTTCAAATTTTCCGCCATCCTGGTATGAATATGAAAGTTCACGGTATTGTCCGTAAGATTTGTCCTTATAAACCGGGTTTTGATTTTCGTCCATAAATCAACTTTTAATGGTGGCCAGTTTTTTAAATATTTTCTCCTCCCGGTCGGCTACTTCGAGAAGGATATTGGCAAGAAAATCATAAGATTGTTCGGGCTTTCCTCTTTTTTTACAATTCCGTGAGCCAAGATACGAGAATTCCCGCCATTTATTGGCATTTTCGCCCATTTCGATCGACAGCTCCCTGAGCCAGGGCTGGTTTAAAACCGTGGATGCTTCTTCAAGGAAGGCGCCATAAATGAAGCGGAAGCCTGCGCCGGCTGTGCCGACCTCTTCCTCCATCCGAAGCACCTGGCCAAGGTAATAGGAGGCCTTCTCAGGCCCAAGATTGCGTTCCCATTTGCGCATTCGGCCTGCAAGGTACCTGATGCCTTTGACGCCGATCAGGGGGAAGGGTATCCCTACCATATTGTTGGCAGTTTTGCGGATCCCTTTTATGATGGCGGGTTTAATATCAATGCCCTTAGGTACATGAGTGGGGTAGTACATTCTTCCCTGGGGGGCAAAAGCGCCTTTGGCAAACCTTACTCTCATAAGGTCATCGTAGGTGATTTCTACCAGGTTCTCCATCAGGGTGTCGCTGATGAAATAGTTGCCGTTGTCGTGCCCGTATACAATCATGTTGTGCATGTTGTAATGCATGCGGTATTCGGGAGGGAAAAAGGGCAAATGGAATGTACCTACCTGAAGTCCGACAGGGTAACCCTGCTCCAGCACTTCGTTCAGTTTGGTCATCGAATCCTTCGGATTTCTGAAGGTATGAATAGCAGTGGTTATCCCAAGTTCCCTGGTTGCCCGGTCGAAGACCTGGCCTGGCCATACCCTGAAGGATGTGGTTGGCGCATGCTGCATTTTAAGAAACGGAAGGTAGCTGAAAAACAGCCCGGCACCTACACCGAACGCCATGGGTTCACTGATTTTAAAGTTATGGAAGTTTAGCAGGTTGCGCGTTACTCCGCTCTCACAATGACCTGCCTGCCTGTGTTCAAAATCAAGTTTTACCATATATATGCTTGTTGTCTTTTGGATTTCAGCAGCAAAAATACATATTCAAGCCGAACTTCAAAAATGTAATTTGCAGGAGGTTATCTCTACTCTTTATAAATACCCTTAAACAGCATCATTCACCTTGAAAGTTTTACCTATTTTTGCACCTGCTCCGGTCACTCTGGTTTAATAATAAAATTGAGTCATACCAGCATGTTTCAACCCGGAATAATGGTAATGCAACAACAAAACATTTACAGGAATATTTTCAGAGGGAGTTTACACTCACCTGTCAGCCAATTGAGACACTATATTATAAAACTGACTGTTTTTTTATTAGTTACAATCCCGGGGTATTCCGTTCTTGCACAGCCATACACTCCTGTGATTAGTGCAGCAGCCTTCAAAACCCTCTTTGCCGCGAAATCAGCATCCATTTTAACCCTGAAGTGTGATTTTATCCAGGAGAAGAGCATCAGCATGCTGCAACATAAAATCAACTCTTCCGGCTCATTTATCTATAAGAAAAATAATAAGTTACGGATGGAGTATATTAAACCATACCCCTTCCTTTTTATTCTGGACAACGATAAGGTAATCATTGAAAACGACCGTCGAACCTCCAGTGTCTCGGCCAGTTCAAATAAAATGTACCAGGTCATCAGCAAAATGACCCTCGATTGTTTTACCGGTAATGTGTTGAATTCAAATGAGTTCAGTGTTATTGTTTCCGAAAACACCCAGGTCTATTACCTGCAGCTGGTCCCCCGTCAGAAAATGCTCCGGTCGCTGTTTGACAAAATTCAGATTTTGATCTCAAAAAGCGATTTTACGGTTGACCGGATTGAGTTGAATGAGACCTCCGGAGATACGACCATCCTGATGTTCAGCAATAAGCGGATTAATGCGCAGGTAAATGATGACGTTTTTAAAGTTAATTAGTTGTATAGCATTATGTTGCATCGTATCCTGGAGGCTTTCCGCCCAGCCGGTGATGCCGCAAATCGCCGGTCCTGGTGATTCCATTGGCATGTACCGCATTGCCATAGACCTTGATACATTGCATTTTACGGGGTTACTTTTGTTTATAGAAAGGAGTGATTCCACCTGGCGGGTGGTGATGAATGCCGACATGGGGCCTAAGTTGCTCGATATGGATATCTCTTCTTCCGGATTTAAAACCCGGTATGCCTTCCCGGGACTCAATCACAGGAAAACCCTGAAAACGCTGTTCGAAGATTTCAGGGCGCTTACAGGGATCTTAACCTGGAAAAAAGAGTGTATGGCTGAAAATAATCCTGGTTCCATGGTGTTAACCTGTCATCCGGACAGAAAAACAAAGGTCTTCTATTCGAGCAGTTCATCGATGCAACCGATTTCATCCGGAACGATCGAAGTCGACAGCCGGGTGGTATCTGAATTCCAATACAGTTTTGTACCCGGCACCCACAAAGTAAGCACCATGAAAATGAGGCATCTCAACTTCAGGATGAACATTACACTGAACAGATTATGAGAAGCCTGATCCTGAATGTATTTGACTTTTTTAAGAGAAACCGGGCCTGGTTCTGGCTGTCCATGCTTTCTGCGTTCGTTCTGCTATCATTCCTTGCCCTCAGGGTTTCGTTTGAGGAAGATATCTCCCGGATCCTCCAGATGGATTCCAAAACCCTGGAATACCGGAAGATTTTACAAAATATCCGGGCGGTTGACAAACTCACGATCTGTATCTCCGATAAATCGTTTGAAAAAACTTCCACTCAGCTTAAAATGGCTTTTTGCGACAGCCTGCTGACGAAAATTAAAACACTCGACAGCAGCCTGGTCAGAAAAGTGATCGCCTCTCCTGATGATTTTCCCTTCATGGAGGTTTACAAAGCCTTGCTGAGAAATCTTCCGTTTTTCATGCAGGAGCAGGATTATACTCGCCTCGACTCCCTTCTCAAACCGGATCAGATTAAGCATCATCTGGAAATGAATGAAAGGCTTTTAGGCTCACCGGCAGGGATGATGGCCAGGCAAGGATTGCCGTGGGATCCTGCAGGTATCGCGCTCCCTGTGACAAACCGTCTGCAGGAACTGGGTGAGGCGTCGGGTTATGAGTTAAACAACGGATATTTCTTCACCAGGGATAAAAACCATCTGCTTGTTTTTATCGACCCTGCCAACGCCGCCAACGAAACTGGTAAAAATGCCGTGCTGATAAAGTCATTGGAGAGGTTTGCCGGCGAAATCGGCAAGCAAAATGGTTTTGACCGGCTTGAATGCACATTTGTTGGAGCTACTGCAATATCGGTTGAAAATGCCCGGCAGATCCAGCACGATACCCTGCTGACGCTGGGCATTATGTGTGTGGCTCTCTTCCTGCTGATCACTTCAGTTTTCAGGAGAAAGAGAACACCGATCCTGATTTTTCTGCCCACTGTTTTCGGCATGATCTTCGCCCTGGCCTGCATCTCCTTTATCAAACCGGATATCTCGCTCATTGCCATAGGCGCCACCTCCATTTTACTGGGCATCGCGGTAAACTACCCGTTGCATATTCTTACCCACAGGCTGCATGAACCCGACCTCAGGAAGGTGATCGGCGACATGGTAGAGCCCATGACCATTGGAAGCGCCACAACCATAGGCGGTTTTCTTTGCCTCCTTTTTGTGAAGGCGGAAATTCTCTACGATTTTGGGTTGCTGGGCGCTTTTGGCCTTGTCGGAGCGGTATTTTTCTCTCTCGTATTTCTCCCGCACCTAATCGGAGAGCAAGTTACAGAAGGAAAACTGGCCGAAAAGTGGCTTAACAGGGCAGGCGAAGTTCAGCTGGAAAACAACTCCTACCTTCCATGGATCATCATTCTGCTCACCCCTGTTTTCTTCTATTTTGCCGGGGATATCGAATTCGACAGCAACCTCATGCACCTGAACTACACCACTCCAGCACAGAAAAAAACGGAACAGATCCTGCGGGGGGATGACAGCCTGATGCATTCGGTGTATGTGATCTCTTATGGTCAAACCCTTGACCAGGCACTCGTTTCAGCAGGCATAGTGAAAAAGCTTTCCGATTCTCTGAACAGGGCAGGTGCCAAAAACAGCTATTCGGGTATTGCTGACTTTTTCCCTTCCGAACTGGAACAAAAGCAAAGACTGGCCCGCTGGAAGCACTATTTTACCCCGGAGAAAATTGAAGCGCTTACAACGGCGCTCGATCATGCAGCAAAAGAGTCAGGCTTCAGGGAAGGAGCTTTCGATAACTTCCGTTCATTACTTGAGGTAAAATCAGGGAAAATTGACAGTGCCGACAATACCATTTTATTCAATGCGCTGGCAAAGGATGTGGTGACCACCTCCATTGAAATGTCCACCATCATCACCATCGTGAAAGTGCCGGTAGCCGGACAAAAGAGGATAGATGCCGTCCTCTCCGCACAAAAAAACACCCGCCTGCTCGACAATAACTTTCTCTCCGCTCAACTCTCCTCCATCATCAGCGACGATTTCAACTTTATTGCCATTTTTTCCGCTTTGATGGTCTTTATTGCCCTGCTGCTCACCTATGGAAAACTGGAACTTGCCATTACGGCTTTTGTGCCAATGGTCGTATCCTGGGTGTGGATTCTCGGGTTGATGGGTTTGTTCCATGTTAAATTCAATATCGTCAACATCATCCTGTCTACATTTATTTTCGGACTGGGGGATGATTACTGCATTTTTACCATGGATGGACTTCTACAGGAGTACCGCGGTAAAAAACGACCGATGCCCGTGATCCGGATGAGCATTCTCCTGTCGGGACTTACCACCCTGATCGGGTTTGGCGTGCTGCTGGTTGCAAAACATCCAGCTCTTCAATCCATTGCATTGGTTTCTGTGATTGGAATCCTGTCGGTATTGCTCATATCCCAGGTTCTTGAACCCTACCTTTTCCGGACGTTCGTAACAAAACCGGTGAGCAGGGGTTTTCCACCCACTGGCATCGGAACCTTCATCCAGTCGGTATTTGCCTATACCTATTTTATTTCGGGATGCATTTTTCTCAGCATTTCCGGCTTTTTCCTGGTGGTGATCAACCCCTTTTACCGTAAAAAGTCGCAGAAAATTCTCAATGCCCTCATCAGTAAAGTCGCCTGGCTGCAGCTTTACATCATTACAAGCGTAACCAAGCGGGTGATTTTCGACGAAAAACCAGACTATTCAAGGCCTGCCGTGTATGTTGCCAATCACCAGTCGGTGCTCGATATCCTCTCTATGGTGATGCTGAGTCCGAAAATCATTCTCCTAACCAACCAATGGGTGTGGAATTCGCCACTATTCGGCTATGTAGTGAGGCTGGCCGGTTACTACCCGATTTTTGAAGGGGCAGATCCGGGGATTGAAACCCTGAGGCAAAAAGTAAGCGAGGGTTACTCTATTGCTATATTTCCTGAAGGTACCCGGTCGAGAGACGGGAAAATTGGCCGATTTCATAAGGGCGCATTCTACCTGGCACAGAAGCTTGAACTCGACTTGATCCCGGTGCTTTTTCATGATACCAGGAAGTGCATTGCAAAAGGTAGTTTTGTGGTCCGGACCTCTACCTTTACCATTAAGGTGCTTCAGCGCATAAAATTCATCAGCCCCGAAGAGGGTTCCTCCTATCAGCAGAAAGCCAAAGAGGTTTGCCAGTTATTAAGGAGGGAGAATGCCTTGCTTGATGAAGAGATGCGAACCCCCGGCCAATGCAGGCGCAGGGTGATTGAGAACTATCTTTTTAAAGGCCCTGTTTTGGAGTGGTACATGAAGGTAAAGATGCGGATGGAAGGAAACTATGCCTTGTTCAATGATCTTGTCCCCAAAGAAGGAGTTATTGTCGATGCCGGTTGCGGCTACGGTTTCATGGCCTATATGCTGGCTTACCTCTCCCCGAACCGAAATATCACTGGTTTTGATTACGATGAGGCCAAGGTGGAAGTGGCTCTGAGCGGGTTTGACAAACCTGCGAACCTCCGGTTTGCTGCTGCTTCGCTGCAGAACTTTCCAATAACTACTGCAGATTGCGTGATTTTCAGCGATGTGCTGCATTACCTGGAAGAGGCAGAGCGGAATAGTATTTTCACTGCATATGCTGAAAAGCTGAACCCGGGAGGTATCCTCATCGTGAGAGATGGTGATAAGGAGCCGGGGAAAAAACATGGCACGACGAAGTTGACCGAGTTTCTTTCAACCCGGATATTCAGGTTCAATAAAAAGGAGAAGGAGTTGTCATTCTTCAGTGCCTCCGATCTCGTTTACCTGGGTCAATCGCTTGGATTTGAAGCCCAAATCATTGATCATCAAAAATGGAATTCAAATGTAGTTATTGTGTTCAGGAAGGTGAATAATGGGTGAAACATCAGATGTAGTGATCATTGGAAGTGGGCTGGGGGGCCTGCTATGCGGTGCTATCCTTGGAAAACACGGGTACAGGGTCACCGTACTGGAGAAGAATGCGCAGATCGGGGGATGTCTTCAAAGCTATACCCGGGATGGGGCGCGGTTTGAGACAGGAGTTCACTACATTGGCGGATTGGATAAAGGCCAGACACTTTATAAGATATTCTCCTATGCAGGACTGATCCCAGGGTTGAAACTCAAACGCCTGGATAAGAGTGGTTTTGATGTGATTCGTTTTGGGGATCACCCGCAGGAATTCCGCCTGGCTCAATCCTACGAACTGTTTATTGAAACCCTGGCCAGCCAGTTTCCGCACGAGCGCAAGGGAATTGAAGATTACTGTCAGAAAATCAAGTATGTATGCAGCCGTTTTCCGCTGTACAATCTCAGGTCGGGCGATTTTATGGACAAGATTGACATGCTCGGTTTCAATGCCCGTGAAACGATCGACTCATGCGTGGAAGATACGCTCCTGCGAAATATTCTTGCAGGAAACAATTGGCTCTATGCCGGCGTTGCAGATAAAACGCCATTTTATATTCATGCACTTGTTTCGAACAGTTACATTGAAAGCGCCTGGCATTGCGAAGAGGGTGGAGGGCAGATCGGACAGATCCTGCGCGACCAGATCGAAAAATCGGGTGGAAGAATTGTGAACCGCACGGAGGTTACAAAAATCTCCGTTTCAGATGGAACGGTGACCAGTGTTACCACCCGTGATAACAGGGAATTTAGAGCCAGCTGGTTCATTTCTAATCTCCATCCTGCCACAACCCTTGCCATGACTCAGACGGATGTTTTTCGCAACGTCTATATCAACAGGATTGCCGCCATTGAGAACACCATCAGCTGTTTCAGCTTGAACGTCGTATTCAAAGATTCAGCCTTCCCGTTCAGCAATTATAACAACTATTACTATTCAAAACCGGAAAGCGTCTGGGGGGGGATTGACTATCAACCGGAAGCATGGCCGGAGAGTTATGCCCTGTTTCTGACCGAAGGGAAGGATGGGTTTGCCCGGTCGGCCACTATCATGAGCTATATGCGTTTTTCAGAGTGTGCGCAGTGGGCAGACACCCATAGCACTTCGATTCAACAAAGTGAAAGCAGGGATAACAACCTTCGCGGTCCTGGGTACGAGGCATTCAAAGCAGAAAAGGCATCCATCCTGTTTGATTTCATCGAACGGCAATACCCCGGATTCATTGGATCCGTCAAGTCGTATCATACCGTCACGCCACTTACTTACCGTGATTACACAGGAACTCCGAATGGATCCTTATACGGTATCCAGCGGAATTGCAATGAGCCTTTGCGTACCTTTGTATCCCCGCGGACGAAAATTCCCAACCTGCTCCTTACCGGGCAGAACCTGAATCTCCATGGGGTGCTGGGGGTCTCCCTGAGCGCTCTCCTCACTGCAGGGGAACTGCTCGGGATAGATCTTCTGCTCGATGAAATCCGTAATTTCTGAGCCAATGAAGCGCGTAATCAAATGGACCATACTTTCTATCCTCGTCCTCCTGGTGCTGCTGACCGGGTTCTTTGCCTATGTTGACTCTATTTTTACCCGCGAAGCGAAACTGCACGTATACCGGAAATATCCGATAGAACAGGTTGACAATAATACGACAAGGATTGGCGACAACTGGCTAAGAAAGGAGCAGGCGGGCATTTATACCCTCTATGTCGAAGGAAAACCATTTGAAAGGGGACTCATCGCCGGTCAGTTGTGCAGGGGATTGATCTTCAGGCAGGAGAAAGCCTTCGTTGATCAACTAAAGAGAATCGTCCCATCGCCTGGATATCTTACATTCCTGAAGTATGTGATTGCCGTTTTTGATCTGAACCTCTACCGTTCGATCCCGGAGGAGCGAAAAGCGGAAATTTACGGCATCTCTCTCTCCGCCTCTGAATCCTTCAACTATATCACCGGAAATTACCAGCGGATTCTCAACTACCATGGCGCCCATGACCTGGGGCATCTTCTGAACAACATGGGAATGGTGGGTTGTACCTCCTTTGGTATCCGGAACAATAAAACAGCGGATGGAAACCTGCTGATTGGCCGGAATTTTGATTTCTACGTCGGTGAGGAGTTCGCCAAGGAGAAAATCGTGGCGTTCATCCGGCCCGATTCGGGGTATTTCCATGCATTTGTCACCTGGGGCGGCATGATGGGCGCAGTTTCAGGGATGAATGAAAAGGGAGTGACCGTAACCATCAATGCGGCTAATTCTGATGTTGTTTTCAGGGCGGCTACGCCTGTTTCACTGGTGGCGAGGGAGATCCTCCAATATGCAGGTAATATCAGGGAAGCGGTTGCTGTTGCTGCAAAATACGATGTTTTTGTGTCAGAACTGTTCCTGGTAGGCTCGGCAGCAGACAACAAGGCTGTTATCATTGAAAAGAGACCCGGTTCACAGGTCGTTTATGAAAGGAGCAATGATTGGATCATTTCAACCAACCACTTTCAGAGCGTTCAGAACGGCTTATCTGCCAGTGCGATAAAACAACGCAACCAGACAGCTTCAGGAGACCGGTTTAAAAGGGTTGAAGAGTGTCTTGGCGCTCAAAAACGATTCAGCATTTCAGATATTGCCGACATTTTGCGCGATACTTCCGGGGTGAAGGGAACCTCCATTGGACTGGGAAATGAAAAGACCATCAATCAGCTCATCGGTCACCATTCCATCATCTTTTCACCCAAAGAGCTGAAATTCTGGGTGTCAACATCCCCATACCAGGAAGGTGGCTTTGTGTGTTATGACCTCAACAGGGTGTTGAAAATCAAAGTGTTGCAGCCCCGTGTCGAATCAATTCTCGATTCAGGATACATTCAACCTGACACGGCATTTTTAAACAAGGCTTATCCGCGATACCAGCGATACCTGGCTTTAAGGAAAAAGGTGGTCTTACACGAATCAGACGCGCAGGGTGTTGAGTTGATGATTACCATGAATCCCGGTTATTTTGATGCCTGGGAAGTGGCCGGCGATTTCTATTTAGCTGAAAAACAATTCAGTAAAGCGTTTCAATGTTATAATCATGCCATCTCATGCGTTATTCCCGGGGAAAAAGAGAAGGTTCGTATCAGGCAAAAGATGAAATCGTGCGAAACCGAGTGATCTAGCGTTTAAAAGCGTCGGAATTGGTGAGTTCATCAACGCTGATACCAAATATCTCCGCATATTTCGCCAGTGTTTCCGGTTTAAGTTTTTTAAAAACCCGCTGTTTCATGTGTCTTTTTACCCGCCATTTTGAGGTCTCCATATAGGCGGCAAGCATCGGAACTTCCATCAGGATCTTCTCCATGTAATAGGCGATAGGACTTGCCTTTCCAATGACCACCAGTTGCCTCACCTCCTCCAGTCGCTGCGCGGCAGCATCCCAGCTCTGTTTGATGATCACCTGGTTATTGGGGTTCTGGTAATTCACCTCCTGGGTAAACCCCTTATCCTTGTCAAAATGGTAAAAAAGTTCACGATTATAAGTGTAAATCAACTCGTTATTATCGGTTGATTGATCCTTTACTTTATCATCAGAATTACCCATGTGTCAATTTTTTATCAAGAAAATTTTCAATTCGCACCCGGCAATCAACCGGTCATCCAGGAAGATTTCGCCCTGAACGATGGTTGCGTCGAATACCTCATGTAAAACGGTGATCCGGGTGATGATCTCCTGTCCGACCTTTGGAAACCCGGAAATTTTAAGGTTCCTGATCCCGCCGATAAAACCCAGTGGAGCTTCTCCCTGGACACTCCCCGGCTGTGCACCTACACCTGCTGCAGCGGTTTGGGCCATATTCTCAATCAATCCTGGTTCCCGGAACATGCCATTTTCGCAAAAAACGTTGTCCTCACGGATCAGAAATGCTGTAACCGTCGATTTGTCAACGATCTCCACGAGCCTGTCAACCATCACCATCGGTGGTTTCTGGGGTATGTTTACTTCTTCAAATGGTGCCATAACGATCCTTTGCGTTTGCGTTTCCTCATGCGGTTCATCACGGTTGCCACATCTTCATCAGGGAATACCCACCTCCTGCCTGATTTTTCTGCCCGCTCCTTCAGCGTGTCGTAGTTAATCCCGGGAGCAACATAATAGACCGGCTCCAGCAGTTTGTCACTCTCCTGGACAATGCCTTGTTCGAGGGCAATTTTATGTAAAACCGTTCCCGGGTAGATTCTCATCCCGATGAATGGGAAAAAGACCGTATTTTCGATCCGTTTTGCATTCTCAAAACTCTCGTTGATCGTCTCCTCTGTTTCTCCGTATCCGCCGATAATCATAAAGTGACAGAAGTAGATTCCTGCCTGGTTGCAATAATCTGATACCCTTACCACTTCATCCACATTAAAGTGTTTGCCATATTTCTTCAGGGTGGTATCGGAGAGTGATTCCGTGCCAAATTCGATGTGGGTCAGGCCTGCTTCTGCGAAAAGTTTCAGGTTTTCAAGTGACAAATTGTGCGGTGAAAAGTAGGCGCCCCAATGCATGGGAAGTTTGGAGGCGATCATCTTATTTGCAAGCTCAACATTAAAGTTATTGCTGATGTTGAACACGGAATCGGTGAAAAAAACATAGTCAACTTTGTGTTTTTCATAGAGTTGACGCAGGGTATTTACGATCTTGTTGGGATCGAGCGTCCGCACATTATGGCCTTCGATGAGCGGGTAGGTGCAATAGATGCAATTGTACGGACAACCACGCTTGGTCTGCACATTGACCATCCCTGCCTTATCCCAGTAAAATTCGAGCAATCCGGTGTCAAAATCGAGGTCGGGTGTCTTGATGAAGTGCTTTCTGCCATTCATAATTACCTCCCGGCCATTGTGGTAGACGAGGCCGTCCACAGCCAGGTCAGGATTCCCTTCGTCAAGGCTTGTTAGCAGGTGGTGCAGGCTCTCTTCGCCTTCTCCGTAGATGCCGTAGTCAGGAGAGAAGAAAGAGAACAGTTCTTTTGGGTAGATCGAAAAGGCAGATCCTCCGATGATCAGCGGGGATTTTGTGGCGCTGCGGATGATATCGACAATCATTTTGTACCCGTTGATGAAACTCTCCTGTGAGTAGAAGTTCACATCATCCACATTTCGCAGGGAAAGGCCGATATAATCGGGTGCAAACTCCTCCAGTTTCTTCCGGAAAGACTCCGGCGAGTCGAGGTTGAAGTCGAAAATCCTGATCTCATAATGGGGGAGGCGTCCGCTAAGGTATGTATAGAGGTAGGATATACCCAACGGATAAACAGGGTAGGGGTTTGCATACCTGTTTGCTGAAACGAAGAGCAGTTTCTTACCTTCCATGTCTATAATTTCGTTTCATGAGTGATGATCGCGGTTTCAGGAAGTTTCCAGAAATCGTAATAGTTGAACCATTGCAACGGATATTTACGAACAATCTCTTCAAACTTAGCGGTGTACTTCTCCAATATTCCCCGGAAGTTTGCCTCCCGCTGGCTTAAGTTGGTACTGAATGCAACACGTTGAAGCGGCGTGGCATAAAAATGATAATGGCTGCTGCGCTCCTTTACAGCAAAGACAAAAGAGACGGGAACACCGAACTTCGCAGCCATATTCACAGGGCCGATTGGGAAAGCGGCCGGTTGACCCATAAAATCGAGGATCACGGTCTTATTGCCTTCAATGAAGCGATCGCCATGCATGGCAATGATCTCTTTGTTTGCCAGCGCCTGTTTGATCTCCAGCAAATGCGAAAAATCATCGCGGATTACGATGAAGTTGACATTGCGGTTGGTCATGACATCCGACAGATAACCCTTGATCCTCTGATGTTCGGCATCATAAAGGATGATATGGATTCGTTTTTCGAGTCTGTTCAGCAGTTGTCCGGCAATCTCCCAGTTCCCGACATGCGCGCTTACAAGCAAACCCCCGTCATGCATTTCGCGGAGGTACTCTTCCCCTTCAAAATCAAAGGTGAATTTTTGCTGAAATCCGGCAAGCATGGCAATCTTGTCAAGTAAGATCTGTCCGAACATAAAATAGTTGCGGTAGATGCTTATCAGCGCCCTGAATTTTCCATATTTCATTACATGCCTGTAAAAATGAAAAATGGCCATAAAGGCTTTACCAGATGTGGCCACAAAGTAGAGGACAACGAAGGAGAGCAGAAAATAGGCGAATTGCAGTCCCAGGTATTTCAGGGTCCAGACAAATA